>NZ_MKEQ01000001.1:2554613-3193266 GCF_001875655.1 Enterobacter hormaechei ATCC 49162
TTTGATTGATCAACTGGCGTCCACACCAGTTGCTGAAGTGCCGCGGCCGGAATAGCTGGCGCAGCACTGGTATTCTGAGGAACAAAATTCACATCTGCAAAAGTAACCGCAGGCGCACAGGCCAACAGCCCCGCAGAGAGGCACAGCGCGACGAGACTTTTCTTCATTTTCATTGTTATTACCTCTGATAGCGTGAGCACTGCGGTGGCCAGGCAATAGCGCGCAGCACCCTAAGGAGAGAGGGGCTTACGCCCCTCTTTTCAGGTCATTACGTCAGGCTTGACGAATTACCACCAGATTTCCATCTGGGCGCCGAAGGTCCACTCATCGTTGTCGCCACGGCTGAAGGTTTTCGCGGAGGTGTCGCTATACGCTACGCCAGAGGTGTAACCTGCACCTGAGTCGTTGTTTGCATAGCCCCATTTCTCATCCCACTTCGCGTAGGTTGCGAAGACACGGATAGCCGGACGAGACCAGATGCTGTCGCCTGCCTGCCATTGCTGTGCCAGGGTGATTTTGTACTGGCTGTTTTTGTCGTCAGTTTTCTGAGATTTGACGTTGTCGTAGCCCACTTCCAGCAAGGTGCTCATGATCGGCGTCCATTTGAACATTGGACGAACACCCACGGTCCACCACTCGGTACCGTTGTTGTTGTCACGATCGATGTTCTGGTACATACCGACGTACATCAGGTCCCAACGGTCTGCCAGGGTGATTGCACCGTGGTCCAGCACACGCCACATAGAACCGTCGTTATCGATGCTGCCGCCCTGTGGAATCCCTTTACCGTTAGAGGTCATGGAGTCCGTACCGTATTGCAGGACGAACTTGTTGAAGCCTTTCATCATGCTCTGGGTGTGTTCAGCGGTGAACAGCCAGCCATCTTTAGAGGCGCCAGGTTGCAGATAGTAGTCGTCAGGAATGTTGGTATGACCGTAGTCAACGCCCAGCTCCAGCGTACCGCCCGGGTTAGTTTCCAGACCGGCTAAACGGACGTCGAAGACATCGTTTGGTACCACGTTGTCATAAATACGGTCACCGTTCGCATCACGATCGGCGAAGGTTGCAGAACCGCCGGACTCAGAAGAACGGGTCGCTGCCAGAGAGAGTTTACCGAAGCCCAGATCGATGTTTTCAATACCGGCACCAGGACCAGAAATATCCCAGTAGTAGAAGTCGATCATGTGTACGTCATGACGCTGATAGAAGCGCTTACCGGCCCAGATGGTAGAGCCTGGCAGCCATTCAATCAGGTTTTTACCCTGCACGTTAGCTTCACGGAAGGCCGGGCTGGTGGATTCCCAGTCGTTCTGCTGAGAAACGGAGTACGCTACGTTGGTGTCGAAATAGAAGCTCTTATCGCCTTCTTTCCACACTTCCTGGCCCAGTTTCAGTTCGGCGTAGGTTTCACATTCGTTACCGAGACGGTATTTACTTTGTGCGCCTGTTGCCTGGAAACATTGTTGTTCACCGCCACTTCCGGTCCAGCCAATGCCGGAACGAGCATAACCTTTAAAGTCTACGGCGCCCGCCTGGGCAGACAGGATGCCTGCCGCAATGGCGACAGCCAGAGGGACTTTGCGCAGAGTAATCATTATTCTATCTCCTGAGATCATTGCTTTTCTTTGTAATTGGAATGCTTAAACGCCTGGCTCTTTGTGCAACCGACGACATGCAGTGCCATCCTCACGGAACAGATGGCAACGCTCTGGCGGCAAACCGATAGCGAATGTGGCACCCTCTTCTACCAACACCACGTCATTCTGGCGGTAGACCAGGTTCTGACGGATGGCGGGGATCTGGATATGAATCTGTGTTTCGTGACCAAGCTGTTCGACGACCTGAACTTCACCTTCCAGCGTCACATCAGCGATGTGGCTCGGCAGTAAATGTTCAGGGCGGATACCGAGGGACATATTGGCCCCCACCTGTACGTTGGCGCTGTCGACCGGCAGCCAGACTTGCTGACGGTTTGGCAGCTCCACCTGTACCTGTTCGATTGCCGTCGCGGTCACTTTAACGGGCAGGAAATTCATCTTTGGCGAGCCAATAAAGCCCGCAACAAAGCGGTCTGCCGGGTAGTGATACAGCTCCAGCGGTTTGCCCACCTGCGCCACGCGACCGGCGTCCAGCACCACGATTTTGTCGGCCAGCGTCATCGCTTCGACCTGATCGTGGGTGACGTAAATCATCGTGCGCCCAAGGCGCTTGTGCAGACGGGAGATTTCGATACGCATCTGGACGCGCAGGGCGGCATCCAGGTTGGAAAGCGGTTCATCGAGCAGGAACACGCGCGGTTCGGCCACCAGCGTACGGCCAATCGCCACACGCTGACGCTGACCACCGGAAAGCGCTTTCGGTTTACGCTCCAGCAGATGTGCCAGCTGGAGCACTTCCGCCACCTGGGTGACGCGCTGGTTAATGGTCTCTTTTTTCGCGCCGGCCAGCTTCAGGCCAAAGGACATGTTCTCGGCAACGGAAAGATGCGGATAGAGTGCATAAGACTGGAACACCATGCCCACGCCGCGTTCAGCAGGCGGGATGTCGTTCATTCGGGTATCACCAATAAAGAGATCGCCACTGGTGATGGTTTCAAGACCGGCAATCATACGCAGCAGAGTCGATTTACCACAGCCTGATGGACCCACGAACACCACAAACTCACCTTCGTGGATGTCCAGATTGATGTCTTTTGACACCACTACGTCGCCCCAGGCTTTCGTTACATTACGCAGCTGTACGCTCGCCATGCCCTTCTCCCTTCGTTACAACCTGTCACCGACAGAAACATTCAAGATAAGTTCACTATGCGTGTTCCATTACTTTCGTGAATCCTCCACCCCCCGGCTTTTTTATGGGGGAGGAGGCGGGAGGATGAGAGAGCAGGCTCTGCGACCGCAGCTGAGGGGCTGAGGCGAAAATCGTGAAGCGGCCTGCAAAATTCAGTGGGTTTTTATGTGCGCCAGCACTCATAACTTAAATTTATGTTACAGGGATCACACAAACAGGGGGTGGGGCGTAGGGACTGGGAGGATGGAAAGAGGATGTCAAATAAGGAGACTGAGTCACGTTGAACCACCTTATGTATCCACGAGCACATCACCAAAAAGGATGGCAGATATGAATATCAAGACTGGCGCACGCGTTTTCGCATTGTCCGCCCTCGCAGCAATGATGGTTTCCGCCCCAGCGCTCGCCAAAATTGAAGAAGGCAAGCTGGTAATCTGGATTAACGGCGACAAGGGCTATAACGGCCTGGCCGAAGTGGGCAAAAAATTCGAGAAAGACACCGGTATCAAAGTCACCGTAGAGCACCCGGACAAGCTGGAAGAGAAATTCCCGCAGGTTGCAGCAACCGGTGATGGCCCGGACATTATCTTCTGGGCGCATGACCGTTTCGGGGGTTACGCGCAGTCTGGCCTGCTGGCAGAAGTCACACCAGACAAAGCCTTCCAGGACAAACTGTTCCCGTTCACCTGGGACGCCGTTCGCTATAACGGCAAGCTGATCGCTTACCCAATCGCGGTTGAAGCCCTGTCACTGATTTACAACAAAGACCTGGTGCCAAACCCACCAAAAACCTGGGAAGAGATCCCTGCCCTGGATAAAGAGCTGAAGGCGAAAGGTAAATCCGCCCTGATGTTCAACCTGCAAGAGCCGTACTTCACCTGGCCGCTGATTGCTGCCGATGGCGGTTACGCGTTCAAGTTTGAAAACGGCAAATATGACGTGAAAGACGTGGGCGTGGACAATGCGGGTGCGAAAAAAGGCCTGACCTTCCTGGTTGACCTGATTAAGAACAAACACATGAATGCGGATACCGACTACTCCATCGCGGAAGCGGCGTTCAACAAAGGCGAAACCGCGATGACCATCAACGGTCCGTGGGCCTGGACCAACATCGACAAGAGCAAAATCAACTACGGCGTGACCCTGCTGCCAACCTTCAACGGCAAGCCGTCTAAACCGTTCGTTGGCGTGCTGAGCGCGGGTATCAACGCCGCCAGCCCGAACAAAGAGCTGGCGAAAGAGTTCCTCGAAAACTACCTGCTGACCGATCAGGGTCTGGATGAAGTGAACAAGGACAAACCGCTGGGCGCCGTTGCGCTGAAATCCTTCCAGGATCAGCTGGCGAAAGATCCACGCATCGCGGCCACCATGGATAACGCCCAGAAAGGCGAAATCATGCCGAACATCCCACAGATGGCTGCGTTCTGGTACGCCACCCGTACTGCGGTTATCAACGCTGCAAGCGGTCGCCAGACTGTTGATGCTGCGCTGAAAGATGCTCAGGGTCGTATTACTAAGTAAGCAGAAAAACGGCGGGTGGCGCGTGCGCTTACCCGCCCTACGACTACGGCACGATCCGTAGGTCAGGTAAGCGCAGCGCCACCTGACGAAAAGTTTCCACCGTTGTAGAGGAAGAACCCCATGGATGTCATTAAAAAGAAGCACTGGTGGCAAAGCGACGCACTGAAGTGGTCAGTGATAGGTCTGCTGTGTCTGCTGGTGGGTTACCTTGTTGTTTTAATGTACGTACAAGGGGAATATCTCTTTGCCATCATGACGCTGATCTTAAGCTCTGCTGGCCTGTATATTTTCGCCAACCGTAAAGCCTATGCTTGGCGCTACGTTTACCCAGGTGTTGCCGGAATGGGGCTGTTTGTCCTCTTTCCGCTGATCTGCACCATCGCAATCGCCTTTACCAACTACAGTAGCACCAACCAGCTCGCGCAGGAGCGCGCCACCCAGGTGCTTCTGGATCGCTCTTATCAGGCGGGTAAAACCTTTAACTTCGGTCTGTATCCCGCGGGAGATGAATGGAAGTTAGCGCTCACTGACGGCGAGAGCGGCAAAAACTATCTTTCCGACGCGTTCAAATTTGGCGGCGAGCAGAAGCTGGTCTTAAAAGAGGCTGCGGCCCTGCCGGAAGGTGAACGCGCCAACCTGCGTATCATTACCCAGAACCGCCAGGCGCTGACCCAACTCACCGCCGTGCTGCCTGATGACAGCAAAGTGACCATGAGCTCGCTGCGTCAGTTCTCCGGCACGCAGCCGCTGTATACCCTGGCGGACGACGGCACGCTGACCAACAACCAGAGCGGCGTGAAGTACCGTCCGAATAACGACATTGGTTTCTATCAGTCCATTACCGCCGACGGCAGCTGGGGTGACGACAAGCTCAGCCCGGGCTACACCGTCACCATTGGCTGGGACAACTTTACCCGCGTGTTTACCGACGAAGGTATCCAGAAACCGTTCTTCGCCATCTTCGTCTGGACGGTAGTCTTCTCGGTACTGACCGTGATCCTGACCGTGGCCGTGGGCATGGTGCTGGCCTGCCTCGTGCAGTGGGAGTCCCTGAAAGGGAAAGCGATTTACCGCGTACTGTTGATTCTGCCTTACGCCGTACCGTCGTTTATCTCAATTCTGATTTTCAAAGGGCTGTTTAACCAGAGCTTCGGTGAAATCAACATGATGCTGAGCGCGCTGTTCGGTATCAAACCGGCCTGGTTCAGCGACCCGACCACCGCCCGCTCGATGATTATCATCGTCAACACCTGGCTGGGTTATCCGTACATGATGATCCTGTGCATGGGCCTGCTGAAGGCTATCCCGGACGACCTGTACGAAGCCTCGGCGATGGACGGCGCGGGTCCGTTCCAGAACTTCTTCAAGATTACGCTGCCGCTGCTCATTAAGCCGCTGACGCCGCTGATGATTGCCAGCTTCGCCTTTAACTTTAACAACTTCGTGCTGATTCAGCTGTTGACCAACGGTGGCCCGGACCGTCTCGGCACCACCACGCCAGCAGGCTATACCGACCTGCTCGTGAGCTACACCTACCGTATCGCCTTCGAGGGCGGCGGTGGTCAGGACTTCGGCCTGGCGGCAGCGATTGCCACCCTGATCTTCCTGCTGGTTGGCGCCCTGGCGATTGTGAACCTGAAAGCCACACGTATGAAATTTGACTAAGGAGGGCACTGAACATGGCAATGGTACAACCCAAATCTCAGAAACTGCGCCTCCTCGCGACGCACTTAGGCCTGCTGATTTTCATCGCGGCCATCATGTTCCCGCTGCTGATGGTTATCGCCATCTCCCTGCGTTCGGGGAACTTCGCCACCGGGAGTCTGATCCCGGATGAAATTTCCTGGGAGCACTGGAAGCTCGCGCTGGGCTTCAGCGTGGAACATGCCGATGGCCGCGTCACGCCGCCGCCGTTCCCGGTGCTGCTGTGGTTATGGAACTCAGTGAAGGTGGCGACCATCACCGCGATCGGCATCGTGACGCTCTCCACCACCTGTGCTTACGCCTTCGCCCGTATGCGTTTCCCGGGCAAAGCAACCCTGCTGAAAGGGATGCTGATTTTCCAGATGTTCCCGGCAGTGCTGTCGCTGGTGGCGTTGTATGCCCTGTTTGATCGTCTTGGCCAGTACGTGCCGTTTATCGGCCTGAACACCCACGGCGGCGTGATCTTCGCCTATCTTGGCGGCATCGCCCTGCATGTGTGGACCATCAAAGGCTACTTCGAAACCATCGACGGTTCGCTGGAAGAGGCGGCATCGCTGGATGGTGCCACCCCGTGGCAGGCGTTCCGTCTGGTGCTGCTGCCGCTGTCGGTGCCGATTCTGGCGGTGGTGTTTATTCTGTCGTTTATCGCGGCGATCACCGAAGTCCCGGTTGCCTCACTGTTACTGCGCGATGTGAACAGCTACACCCTGGCCGTCGGTATGCAGCAATACCTCAACCCGCAAAACTACCTGTGGGGCGACTTTGCCGCGGCGGCCGTACTTTCCGCCATCCCGATTACCGTGGTGTTCCTGCTGGCCCAGCGCTGGCTGGTGAATGGCCTGACGGCGGGCGGTGTGAAAGGTTAAGTTTCATCTGTTATGCCACTGCAACCCTCAACTTTAGACGTATTGTATTGAACCAACTTGTGACTGTTGTTAGGCGCTCTTCGGAGCGCCCTTTTTTTATTCCCGTTTCAGCCGCTTCGAGTTGCACAGCCAGAGGGTGATCACCAGCAGCAGGATCGCCGCCGAGTAGATCAGCACGTCGAGTGGGGATTTATGATCGACGATGATCAGCCGCACAATGGCGGTGATGCCAATGTAGACAAAATAGCGTAGCGGGAAGTGAAAGCCGGACTGAAAGTACTTCACAATCAGGGCGATAAATTCGAAGTAGAGAAAGTAGACCACCAGGCCTTCCACCAGCGCATATTTGCTGGTTTGCTCAGGGGCGAACAGCACATCCGCCAGATGCACCGTCTCTTTGCCGAGAAAGACAACCAGAATCAGACCAAGACTTAGCAGACCGAGGTTCAGCACGGTCTGGAGGATGGTTGAGATAAACTCAACGCGCGGACGAGTCAGGGATGTCATACAGCACCTCATTCTCCAGGGCGAGGTTCCTGTATAACGCAAAAATGTGACGGGGATCTATATTTTTTGTTTATGTTTTGTCCACATGAACATTCTTGCCGGGCGGCACTGCGTTTGCCCGGCCTACAAAAAACACTGTCGTAGGCCCGGTAAGCGCAGCGCCACCGGGCAAACAAGTATCAGCGGAAGTTAATGTTCTTATCGCTGGTCATGTCATACAGCTGGAATTTACGTCCAAGCTGCTGACCGCCGTCGCGCGTCAGCGGCGTCCAGCCCACTGCCGCGCGGCTGCGGGTTGGGCCTGACGAGAACAGATCCAGCGGAATCGATACGTACACCCCTTTGGTGAAGTCCCCTTCCCCGTACTCGTCCGGCGAAACGTTGGTGATGGTGGCATAGCCGCCCACCACGACGCCGCTGTCGAAGTGTTTGGAGATATCCAGCGTGCCGCCCTTATCGCCCGCCAGGTACTGCCCGACGCTGGCTTTCACCAGCACGTCCTGCGCGAACGACGGCGTCCAGTAGGCGGTCAGGTGACCGGTTTTGACACTGTAGTCGGTGAACTTCATCATGTCCTGCGCGCTGCGCCAGTCACGCTGTTTCACGTAGTTGGCATCAATCCCAAACGCCCAGTTGCTGTCAACAGGACGATAAAGCACCTCCGCCCCCGCGCCGCCAAACATGGTTTCCAGATAGCCACCGTAAACCTGGCCGTAGAAGCCGTTGCCGAAGTACTGGAAGTAGTTGGCCTGAAGGTTATTCACGTAGATATCGTTCTGCACATATTCACGAACGCGGGTACGCACGCGCGGCAGTTTTGAATCGTTCGGCGGGTTGGTGTAGTTAAATTTGTCGTAGTTGTTGGCAATGTTGCCGAACAGACTACCGGTGGTCAACAGGTGGTCAGTCACCCACAGATCTGCCGTCGCCATCGCGCCCAGCTGATACATGTAGAAGTTTTCTGGCCCACCCACGGACTGGTTCAGCACCGGATCGATATGGAAATCGAAGCGGGATTTATCGATATACCAGCCCTGCTCGGTGCTCTCTGGCACCACCGGTTCAACGCGTTTTTGCAGCAGCTCGGTTTCATGTCCCAGCGGTTCGCCTTCAAGATGACGCTTAAGGCTGGCAACATCGGTTTCGGTGGTGACCTGCGGCAGGTTGAGACGGTTCTCCGTCACGCGGATCGTGCGGATCCCCTCCGGCAGATCGTTCATGACGATCCGGTTGGCGCGCTCGATCCCTTCCCGGGAGTCGCGGTATTTCACCTGCTCGCCGGTGACGTACAGCGTATCGCCTTTGGTCTGGATCTTCGGATCCGCCAGGCCCGCGTTATATTTCAGCAGCGTCAGCTGGTTCGCTACCACGGAGTGCTGAATGATCGCATCCTGCGGCTCCGGCTGATATTTTGGCCGCGGGTTGTCATTGTAGTGCGGCCGCATGTCGTTAAAGTTAGTGCGCAGGGTAAAGCCAAACATCAGGGTATTACCGCGCTCATAGCTGAGGTTAACGTCGGCCCAGTCGGTGACGCGGTAAATGGCGCCGACGTTAAACTTGCTCTTCTGCTCTATTTTGCCAGCAAAATCTTCGCTGTAGTTATTGCCTTCGTACTCCAGCTTCAGGCGCAACGGCTGCCATGGCGTTTGGTACTCTACGCCACCAAACAGCGAGGCCGGGCCGTGGAACATCTGGTCGCCGTTGATGGAACCGGCTTTCTGGTAGCTGTTATCACGGTAGCAGTATTTATCACTGTAGGAGCAGAACGGGTTTTTGACGTTGCCGCTGGTGCCGAGATAGCCCCACCCCAGACCGAGTGAGAAATCAAACGGTCCCCAGGCTTTGCTGGCCACAATGTATTCCGCGTCAAACAGGCCAGTCCCGCCGATATCTTTCGCGCCAACAGAGACCTGCGGCATCCAGTAGCTCTCTTCCCACAGGCGCAGCTTCACGTCGAAAGCTTTGTCTTTATAAGTCTGGTCGCCGGAGAAGGCATCCACGCTGCTGTACTGTTTTGTACGCACGTCGGTGTAGCGCAGCGTGGTCTCCAGCCAGGGGAACAGCTGCACGGACGCAGAGTAGTAACGGTACTGATCGTTATCGCGATAGTTAAGGCTGATTTCCCCCTCGCGGGCCATACGCGCCGTCGGGGTTTGCAGTAAGCCCACGCCGCCAAAATCGGACTGCGACGGGCCGATGGGTGCCGGATACGTTTCTGCATGACAGGCGGCACTCACGCACAGTGCAAGCATGCTGTAGAGATAGTTTTTTTTCATTATTCCGGTATCCGCTGTATCAGGGAGCGAAGGATATCGGCATTAAGCCCGTCATACGCTTTCGTCCAGAAATGGTCGGCAAAACCGACAAAAATGATGCTGCCTGGCATAGGTTCGATATGGCGTTTATTCCAGTAAGCCACCGGCGCTTTTTGGGTATGCCCGTCCGGATAGACCACCCAGGCATAGCTGTTATCCGCTCCGCTGAGCAGACTTTGCTCGTCGAGATAGCTCGCGACGTCCCGGCCCGGCGTAAACGGCTTTTTGCCGGGGCTGCTGAGAAGCCCCATCACGGTGACGGTGGAAGGCTGAGCCGGAAGCCACAGGGTATAGTCCCCTTCCAGCGACGGATTGCCGTTTTCCGCGACGCGCACCTCATCCGGATCGAGATTCACCTTCTGGCGACCCGTCACCTTAACCGCCTGAAGCTGCTGACGCAGGCTGTTAATGCCCGCGGCATCGTCGGCATCTTCCTGTTGTGCCAGCCCGCTTAATCGGGCGAGCAGCGCCTGATGTTTTTGTTCCGCGACTACCGTCGCCTGACGCTCGCTGATAACCGCCCCGGTCCACCAGCTTTTCGCCAGCCTCGGCTGCCCCACCAGATCGAGCAGATGCCCGGCATTGGTTAAGGTTTTTGGTTTTTCGCTGTCCGGGGTGTAGACCTGTACCGTTCCCGCAGACCATGCCAGCGGCGAGGCCAGGCTGGCGAGAAGCGCAACGTGGATGAGCATTTTCATGATTTCGCCGCCTTGATCAGGGTGGTTTTCACCGGGAAGAAACCGGCACCGAGATACTGTAAGGACTGGCGGATTTGTCCCTCTTCGTCCACCCAGAAGCGGTTATGCCAGGTGGCCTGATCGGTTGTCACCTTTTCATCCAGTACACGCACCTGCGTTTCGTCGCTGCCCACTTTGACACTGTCCGAACCGTCCCAGCGGAAGGTGGAGCGGGCCGTGGCGTAGCGAACCTGCTTATGCTCGGTCCAGCCCATCGTGCGCGTCCAGCTTGCACCATCGACGATCTGATTGGGCTTGATAAGCGGATCTTCCGCCAGGTTGTTCACCTCAAGCAGGTTATCGCCGCCGAGCAACGTTTTCACGATGCGGGAATGCTGCGTCACGATGGTGGCCTGATCCTGCGTCACCCATTTCTGCTGCCCGTTTTCGTCGAAAGCGAGCACCACAAACAGTTGCGGGCCATCGTTTAGCTGCATGTACTGGCTGGCGTACGGCATGTTCTGAAGTTCGTCATCGGTCAGTTGCACGCCCGGCGTACCGAACAGGCTGTCCCACAGTGAGTGGCCCAGCCCTTTGGTGGTAGCTGAGCAGGCCTGCAACAGCAGGCAAATCAGGATGATTGCAGGTCGCTTCACGACTCTTCTCCGAAGGGGCGAAATAACCACACCGAAGTGTGGTTATGATTAAAACACCCGGTATTACTGGGTGCTGGTCGTCGTAGTGGTCGTGGTTCCGGTATTGGAGCCATCACCGCCACCGGTTGCCGCCAGCGCGACACCCACGGCTGAACTTACGGCGCTGGTGCTGGCTGCGGTAGAACTCCCCGCAGACGCAGACGTCGCTGCCGACCCTGCTGCTTCCCCGACCTGGACCGGAGCTGCATAGACAGACGTCGCCGCAAGTGCAGATATGGCAAAAATGCCATACAGTACTTTCTTCATAACAATTTCCCTTCAATGAATGAATGGAGATTTGCCCGAAAAGAAATTCAGGCGGATTCGAGTATACACAACTAAAGCAGTGGGTTTACCGTGGGGGTAAATAGGAAGGAGGTTTTCAGACTAATGGTTAAAAATGAAAAGAAAGCAGAATTAATTAAATATATAATTACTTAAAATCAATAAGTTATAATATAAGACTATTAAAGTACCACTCCGTATTTTCTTAAAATAAACCGCAGCAATTAACGGGTTAACCGTCTTTTTCGGATTAAACTCAGATTGAGAATTTGAGTTAACTAACAGACATCAGGAATTATCCGATAAAAAAATGCCGGCATATCGCCGGCATTGTTCATGACATATTTATTACGCGCGCCATGCTTTATAACGGTTAATCAGACCATTGGTGGAGCTGTCGTGGCTGTCGATCGCTTTATCGTCACCCAGCTCTGGCAGAATACGGTTTGCCAGCTGTTTGCCCAGCTCAACGCCCCACTGGTCAAAGGTGAAGATGTTCAGGATAGCGCCCTGCGTGAAGATCTTGTGCTCATACAGCGCAATCAGCGCGCCCAGGCTGAACGGCGTGATTTCGCGCAGCAGGATGGAGTTGGTCGGGCGGTTGCCTTCGAACACCTTGAACGGCACAACGTGGTCCAGCGTGGCCGGATCTTTACCCTGGTCACGGTACTCCTGCTCAACCACCTCGCGGGATTTACCGAACGCCAGCGCTTCGGTCTGAGCGAAGAAGTTAGACAGCAGCTTCGGATGGTGGTCGGACAGCGGGTTGTGCGTGATAGCCGGGGCGATGAAATCACACGGTACCATTTTGGTGCCCTGGTGGATCAGCTGGTAGAACGCGTGCTGACCGTTGGTGCCCGGCTCGCCCCAGATGATTGGGCCAGTCTGGTAATCCACCGCGTTGCCGTTACGGTCAACGTACTTACCGTTGGATTCCATGTTGCCCTGCTGGAAGTAGGCCGCAAAGCGATGCATGTACTGGTCGTACGGCAGAATCGCTTCGGTTTCAGCGCCGAAGAAGTTGTTGTACCAGATCCCGATCAGCGCCAGCAGCACCGGCAGGTTCTTCTCAGGCGCGGTGGTGGAGAAGTGTTTGTCCATCGCATGCGCGCCGGAGAGCAGCTCAACGAAGTTGTCGAAGCCCACGGACAGGATGATGGACAGGCCAATCGCAGACCACAGAGAGTAGCGACCGCCAACCCAGTCCCAGAACTCGAACATGTTCGCGGTGTCAATACCGAACTCGCCCACGGCTTTACCGTTGGTGGACAGCGCCGCGAAGTGTTTCGCCACGTGCTTTTCGTCACCCGCAGTTTTCAGGAACCAGTCGCGCGCGCTGTGGGCGTTGGTCATGGTTTCCTGGGTGGTGAAGGTTTTGGACGCCACCAGGAACAGGGTGGTTTCCGGGTTCACCTTTTTCAGCACTTCAGCGATGTGCGTCCCATCGACGTTAGAGACGAAATGCATGTTGAGGTGGTTTTTGTACGGGCGCAGCGCTTCGGTCACCATGAACGGGCCGAGGTCAGAGCCGCCGATACCGATGTTCACCACGTCGGTAATCGCCTTGCCGGTGTAGCCTTTCCACTGACCGGAGATGATCGCTTCAGAGAAGGTTTTCATCTTTTCCAGCACCGCGTTCACTTCCGGCATCACATCTTTGCCGTCAACGATAATTGGAGTATTGCTACGGTTGCGCAGCGCCACGTGCAGCACGGCACGGTCTTCGGTGCGGTTGATCTTCTCACCGGAGAACATGGACTTGATGGCATCTGCCAGCTCAGTCTCTTTCGCCAGTTCTTGCAGCTTCGCCAGCGTCTCTTCGGTGATACGGTTCTTGGAGAAATCCACCAGCATCAGGTCATCGAAGGTGGCGGAAAACTTGCTGAAACGATCGGCATCTTTCGCGAACAAATCCGCGATGGTGACGTCTTTTATTTCATCAAAATGTTTCTGTAGTGCCTGCCATGCAGCGGTCTGCGTTGGGTTGATGTTTTTCATAGCAATACTCTTCTGATTTGAGAATTGTGACTGCGGTCGATTGTAGCGCCTGCAAATAAAAATTGTGATGGTTTTTATGCCATTGCCCTGGTCTGCATCAAACGCAGGTGAAAAGACCCGAAAAGTATAGCTGCTGTCGCGCCCTTCCGGCGTGGCGAAATGTTGGTCAAAATGGGGTAAAAAGGAGCATAAAATGTGGGCCTGTTATAAGTCCTGTTTCTCAGGGGTACCCCCCCATAAAAAATCCGCATAATCCCAGCATTGACAGGACCTCCCCCACATTTTATTTATAGGGCCGTATTTTGCGCCTGCACCTGTTCTCGCTTCATTCTTGTGCCAAGGTCGCTCTATTCATTCCCTGACACGAGGTTGTTATGACGAGTTTTGTGGTCGCCAAGTTTGGCGGCACCAGTGTGGCAGACTACGATGCCATGAACCGCAGCGCCGATGTGGTGCTGGCCGATCCGAATACCCGCCTGGTGGTGCTGTCCGCCTCAGCCGGCGTGACGAACCTGCTGGTTTCTCTGTCTGAAGGACTGGAAGCGACCGAACGCTTCGTGAAGCTGGATGCACTGCGCAAAATTCAGTTCGATATTCTTGAGCGTCTGCAAAACCCGAACGTTATTCGTGAGGAAGTGGAACGCCTGCTGGAAAATATCACCACCCTGGCAGAAGCCGCGTCGCTGGCCACCTCCAGCGCACTGACCGACGAACTGGTCAGCCACGGCGAACTGATGTCCACCCTGCTGTTTGTTGAGATCATGCGCGAGCGCAATATTCAGGCGCAGTGGTTCGACGTGCGTAAAGTCATGCGCACCAGCGACCGCTTTGGCCGCGCCGAGCCGGACGTTGAAGCCCTGGCAGAGCTGACTAACCAGCAGCTTGCTCCGCGCCTGGATGAAGGCATTGTGATCACCCAGGGTTTTATCGGCAGTGAAGCCAAAGGGCGCACAACCACGCTGGGCCGTGGCGGCAGCGACTATACCGCCGCCCTGCTGGGTGAAGCCCTGCACGCGACCCGCGTGGATATCTGGACGGACGTGCCGGGTATCTATACCACCGACCCGCGCGTAGTGTCTGCGGCAAAACGTATTGATGTGATCGCGTTTGAAGAGGCGGCCGAAATGGCTACCTTCGGCGCGAAAGTGCTGCACCCGGCCACGCTGCTGCCCGCCGTGCGCAGCGACATTCCGGTCTTCGTTGGCTCCAGTAAAGATCCGAAAGCGGGCGGGACGCTGGTCTGCAAGAAAACCGAGAATCCACCGCTGTTCCGCGCGCTGGCCCTGCGTCGTAAGCAGACGCTGGTTACCCTGCACAGCCATAATATGCTGCACTCCCGCGGCTTCCTGGCAGAAGTGTTTGGCATCCTGGCGCGCCATAATATCTCTGTGGATCTGATCACCACGTCAGAAGTCAGCATTGCGCTGACGCTCGACACCACCGGCTCCACCTCAACCGGCGACACCCTGCTGACGCAGTCGCTGTTGATTGAGCTTTCTGAGCTGTGCCGCGTGGAGGTGGAAGAAGATCTGGCGCTGGTCGCTATCATCGGCAACAAGCTGTCGCGCGCCTGCGGCGTGGGCAAAGAGGTCTTCGGCGTGCTCGACCCGTTCAATATCCGCATGATCTGCTACGGTGCCTCCAGCTACAACCTCTGCTTCCTGGTCCCTGCCGATCAGGCCGAGCAGGTCGTGCAGAAACTTCATCAGAATTTGTTTGAATAAAATTCGTTAGCACGATAAACAATACCTATAAGCCGGGCACAGACCCGGCTTTTTCATAACTAAACAACACGACAATACTGCAAGGAATTCACTATGTTATCCGCTATCACCCGGCTATTCCCGTTATGGGCGCTGCTGCTCTCTGTACTCGCGTATTACACCCCCTCCACCTTCACGGGCATTGGTCCGTGGGTCACCACGCTGCTGATGCTGATTATGTTCGGCATGGGCGTGCATCTGAAAATCGACGATTTTAAACGCGTGCTGTCGCGCCCGGCGCCGGTTGCCGCAGGGATTTTCCTGCACTACCTGGTGATGCCCCTCGCGGCGTGGCTGCTGGCGATGGCCTTTAAGATGCCACCCGACCTTTCCGCCGGGATGGTGCTGGTGGGGAGCGTCGCCAGCGGCACGGCATCTAACGTGATGATCTATCTCGCGAAAGGCGACGTGGCGCTCTCTGTCACCATCTCGTCCGTCTCCACGCTGGTGGGCGTGATTGCCACGCCGCTGTTAACCCGCCTGTACGTGGACGCGCATATCCAGGTGGACGTGATCGGCATGCTGCTGAGCATCCTGCAAATTGTGGTGATCCCGATTGCGCTGGGGCTGGTGATCCATCATCTCTTCCCGCGGGTAGTGAAAGCGGTTGAGCCGTACTTGCCCGCGTTTTCAATGGTCTGCATTCTGGCCATCATCAGCGCCGTGGTAGCTGGCTCTGCATCGCACATTGCTTCGGTAGGCTTTGTCGTTATCGTCGCGATTGTGTTGCATAACACCATTGGTCTGCTGGGCGGATACTGGGGCGGGAAGCTGTTTGGCTTTGACGAATCCACCTGCCGCACGCTGGCGATCGAAGTGGGGATGCAGAACTCGGGCCTGGCGGCGGCGCTGGGTAAAATTTACTTCTCACCGCTGGCAGCGCTGCCGGGGGCGCTGTTCTCCGTCTGGCACAACCTGTCCGGTTCACTGCTGGCGGGCTACTGGTCCGGTAAACCGATTGATGGACAACCGAAAAAAGATGCGGTGAAACAGGGTTAATTGGCTCGGCTTGCTTTACACTGAAGCCTCCCCATCAGGAGGCTTCAGCAATGGCTACACCACGTTTAACCCAGAAAGACATGACCGAAGCCGAGCAGCGCGAACTGAAAACGCTTCTCGACCGCGCCCGCATCGCACATGGCCGCACGCTGACGAACGCCGAAACCAATCAGGTTAAAAAAGAGTACATCGATAAGCTGATGGCGCAACGTGAGGCTGCGGCGAAAAAAGCCCGCAAGCTGAAAAAAGAGCAGGCTTATAAGCCGGATGCAGAGGCGACCTTTTCCTGGTCCGCCAGCACATCAAACCGTGGAAGGCGCTAATCAGCGCCCTTTCTTTTTGCGCCCCGGCTGGGTAAAGCGTTTTCCGTTGCCCGGCTTGCCTCGCCCTTTCTCTTCCGTCTGCGGTGCCTTCACCACCGGACGCTTAATCGCCTGTGTTTTCGGTTTCGCTTTAGCTTTCGGCTTCGCTTCGGACGAGGAGTTCTCGATAAGTTTGAACAGCTCGATCAGCTCGTCATCCGTTAAGTCACGCCACTCGCCCAGCGGGATCCCGGACAGGCTGACGTTCATGATGCGTGTGCGTTCCAGCTTCGTCACTTCATAACCGAAGTACTCGCACATGCGGCGGATCTGGCGGTTCAGGCCCTGCACCAGCGTGATACGAAACGCAAACGGCGCCTCTTTTCTGACTTTACACTTCTTCGTCACGGTGCCCAGAATCGGCACGCCTGCGCCCATCCCACGGATGAACTCGTCCGTGACCGGCTTGTTCACCGTAACAATGTACTCTTTCTCGTGATCGTTACCGGCACGCAGAATTTTGTTCACCAGATCGCCGTGGTTGGTGAGGAAAATCAGCCCCTGAGAGTCCTTATCCAGGCGGCCAATCGGGAAGATACGGCTGCTGTGGTTCACGAAATCTACGATGTTGTCCCGCTCGCCGTCTTCCGTGGTACTGACAATCCCAACCGGTTTGTTCAACGCGATAAACACCAGGTCTTCGGCATCACGCGGTTCGATGACCTGACCATTCACTTTCACCACATCGCCAGGTACCACCTGATCGCCAATGGTGGCGCGTTTGCCGTTAAGAAACACGTTACCCTGTTCAATGTAACGGTCAGCCTCGCGACGTGAGCAGATCCCGCTCTCGCTAATGTATTTGTTTAATCGGGTTGATTGAGTTGGCAGCATAGTTTCTCCTGTTAAGGGCGAAATATACCTTAGGTTTGGGCTGGAAAAAAAGATTAGCCGACGGTTACTGAGACGGGTTTTCCAAGTTTGCACAACATCATGACCAGCGTGTCGAGCGTAAACTTGTTGGTTTTAAGATTCACCACGTCGGAGACACGTGGTCGGGATACATTAAGCCTGGCGGCAACATCCACCTGACGGAGTTTGTTTTCCGTGATCCATGTGGAAATTTCCTGCATAAGTTGCCGCTTGATAGCAAGCAGTTGCTCGACTTCTTTCTCAGCGTTTTCCTGTAACTGTTTAGCCTCTTTTTCTTCAAAGCCCAACTCTGCGAAAATATTCGTTTCGGCCGCTGTCACATGCCGAATTTTTGTATCAACGTGAATCCCCATTTTTACCCTCTCCGAGCATCAAGCACTGCCTGAAAACGTGCCTTTGCTATGTATTTATCATGGCCAGATGTCCGCTGCGTCTTCTTGTTGAAGCAATGCAGGACGTACACAACATCTTCATATCGAGCCAAATAGAGAATTCGATAAGCGCCAGAATTATCACGAAGCCGTACCTCCGCAACGCCTTTACCGATCTCTGACATCGGCTTCCAGTCAGCCGCTTCTAACCCTGCCTGGAGCCGGTGTAACTGGTAGCCAGCGTCTTTACGTATTCCCTCCGGGAAACTGAGTAAATCTGCGAAGGCACTACCCATCCACGCAATGGGCCGCAGTATCGGCCTTTCTGATAGCATATCACATCCTTGTATAAAATTTTATACATTCATAAGCGTAAAAATGGCGGCGCAGGTTTATTAGCCCCCACGCCGCCACGTTACGTTTTTACCAGGATTTAGTCATGCCAGATGGAACGATACTGCGAGGTGCTTTCCGGAATTAATACTCATCCCGCTCGTCGTCCTCATCCGGCTGCTCCATTACGCTATAGGCCACCGCACAGAACAACGAGTTGAGACGCTTCATATCCCCCAGCAGCCCCAGGTGCAGGGAGCTGGTCTCGATACTCTGCACGTTCTGCTGGTGCAGGCGCTCAACGTGGGCGTGCGAGTAGCGGCGATTAAGGATGCGGAAACGGTGTTTATTGCGGCGCAGGCGGCGCGCGCTCGGCACGTCGCTGGAGAAGAAGACCGACATCGCCAGCTTCAGGTTGCTGACCAACTGTTCATGCAGCGCTTCCAGCTCCTTCAGCCCTTCAACAGAAAACGCACGACGTGCGGCCAGGGATTTGTCCGCGATTTCGCTGCCCATACGCTCGACGATATCCGAAGCCTGTTCAAGGTTGAGGGACATCTCAATAATTTCCGCCCAGCGACGGGACTCCTCTTCCGCCAGTTCGTCCTGCGGGATACGCGCCAGATAGAGCTTGATGGCGGTATACAGCACGTTGATATCGTCCGCCAGCCTGCGTAGCTCTTTCTCTTCGCGCGGCTCGCCGTGCATCACCTTTTGCAGCCCTTCCAGCATGGTTTCCATCGCATCGCCCATGCGCAGCGTTTCGCGGGCGGCATTTGCGATGGCCAGCGCGGGCGTGTCCAGCACCGCGGTGTCCAGATGCTTCGGTTTGAGGCGTGCGTCCAGTTCCGGCTCATCACGAATAAGCCGCTCGCAGAAGCGGGCCATCGGCGCGGCAAAGGGCACCATCGCCAGACAGCGCACCAGGTTGTAGAAGACGTGGAAGTAGATCACCAGCTCCGCTTTCGGCAGAGAGAGGTTGTCCATCAGGTTCGCCAGCGGATGGACAAACGGCAGAATAATCAGGCTACCCACCAGCTTAAACAGCAAGCTCCCGAGCGCCACGCGGCGGGCGGCGGCATTGGCCGCGCTGTTATTAAGCATCGCCAGCAGGCCAGAGCCAAGGTTGGCACCAATGACCAGACACAGCGCCACCGGGAAGGAGATTACCCCTGCGGCGGTTAAGGTCGCCGTCAGCAGGACTGCGGCCAGGCTGGAGTAGCTGACGATGGCAAACACCGCGCCAATCAACGCATCCAGCATAATATCGCCGGTCAGCGAGGCGAAGATGACCTGCACACCGTTGGCCTGGGTGATTGGCGTGACCGCCTGCACAATCAGCTCCAGCGCCAGCAGGATCAGCCCGAGGCCAATGCCGACGCGACCAAGCTGCCCGGCACGGCTTTGCTTACGGCCGAGGAAGAAAATGACGCCGATAAAAATCAGCAGCGGCGACAGCCAGGAGAGATCGAACGTCAGGATGCGCGCCATCAGCGCGGTACCGACGTCGGCGCCAAGGACGATCACCAGCGCCGGGGCGAGCGCCACCAGATCCTGCGCCACGAACGAGGTGACGAGCATGGTGGTGGCATTACTGCTTTGCACCAGCGCCGTCACGCCAATGCCCGCGCAGAAGGCGAGCGGCTTCTTCTCAACACTGCCGCTGAGCACGGTACGTAAACGTGCGCCAAACACACGCATCACGCCGGTACGAACGATATGGGTGCCCCATACCAGCAGTGCGACTGCGGAGAGCAGGTGTAACAACGTCAACACGGTAGGTTTTCCTCCTTATCGTTATCTGTTTTCCTGAGGCTTGTTGCGCGTTGTCTTGCCGGATGGCGGCTACGCCTTATCCGGCCTACGCGTAGGCCCGGTCAGCGCAGCGCCACCGGGCAATGTGGTAAGAACCTTCTTCCAGTATAAGGGTTTAAACGTAAGAAAGAGACAGGGCACCGTTGAGGTGCCCTGTTTGTTGTAAGGAAAGGTGACGTTAGTCTGCGTCGTAGCCTAAATTCGGCGCCAGCCAGCGTTCTACCTCTGACACGCTCATGCCTTTACGCAGGGCGTAATCCTCAATCTGATCGCGCTGAAGCTGTGCCACGGCGAAGTACTTGCTGTCCGGGTGGCTGAAATACCAGCCGGAAACGGACGCGCCCGGCCACATGGCGAACGACTCGGTAAGTTTCATCCCCGTATGCGCTTCGACGTCGAGCAGTTTCCAGATGGTGCCCTTCTCGGTGTGTTCCGGGCAGGCCGGATAACCCGGCGCCGGACGAATGCCCTGGTAGTTTTCGCGGATCAGCTCCTCGTTGCTGAGGTTCTCATTCGCCGCATAGCCCCAGTGCACCTTGCGCACGCGCTCGTGGAGGTACTCGGCGAACGCTTCCGCCAGGCGATCGGCAATCGCTTTCACCATGATTTTGTTGTAATCATCGTGCTGCGCGTCGAACGCATCCGCCAGCGCGTCTTCTTCCAGACCACCGGTTACGGCAAACGCGCCGATATAGTCGGCTTTACCGCTCAGCTTCGGCGCGACGAAATCCGCCAGGCAATAGTTGGCAAAGCCCACTTTCTCGGTTTGCTGGCGCAGGTGATGGCTCACGGCCAGCACGTGGGTGCGGGTTTCATCGCGGTAGATTTCCACGTCGTCGCCCACGCGGTTCGCCGGAAACAGCCCCACCACCCCGCGCGGGTTGAGGGCTTTTTCTGCGCTAAGTCTGTCGAGCATGTCGTTGGCATCTTTAAACAGACGCTTCGCCTCTTCGCCCACCACCTCATCTTCAAGAATGCGCGGATATTTGCCCGCCAGCGACCAGGTCATAAAGAACGGCGTCCAGTCGATGTAGTTTCGCAGCGTTTCGATGCTGGCCGTCACGTCCTGCACGCCCAGACGGTGCGCGACCGGCGGCGTATAGCTGGACCAGTCGAACGCCAGATCGTTATCGCGCGCTGCCTGAAGTGAAACCGGCGGGGTACGCGGTTTCTTGCGACCATGCTGAATGCGGACGGTTTCGTACTCTTT
Source organism: Enterobacter hormaechei ATCC 49162 (assembly GCF_001875655.1). Classification (NCBI taxonomy): domain Bacteria; kingdom Pseudomonadati; phylum Pseudomonadota; class Gammaproteobacteria; order Enterobacterales; family Enterobacteriaceae; genus Enterobacter; species Enterobacter hormaechei. Next base: position 2,575,698 of record NZ_MKEQ01000001.1, read on the forward strand.
GCGGGTGCGCGCCACAAAATCATCGCGCTGGGTGTCCGACAGCAGCGCGGAGACCACGCCCACGGTGCGCGAGGCGTTCTGCACATACACCGTCGGGCCGCTGTAGTTCTGCTCGATCTTCACTGCCGTGTGCGCTTTCGAGGTGGTCGCCCCGCCAATCAGCAGCGGAATGGTGAAGCCCTGACGCTCCATCTCTTTTGCTACGTTGACCATTTCGTCCAGCGACGGCGTGATCAACCCGGAAAGACCAATCAGATCCGCATTCACTTCGCGCGCGGTCTTGAGGATTTTGTCCGCCGGGACCATCACGCCCAGGTCGATAATTTCATAGTTATTGCACTGCAGCACCACCCCGACGATATTCTTGCCGATGTCGTGCACGTCGCCCTTCACGGTGGCGATAACCATCCTGCCGTTGCTGGAGCCTTTCTCTTTGCTGGCCTCGATAAACGGCTCCAGATAAGCGACGGCCTGCTTCATCACGCGGGCAGATTTCACCACCTGCGGCAGGAACATTTTGCCCTCGCCGAACAGATCGCCGACCACGTTCATGCCGTCCATCAGCGGCCCTTCGATCACTTCAATCGGACGGGCGGCCTGCTGACGCGCCTCTTCAGTATCCTGCTCGATGAACTCGGTAATGCCTTTTACCAGCGAATATTCCAGACGCTTTTTCACGTCCCAGGCGCGCCATTCGGCCTGCTGAACGTTGGCTGATTCGTCAGATTTACTGCCGCGGTATTTCTCCGCCAGATCCAGCATGCGCTCGGTGGCATCGTCACGACGATTGAGGATGACGTCTTCTACGGCGTCGCGCAGCTCGGCAGGCAGATCGTCGTAAATCGCCAGCTGGCCGGCGTTGACGATCCCCATATCCATCCCGTTGCGGATGGCGTAGTAGAGGAACACGGCGTGGATCGCTTCGCGCACCGGGTCGTTGCCGCGGAACGAGAACGACACGTTAGACACGCCGCCGGAGATCAGCGCGTGCGGCAGCTCGCGTTTAATGTCCTCACACGCACCGATAAAGTCCTGGGCGTAGTTGTTGTGCTCTTCAATCCCGGTCGCGACGGCGAAGATGTTCGGGTCGAAGATAATGTCTTCCGGCGGGAAGCCCACCTCTTCGGTCAGAATTTTGTACGCGCGGCGGCAAATCTCGATTTTGCGCTCGCGGGTATCGGCCTGACCCACTTCGTCAAAGGCCATGACCACCACGGCGGCACCGTAGCGGCGCACCCTCTTCGCGTGGTGGATAAAGGTATCGACGCCCTCTTTCATCGAGATGGAGTTAACGATGCCTTTACCCTGAATGCACTTCAGCCCTTTTTCGATGACGTCCCATTTGGAAGAGTCAATCATGATCGGCACGCGGGCGATATCCGGCTCACCGGCGATCAGGTTGAGGAAACGCACCATCGCCGCTTCGGCGTCGAGCATCCCCTCATCCATATTGATATCGATGATCTGCGCCCCGCTTTCCACCTGCTGGCGGGCAACGTCCAGCGCTTCGCTGTACTTCTCTTCTTTGATCAGGCGCTTGAACTTCGCGGAACCGGTAACGTTTGTACGTTCACCCACGTTCACAAACAGGCTATCGTCGCCAATGGTTAACGGCTCAAGGCCGGAAAGGCGACAGGCAACCGGAAGCTCGGGCAGCTTGCGCGGCGGAAGCCCGGCGACGGCGCGGCTCATGGCGGCGATATGCTCCGGCGTGGTGCCGCAGCAACCGCCGACAATGTTGAGGAAGCCAGACTCGGCCCACTCGCGGATTTGCGCCGCCATGGTGTCGGCATCCAGATCGTACTCGCCAAACGCGTTCGGCAGACCGGCGTTCGGGTGGGCGGTGACGTAGCACTCTGCAATGCGCGAAAGCTCCTGCACGTACTGGCGCAGTTCGTCTGGCCCCAGCGCGCAGTTCAGGCCGAAGGAGAGCGCTTCGGCGTGGCGCAGGGAGTTGTAAAACGCTTCGGTTGTCTGCCCGGACAGGGTGCGGCCTGAGGCGTCGGTGATGGTGCCGGAAATCATGATCGGCAGGTCAATGCCCAGCGCCTCGAACTCCTCTTTCACCGCGTAAATCGCGGCTTTAGCGTTGAGGGTATCGAATACGGTTTCAATCAGGATCAGGTCAGAGCCGCCTTCCACCAGCGCTTTGGTCGATTCACGGTAGGCCGCAACCAGCTGGTCAAAGGTGATATTGCGAAACGCCGGATCGTTGACGTCCGGTGAAATCGACGCGGTGCGGTTGGTTGGGCCAAGCACCCCGGCAACGTAGCGCGGCTTGTCCGGCGTGCGGGCCGTCCACTCGTCGGCGCAGGCGCGGGCGAGTCTGGCCGCTTCAAAGTTGATCTCCGCCGACAGGGATTCCATCTGGTAATCTGCCATGGCGATGGTTGTCGAGTTAAAGGTGTTGGTTTCAACGATATCCGCGCCCGCTTCAAAGTAGGCGTTGTGGATATCCCTGATGACGGACGGTTTGCTCAACACCAGCAGGTCATTGTTTCCTTTCAGGTCGCAAGGCCAGTCGGCAAAGCGCTCGCCGCGGAAATCGTCTTCACTCAGACGATAGCCCTGGATCATGGTGCCCATGCCGCCGTCCAGCACCAGAATTCGTTCATTTAACTGCGCACGCAGTTGCTCTACTTTGCTGCTCACACTTGCTCCCGACAACGCTCAACAAGGCCAAAAGGCTGCGTTCCATACTGGCACAATCTTGCAGGGTGGAAAAGTCACACGGCGGTAACATGAGACATGTTCACCATCACTCCTCCGATCAGTCAGGAAAGCGGTTGCAAAACCACCAAATAAAACGAAAATGATTTCCACGATACAGAAAAAGGAGTTCGTCATGGTTACGACCGTTCCCGCTAAACGCGGCAGAAAACCTGCTGCCAACCCTGCCGCACAGCCCGGTGGACAGGTTCAATCCCTGACGCGCGGCCTGAAGCTGCTGGAATGGATAGCCGAATCGCATGGCAGCGTGGCCCTGACGGAGCTGGCGCAACAGGCGGGACTGCCGAACTCCACTACGCACCGTCTGCTGACTACCATGCAGCAGCTGGGTTTTGTGCGTCAGGTGGGCGAGCTTGGACACTGGGCGGTGGGCGCGCATGCGTTTATTGTCGGCAGCAGTTTCCTGCAAAGCCGCAACCTGCTGGCGATAGTGCACCCGATTTTGCGCAAGCTGATGGAAGAGTCCGGCGAGACGGTAAACCTGGCCGTGCTGGATCAGAGCGACCACCAGGCGATTATCATCGACCAGGTGCAGTGTACGCAGCTGATGCGCATGTCCGCGCCGATTGGCGGCAAGCTGCCGATGCATGCCTCTGGCGCAGGGAAAGCGTTTCTCTCACAGCTTAGCGAAGAGCAGGTGACGGGTCTGCTGCACCGTAAAGGGCTGCACGCCTACACCCACGCCACGCTGGTGTCGCCGGTGCATCTGAAAGAAGATCTGGCTCTGACCCGCAAGCGCGGCTATTCGTTTGATGACGAAGAACATGCCCTCGGGCTGCGCTGTCTCGCGTCCTGTATTTTCGACGAACACCGCGAGCCGTTTGCCGCCATCTCCATCTCCGGGCCGATTTCACGCATGACCGACGACCGCGTGACCGAGCTGGGCGCGCTGGTGATTAAGGCCGCGAAAGAGGTGACGCTGGCGTATGGTGGAATTCGTTAATATTGAGTGCGGTCTGATGCCCTCACCCCGGCCCTCTCCCACAAGGAGAGGGAGAAAATCTTATGCAAAACCGCTGTTTACGGCGGTAAGCGTAGACATCTTCCACGTGCCCATTTTTGATCCGCGTTTGCAGGCCGCGCCAGTAGCTGGCGCGGAACAGATCGGCATGCATCTCTTCAAATAACGGGCCGATGCGCGGGTCGGCGCACAGCCAGTGGCGAAACTCCTCCGGAAACACGTCCCCCGGCGAGACGCTGTACCACGGCTCGCTGGACAGTTCATCTTCCGGGTAACGGGGCGGCGGAATATCGCGGAAGTTCACCTCGGTCATGTAGCAAATTTCATCGTAATCGTAGAACACCACCCGACCATGCCGGGTGACGCCAAAGTTTTTAAACAGCATATCGCCGGGGAAAATATTGGCGGCGGCAAGCTGGCGAATCGCGTTGCCGTACTCTTCTATGGCATCCCGCAGCGCCTGACCTTCGGACTGCTCCAGCCAGATATTTAGCGGCACCATGCGACGTTCAATATAAAGATGGCTAATCACGATTTTATCGCCAAGATCGGTGATTTTCGCGGAGGCTTCCTGCATCAATAGCGCCATGAGCGCCGGGTCGATCTGCTGTTTATCCAGCACAAAGTTTTCAAACTCCTGGGTATCCGCCATCCGACCAACGCGGTCATGCTCTTTGACCAGTTGATAACAGGCGCGGACATGCGCGGCGCTCATCTCTTTCTGCGGGGCGAATTTATCCTTAATCACCTTAAATACCCGGTCGAAGCCCGGCAGCGTGAAGACCAGCATCACCATACCGCGAATGCCGGGCGCCTCGATAAACTGCTCATCGGCCGTGGTGACATAGCGCAGGTACTCCCGGTAGCTTTCCGTTTTGGCGTGCTTCTGGCAGCCAATCGCCATATACAGCTCGGCGGTGGTTTTGCCTGGGAGGATCTCGCGCAGCCACTCCACCAGGGCGGCAGGCAGCGGCGCGTACACCATGAAATAGGAGCGGGCGAAGCCAAACACGATGCTGGCCTCGGCGCTGGTGGTCAGGCAGGTATCGACAAACAGTTCCCCGTCGTCGGTACGGTGGATCGGTAGCAGAAACGGCACGATGGCCGACGGCGTTACCAGTTTGCCAGCCAGCCAGGCGGCTTTATTTCGGTAGAAAAGCTCGTTGGCAACCTGCAAATGGCTTTGACTGAGTACCTCAGCGCCGAAGGCTTCATTCAGATGCGCATGGATATAGCCGATATCCCGCGCTTTATTCTCCCACGGCAGGCGCAGCGGTAAATCCGTTAAGACGCGGTGCAGGAGCTTTTCCCAGCCGCGATCGGGAAAGAAATCTTTCGCCAGCGGACGCGGAATGGTACGGAAGCGGCGTTCCGGCTGGGAGCTGAAGATAAATAACCGCTCAGGAGATAATGAGCGGTGGTCAAATAACCGGCAATAGACGGAGTTGAAAAAGCTCTCCGCAATCTCGAAGCGCGGGTAGTCCGGTAGCAGATGGGTGTAATGCTTTTTCACGCGAAGTAAAAATTCCGCATCCGGGCTTTTACCCTCGGTAATACAGCGCAGCTGCTCCACCACCAGACCAACGTGGTGGTCGTAGAGATGGATACGCTGCTTCATGGCCAGCTGAACCGCATGCCAGTCAGCGTGCTCAAAACGCTGTTGCGCGCCGGAGGTGACTTCCAGAAAGCGGCCATACTGGGCATCAAAGCCCTGCAAAATAGTCTGTGCAATCAGCAATTCCAGGCCACGCGACATAGTTTCACCTTACCCCTCACCCCGGCCCTCTCCCCAGAGGGGAGAGGGAGAAATACAAACCAGTGCCTAACCGTCCCCTCTCCCCTCTGGGGAGAGGGTTAGGGTGAGGGGAAAACATCAGAACTGTGCTTCTTCGGTTGAGCCTGTTAAGGCGGTGACGGAGGAGGTCCCGCCCTGAATAATCGTAGTCACGTTATCAAAGTAACCGGTTCCCACCTCCTGCTGGTGAGACACGAAGGTATAACCCTCTTTGCCCGCCGCAAATTCCGGCTGCTGCACCTTCTCAACGTAGTGCTTCATGCCTTCGCCCTGCGCGTAAGCGTGTGCCAGATCGAACATGTTGAACCACATGCTGTGAATACCCGCCAGGGTGATGAACTGGTACTTGTAACCCATATCTGAAAGCTGCTGCTGGAAGCTGGCGATGGTGGTATCGTCCAGATTCTTTTGCCAGTTGAAAGACGGCGAACAGTTATAGGCCAGCAGCTTGCCCGGATATTTCGCATGAATCGCATCGGCAAAGCGCTTCGCCAGCGCCAGATCCGGCGTGGAGGTTTCACACCAGACCAGGTCCGCGTAGGAGGCATACGCCAGGCCACGGCTGATCGCCTGTTCAATACCAGCATGCGTGCGATAGAACCCTTCGCTGGTGCGCTCGCCGGTGATGAATTCACTGTCGTACGGGTCGCAGTCAGAGGTGATCAGGTCCGCCGCGTCCGCATCGGTACGGGCAATCACCAGCGTCGGCACGCCGAGCACGTCTGCGGCCAGACGCGCGGCAACCAGCTTCTGAATCGCCTCCTGGGTCGGCACCAGCACCTTGCCGCCCATATGTCCGCACTTCTTCACCGACGCCAGCTGATCTTCGAAGTGAACGGCCGCTGCACCGGCTTCAATCATCGATTTCATCAGCTCGAAGGCGTTCAGCACGCCGCCGAAACCGGCTTCCGCATCCGCGACGATCGGCAGAAAATAATCGATGAATCGCGGATCGTGAGGTTCGATACCCGCCGCCCACTGGATCTGATCCGCACGGCGGAAGGTGTTGTTGATCCGATCCACCACTGACGGCACCGAGTTCGCCGGATACAGCGATTGATCCGGATACATGCTGGAGGCCAGGTTTGCATCCGCCGCGACCTGCCAGCCGGAAAGATAGATAGCTTCAATACCGGCCTTCGCCTGCTGCAATGCCTGACCGCCGGTCAGTGCGCCGAGGCTGTTGATATAGCCCTTTTTGGCGCCGCCGTGCAGCAGCTTCCACATTTTCGCCGCGCCGTTCTGTGCCAGCGTGCATTCCGGGTTGACCGAGCCGCGTAATTTCACCACTTCCTCTGCGCTGTACGGACGACGAATGCCTTCCCAGCGCGGTTGAGTCCACTCTTTCTGTAATTCTTCGATTTGTTGGGTACGGGTTTTCATGTGCAGATGCTCCATATTGTTATGTGGTGGATTACGCCAGGAAGCGGTAGCCCGGCAGGGTCAGGAAGTCGATTAAGTCATCTGAGATGGTGATTTGCTCCATCAGGCGTGCGGCGTCGTCAAAACGCCCGCTGCTAAAGCGGTGCTCGCCCAGTTCGTCCTGGATAACCCGCATCTCTTCGGCCAGCATCTGGCGGAACAGGGCTTTGGTTACCGGTTTGCCGTTGCTGAGCGTTTTTTGATGATGGATCCACTGCCAGATGGAGGTACGAGAGATTTCCGCCGTCGCGGCATCTTCCATCAGGCCGTAGATCGGCACGCAGCCGTTGCCGGAGATCCACGCTTCGATGTACTGCACGGCAACGCGGATGTTGGCGCGCATCCCCTCTTCCGTCCGCTCCCCCGCACACGGCGCCAGCAGTTGTTCTTCTGCGATTGGCGCATCCTCTTCACGGGTGACAAACAGCTGGTTTTTGTTGTCGCCGAGGACGCGGTTAAAGACTTCCATCGCCGTATCGGCAAGACCAGGGTGTGCAATCCACGTGCCGTCGTGACCGTTGCGGGCTTCCAGCTCTTTATCGGCTTTCACCTTGTTGAGCACCTGATTGTTGCGCTCGACGTCTTTGCTCGGGATAAAGGCCGCCATGCCGCCCATCGCGAACGCGCCACGCTTGTGGCAGGTTTTAATCAGCAGACGCGAGTAGGCGCTGAGGAACGGTTTATCCATGGTGACAACCTGACGATCCGGCAATACACGATCGGCATGGTTTTTCAGCGTTTTAATGTAGCTGAAGATGTAATCCCAGCGGCCGCAGTTCAGGCCGACAATGTGGTCGCGCAGCGCATGCAGGATCTCGTGCATCTGGAATACGGCAGGCAGGGTTTCAATCAGCAGCGTAGCTTTAATGGTGCCGCGCGGCAGGCTGAAGCGGTCTTCAGCATAGCTGAATACTTCACTCCACCACGCCGCTTCCTGCCAGGACTGGGTTTTCGGCAGGTAGAAATAGGGACCGCTGCCTTTCGCCAGCAGGTTTTTATGGTTGTGGAAGAAGTACAGCGCAAAGTCGAACAGGCTGCCCGGAATGGCTTCCCCGCGCCAGGTAACGTGTTTTTCAGGCAAATGCAGACCGCGTACGCGACAGATCAGCACCGCCGGATTCGGTTTAAGCTGGTAAATTTTACCGGCTTCATTGGTATAGCTGATGGTGCCGTTGACGGCGTCGCGCAGGTTGATCTGCCCGTCGATAACTTTCCGCCAGTCCGGCGCGAGGGAGTCTTCGAAGTCCGCCATAAACACTTTGACGTTGGCATTCATGGCGTTGATCACCATTTTGCGCTCTACGGGGCCGGTGATCTCTACGCGGCGATCCTGCAAATCGTCAGGTATTCCGCGAATTTTCCATTCACCGTGGCGAATGGAAGCAGTTTCCGAAATAAACCCTGGCAACTTGCCGTTATCGATTTCCTGCTGTTGATGAATGCGTGCCGCCAGCAGCTTATTACGCTGTGGCGTAAAGCGGGTCACCAGTTCAGTCAGAAACTCTACCGCTTCGGCCGTTAAAACGTGCTGTTCTTGCTCACCATTCGGCTGGGTAAAGGTCAATTCATCGACCGTTGTTGCCTGTTGAGTCATCGTTCTGCTCCTCATCAAAGATCCAAAATCACGCCCCCGATGCGAACGAAAGATCGTTGTGTAGTTTTCGCTCAGCAGAATTAAGACTATCTATAATTTTTCCAAAATCAAAAACAATTTCCATTTTAATTTATTTTGATGCACAACATATTGATTAGTATGGAATTAAAGTTTTATCGGATGTTGAGTGGGATTTCGGAAATAAAAAAAGCACCCGAAGGTGCCTGATTTGAATAGCTGAAACGCTTTAGGATCGTTTAATGCAGACGATTACTCCAGCGTCGGATTCATGTGGCGAAGATCGTACGGCGTAATCTGGTAGACGTAATAGTTGAGCCAGTTGGTGAACAGCAAATTTCCGTGGCTACGCCAGGTTGCCCGAGGCGTGTTTTGTGGATCGTTTTTCGGGAAATAGTTGTACGGGACATCCGGATTCAGACCCGCTTCAACATCACGAAAATACTCTGACGCGAGGGTATGCGGATCGTACTCAGGATGGCCGGTAACGAACGCGATGCGTTTGTCTTTGCTGGCGAACAGGTAGGCATCTCCGTCTTCCGTTTCGGCCAGGATTTCCAGGTCGGTGTAATCGCGGATCAGCTGAGCCGGAAAATCGGCGTAGCGAGAATGCGGGGCCAGGAAGGTGTCATCGAAACCACGCGTCAACAACGCATGTGGGTGAAGTATGTGGTGTTCGTATACACCGGAAAGTTTGTCACTGCGGGTTTGCTTGGGAATGCCATAGAGGATGTTCAGTGCGGCCTGTACCGCCCAACAGACAAACAAGGTGGACGTAACGTGATCTTTTGCCCACTCCAGCACCTGCTTGATCTGCGGCCAGTAGGCTACGTCATTAAATTCCACCAGACCCAGCGGTGCACCAGTGACGATCAGTCCATCGAAGTTCTCATCGCGAATGTCGTCAAAGTTACAGTAGAAGTTATTCAGATGCTCAGCAGGCGTGTTGCGTGACTCACGCGCGTCAATGCGCAGCAGCTGAATATCAACCTGAAGCGGAGAGTTCGAAAGCAAACGCAGGAACTGGTTCTCCGTTTCGATCTTCTTTGGCATCAGGTTAAGGATCAGCACCTTCAGCGGGCGAATTTCCTGACCAGAAGCACGTGAAGTTGTCATTACGAAGACATTCTCTTCACGCAAGAAATTGACGGCTGGTAGCTCGTCCTGCACCCGAATCGGCATAACCTAAAATCCTCACAGCATACGTATAAACGTTTAGACATCCAGACAGCTAACGATACCCAGAAACAGGCTTAATGTCGAGTCTGCAAGCAGAAGGTGAGAAAGTTTCAAGGAGGGGATGGTGCGGTTTGATGCCCTCACCCCGTCCCTCTCCCCGTGGGAGAGGGAGAAAACAAAAGCAAAAAACCCCGCACCTTTCGGTACGGGGTTTCTTTAATTGATGCCTGGCAGTTCCCTACTCTCACATGGGGAGACCCCACACTACCATCGGCGCTACGGCGTTTCACTTCTGAGTTCGGCATGGGGTCAGGTGGGACCACCGCGCTAAAGCCGCCAGGCAAATTCTGTTAATCTGTATCAGGCTGAAATGTGATTGTCTGTCTCTTCGCCAAAACATCTTCGGCGTTGTAAGGTTAAGCCTCACGGTTCATTAGTATCGGTTAGCTCAACGCATCGCTGCGCTTACACACCCGACCTATCAACGTCATCGTCTTTAACGTTCCTTCAGGAGACTTAAAGTCTCAGGGAGAACTCATCTCGGGGCAAGTTTCGTGCTTAGATGCTTTCAGCACTTATCTCTTCCGCATTTAGCTACCGGGCAGTGCCATTGGCATGACAACCCGAACACCAGTGATGCGTCCACTCCGGTCCTCTCGTACTAGGAGCAGCCCCCCTCAATTCTCCAGCGCCCACGGCAGATAGGGACCGAACTGTCTCACGACGTTCTAAACCCAGCTCGCGTACCACTTTAAATGGCGAACAGCCATACCCTTGGGACCTACTTCAGCCCCAGGATGTGATGAGCCGACATCGAGGTGCCAAACACCGCCGTCGATATGAACTCTTGGGCGGTATCAGCCTGTTATCCCCGGAGTACCTTTTATCCGTTGAGCGATGGCCCTTCCATTCAGAACCACCGGATCACTATGACCTGCTTTCGCACCTGCTCGCGCCGTCACGCTCGCAGTCAAGCTGGCTTATGCCATTGCACTAACCTCCTGATGTCCGACCAGGATTAGCCAACCTTCGTGCTCCTCCGTTACTCTTTGGGAGGAGACCGCCCCAGTCAAACTACCCACCAGACACTGTCCGCAACCCGGATTACGGGTCTACGTTAGAACACCAGCCATTAAAGGGTGGTATTTCAAGGGCGGCTCCACGCAGACTGGCGTCCACGCTTCAAAGCCTCCCACCTATCCTACACATCAAGGACCAGTGTTCAGTGTCAAGCTATAGTAAAGGTTCACGGGGTCTTTCCGTCTTGCCGCGGGTACACTGCATCTTCACAGCGAGTTCAATTTCACTGAGTCTCGGGTGGAGACAGCCTGGCCATCATTACGCCATTCGTGCAGGTCGGAACTTACCCGACAAGGAATTTCGCTACCTTAGGACCGTTATAGTTACGGCCGCCGTTTACCGGGGCTTCGATCAAGAGCTTCGCGTTGCCGCTAACCCCATCAATTAACCTTCCGGCACCGGGCAGGCGTCACACCGTATACGTCCACTTTCGTGTTTGCACAGTGCTGTGTTTTTAATAAACAGTTGCAGCCAGCTGGTATCTTCGACTGATTTCAGCTCCGCCCGCAGGGGCTTCACCTACATATCAGCGTGCCTTCTCCCGAAGTTACGGCACCATTTTGCCTAGTTCCTTCACCCGAGTTCTCTCAAGCGCCTTGGTATTCTCTACCTGACCACCTGTGTCGGTTTGGGGTACGATTTCGTGTTACCTGATGCTTAGAGGCTTTTCCTGGAAGCAGGGCATTTATCACTTCAGCACCGTAGTGCCTCGTCATCACACCTCAGCGTTAACAAGGTACCGGATTTACCTGGAACCTCCGCCTACATGCTTAAACCGGGACAACCGTCGCCCGGCTGACATAGCCTTCTCCGTCCCCCCTTCGCAGTAACACCAAGTACAGGAATATTAACCTGTTTCCCATCGACTACGCCTTTCGGCCTCGCCTTAGGGGTCGACTCACCCTGCCCCGATTAACGTTGGACAGGAACCCTTGGTCTTCCGGCGAGCGGGCTTTTCACCCGCTTTATCGTTACTTATGTCAGCATTCGCACTTCTGATACCTCCAGCATGCCTCACAGCACACCTTCAACGGCTTACAGAACGCTCCCCTACCCAACAACGCCTAAGTGTCGCTGCCGCAGCTTCGGTGCATGGTTTAGCCCCGTTACATCTTCCGCGCAGGCCGACTCGACCAGTGAGCTATTACGCTTTCTTTAAATGATGGCTGCTTCTAAGCCAACATCCTGGCTGTCTGTGCCTTCCCACATCGTTTCCCACTTAACCATGACTTTGGGACCTTAGCTGGCGGTCTGGGTTGTTTCCCTCTTCACGACGGACGTTAGCACCCGCCGTGTGTCTCCCGTGATAACATTCTTCGGTATTCGTAGTTTGCATCGGGTTGGTAAGCCGGGATGGCCCCCTAGCCGAAACAGTGCTCTACCCCCGAAGATGAGTTCACGAGGCGCTACCTAAATAGCTTTCGGGGAGAACCAGCTATCTCCCGGTTTGATTGGCCTTTCACCCCCAGCCACAGGTCATCCGCTAATTTTTCAACATTAGTCGGTTCGGTCCTCCAGTTAGTGTTACCCAACCTTCAACCTGCCCATGGCTAGATCACCGGGTTTCGGGTCTATACCCTGCAACTTAACGCCCAGTTAAGACTCGGTTTCCCTTCGGCTCCCCTATACGGTTAACCTTGCTACAGAATATAAGTCGCTGACCCATTATACAAAAGGTACGCAGTCACCCCATAAAGAGGCTCCCACTGCTTGTACGTACACGGTTTCAGGTTCTTTTTCACTCCCCTCGCCGGGGTTCTTTTCGCCTTTCCCTCACGGTACTGGTTCACTATCGGTCAGTCAGGAGTATTTAGCCTTGGAGGATGGTCCCCCCATATTCAGACAGGATACCACGTGTCCCGCCCTACTCTTCGAGTTCACAGCATGTGCATTTTCGTGTACGGGACTATCACCCTGTACCGTCGGACTTTCCAGACCGTTCCACTAACACACACGCTGATTCAGACTCCGGGCTGCTCCCCGTTCGCTCGCCGCTACTGGGGGAATCTCGGTTGATTTCTTTTCCTCGGGGTACTTAGATGTTTCAGTTCCCCCGGTTCGCCTCGTTAACCTATGTATTCAGTTAACGATAGTGTGACGAATCACACTGGGTTTCCCCATTCGGACATCGCCGGGTCAAAGGTTCATATCACCTCGCCGGCGCTTTTCGCAGATTAGCACGTCCTTCATCGCCTCTGACTGCCAGGGCATCCACCGTGTACGCTTAGTCGCTTAACCTCACAACCCGAAGATGTTTCACTTCTGATTGCGAAAATTTGAGAGACTCGAACACACATGAGCTGTGTGTCGTTTCAATTTTCAGCTTGATCCAGATTTTTAAAGAGCAAAACTTCTTAATGCACTCAAAAGTACATTCAGAAGTTCATCATTCATCAGACAATCTGTGTGAGCACTGCAAAGGCAGGTTCTTTAAGGTAAGGAGGTGATCCAACCGCAGGTTCCCCTACGGTTACCTTGTTACGACTTCACCCCAGTCATGAATCACAAAGTGGTAAGCGCCCTCCCGAAGGTTAAGCTACCTACTTCTTTTGCAACCCACTCCCATGGTGTGACGGGCGGTGTGTACAAGGCCCGGGAACGTATTCACCGTGGCATTCTGATCCACGATTACTAGCGATTCCGACTTCATGGAGTCGAGTTGCAGACTCCAATCCGGACTACGACGCACTTTATGAGGTCCGCTTGCTCTCGCGAGGTCGCTTCTCTTTGTATGCGCCATTGTAGCACGTGTGTAGCCCTACTCGTAAGGGCCATGATGACTTGACGTCATCCCCACCTTCCTCCAGTTTATCACTGGCAGTCTCCTTTGAGTTCCCGGCCTAATCGCTGGCAACAAAGGATAAGGGTTGCGCTCGTTGCGGGACTTAACCCAACATTTCACAACACGAGCTGACGACAGCCATGCAGCACCTGTCTCAGAGTTCCCGAAGGCACCAAAGCATCTCTGCTAAGTTCTCTGGATGTCAAGAGTAGGTAAGGTTCTTCGCGTTGCATCGAATTAAACCACATGCTCCACCGCTTGTGCGGGCCCCCGTCAATTCATTTGAGTTTTAACCTTGCGGCCGTACTCCCCAGGCGGTCGACTTAACGCGTTAGCTCCGGAAGCCACGCCTCAAGGGCACAACCTCCAAGTCGACATCGTTTACGGCGTGGACTACCAGGGTATCTAATCCTGTTTGCTCCCCACGCTTTCGCACCTGAGCGTCAGTCTTTGTCCAGGGGGCCGCCTTCGCCACCGGTATTCCTCCAGATCTCTACGCATTTCACCGCTACACCTGGAATTCTACCCCCCTCTACAAGACTCTAGCCTGCCAGTTTCGAATGCAGTTCCCAGGTTGAGCCCGGGGATTTCACATCCGACTTGACAGACCGCCTGCGTGCGCTTTACGCCCAGTAATTCCGATTAACGCTTGCACCCTCCGTATTACCGCGGCTGCTGGCACGGAGTTAGCCGGTGCTTCTTCTGCGGGTAACGTCAATCGACAAGGTTATTAACCTTATCGCCTTCCTCCCCGCTGAAAGTACTTTACAACCCGAAGGCCTTCTTCATACACGCGGCATGGCTGCATCAGGCTTGCGCCCATTGTGCAATATTCCCCACTGCTGCCTCCCGTAGGAGTCTGGACCGTGTCTCAGTTCCAGTGTGGCTGGTCATCCTCTCAGACCAGCTAGGGATCGTCGCCTAGGTGAGCCGTTACCCCACCTACTAGCTAATCCCATCTGGGCACATCCGATGGCAAGAGGCCCGAAGGTCCCCCTCTTTGGTCTTGCGACGTTATGCGGTATTAGCTACCGTTTCCAGTAGTTATCCCCCTCCATCAGGCAGTTTCCCAGACATTACTCACCCGTCCGCCACTCGTCAGCGAAGCAGCAAGCTGCTTCCTGTTACCGTTCGACTTGCATGTGTTAGGCCTGCCGCCAGCGTTCAATCTGAGCCATGATCAAACTCTTCAATTTAAAAGTTTGATGCTCAATGAATTAAACTTCGTAATGAATTACGTGTTCACTCGTTGAGACTTGGTATTCATTTAGTGTCCGAGGACATTAAGAATCCATGTCACTTTGAGTGCCCACACAGATTGTCTGATAAATTGTTAAAGAGCAGTTGCGACGCGCTTCAGCGCTCTGTCGCGAGGTGGCGTATATTACGCTTTCCTCTTTCAGAGTCAACCCTGATTTTCAGGGTTTTTTCTCTTCAACCGACCGGGTTATCTGTGAAGTGATTCACATCCGCCGTGTCGATGGAGGCGCATTATAGGGAGTTCTCAGCAGGCCGCAACCGCTAAATGACAGAAAAATGACTGACTGCTGCATTCCACAGCAAAACCCCGCCTTATACCTTTTTACACACAGACTTATCCACAATGATACGAAAAAGTAAAAATGTGCGAGCGTTGCGCAAACGTTTTCGTTAAAATGCTCGCGCTTAATAAGGATGCCCCGTCAGGTGTGTTAGATGAGTTTTTCGCAGGAAAATTCATCTAACGCTCTCTGTAATCGTGAAATCCAGGGGATTTACCATGCAACAACGTCGTCCAGTCCGCCGCGCTCTGCTCAGTGTTTCTGATAAAGCCGGTATCGTCGAATTCGCTCAGGCACTTTCCGCACGCGGTGTGGAGCTGCTTTCTACAGGTGGCACCGCGCGCCTGTTAGCAGAGAAAGGTCTGCCGGTAACCGAAGTGTCCGATTACACCGGTTTCCCGGAAATGATGGATGGACGCGTCAAAACCCTGCATCCGAAAGTGCACGGCGGCATTCTTGGCCGTCGCGGGCAGGACGACGGCATTATGGAGCAGCACAATATTGCCCCCATCGACATGGTTGTCGTTAACCTCTACCCGTTCGCTCAGACCGTTGCCCGCGAAGGTTGTTCTCTGGAAGACGCGGTTGAGAATATCGATATCGGCGGCCCGACCATGGTGCGCTCCGCAGCCAAGAACCATAAAGATGTGGCTATCGTGGTAAAGAGCAGCGACTACCACGCCATTATTAATGAGATGGATGCCAACGAAGGGTCCCTGACGCTTGCAACGCGTTTTGACCTCGCCATCAAAGCCTTCGAACACACCGCCGCCTACGACAGCATGATCGCCAACTACTTCGGTAGTCTGGTGCCTGCTTACCACGGTGAAAGCAAAGATCCTTCTGGCCGCTTCCCGCGCACCCTGAACCTGAACTTCATTAAGAAGCAGGATATGCGCTACGGCGAGAACAGCCACCAGCAGGCTGCCTTCTATATAGAAGAAGAGGTAAAAGAAGCCTCTGTTGCGACTGCTCAGCAGGTACAGGGCAAAGCCCTCTCCTATAACAACATTGCCGATACCGACGCCGCGCTGGAATGCGTGAAAGAGTTCAGCGATCCAGCCTGCGTTATCGTCAAGCACGCCAACCCATGCGGCGTCGCGGTAAGCACCTCTATTCTGGATGCCTACGATCGCGCCTACAAAACCGACCCGACCTCCGCGTTCGGCGGCATCATCGCCTTCAACCGCGAGCTGGATGCTGAAACCGCGCAGGCCATCATCTCCCGCCAGTTCGTTGAAGTGATCATCGCGCCATCCGCATCCGAAGAAGCGCTGAAAATTACCGCGGCGAAACAGAATGTGCGCGTGCTGGTTTGCGGCCAGTGGGCCGAGCGCGTGCCGGGCCTGGACTTCAAACGCGTGAACGGCGGGCTGCTGGTTCAGGACCGCGATCTGGGTATGGTGACAGAAGCCGACCTGCGTGTCGTCACCAAACGTCAGCCAACCGAGCAGGAGCTGCGTGACGCGCTGTTCTGCTGGAAAGTGGCGAAGTTCGTGAAATCCAACGCCATCGTCTACGCCAAAGAGAACATGACCATCGGAATAGGTGCAGGCCAGATGAGCCGCGTTTATTCTGCGAAAATCGCGGGTATTAAAGCAGGTGACGAAGGTCTGGAAGTCAAAGGCTCCGCCATGGCCTCTGACGCCTTCTTCCCGTTCCGTGACGGTATCGACGCGGCCGCTGCTGTGGGGATCACCTGCGTGATCCAGCCTGGCGGCTCAATCCGTGATGACGAAGTGATTGCCGCTGCCGACGAGCACGGCATCGCAATGATCTTCACCGACATGCGCCACTTCCGCCATTAATTCCCGGAGCAGAAAATGAAAGTATTAGTGATTGGTAACGGCGGGCGCGAGCACGCTCTGGCATGGAAAGCAGCACAGTCTCCGCAGGTTGAAACCGTCTTTGTGGCACCGGGTAACGCCGGTACCGCGCTGGAACCCGCGCTACAGAACGTCGCCATCGGCGTAACCGATATCCCGGCGCTGCTGAACTTTGCCCGGAACGAGAATATCGATCTGACCATTGTTGGCCCGGAAGCGCCGCTGGTGATTGGCGTTGTAGATGCCTTCCGCGCCGCGGGTCTGAAAATCTTCGGCCCAACGGAAGGTGCAGCACAGCTGGAAGGCTCCAAAGCCTTCACCAAAGATTTCCTCGCGCGTCATAACATCCCGACGGCGGAATATCAGAACTTCACCGAGGTAGAGCCTGCTCTGGCTTATCTGCGTGAAAAAGGCGCACCGATTGTTATCAAGGCCGACGGCCTGGCAGCAGGTAAAGGCGTTATCGTGGCGATGACCCTCGAAGAAGCCGAAGCCGCCGTTCAGGATATGCTGGCGGGTAACGCCTTCGGTGATGCCGGTCACCGCATCGTGATCGAAGAGTTCCTCGACGGCGAAGAAGCGAGCTTTATCGTGATGGTTGACGGCGAGCACGTCCTGCCGATGGCCACCAGCCAGGATCACAAGCGCGTGGGCAATGCCGACACGGGGCCAAACACCGGCGGGATGGGTGCTTACTCCCCTGCTCCGGTAGTCACTGACGAAGTACACCAGCGCACCATGGACCGCATCATCTGGCCAACCGTGAAAGGGATGGCGGCGGAAGGTAATACCTACACCGGTTTCCTCTACGCAGGCCTGATGATCGACAGGCAGGGTAACCCGAAGGTGATTGAATTCAACTGCCGCTTTGGCGATCCGGAAACCCAGCCGATCATGCTGCGCATGAAATCTGACCTGGTGGATCTGTGCCTGGCGGCATGCGAAGGCAAGCTGGACGAGAAAACCTCCGAGTGGGACGAGCGCGCCTCTTTAGGCGTGGTGATTGCTGCGGGTGGCTATCCGGGCAACTACAACACCGGGGATGAGATCCACGGCCTGCCGCTGGAAGAGGTTGACGGTGCGAAGGTGTTCCACGCCGGTACGAAGCTCTCTGGCGACGACCGTGTGCTGACCAACGGTGGCCGCGTGCTGTGTGCGACTGCACTGGGCCAGACCGTGGCAGAAGCGCAGAAGCGCGCCTATGCGCTAATGGCGGATATTCACTGGAAAGGCAGCTTCAGCCGTCAGGATATCGGTTATCGTGCCATTGCGCGGGAGCAGGGGGAGTAAGGGAGGCGTCTGTTCCCCTCACCCTAACCCTCTCCCCTAAGGGGAGAGGGAACCGCTCGCGGCACAATTAGAAACTTTTCTCTGTCGGCTGCCAGGTGCAGAAATCTTCGTTCGCCACCAGCAACAGCTGAGAGCCTTCCGGCGCTTCCAGCCACGCCACACTCACCTCCATTGATGAATGCCGCTGACGACGCTGAATGTGTTCGGTTGCCCAGGATTCAAGGTCAGGCTTCACCGTTTGCCCTTCGCAGGTGGTCACCGTGCCGTCGGCATGCCAGCGCCCCTGGCGCAATACCACGCGGCCCTGACGCAGCGCATCGCTGGTCTGGCGAAGTTGTTCGGCACGGTAGCGGTAGAGGGCGACCTGATCGCTGGAAAGCTGCTGTTTCTGGCCACTGACCTCATGCTGCATAAAGCTCAGCTCGCCGTGGTCGTCGAAACGCACCTTCACGTGTTCGGGAGTCTTACTGTAGATATTAAGTTCAATGAGCGACAGCGCATCGCCCTGCCAGCGGTATTCTGCGGTCGAGGTATTGCCGTTATGCCACGGACTGAATGCGGAAAGCAGATGGACTTCATCGCTGGAATCTTTGCGCCAGATCCTGACCGCCCCCTGATCGTCAGCGTAGCCGCTGGCGGTAAACGGAGGAAGAGAAGAATCATGACTACAGGCGGAGAGCAACAGTATGCCTGCCAGCGCGAGCGTCCCACGCCAGAATGACAAAAGGGGCGTCGCCGCCCCTTCGTTAAAACTGTTCACTGCCACGCGTCTTACTTAACTGCGTCTTTCAGTGCTTTACCAGAAACAAATGCCGGCACGTTAGCTGCGGCGATTTTGATTTCTTTACCGGTCTGCGGGTTGCGGCCAGTACGCTCAGCGCGGTGGTTCACTTTGAAGGTACCGAAACCAACCAGTTGTACAGCATCGCCTTCTTTCAGAGACTCAGTAATAGCAGCCAGGGTAGATTCCAGAGCAGCTTTAGCCTGCACTTTAGACAGATCAGCCTTGTCCGCAATTACATCAATCAGTTGAGTCTTGTTCATAAGTTATCCTTTCAATGTGTTTATCGCTTGCTAAGCATCGAGTGCGACGAAAATGCCAAAAAAGCACTCTCCTGCATACACGCACCGATAGCCACTTTTTTTCGCCCCCCAAATGTAGACCAGACGGGGGGCGAAAGGGAAGAGTCGAGGAGTGACAAAACAGGCGTTAAATCACGTTTTGTTGTCTCATTGGTTAAAAATTATACCAATATTGCTCTCACCGGCCTCGCGCAGGTCCGCGCGCAGCCCTTTGATCAGCTCAATATCACGCTCTTCACACTCTGCCAGCAGACGGAAGATCTCCCACTGAATGTCCCATTCCTGTTCAACCGCCGGGTTAGCACGCAGCTCTTCGTCGGTCATTTCACGGCCTTCCTGGGTCATTTCCAGCATCGCGACGGTGGTGATGGATGCCTTACTGACTTCGATGGCGTGCTCCAGCGTTTCACCGCTCAGACGGGAATGGATCAGCTCGCTCAACGCCACACAGGCATCAATAGCTGGGTAGACGCCATACAGATCGAAATCATCCGCAGCCGGAATAGCCTCTTCCAGCTTTTCCAGCTGAGAGTCGAAGTTTACCTTCGCGTCTTTCACCGTCAGCGTCTCCCAGATTAAATCCAGGATACGACGATAAATCTGGCCTTCGCCAAACGCCGTCTGCTTGCAGAACGCGGCATAGTTGGGATACATGCGCTCGCACAGGCAAGCCATAAACGTCACGTGCTGCCAGCTTTCCAGCTTCTCAAGGCGCAGATGAATCGGGTTTTGTAACATGATGATGTCTCGAATCGAAAATTAGCCGCAGTTTACCTGAATCACGGCTGAATTTCCTGCCAACGAATGAATGCGGGACGTGAAGAGGCAACGGCGTCAGCCCAGCGGGTTGGCTCCGGTAAACGGTAGCCCTTCATACAGCGCTGCACCCACGCCAGGGCGCTGTCCATGCTGACCCGATGCCCGGTGGCAATAAACAGCGGATTGCAGCGCGCTTTACTGCGCCAGACCCACGCCAGCTGCTCACCTTTATGGATAAGCGGTGCCAGCGCGCCTGGTTCGGCAGAGAGCGGCTCAAACGCGCCGCACAGGCGTTTTTTCGCCACACCGATGGTCGGCACGTCCACCAGCAGACCAAAGTGGCTGGCGACGCCTAAGCGACGCGGATGGGAGATACCGTGCCCATCAACAAACAGCAGATCGGGTTTTTGCGAGAGTTGCTCCCACGCGGCCAGCAGCGCGGGATATTCGCGGAAGGAGAGAAAGCCGGGGATATAGGGCATGGTGGTGGCGATACGCGCCACCTTGTACTCCACCAGCTCCAGCGAAGGGTATTTCAGCACCACCATCGCCGCTCGCGTCACTTCACCGCCCTGCTCAAACCCGACGTCCGCTCCGCCGATGTACCGCGGAGGGTCCGTATCCAGACGATCCTCGCGGATCACCGATGAAGCCAGTTCGATTTGCTGAGCGCGTAGCGACGCGAGATCCATAACCACTCCTTACTTATGATACTGGGCAGAAAGCCGATGCACCGCCTCCACAAATACGCCTGCGTGTTCTGGCGGTACATCCTGATGAATACCGTGACCGAGGTTGAAGACATGGCCTTCGCCCTGGCCGAAACCAGACAGTATAGTCGACACTTCTTCTTCAATGCGGGCTGGCTGCGCATAGAGCATGGACGGGTCCATGTTGCCCTGGAGCGCCACTTTGTCCCCCACGCGACGACGCGCATCGGCAATATCGGTGGTCCAGTCGAGGCCCAGCGCGTCGCAGCCGGTGGCCGCCATCGCTTCCAGCCACTGACCGCCGCCTTTGGTAAACAGCGTTACCGGCACGCGGCGGCCTTCGTTTTCACGCAGCAGGCCGTCGACGATTTTGTGCATGTAGTACAGGGAGAACTGCTGATAATCGCGTCCGGTCAGCACGCCGCCCCAGGTGTCGAAAATCATCACTGACTGCGCACCGGCTTTAATCTGCGCGTTGAGATAGAGCGTGACGCTCTTCGCCAGCTTGTCGAGCAGCGCATGCAGCGCCAGCGGCTCGGCGTACATCATCTTTTTGATCACAGTAAAGGCTTTGCTGCTGCCGCCTTCCACCATGTAGGTGGCCAGGGTCCACGGGCTGCCGGAGAAGCCAATCAGCGGCACCTCGCCTTTCAACTCGCGGCGGATGGTGCGCACGGCGTTCATCACGTAGCCCAGCTCGCCTTCCGGATCGGGGATCGGCAGCTTATCGACGTCGGCTTTGCTTTTGATCGGAGAGGTAAAACGCGGGCCTTCTCCGGTTTCGAAATAGAGTCCAAGGCCCATCGCATCCGGAATGGTGAGAATGTCCGAAAAAAGAATGGCGGCATCAAGCGGGTAGCGGCGTAGCGGCTGGAGCGTCACTTCACAGGCCAGCTCGGCGTTTTTGCACAGCGACATAAAATCACCGGCCTGGGCGCGCGTGGCTTTGTACTCTGGCAGATAGCGTCCCGCCTGGCGCATCATCCACACCGGGGTGACATCAACGGGCTGGCGCAGCAGCGCACGCAGATAACGATCGTTCTTCAGTTCGGTCATTTTGCAGTTCCTTATTGCGTCAGTCCGTCAGTGTAACACTACTCATACTCGGCCCGACACATTGCCACGGTATCTTCTATCAGGCGACGCGCCACCGTACCCGGAGGGGGTAAAAGAGGCAAATCGTCGTAGCGATACCAGTTCGCCTCCAGCAGCTCTTTCTGATCGATAACAATCTCGCCGCTGTCGTATTCCGCCATAAACGCGGTCATCAGGGACATCGGGAACGGCCACGGCTGCGACGTCACGTAGCGCAGGTTTTTCACCTTGATGCCGCTCTCCTCCATCACCTCACGCGCCACCGCCTGCTCCAGCGTTTCACCCACTTCGACGAAACCGGCCAGCACGGTATGAATGCCGTTGCGATGGCGCGTATGCTGTGCCAGCAGGATGGAATCATCACGGCGGATGGCGACAATGATGCACGGCGCGATTTGCGGATAGTAGCGTTCACGGCAGTGGCCGCAGAGCATTGCCCACTCGGTTTTGCTCGGGTGCATGGTGTGCCCGCAGTAGCCGCAGTATTTGTGCGAGCGGTAAAACTCCGCCAGCTGCACGCCGCGCCCCGCCAGCTGAAACAGGCCGACATCCCGATCCAGTACCTGACGAACGGATCCCATATCCTGACGACGAGCCTGTTGGATCAACCATACCGGATCGCCCTGCCACTCGCCGATCCGCAGAGCGGGTTGGCCGACGAGATCGAAGATCTCTGCCGCTCCGTAGGGTATCTCCCCACCAGGCAGCCATAATTTTTGTTCGTGACTGACGATCCACCAACCCAGATCTGATTTTTCAATAATACGATCCATATCTATTGCACTACCTTCGCTTCACTGACATTTTGTTAGCATTGTGGTTACATTTTGGATAAGCAGATCCCATTCTAAACCTTATGGAGTCGACCATGTTAAACCAGCTGGAAAGCCTGACTGAGCGCGTTGGAGGAAGTAACACCCTGGTGGATCGCTGGCTACATGTGCGCAAGCATCTACTCGTGGCGTATTACAATCTGGTTGGTCTTAAGCCTGGCAAAGAATCCTTTATGCGGCTGAATGAAAAAGCGCTGGATGACTTTTGTCAGAGCCTTGTCGACTACCTTTCCGACGGCCATTTCAACATTTATGAACGCATTATCCGCGAAATGGAAGGGACAACGCCGTATTTAGCGGCCAGCAAACTTTGTCCGCTGCTGGAAGCCAACACCCAGCAGATCATGGACTACTACGATTCCACGCTTGAGAACGCTATCGATCACGATAACTATCTTGAGTTTCAGCAGGCGCTTTCCGACCTTGGCGAGGCGCTGGAAGAGCGATTCACGCTGGAAGACAAGCTCATCGCCCTCGTGCTGGACAACAACCTGAATATCAGCATCAGCGATAACGTTGCGCGCCCTGCTTGAGTTCTTAATCGTTAACGAGTAATTTACAACCATTCGCCCCTCTCACGAGGGGGATTTTTCTTGTCGGAGTGCCCAGTGCGAAAGCACGGGCTGAGACCGTTAATTCGGGATCCGCGGAACCTGATCAGGCTAATACCTGCGAAGGGAACAAGAGTCACACTGCTGTTGTATCGCCCCTGGGGCGATCTTCTCTTGCTTCATCCGTCGTCTGACAAGCCATGTCCTTCACATCTGGAATGAGCTATGTCTACAACAAAACTGACCCGCCGCGAACAGCGCGCACAAGCCCAACACTTCATCGACACCCTGGAAGGCACCGCTTTCCCGAACTCAACGCGCATTTATATTTCTGGCTCGCAGGCTGATATCCGTGTGCCGATGCGCGAAATTAAGCTCAGCCCGACGCTTATTGGCGGCAGCAAAGATAACCCGCAGCATGAAGACAACGAAGCCGTGCCGGTTTACGACACCTCCGGCCCGTACGGCGACCCTTCTGTTGCCATCAACGTGCAGCAGGGTCTGGCAAAGCTTCGCCAGCCGTGGATTGATGCGCGTAACGACTGCGAGGAACTGAGCGTGCGCAGCTCGGCGTATACCAACGAGCGCCTGGCCGACGACGGTCTGGACGAGCTGCGCTTTACTGGCCTGCTGACGCCAAAACGCGCCAGAGCGGGTAAATGCGTGACCCAGCTGCACTACGCGCGCCAGGGTATTGTCACACCGGAGATGGAGTTCATCGCCATCCGCGAAAACATGGGCCGCGAGCGCATCCGTAGCGAAGTGCTGCGCTATCAGCATCCGGGTGAAGGCTTTGGCGCTCGCCTGCCGGAGAACATCACGCCGGAATTCGTGCGTGACGAAGTGGCCGCCGGGCGCGCCATTATCCCCGCCAACATCAACCACCCGGAATCCGAGCCGATGATTATCGGCCGTAACTTCCTGGTGAAGGTCAACGCCAACATCGGCAACTCTGCCGTTACCTCTTCCATCGAAGAAGAGGTGGAAAAGCTGGTCTGGTCGACGCGCTGGGGCGCGGACACGGTAATGGACCTTTCCACGGGCCGCTACATCCACGAAACCCGCGAGTGGATCCTGCGTAACAGCCCGGTGCCAATTGGCACCGTCCCGATTTATCAGGCGCTGGAGAAGGTCAACGGCATTGCAGAAGACCTCACCTGGGAAGCGTTCCGCGACACGCTGCTGGAGCAGGCCGAGCAGGGCGTGGACTACTTCACCATCCACGCGGGCGTGCTGCTGCGCTACGTGCCGATGACGGCGAAACGTCTGACCGGTATCGTCTCGCGCGGCGGTTCGATTATGGCGAAGTGGTGCCTGTCCCACCATCAGGAGAACTTCCTCTACGAGCATTTCCGTGAGATCTGTGAAATCTGCGCTGCGTACGATGTCTCTCTGTCGCTGGGCGACGGCCTGCGTCCTGGCTCCATCCGTGACGCGAACGACGAGGCGCAGTTTGCCGAGCTGCATACGTTGGGCGAACTGACCAAAATCGCCTGGGAGTATGACGTGCAGGTGATGATTGAAGGCCCGGGCCACGTGCCGATGCAGATGATCCGCCGCAACATGACCGAGGAGCTGGAGCACTGCCACGAAGCACCTTTCTATACCCTGGGGCCGTTGACCACCGATATTGCGCCGGGCTATGACCACTTCACGTCCGGGATCGGCGCGGCGATGATCGGCTGGTTCGGCTGCGCCATGCTCTGCTACGTGACGCCGAAAGAGCACCTCGGCCTGCCAAACAAAGAGGACGTGAAGCAGGGGCTGATCACCTACAAGATTGCCGCCCACGCGGCGGATCTGGCGAAAGGCCATCCGGGCGCGCAAATCCGCGACAACGCTATGTCCAAAGCGCGCTTTGAATTCCGCTGGGAAGACCAGTTCAACCTGGCGCTGGACCCGTTCACCGCCCGCGCCTATCACGATGAAACCCTGCCGCAGGAATCGGGTAAGGTGGCGCACTTCTGCTCCATGTGCGGGCCAAAATTCTGCTCGATGAAAATCAGCCAGGAGGTGCGCGACTACGCCGCCGCGCAGACCATTGAAGTCGGTATGGCGGACATGTCGGAAACCTTCCGCGCGAAAGGCGGTGAAATTTACCTCAAAAAAGAGGAGGCGTAATGTATCAGCCTGATTTCCCCCCCGTACCCTTCCGCTTAGGGCTTTACCCGGTGGTGGACAGCGTGGAGTGGATCGCCCGCCTGCTGGAAGCGGGCGTTCGCACCCTCCAGCTGCGCATCAAGGATAAACGTGATGAAGAGGTGGAGGCCGACGTGGTCGCCGCCATCGCGCTGGGACGCCGCTACGACGCCCGCCTGTTTATCAACGACTACTGGCGGCTGGCGGTTAAACACCAGGCGTACGGCGTGCATCTGGGACAGGAAGATCTGGAAACGACCGATCTCAACGCGATCCGTGACGCCGGTCTGCGGCTGGGCGTCTCCACCCACGATGATATGGAGATCGACGTGGCGCTGGCGGCCCGCCCCTCTTACATCGCGCTCGGGCACGTTTTCCCGACGCAAACCAAACAGATGCCGTCCGCGCCACAGGGTTTGACGCAGCTCGCGAGCCACGTCAAACGCCTTGCCGACTACCCCACCGTCGCCATCGGCGGGATCAGCCTCGAACGTGCACCCGCCGTGCTGGAAACTGGCGTCGGCAGTATCGCCGTCGTCAGCGCCATCACCCAGGCGGCAGACTGGCAGGCCGCCACCGCGCAGCTTTTACAACTGGCAGGAGCAGGCGATGAAAGATCGTGATTTTATGCGTTACAGCCGCCAGATCCTGCTGGAGGATATCGCCATCGACGGGCAGCAAAAGCTGCTCGCCAGCCGGGTACTGATTGTCGGTCTGGGCGGATTAGGTACCCCCGCCGCGCTGTATCTGGCAGGGGCGGGCGTGGGCACGCTGGTACTGGCCGATGACGACGAGGTACATCTCAGCAACCTGCAACGGCAAATCCTCTTCACGACAGAAGACATCAACCAGCCTAAAGCTCACGTTACGCGCCAGCGGCTGAACCAGCTTAACCCGGATATCGAACTGGTTGCGCTCCAGACGCGGCTTAGCGGGGACGATCTGCAACGGGAAGTGGCCCTTGCCGACGTGGTGCTGGACTGCACGGACAACATGGCAACGCGTCAGGCCATTAATGCGGCCTGTGTGACACAGAACACGCCGCTGATCACCGCCAGCGCGGTCGGTTTCGGCGGGCAAATGATGGTACTTACGCCGCCGTGGGCACAGGGCTGCTATCGCTGCCTGTGGCCGGACGAGGCGGAACCGGAGCGTAACTGCCGCACGGCAGGCATTCTTGGGCCAGTGGTGGGCGTGATGGGAACCCTTCAGGCGCTGGAGGCCATCAAGTTGCTCAGCGGCATGGAGACAGAACGCAACACGCTGCGGCTGTTCGACGCCCGCTCCAGCGGCTGGCGTCATCTGGCGTTGAACCGCGCCAGCCACTGTCCGGTATGCGGAGGCCGCGATGCGCATTCTGTTTAACGATGAGCCGATGACGTGCGATGACGATCTCACCGTTGCCGCACTGCTCGACACGCTGCGCCAGCTCAAGCCGGGAACGGCGCTGGCGCTCAATCAACAGATCCTGCCGCGTGAGCAGTGGGAATATCAGCAGGTCAGTGAAGGCGACCAGATCCTGCTGTTTCAGGTTATCGCAGGGGGCTGAAATGTTACGTATTGCCGATAAAACGTTTGAATCACACCTGTTTACCGGGACCGGGAAATTCGCCTCGCCACAGCTGATGGTGGATGCCATCCGTGAAAGCGGCAGCCAGCTGGTGACGCTGGCGATGAAGCGCGTGGATCTGCGTCAGCACAATGATGCCATACTTGCACCGTTACTGGAGGCAGGCGTGACGCTCTTACCCAATACTTCCGGTGCGAAAACGGCCGAGGAGGCGATTTTCGCCGCGCAACTGGCCCGGGAAGCGCTCGGCACCCGCTGGCTGAAGCTGGAAATTCACCCGGACGCCCGCTGGCTGTTGCCCGACCCAATCGAAACCCTGAAAGCGGCAGAGAAGCTGGTGCAACAGGGCTTTACCGTCCTGCCCTACTGCGGCGCAGATCCCGTGCTGTGTAAGCGTCTGGAAGAGGTCGGCTGCGCTGCCGTGATGCCATTAGGCGCGCCCATTGGCTCCAATCAGGGTCTGGAAACCCGTGCAATGCTGGAGATCATCTTCGAGCAGGCTACCGTGCCCGTGGTGGTGGATGCGGGGATCGGCGTACCCAGCCACGCCGCGCAGGCGCTGGAGATGGGCGCCGACGCGGTGCTGGTGAATACCGCCATTGCGGTGGCCGACGACCCGGTAATGATGGCGCGTGCGTTCCGCCTTGCCGTGGAATCTGGTCTGCTGGCACGGCAGTCCGGCCCCGGCTCGCGCAGCGTTCAGGCGCAGGCCACCAGCCCGCTGACCGGTTTTCTGGAGGCGCTCTGATGGCTACCTTTACCGATCGCTGGCGTCAGCTTAACTGGGACGATATAGCCTTACGCATCAACAGTAAAACCGCTGCGGACGTAGAGCGGGCGTTAAGCGCCCGGCAGCTGACCCGCGAGGATTTGATGGCCCTGCTTTCTCCGGCAGCCAGCACGTACCTTGAACCGATGGCGCAGCGCGCTCAGCGTCTCACCCGCCAGCGCTTTGGCAACACGGTAAGTTTCTATGTGCCGCTCTATCTTTCTAACCTGTGCGCCAACGACTGCACCTACTGTGGCTTCTCCATGAGCAACCGCATTAAGCGTAAAACGCTGGATGAGCATGAGATCGCCCGCGAGTGTGCGGCTATTCGGGAAATGGGTTTTGAACATCTTCTGCTGGTGACGGGCGAACACCAGAGCAAGGTGGGAATGGACTATTTTCGCCAGCATCTTCCGGCCATTCGCCGCGAATTTGCCTCATTGCAGATGGAAGTGCAGCCTCTGTCGCAGGAGGAATATGCGGAGCTGAAAACCCTCGGGCTGGACGGCGTAATGGTTTATCAGGAAACCTACCATGAGGCGACCTATGCCCGACATCACCTGAAAGGGAAGAAGCAGGATTTCATCTTCCGGCTGGAAACGCCGGACAGGCTGGGGCGCGCCGGTATCGATAAAATTGGGCTGGGCGCGCTTATCGGTCTGTCTGACAGCTGGCGGGTGGACTGCTATATGGTGGCGGAACACCTGCTGTGGTTGCAGCAGCACTACTGGCAAAGCCGCTATTCCATCTCGTTCCCGCGACTGCGTCCGTGTGCGGGAGGCATTGAACCCGCCTCGCTAATGGATGAACGCCAGCTGGTGCAAACCCTGTGCGCCTTTCGTCTGTTCGCGCCGGAAGTGGAATTGTCGCTCTCCACCCGTGAATCCCCCGCGTTTCGCGACCGCGCGATCCCGCTGGCGATCAACAACGTCAGCGCCTTTTCCAAAACGCAGCCGGGCGGTTACGCTGACGATCATCCGGAACTGGAACAGTTCGCACCGCACGACGGACGACGACCCGAAGCGGTGGCGGAAGCGCTGGCTGCACAAGGTCTACAGCCGGTGTGGAAAGACTGGGATAGCTGGCTGGGAAGAGCTTCGCATCTGGGCTGAAACCGTCTGCAAAAACGCGGAAAGGTTACGAGGCGGCTCGTAAAATCAAAACCGGGCGATTGAGGCGATCTGCCCGGTTTTCTTATGCTTAACCACGTCAGCAACGGACGCTGACCAGGGTGAAAATGCTTCTTCCTCGTTTCGCCCTGCCCTCCGCCTCTTAAACAGAATTTCAATTGATACAATAAATACGTCGTTTCTTATCTACGCTTAAGATAAATCATCTCGTCGGTAACCGCCTTCTGTATAATTTACTACCAGCAACCGGACAGCGACTATGCTGAGGATATCGACAGACGCAACGCGTCTACCATCTGGATTGATGTACAACTCATGGCACTCCACAGTAAAAAGCTCTCTTTTACCCGGCCAATTATGGTCAGCTTCGCGGGGATCCTGTTCAGTTTCGCGCTGATCGCCATCCTGGTTATTCTTTCACAGAGAAAGGATTTCCTTGAGGATTATCATAAGATTAATGGTAACTTCACCCATAATCTGGCGGTTAACTATACCGAAACCATTCTGCGGGAAAATGACTATATTCTTGGTCGCGCTGCGATGTACTTCGCCCGTAATGACAGAGTGAATCAGACAATAAATATCGACCCGACACACGGTTTGCAGATGTTAATGCATTTGCAGAACCTGATGCCGACGGTGTCGTCTATCTCGCTGGCGGACACCGAAGGGCGCCATCTGCGCGCGCCGGAAGTGCTTCCAACGGAGAAGGGTAAGTCGTTCGACGCGCGAACCCGCCCATGGTTTATCGGGCAAGCGGAAGCCAGCAACTTTCCTCACTATACGCGCCCTTATCTGGACTATTTCACCCAACATCCCACCGTCACCCTCTATAAGCCGGTCATTTCACCGGAAGGCCGTCTGAAGGGCACGCTCGCTTTTCATCTTGATTTAACGTCCATGGGATATACGCTGCGCCAGATGGTGGCGCCGGTTCAGGGTGAGTTTTTTATCGTCGAGCGTGACGGCGCCGTTGTGCTTCATCCGGACACGGGGGCGCTCTTTAAGCAGTACGTAAGCGAAGCGCTGATGGACAAAATGACCAGCGGCGAAGGCCATCTTTTCGACCCCAAAAGTAAAACCTGGTATTACTACTACTCTTTCACCAATCCGGACTGGTTTGTGATTTATCGGGTTTCCGATGCCACGCTGACCGTTATCACCCGACATGAAACCACCGTCGTCGGCTGGGGATTTGCGCTGGCGGCAATCATCATTATTCTGTTCGGACTGTACCTTCGTCATGCTTCGCGTTCTGTGCTGATGAACATTATCAACGCCATCAAAACCGGAGACGTCAACCAGGCGCCACGCCTTGAGGCGATGCTCAGCCATACCATCCGAACGAATAAAGAACGCGAGCTGGCCTATGTCCGTCAGGCCACTCATGATGCGCTGACAGGCTGTAAAAACCGCCGTGCATTCGATAACGATGTGGGAGAGTTGCTGGCCGCTCATCAACCATTCGTTCTGGCGCTGATCGACATCGATAACTTCAAATCCATTAACGACACCTGGGGCCACCTGAGCGGGGATATTGTTCTGCGCAACGTGGCGCGCGAGGGTATTCAGATCATGCAGCCGCACCACGTTTCCGTTTACCGCTACGGTGGAGAGGAATTCGCCGTGATTTTCCCGGCCGAACTGATGAACTCCGCGAACGCGTTACTGGAAGCCTGGCGCACCACCGTTGAAAAGCGGACCTGGCGGGAAGAGAACCTGCGAGTGACCTTCAGCGCCGGGTTGGGAGAGTGGCACTTCGAACCGCTGGAACAATTTATCGGTAGCGTAGATGAAGCGCTGTACACCGCTAAACAACAGGGTAAAAACCGCATCGTAAGCACGGCCAGCCGATAATCCCCCTCCTGAAATTCTACCCGTTCTGACGGGCAGAATGCTCGCCTGTATAAAATTGTAACCGGTTTCAGAAAAATGCCGATTTCTTTGTGATGACTGACACACAATCGCGGTAAAGCGGTTGTTGAAGCGGTCTGCACGGGATAATTATCAATAAACACATGTAGATCGAGGCTGACTATGAAGAACATCGTTTTATGCTGTGCAGCGGGAATGTCAACCAGCATGCTGGTTCAACGTATGATAGATGCCGCGCAGAAAAAAGGAGTCGAAGTAACCATTAAAGCCGTTCCGGTCGCGGAGTTTAAAGATAACATCGCGACGGCTGATATCGTATTACTGGGGCCACAGGTTAAATACGAACAGGCAAAACTTCAGGCGCAGGCCGATCCGCTCGGAAAAAAGGTCGCGGTCATCGACATGATGGATTACGGCATGATGAAAGGTGATGCCGTACTGGAAAAAGCGCTCAAACTTCTGGAGTCATAATGGAAGACTTAGAAACCACGATTATGGAACTGCTTGTCAACGCAGGTGCGGCGCGCAGTGCGGCCCTGACAGCGTTGCAGATGGCGCGAAAAGGCGACTTTGACGAAGCCGAAAAAGCGATGGAAGAATCGCGTGAATATGTGAAACATGCACATACGATCCAGACGCAACTCATCGGTCTTGATGAAGGGACCGGGAAACTTCCGGTTAACCTGATCACCGTCCACTCTCAGGACCACCTGATGAACGCGATGGTTATTCAGGATCTGGCGGGCGATATGATTGAGCTTTATCGTCGGATCCCGTTAGTGAATTGACGACATGCAGATGTAAAAAAACCCGCCGAGGCGGGTTTTTTATTTATGGCATCAACGATTACTCGTTGTCGGAACCACCCAGACCTGCGTTCAGCAGTTCTGCCAGGCTCGCGGAGGCATCTTCAGCAGTAACCTGCGGTGCAGCTGGCAGTTCGCCCGCTGCACGACGACGCATACGATCCTGGTGGTACGCATAACCGGTACCAGCCGGGATCAGACGACCCACGATAACGTTCTCTTTCAGACCGCGCAGTTCATCACGTTTACCTGCAACAGCGGCTTCGGTCAGGACACGAGTGGTTTCCTGGAACGATGCTGCGGAGATGAAGGACTCGGTTGCCAGAGACGCTTTGGTGATACCCAGCAGATCGCGTGCGAAGGTCGCACCGATTTTGCCGTTCGCTTCCAGATCGCGGTTAGCGATCTTAACGCGTGAGTATTCAACCTGCTCGCCTTCCAGGAAGTCGGAGCTGCCCGCGTTTTCGATGGTTGCTTTACGCAGCATCTGACGAACGATAACTTCAATGTGTTTATCGTTAATCTTAACGCCTTGCAGACGGTAAACGTCCTGTACTTCGTTAACAATGTAACGGGTAACAGCATGTACACCACGCAGACGCAGGATGTCGTGCGGCGCTTCTGGACCGTCGGAAACCACGTCACCACGTTCCACGCGTTCACCTTCGAACACGTTGAGCTGACGCCACTTAGGAATCATCTCTTCGTACGGCTCGCTGCCATCTACTGGCGTGATAACCAGACGGCGCTTACCTTTGGTCTCTTTACCGAAGGAGATGATACCGCTAATTTCAGCAAGGATCGCAGGCTCTTTCGGACGACGTGCTTCGAACAGGTCAGCAACGCGTGGCAGACCACCGGTGATGTCCTTGGTACCGCCGGATTCCTGAGGAATACGCGCCAGGGTGTCACCAGAGCTGATCTGTACGCCATCTTCCAGCTGAACAATCGCTTTACCCGGCAGGAAGTACTGCGCAGGCATATCGGTGCCTGGGATCAGAACGTCGTTACCCTGAGCATCAACGATTTTCAGTGCAGGACGCAGATCTTTACCACCGGTAGTACGTTCAGCAGAATCCAGAACCACCAGAGAAGACAGACCGGTCAGCTCGTCGGTCTGACGAGTAATGGTCTGGCCGTCAATCATGTCAGTAAAGCGGATGAAACCACTTACTTCGGTGATAACCGGCATGGTGTGTGGATCCCAGTTTGCAACGGTTTCACCGCCGGCAACCTGCTCGCCATCACCTTTCGCCATAACTGCACCGTAAGGCACTTTATAGCTCTCTTTGGTACGACCGAATTCGTCGATCAGCTTCAGCTCGGTGTTACGAGAGGTCACAACCAGCTTGCCTGCGGAGTTAACAACAGACTTCGCGTTGCTGAGCTTGATGCTACCTTTGTTTTTCACCTGGATGCTGGATTCAGCAGCCGCACGAGATGCCGCACCACCGATGTGGAACGTACGCATCGTCAGCTGTGTACCCGGCTCACCGATGGACTGTGCCGCGATAACGCCGATAGCCTCACCTTTGTTGATGATGTGGCCACGCGCCAGGTCACGACCGTAGCAGTGCGCACACACACCAAAGTCGGTGTCACAGGATACAACGGAACGCACTTTCACGGAGTCAACAGAGTTTGCTTCCAGCAGGTCACACCACTGTTCGTGCAGCAGCGTATTGCGTGGAACCAGAATGTCTGCGGTGCCCGGCTTCAGAATGTCTTCCGCGGTCACACGACCCAGTACGCGATCGCGCAGCGGCTCTTTAACATCACCACCCTCGATAACCGGGGTCATGGTGATACCTTCGAGGGTGCCACAATCGTCTTCGGTAACAACCAGATCCTGCGCAACGTCAACCAGACGACGCGTCAGATAACCGGAGTTCGCTGTTTTCAGTGCGGTATCCGCCAGACCTTTACGCGCACCGTGCGTGGAGATGAAGTACTGGAGTACGTTCAGACCTTCACGGAAGTTCGCGGTGATTGGCGTTTCGATGATGGAGCCATCTGGCTTCGCCATCAGACCACGCATACCTGCCAGCTGACGAATCTGTGCCGCAGAACCACGCGCACCGGAGTCGGCCATCATGTAGATGCTGTTGAAGGAGACCTGCTGCTCTTCTACGCCGTCACGGTTAATGACGGTTTCGGTTTGCAGGTTATCCATCATCGCTTTAGATACACGATCGTTCGCCGCAGCCCAGATATCGATAACTTTGTTGTAACGTTCGCCTGCGGTTACCAGACCAGACTGGAACTGCTCCTGGATCTCAGCAACTTCAGCTTCCGCTTCAGAGATGATCTCGTGTTTCTTCTCTGGGATGACCATGTCATCAATACCAACAGATGCACCTGAACGCGCTGCATAAGCAAAGCCGGTGTACATTGTCTGGTCAGCGAAGATAACGGTCGGCTTCAGACCCAGAATGCGGTAACAGGTGTTCAGCATTTTGGAGATCGCTTTCTTGCCCAGCGCCTGGTTGACGATGGAGAAAGGCAGACCTTTCGGTACGATCATCCACAGAATCGCACGACCAACGGTCGTGTCTTTCAGGCTGGTGTGCGCAACGAATTCGCCGTTTTCATCTTTTTCGTATTCGGTGATACGCACTTTAACGCGCGCATGCAGAGAGGCCAGGCCAGCGCGATAAATACGCTCCGCTTCTTTAGGGCCAGTCAGCACCATGCCTTCGCCTTTGGCGTTAACACAGTCACGGGTCATGTAGTACAGACCCAATACAACGTCCTGAGAAGGAACGATGATAGGTTCACCGTTCGCTGGAGACAGGATGTTGTTGGTAGACATCATCAGCGCACGCGCTTCGAGCTGGGCTTCCAGCGTCAGCGGTACGTGAACAGCCATCTGGTCACCATCGAAGTCGGCGTTATAGGCCGCACAAACCAGCGGGTGCAGCTGGATAGCTTTACCTTCGATCAGTACTGGCTCAAAGGCCTGGATACCCAGACGGTGCAGGGTTGGTGCACGGTTCAGCAGTACCGGGTGTTCGCGGATCACTTCGTCCAGGATATCCCAAACGACAGCTTCTTCACGCTCAACCATTTTCTTCGCGGCTTTGATGGTGGTGGCCAGGCCACGCAGTTCCAGCTTGCCGTAGATGAACGGTTTGAACAGCTCCAGTGCCATTTTCTTCGGCAGACCGCACTGATGCAGACGCAGGTATGGACCTACGGTGATAACAGAACGACCGGAGTAGTCAACACGCTTACCGAGCAGGTTCTGACGGAAACGACCCTGCTTACCTTTGATCATGTCGGCCAAAGATTTCAGAGGACGTTTGTTAGAACCGGTGATCGCACGACCACGACGACCGTTATCCAACAGGGCATCGACTGCTTCCTGAAGCATACGTTTTTCGTTGCGTACGATGATGTCCGGCGCAGCCAGATCCAGCAGACGTTTCAGACGGTTGTTACGGTTGATCACGCGACGGTACAGATCGTTCAGATCGGACGTTGCGAAACGACCACCATCCAGCGGAACCAGCGGACGCAGATCTGGCGGCAGAACCGGCAGAACGGTCAGGATCATCCACTCTGGTTTGTTACCAGACTGAACGAACGCTTCCAGCAGTTTGATACGCTTGGTCAGCTTTTTACGCTTGGTTTCGGAGTTGGTTTCGTTCAGCTCTTCGCGCAGCGTTTCACACTCTTGCTCCAGATCCATGCTCTTCAGCAGGGCCTGGATAGCTTCCGCACCCATTTTCGCGTCGAATTCGTCACCGAACTCTTCCAGCGCGTCCAGATACTGTTCTTCGGTCAGGATCTGGTTACGTTCCAGATTCGTCATCCCGCCTTCGATAACCACATAAGATTCGAAGTACAGAACACGTTCGATATCGCGCAGCGGCATATCCAGCAGCAGGCCGATACGGGACGGCAGCGATTTCAGGAACCAGATGTGAGCGGTCGGAGACGCCAGCTCGATGTGGCCCATACGCTCACGGCGTACTTTGGTCTGGGTCACTTCAACGCCGCACTTCTCACAGATCACACCACGGTGTTTCAGGCGCTTGTACTTACCGCACAGGCACTCGTAATCTTTTACTGGCCCGAAAATACGCGCACAGAAAAGGCCGTCACGCTCAGGTTTGAACGTACGGTAGTTAATGGTTTCCGGCTTTTTAACTTCACCGAAAGACCATGAACGGATCATGTCTGGCGAAGCCAGAGCAATTTTGATCGCATCAAACTCTTCGGTTTTAGTTTGCGCTTTCAGAAACTTTAATAAGTCTTTCACGGATTTGCTCCCGTCGGAGTTAGCACACTCTGCTGTCGGGCGTTAACCCGACAGCAGTGACCTGTTTGAGCGAGAATTACTCGTCTTCCAGTTCGATGTTGATACCCAGCGAACGAATCTCTTTCAACAGTACGTTGAAGGATTCTGGCATGCCCGGTTCCATCTGATGGTTGCCGTCTACGATGTTCTTATACATCTTAGTACGACCGTTCACGTCATCAGACTTAACGGTGAGCATTTCCTGCAAGGTGTATGCTGCGCCGTATGCTTCCAGCGCCCACACTTCCATCTCCCCGAAGCGCTGACCACCGAACTGAGCCTTACCACCCAGCGGCTGCTGAGTAACCAGGCTGTAAGAACCGGTAGAACGAGCGTGCATCTTGTCGTCGACCAGGTGGTTCAGTTTCAGCATGTACATGTAACCTACGGTTACCGGACGCTCGAACTGTTCACCGGTACGGCCGTCAAACAGCGTAATCTGACCAGACGTTGGCAGACCACCCAGTTGCAGCAGCTCTTTGATTTCAGCTTCTTTTGCACCGTCGAATACCGGCGTTGCAATTGGCATACCTTTGCGCAGGTTCTCTGCCAGACGCAGCACTTCTTCATCGCTGAAGGTGTTCAGGTCGACTTTCTGACGAACGTCGGTACCCAGATCGTAGGCACGCTGGATGAACTCGCGCAGTTTCGCGACTTCCTGCTGCTGTTTCAGCATGGCGTTGATCTTGTCGCCGATACCTTTTGCAGCCATACCCAGGTGGGTTTCCAGAATCTGACCGATGTTCATACGAGACGGTACGCCCAGTGGGTTTAGTACGATATCTACCGGCGTACCGTTAGCATCGTGCGGCATATCTTCGATCGGGTTGATCTTAGAGATAACACCCTTGTTACCGTGACGACCTGCCATCTTATCACCAGGCTGGATCTGACGTTTAACAGCCAGATACACCTTAACAATCTTCAGCACGCCTGGTGCCAGATCGTCGCCCTGAGTGATTTTGCGGCGTTTCGCTTCGAGTTTTTTCTCGAACTCGTGTTTCAGTTCGTCATACTGCTCAGCCAGTTGTTCCAGCTGATTCTGTTTCTCTTCGTCGGTCAGGCCCAGTTCCAGCCAGCGATCGCGTGGCAGTTTGTCGAGCTTCTCAGCTTCAACGCCACCGGCAACCAGCACCGCATAGATACGGCTGAACAGGCCCGCTTCGAGGATTTGCAGTTCTTCAGACAGGTCTTTCTTAGCCTGTTTGAGCTGCATCTCTTCGATTTCCAGCGCACGCTTATCTTTCTCAACGCCATCACGAGTGAAGACCTGAACGTCGATAACCGTACCGGAAACACCGTTTGGTACGCGCAGAGAAGAGTCTTTAACGTCAGACGCTTTCTCACCGAAGATAGCACGCAGCAGTTTCTCTTCTGGCGTCAGCTGGGTTTCACCTTTCGGCGTAACCTTACCAACCAGAATGTCACCGCCGGTCACTTCCGCACCGATGTAAACAATACCGGATTCATCCAGCTTGGAGAGCGCAGCTTCACCCACGTTAGGGATGTCAGCGGTGATCTCTTCTGGCCCCAGCTTGGTGTCACGGGACACACAGGCCAGTTCCTGAATGTGGATGGTGGTGAAACGATCTTCCTGAACCACACGCTCGGAGACGAGGATGGAGTCTTCGAAGTTGTAACCGTTCCACGGCATGAACGCTACGCGCATGTTCTGACCGAGCGCCAGTTCACCGAGGTCGGTGGACGGACCGTCTGCCAGCACGTCGCCGCGCTCAACT
Source organism: Enterobacter hormaechei ATCC 49162 (assembly GCF_001875655.1). Lineage (NCBI taxonomy): Bacteria > Pseudomonadati > Pseudomonadota > Gammaproteobacteria > Enterobacterales > Enterobacteriaceae > Enterobacter > Enterobacter hormaechei. The sequence continues at coordinate 2,613,278 of NZ_MKEQ01000001.1, forward strand.
GGCTCACCCAGAGATACGCAAGGCATCTGGTTGATACAGGTGTTCTGGTTAGAACGGGTGTATTTGGTCAGGTTGTAGATGTCGATACCCGCTTCGCCCGGATACATCTCGTCTTCGTTAACTTTGATAACGATACGGGATGCGTCGACGTACTGTACGGTACCGCCACGCTTAGCCACTGCCGTAACACCGGAGTCAACGGCAACAGCACGTTCCATACCGGTACCAACCAGCGGCTTATCAGCACGCAGAGTTGGAACGGCCTGACGTTGCATGTTCGCACCCATCAATGCACGGTTGGCGTCATCGTGTTCCAGGAACGGGATCAGGGACGCACCGACGGATACCACCTGCTGGGTGGATACGTCCATGTAGTCAACCTGGTCGCGGCTGAACAAGCTGGATTCGCCTTTGCTACGGCAGGTAACCAGATCTTCTACAAAGTGGCCTTCGTCATCCAGGTTGGAGTTCGCCTGAGCGATAACGTAGTTGCCTTCTTCGATAGCAGACAGGTAATGAATTTCGTCGGTAACCACACCGTCGGTCACTTTACGATACGGGGTCTCAAGGAAACCGTATTCGTTCGTCTGTGCGTACACGGACAGGGAGTTGATCAGACCGATGTTTGGACCTTCAGGCGTTTCGATTGGACATACGCGACCGTAGTGAGTCGGGTGTACGTCTCGAACTTCAAAGCCTGCACGTTCACGGGTCAGACCGCCTGGGCCGAGTGCGGAGATACGTCGTTTGTGCGTAATCTCAGACAGCGGGTTGTTCTGGTCCATGAACTGAGACAGCTGGCTGGAACCGAAGAACTCTTTCACTGCCGCAGAAATCGGCTTGGCGTTGATCATATCCTGAGGCATCAGGGTATCCAGATCGCCCAGAGACAGACGCTCTTTCACCGCACGCTCTACACGTACCAGTCCAACGCGGAACTGGTTTTCCGCCATTTCGCCTACGGAACGGATACGACGGTTGCCGAGGTGGTCGATATCATCCACTTCGCCTTTACCGTTACGGATATCGATGAGCTTCTTCATCACTTCAATGATGTCGTCTTTGCTCAGGATACCGGAACCTTCGATTTCGTCGCGCAGCAGAGAACGGTTGAACTTCATACGACCAACCGCGGACAGATCGTAGCGGTCTTCGGAGAAGAACAGGTTCTCGAACAGGCTTTCAGCCGCTTCGCGAGTTGGTGGCTCACCAGGACGCATCATGCGGTAGATTTCGACCAGCGCGCTCAGACGATCGTTGGTTGGATCGACGCGTACAGTCTCAGAGATGTACGGGCCATGGTCCAGATCGTTGGTGAACAGCGTTTCGATACGTTTGTGGCCAGACTGGCTCAGCTTAGCCAGCAGATCCAGGCTCAGCTCCATGTTAGCCGGGCAGATCAGCTCGCCAGTTGATTCATCAACGTAATCTTTCGCGGCTACTTTTCCTGCAATGTATTCAACCGGAACTTCGATGTGTTTGATATCATCTTTTTCCAGCTGACGGATGTGGCGCGCGGTAATACGGCGACCTTTTTCCACATACACTTTGCCGTTGGCTTCGATGTCGAACGATGCGGTCTCACCACGCAGACGTTCCGGCACCAACTCCATCTGCAACTTGTTGTCGCGGATTTCAAAGATCACTTTCTCAAAGAACAGGTCCAGGATCTGCTCAGTGGTGTAGTTCAGTGCACGCAGAATGATGGTTGCAGGCAGTTTACGACGACGGTCGATACGGACAAACAGGTTGTCTTTTGGATCGAATTCGAAGTCCAGCCATGAACCACGGTAAGGAATGATGCGTGCGTTATACAGTACTTTACCGGAAGAGTGCGTTTTACCTTTATCGCTGTCAAAGAAGACGCCCGGGCTACGGTGCAGCTGGGAAACGATAACACGCTCAGTGCCGTTGATAACGAAAGTACCGTTGTCCGTCATGAGTGGAATTTCACCCATGTAGACTTCTTGTTCTTTAATGTCTTTTACGGTGCCTTCCGGCGCTTCGCGCTCGTAGATCACCAGACGCAGTTTTACGCGCAGCGGTGCGGAATAGGTCACGCCACGGATCTGACATTCCTGAACGTCAAACACCGGTTCGCCAAGGCGGTAGCTGACGTATTGCAACTCGGAATTACCGCTGTAGCTCTGAATCGGGAACACGGAACGGAAGGCTGCTTCCAGGCCGTACTGCCCTTCAGGATCTTGCTCGATAAACTTCTGGAACGAGTCAAGCTGGATAGAAAGGAGATATGGAATGTCCAGAACTTGTGGACGTTTACCAAAATCCTTACGAATACGTTTTTTCTCGGTATAGGAGTAAACCATAGGGTTCCTCAGCTCGCTGACAAGTCGACCCATCTGTCCGACGAAGGGACAGTTTGTGCAACACCATTTTGTGGACCGGAAAATTGAATACTTTCCGCAATACCTGTTGCTATCACGCTTAAACCATTTCATTGCGATTTACACAGAGCGAGCACCCTGTCGCAGTATATTAAGTCGTCGATAGAAACAAGCATTGTCAGGACAACCAGCAGTCAAACAGTGTGAAATGCTGCTGATGCCTTACAGCGCAAAAAGGCTGGTGACTAAAAAGTCACCAGCCATCAGCCTAATTGCTTAGGCTGCAACCAGAAAAGTTGGCTTATTTAACTTCAACTTCAGCGCCAGCTTCTTCCAGAGATTTTTTCAGTGCTTCTGCGTCGTCTTTGCTCACGCCTTCTTTCAGCGCAGCTGGAGCAGATTCTACCAGGTCTTTCGCTTCTTTCAGACCCAGGCCAGTTGCGCCACGTACTGCTTTGATTACAGCAACTTTGTTCGCGCCAGCAGCTTTCAGAATTACGTCGAATTCAGTTTTTTCTTCAGCAGCTTCAGCCGGGCCCGCAGCTACAGCTACAGCAGCAGCAGCAGAAACACCGAATTTTTCTTCCATTGCAGAAACCAGCTCTACAACGTCCATTACGGACATAGCTGCTACTGCTTCAATGATTTGATCTTTAGTGATAGACATTTAAATTGTTCCTGAAAATCAGAATAAGTTTATACGTAAGCAAATGCTTTATAAAGATAACTGCGATTAAGCAGCTTCTTTCGCATCGCGTACAGCAGCCAGAGTGCGAACCAGTTTGCCAGCCGCAGCTTCTTTCATGGTTGCCATCAGGCGTGCAATTGCTTCTTCGTAGGTCGGCAGGGTTGCCAGGCGATCGATTTGCGATGCCGGGATCAACTCACCTTCAAAGGCTGCAGCTTTGACCTCAAATTTTGCATTCGCTTTCGCGAACTCTTTGAACAGACGAGCAGCAGCGCCCGGGTGTTCCATAGAGTATGCAATCAGGGTCGGACCAACAAACGTGTCTTTCAGGCACTCGAACTGAGTACCTTCAACTACGCGACGCAGCAGGGTGTTACGAACAACACGCATGTATACGCCAGCTTCACGACCTGCTTTACGCAGTTCAGTCATTTTGTCTACAGTAACGCCACGGGAATCCGCAACTACTGCAGACAGCGCGCCTTTGGCTACTTCGCTGACTTCAGCAACAATCGCTTGTTTGTCTTGAAGATTTAAAGCCATTAGCTTTGCTCCTGGATGTTTGCCGGAACTCATGTTCCGGAACTCACTTCACTCGACCCAACGGGAAGAGCGTCTTAATACGGTGAGCAGAAACAAGCCAGAGTATTTAAAATAATCTTAGCGTTCTGTCACCGTCTACGCAGGGGATTAAGTTTCTTGCGAAACACCTGCGGTCTTCGACGGAGGCCTGGATAGGCCAGGCTCCAACGAACAATTCTTTTAGCCGCTAACTTTTGTTAGCAAACGTGGGGGTAAGATTGTAGACAAAATCACCGCCCACGTAAAGGCATTAGTTTGCAGCAGCGCTCAGGCCAGCCTGGTCAACTGCAACACCTGCACCCATGGTGGTGGAGATGCTAACTTTCTTGATGTAAACGCCTTTCGCCTGAGTTGGTTTAGCTTTTTTCAGCGCAACCAGCAGAGCTTCCAGGTTTTCTTTCAGTTTGTCAGCGTCAAAGTCCACTTTACCGATGGTGGTGTGGATGATGCCGTTTTTGTCGTTACGATAACGAACCTGACCTGCTTTAGCGTTCTTAACCGCTTCAGCAACGTTAGGGGTTACAGTACCCACTTTCGGGTTTGGCATCAGGCCGCGTGGACCCAGAACCTGGCCCAGCTGGCCAACAACGCGCATTGCATCTGGTGAAGCAATAACAACGTCAAAGTTCATTTCGCCTTTCTTGATCTGATCAGCCAGATCTTCCATACCTACCAGTTCAGCGCCGGCAGCTTTAGCAGCTTCAGCGTTTGCACCCTGAGCAAATACAGCTACGCGTACGGAACGGCCAGTACCGTGTGGCAGTACAGTTGCGCCACGAACGTTCTGATCGGATTTACGAGCGTCGATGCCCAGGTTAACGGCAACGTCAACGCTTTCAACGAACTTAGCAGTTGCCAGTTCTTTCAGCAGAGCGATAGCTTCGTTGATGTCGTACTGTTTGGTCGCATCAACTTTGTCACGGATCACGGACATGCGCTTGGTCAGTTTAGCCATTTCTTAGTCCTCCACTACCAGGCCCATGGAACGTGCAGTACCTTCGATGGAGCGAGTCATCGCTTCAATGTCGGAACCAGTCATGTCGGCAGCTTTGGTCTGCGCGATTTCCTGCAACTGAGCGCGGGAAATTTTACCCACTTTGTCTTTGTTCGGCTTACCGGAACCAGACTTGATGCCCGCTGCTTTCTTCAGCAGAACTGCTGCTGGAGGGGTTTTGGTAACGAAAGTGAAAGAACGGTCAGCGTAAACAGTGATTACAACTGGGATTGGCAGACCTTTTTCCATGGATTCGGTTTTGGCGTTAAACGCTTTACAGAATTCCATGATGTTCACACCCTGCTGACCCAGAGCTGGACCAACTGGTGGACTTGGGTTCGCCATACCTGCTGCAACTTGCAGCTTGACGTAGGCTTGTACTTTCTTAGCCATTCTAAAATCCTCTGATTGGGTAATAACGCCTCGGAGAGGCTCCCCGTGAATAAAATTCGTTTTACGGGTCGGGACCCATAAAAACAAAAGGCGCGAAATTGTATTCCAATCTCGCGCCCTGTGCAACGATTAAATCGTCGCTTTTTTGATCGCTGCTTAGGCTTTTTCGACCTGAGCAAAGTCCAGCTCTACCGGGGTCGCACGACCAAAGATAGAAACGGAAACTTTCAGGCGGGACTTCTCGTAGTCCACTTCTTCGACGACGCCATTAAAGTCAGCAAACGGACCGTCATTAACACGAACCATCTCACCCGGTTCAAACAGCGTTTTCGGACGCGGTTTATCACCAACCTGCTGGAGGCGGTTCATAATCGCATCAACTTCTTTGTCGCTGATTGGCGCCGGACGATCGGATGTGCCGCCGATAAAGCCCATCACGCGTGGTACGCTGCGCACCAGGTGCCAGCTCGCGTCGTTCATCACCATCTGAACCAGCACGTAACCCGGGAAGAATTTACGCTCGCTTTTGCGACGTTGGCCGCCACGGATCTCAACCACTTCTTCGGTCGGAACCATAACTTCGCCAAACAACTCTTCCATATTGTGTAATTTGATATGCTCACGCAGCGACGTAGCTACGCGGCCTTCAAAACCGGAAAACGCCTGAACGACGTACCAGCGCTTTTTAGGGGCTTCAGACATCTCAGAACCTCAGGCCAGTGATAAAGGATACCAGGCGAACCAGAATACCATCCAGTCCCCACAGGATCAGTGACATTACAGCGGTAACCGCCGCTACAATCAGCGTGGTGTGCAATGTTTCCTGGCGAGTCGGCCAAATGACCTTGCGGACTTCGGTACGCGCTTCGCGGGCAAACGCAACGGTCGCTTTGCCTTTCGTCGTCAACAGCGCGACACCACCCGCCGCAGCAATCAGAATTACCACTGCAAGCGCGCGTAGCGGCAGCATCATGTCACGATAAAGATAGTTGCCGACAATCGCCACAATCAGCAGCACGGCTACAACTACCCATTTCATCGCTTCCAGGCCGCGCCCGCTCCCTTGAGCTTCGGTATTCGCACTCATAAACCAACCTGTCAGAAGTATTCTACAAACATTTTCACCCCGCGAGTGCGAGGCAAACCAATCGAAATGCTATTCGCTTTTCGTATTATACGCTCTCCGCAGAGCCTGTCTCAGCAATGATTATGACAAAATTAATCACTGATGAGCCAGGTTCTGATGTGAAAGCGTGCAAAAAGGGCATCAAATGATGCCCTTTTATTGCGCATTGCGTCAAATGTTATCAGCGATTAGCCGAGAACTTTAGCAACAACGCCCGCGCCAACGGTACGGCCGCCTTCACGGATTGCGAAACGCAGACCGTCGTCCATCGCGATTGGGTGGATCAGCGTCACAACCATCTTGATGTTGTCGCCTGGCATTACCATCTCTACGCCTTCTGGCAGTTCGATGGTACCGGTCACGTCAGTTGTACGGAAGTAGAACTGTGGACGGTAGCCTTTGAAGAACGGAGTATGACGGCCGCCTTCGTCTTTGGACAGAATGTACACTTCAGATTCGAACTTGGTGTGTGGCTTGATTGAGCCTGGCTTCGCCAGAACCTGACCACGTTCGATTTCTTCACGTTTGATACCACGCAGCAGAACACCAACGTTCTCACCAGCACGGCCTTCGTCCAGCAGTTTGCGGAACATTTCAACGCCAGTACAGGTAGACTTCGCAGTCTCTTTGATACCAACGATTTCAACTTCTTCACCTACTTTGATGATACCGCGCTCAACACGACCGGTAACAACGGTACCACGACCGGAGATGGAGAATACGTCTTCGATTGGCAGCAGGAATGGCTTGTCAATCGCACGCTCTGGTTCTGGGATGTAAGAATCCAGGAAGCCAGCCAGCTCGATGATTTTCGCTTCCCACTCTGCGTCGCCTTCCAGCGCTTTCAGCGCGGAACCACGAACGATTGGGGTGTCGTCGCCTGGGAAATCGTACTGAGACAGCAGTTCACGAACTTCCATCTCTACCAGTTCCAGCAGCTCTTCGTCATCAACCATGTCGCATTTGTTCAGGAACACGATGATGTAAGGAACGCCTACCTGACGACCCAGCAGGATGTGCTCACGGGTCTGAGGCATTGGGCCGTCAGTCGCAGCAACAACCAGGATCGCGCCGTCCATCTGCGCAGCACCGGTGATCATGTTTTTAACATAGTCGGCGTGGCCTGGGCAGTCTACGTGTGCGTAGTGGCGAGTCGGGGTGTCATACTCAACGTGAGAGGTGTTGATGGTGATACCACGAGCTTTTTCTTCTGGTGCGTTATCGATCTGGTCGAAAGCACGAGCAGCACCGCCGTAGGTTTTAGCCAGTACGGTAGTGATTGCAGCGGTCAGCGTTGTTTTACCATGGTCAACGTGGCCGATAGTACCGACGTTAACGTGCGGTTTTGTACGTTCAAACTTTTCTTTAGACATCGATTGTCCCTCTAAGACACGGATAAATCGGTGATATCACCACATCAACCAGGCGAAAATGCCTGAACTGTTGAATACATTTACATTGAAACAGAGAGAAATGGGAGGGAGAAGTGAAGTGGTGCTGATACCCAGAGTCGAACTGGGGACCTCACCCTTACCAAGGGTGCGCTCTACCAACTGAGCCATATCAGCACGTATTGGAGCGGGCAGCGGGAATCGAACCCGCATCATCAGCTTGGAAGGCTGAGGTAATAGCCATTATACGATGCCCGCATCCTGAAACTCGGCTACCCAGTTCTTTCTGTAACAAAAAAAGAGATTTCTCTCTTTTCTGTTCGAGCTGGTCAATTTTTCCAACCAGCTCCGGCGGCGTTGACGCTGCCAGAAAGTGGTGGTGGGGGAAGGATTCGAACCTTCGAAGTCTGTGACGGCAGATTTACAGTCTGCTCCCTTTGGCCGCTCGGGAACCCCACCGGACTTGATGGTGCCGACTACCGGAATCGAACTGGTGACCTACTGATTACAAGTCAGTTGCTCTACCTACTGAGCTAAGTCGGCATCAAGTAGCGCGCATTCTATGGAGACCTGCGCAGTCATGCAACTAAAAAATTGCATAAAACGTTCTTTCGCTCACATTTTATTCGAAACCAGGGTTAACCGCTGTAAATTCATCCGCTCGCGATTAAAAATTCAACATGAACGCCTGATATCGGCACGCTATAGCCCCAGGTGATGCCTGCCCGGTTAAGCATCGCTTTCCCATATTTTTTCTTATTATTCCTCTCATCTGGTGTTAACCTCCTGCCCATTGTCCAAAATTAACTATGTGATGAGCCCGCACCCGCCGTTTCGTGATGGTTCACAGAAGCATGCTTATGAGCAAAAAAGAGCAAACGTTAATGACGCCCTATCTTCAGTTTAACCGTAGCCAGTGGGCAGCCCTGCGTGACTCCGTCCCTATGACACTGACGGAAGGTGAAATCGCAAGGCTAAAAGGGATAAACGAAGATCTCTCCCTGGAAGAGGTGGCAGAAATCTATCTCCCCCTCTCTCGCTTGCTTAACTTCTATATCAGCTCCAACTTGCGTCGTCAGGCCGTACTGGAACAGTTCCTCGGCACGAACGGTCAACGTATTCCTTATATCATCAGTATTGCGGGCAGCGTGGCAGTGGGTAAAAGTACCACCGCGCGCGTGCTACAGGCGCTGCTGAGCCGCTGGCCGGAACACCGCAGCGTGGAGTTGATCACCACCGACGGCTTCCTGCATCCCAACGAGGTGTTAAAAGAACGCGGCCTGATGAAAAAGAAAGGCTTCCCGCTCTCTTATGATATGCACCGCCTGGTAAAGTTTGTCTCTGATTTAAAATCAGGCGTGCCTCACGTTACCGCACCGGTCTACTCGCATCTGATCTATGACCGCATCCCGGATGGCGACAAAACGGTTGTGCAGCCCGACATCCTGATTCTGGAAGGGTTAAACGTCCTGCAAAGCGGGATGGATTACCCTCACGACCCGCATCATGTGTTTGTCTCTGACTTCGTCGATTTCTCAATTTATGTCGATGCGCCGGAAGATCTGCTGCAACGCTGGTATATCAACCGCTTCCTGAAGTTCCGCGAAGGGGCGTTCACCGACCCGGATTCCTACTTCCACAACTACGCCCAGCTCTCTGAAGAAGAGGCTATTAACGTGGCGACCGGGCTGTGGAATGAGATCAACTACGTCAACCTCAAAGAGAACATCCTGCCGACGCGCGAACGCGCAAGCCTGATCCTCACCAAGAGTGAGAAACACGCCGTCGACCAGATTCGTTTACGGAAGTAGACCTCAGACGTAAAAAAACCGGCTTATCGCCGGTTTTTTCTTTATGCATGCGGCTTTTCGCCGTTTTCATCCTGATCGACTGCGAAGCAGGCCACCAGCTGTCCACCATAATCCTTCAGCTGTGGCTGCAACTGCGTGCACGGGCCGAAGCGCCGACGGCAGCGGGCGTTGAACGCACATCCCGGCGGCGGGTTAAGCGGGCTTGGCAATTCGCCGGTCAGCTTAATGCGCTCACGACGGTCATCCGGGTTAAGCCGCGGCGTCGCAGACAGTAGCGCCTGCGTATACGGATGACGCGGGTTAGTAAAGATCTGATCTTTCGTCCCCTTCTCCACGCAGCGTCCCAGATACATCACCATCACCTCATCGGCAATGTGCTCGACCACGGACAGATCGTGGGAGATGAAAACGTACGACAGCCCCAGATCCTGCTGTAAATCCATCATCAGGTTGAGCACCTGCGCACGAACGGACACATCGAGCGCTGAGACCGGCTCATCGGCAATCACCACGTCCGGGTCAAGCATCAGCCCACGGGCGATGGCAATACGCTGCCGCTGACCGCCAGAGAACATATGCGGGTAGCGATCGTAATGCTCGGTTTTAAGCCCCACCTTCGCCATCATCGCCAGCGCTTTTTCACGACGCTGCTCTTTGCTCAGACTGCTGTTAATCAGCAGCGGCTCTTCCAGAATTTGTCCGACTTTCTTCCGCGGATTCAGAGAGCCGTACGGATTCTGGAACACGATCTGGATTTTCTGACGACGCAGCTTCTGCGCCTGCGGATCGTGCTTGAGCAGGTCCTGGCCCTGATAGTAAAGCTCGCCGCCGGTTGGCGTTTCAATCATCGTCAGCAGACGGCCCAGCGTGGATTTTCCACAGCCCGACTCCCCGACGACTGCCAGCGTTTTACCGCGTTCAAGGCTGAAGGAGACGCCGTCCAGCGCTTTCACCAGGCGCTCAGGGGCAAAGATCCCCTTCTTCACCGGGTAATGTTTTTTCAGGTCGATAGCCTGCAACAGCGGTTGTTGCGTGGTGGCCTGGTGCGTACTCATAGTGTTGGCCTCCCGGCATCATCGAGTGGATAGTGGCATTTAGACTGACGACCGTCAGCAAGCTGGTTCAGCTCTGGCTCTTCTGCGCGGCACTTATCCGTAGCATACGGACAGCGCGGATTGAGCAGACAGCCCTGCGGACGGTCATATTTACCCGGAACCACGCCCGGCAGCGATGCCAGACGCGCTTTGTCCTGGGCAAACTCCGGCAGCGCACGCAGCAACGCCTGCGTATACGGATGACGCGGTGCACGGAAGATATCGTGCGAGCTTCCGGTTTCCACCACCTGGCCCGCGTACATCACGATGATTTTGTGTGCCGCTTCCGCCACCAGCGCCAGGTCATGCGTAATCAGCACCAGCGCCATGTTCTCTTTCTGCTGCAATTCCAGCAGCAGCTCGATGATTTGCGCCTGGATGGTCACGTCCAGTGCGGTAGTTGGTTCATCCGCAATCAGCAGTTTTGGTCGACAGGCAATCGCCATCGCGATCATCACGCGCTGGCTCATCCCGCCGGAAAGCTGATGCGGGTATACATCCAGACGCGACGCCGGATCGGGAATACCCACCTGCGTCAGCAAATCGATAGCACGCTGGCGACGGGTTTTCTTGTTGCCGCCCTGATGCACCTTAATGGCTTCCATAATCTGGAAACCGACGGTGTAGCACGGGTTCAGGCTGGTCATAGGGTCCTGGAAGATCATCGCCACTTCCGCGCCCACCAGCTGGCGGCGCTGTTTTTCGGAAATGCGCTTCAGATCCTGGCCGTTAAACTCCAGGTTTTCAGCCATCACGCGGCCCGGGTAGTCAATTAGCCCCATAATCGCCAGCGAACTCACTGACTTACCGGAGCCAGACTCACCTACAATCCCGACCACTTCACCCTGATTTACGCTGTAGCTAATGCGGTCCACGGCGCGAAACTCAGTGCCAACGTCACCGAAGTGCACGGATAATTTATCTACATTTAATAACGCCATCTCGTGCCTCTTACTGCTTCAGTTTGGGATCAAGTGCATCACGCAGACCATCACCCATCAGGTTAAATGCCAGCACCGTCAGCAGAATCGCCAGACCCGGGAAGGTGACGACCCACCAGGCGCTTTGTGCGAACTGCAACACGTCGGAGAGCATGGTGCCCCACTCCGGTGTTGGCGGCTGCGCACCCATGCCAAGGAAGCCAAGAGCGGCCATATCGAGAATGGCGTTAGAGAAACCGAGCGACGCCTGAACAATCAGCGGCGCAAGGCAGTTTGGGAAGATATTGATAAACATCTGACGCATCGCACCGGCACCCGCCACGCGCGAGGCGGTAACGTAATCGCGGTTAACTTCCACCAGCACCGCCGCACGGGTCAGACGCACGTAGTGCGGTAGCGCAACAAACGTCAGCGCAAGCGCGGCGTTACCAATCGACGGGCCAAAGATCGCCACCAGCACCAGTGCCAGCAGCAGGCTTGGCAATGCCAGCATAATGTCGACAACGCGCATGATGATGTTATCAACGATGCCGCCGAAGTAGCCCGCCACGAGGCCGAGTACGATCCCCATGATCAGCGACAGAACGACAACGAGGCAGCCAACCAGCAGCGACAGGCGTGCGCCATACATCAGGCGCGACAGCACATCGCGGCCCACGTCATCGGTGCCCAGCAGATGCGTCAGGCTTCCGCCATCCTGCCATGCAGGAGGTGCCAGCAGCGCGTCGCGGAACTGATCCGCCGGGTTATACGGCGCGAGGACGTTCGCAAACACCGCAATCAGGATCATGATGGAAACATACACCAGCCCGACGACCGCGCCTTTGTTGCGCTTGAAGTAGTGCCAGAACTCCTGCATCGGCGTCATTGGCACCGGTGCGGTAACCACTTTATTTTGAGTAACTTGTGACATGATGGCCCCTTACTTCTTGTGACGAATACGCGGGTTCACCACGCCGTACAGCAAATCGACCAGCAGGTTGACGAGGATAATCATCGTCGCGACCAGCAGTACACCACCCTGCACCACCGGATAGTCACGGCGTTGCAGCGCATCAATCAGCCAGCGTCCAAGCCCCGGCCAGGAGAAGATGGTTTCGGTCAGGATCGCCCCCGCCAGCAGCGTACCTACCTGCAAACCGATAACAGTCACCACCGGCAGCATGGCGTTACGCAGGGCATGAATGATGATGACGCGCATACGGGTCAGGCCTTTGGCCCGGGCAGTCCGAATATAATCTTCGCCCAGCACTTCCAGCATGGAAGAACGGGTCATACGCACGATCACCGCCAGAGGGATGGTGCCCAGCACCATTGCAGGCAGGATCATGTGCGCAACCGCATCAATGAAGTTACCCTCTTCGCCCCAGATCGCCGTATCAATCAGCATAAAGCCGGTTAACGGGTTGGTGTCGTCAAGGAAGACCATATCGCTGACGCGACCGGAAACCGGCGTCAGGTTCCACTGTACCGAGACCAGCATGATCAGCATCATGCCCCACCAGAAGATAGGCATGGAGTAGCCGGTCAGTGCCAGGCCAACGGCGGTGTGGTCGAAAATAGAGCCACGCTTAACGGCAGCCAGTACGCCAACGGGAATACCCACCGCAGTCGCGAAGATCATGGCGCAGATACCGAGTTCCAGTGTCGCTTTAAAACGCGGTACAAACTCGTCCCACACCGGAAGACGGCTTTTCAATGAAATCCCTAAATCGCCGTGTAACACGCCCCAGATATAGTGGAGGTACTGCTGCCACATCGGCTTATCAAGGCCGAGTTCAGCCAGCAGTTGCGCATGACGTTCAGGGGAGATACCACGCTCGCCCGCCATAATCATCACCGGGTCACCCGGGATCATATGGACGAAGGCAAAAGTGAGAAGGGTGATACCGATAAACGTCGGGATAACCAGTCCCAGACGTCGGAGGATGAACTGCAACATAACCCGGATTCTCTCTGATGACGCACGCCTTGTAGCGTGACGTCTGTATTGCTCACAAATCTTATTCCCTCCCCTTTCAGAGTGGGAATAAAGCACTGCTGCCGGGTGGCGCGACGCTTACCCGGCCTACATACCGTAGGCCAGTGCAAGCGCAGCGCCGCCTGGCGTTGCTTTTAATTATTCAACAGACACGTTTTCGAAGTGGTGTTTGCCCAGTGGATCAACCACGTAGCCCTTCACTTCTTTACGCACTGGCTCGTACACGGTGGAGTGAGCAACAATCAATGCCGGAGCCTGATCGTGCATAACAACCTGCGCTTGCTTGTACAGTTCGATACGTTTGTTGTGATCGTCGGTCGCACGCGCCGGCTGGATCAGGTCTTCAAACGGTTTGTAGCACCAGCGAGAGTAGTTGGAACCGTCTTTCGCTGCCGCACAGCTGAACAGGGTTGCGAAGAAGTTGTCCGGATCCCCGTTGTCGCCGGTCCAGCCCATCATGACAGCCTGGTGTTCACCTGCTTTGGCGCGCTTCAGGTACTCGCCCCACTCGTAGGTCACAATCTTGGCCTGTACGCCAATCTTCGCCCAGTCAGCCTGAACCATTTCCGCCATACGACGTGCGTTCGGGTTGTAAGGACGCTGTACCGGCATCGCCCACAGCTCAACGGTGAAGCCTTTATCCTGACCGGCTTCTTTCAGCAGCGCTTTCGCTTTCTCAGGATCGTAGGTGTAGTCCTTGATGTCGTCGTTATAGCCCCACATGGTTGGTGGGATCAGGTTCTTGGCCGCAACGCCTGCGCCCTGGTAAACGGCTTTGATGATCGCTTCTTTGTTCACCGCGTAGGTCAGCGCCTGACGCACTTTCACGTCATCGAACGGTTTCTTCTCAGTGTTGAAGGAGAGATAACCCACGTTCAGGCCCGCCTGCTCCAGCAGGTTGATATTTTTGTCCTGCTTCATGCGCGCGATGTCAGCCGGGTTTGGATACGGCATCACCTGACATTCGTTTTTCTGCAATTTTGCGTAACGCACGGAGGCGTCAGGCGTGATGGAGAAGACCAGGCGGTCGATCTGCGGCTTGGTGCCCCAGTAGCCCGGGAAGGCTTTATACAGAATACGTGAATCTTTCTGGTACTGAAGCAGCTGGAACGGGCCGGTACCGATTGGGTTCAGGTCCACTTTTTCCGGCGTACCGGCTTTCAGCATGTTGTCCGCGTACTCTTTCGAGAGAATAGAGGCAAAGTCCATCGCCAGGTCAGCCAGGAATGGCGCTTCCGGACGCGTCAGCACGAACTGAACGGTTTTATCGTCCACTTTTTTCACTTCAGCGATCAGGTCTGGCAGACCCATTCCTTCGAAGTATTCATAGCTGCCGCCAGACACTTTATGGTACGGGTTCTGGGCATTTTTCTGACGGTCGAAGGAGAACACGACGTCGTCGGCATTAAAGTCGCGCGTAGGTTTAAATTCTTTGCTGTCCTGCCACTTCACGCCCTGGCGCAGGTGGAAGGTATAGGTTTTACCGTCTTCGCTGACGTCCCACTTCTCAGCCAGGCCAGGAATCACTTCCGTGGTGCCGGTTTTAAATTCAACCAGACGGTTATAGATCGGTACAGAGCTTGCGTCGTAAGTCGTACCAGAGGTAAAGAGCTGTGGGTTAAAGCCTTCCGGAGAGCCTTCAGAACAGTAAACCAGGGTTTTTGCCTGTACGCTTGCTGCGACGGTCATGGCCACCAGGCTCAGACCAAGCTTCAGCATCCCTGACTTCTTCAAGGAAATACTCATTATTGTGCTCCAATGTGATGTTTTGCTTTGTTGTGTTACGCCGCCTGACCTTTATTTATTTTTTACCCGGTCCGGTCGGTGATGCCCGAAGGCGTTAAAAGGGATAGAGAATCCTTTCAGAAGAGCGTTTGAGTTGCAGCGCAGATCCTCCCTGAAATGCCCCTCGTGCCCTACAATCTGTCAACAGAATGTGAAAACGTCAATACAGGTGGCGGGGATTTACGTGGAGTGTGAGAAACCGCAAACAAAGATTAAAAAAACCCTGACCGTAAGTTTTCAGCAGAGAAATTTATGCTACTCGCCATGATGCAGCACAATTATCTTCATATTTCGCAACACTCAGTGATTAAGTTTTATTCAGAATGGGTAAACTTTCTTACAGAATGGTGATTATCTGAGCACTAAATACCGCGAACGTTAAAACGCACAGCGAAAAATGCTGAGGTTATCCATAAGCAACTGTCCGAGGACAATAAAGTTGTACACAAAGCACTAAAGTTGTAACCATTCTCAAAAAACGACGCTAATGTTGTATACTTACTGAATGTGTGGTTATAGGGTTGGAGACTATAAAATGCACATATAGGTACGTATCAATGTCGTTTTTAGGGTACGATCATGGCTAGGGGTAGGCGTCTCAAATCCTATTTGGATTATGAAAATGCGCTAGGTGACGGCATAGGAGTGGGCTATGGCCAAAGTTATCAGCCCTGGCTTAGAGCTCAGGACGTTAAATCCCGTGGAAACCGTTCGATAGTCTTTGGCCTTAAGACGTTTCGAAACCATCATCTCCTTTCTTCTGTCGAAAGTAACTTTTTCTATCTGGCTGAGTTTAATGACTCGGTGATTGATATCCGGGAACAATTCCCACTCTTTCCTCTCCGGCTTACCCAACAAATAGCAAATCATCTACATTTTCAACATCCTATGGTGAGGGGAGTAAGAGGAGTACCTGTCGAAGTTCTGAATGTTATGACAACCGATTTTTTACTGACCTTGAGAACTCCTGAAGGCGGACTTCGATACAAAGCTATAGCAGTAAAACATAACGAGAGCATACCTGAACGCGAAGCCCAAAAACTTGAAATAGAGAGGATGTTTTGGCAGTTGATTGATGTTGAGTTTCAAATTTATGTTGGCTCGGAACTCAATAACGTCGTCGGTAAAAACATTTGCTGGGCTACTTCTGTATTAAGAGATGGTTCTGAATTTTATGATAAATATCCTCTTGATAAAATCCTATGGAAGCTTAAACCAGATGTTTATCCCATAGTAGGACTACGTGCAATGATTTCATCAATCTTTGGGGTAGATGCACAAGAAGCGATGATGTTATTGCAGGCAATGATTGGATTAAAAATGATAAATGTTGATTTATCATATCCAATACTCGAAACCGGTCTGATAAAGATAATTTCCAATGACCACTATATAGGACTGAACGCAAATGGATATTATTAGGAATTCAGTCTGGCTCTCTCAAGGCACTGATTTGCTTGCAGAGGGACTTTACCGTGTTTTGGATTTTGACAGAAAGGTCGATTTGTTAATTTTGTTTAAAATAAAATCAGAAAGAACGGGTAAGCCAATCCCTTTCTCATTTTCAATGTTTAAATATTATATTGAATCAAATAGCATAACTTGTAAAGATTATATATATCCTTCATATATGTTAGTAGATGAGAAAGAATTAACAGATAAAGACAGAGGAAGGCGAGATGAAAATTACAATATCATTAAAGATCTTGTAGATGACAGAATGTTTCTGTTCGACTATGCATTACATAAAAAGTCGCACCTTTTAATGGATTACTCAAGAAATAAAAAAATATCACAATATACTATCAGAACGCTTCTGGCGTTGTATTGGCGACATGGGCAGGATATTTATGCATTGCTACCCGCATTCTCGAACTGTGGCGCCGCTGGGAAAAGTAGAATCAAACATGAAATTAAACTTGGGAATTCCAAAAAAAACAGAGCATTACCTAATGAACGATCACGTGTTTTCATTCTTAATGAAAGAGATATAAATAATATTAGAAAATCTCTCATTACGTATCATTATAAAGTTAACGGAGATACGATAAAGAAAACATTAGAGAGACATATTGATTTGTATTTTAGGGATGAAATTAAAACAGCAAACCTAGAAAATAGAGCTCCATATGTTCCTTCTTTAAAACAATTTTCATACTGGAATAAAAAACTCTTCACTAAAGATTTCTCGATAAATAAGAAGAACACGAAAAAAGAAATAGACCTCAAAATGCGGGCGCTTTTAGGTAGTGTGGCTAATACAACTGTTTTGCCGGGTGATGTTTTCGAAATAGACTCAACTGTCGCTGATGTACATCTTATTTCGAGTTTAAACAGACGAAAAGTCATTGGGCGTCCTACTATTTATACAGTGGTGGATCGTGCAACAAGAATGATTGTTGGCCTTCATGTTTCTTTATACCATGCTTCATGGCGAGCCGCCCGACAAGCGTTAGCAAATTGCTTTATGCCAAAAAAAGAATATTGTAGATTATTTGGAATCTCTATTACTGATGATGATTGGCCTTGTTCTCACATTCCATTAACATTGATGTGTGACAACGGGGAGATGATTGGTCTTAAACCTCAGGAAGAGATGACCCCCCTGACAAAACTTGAGTTTGCGCCAGTCGGTAGAGGCGACAGAAAAAGCATTGTTGAACGCTGTTTCGGCATTCTGAATGATGAGGTTATTCATAGGCTTATTGGAACAACACGAAGGGGAAAGATTGTTAAAGGAGAGCCAACACCGCAATCCAGGGCTTGTTTAACGATTCAGGAGGTCACGTCTTTACTGATTCGGGAGATACTTGCACATAATCAGAGAACGTATGAGGAACTGGCTTATATCAATCCCTTACTGATTGAAAATGATCTCGTAATATCACCAAAAAATAGTTGGATGATAAGCTTAAAGCACGGGAGATTCAGCGCAAGAGCCGTTGGGGCCGACGAAGTGATCGCACGATTGTTAATCCCTGTGAACGCTAACATTACCGCCGGTGGGATTCAGTACAATAATCTTTTTTATGAATGTGATCCTGAAATTGCATCAGGTGTCAGAGTATTTGGAAGAACCACTTGTGAAGCAAGAATAGATGACAATTGCGTAGATTATATATATGTAAGATTTGACAAAAATAGCATTTTCAAAAAACATTACCTACTTAAGAAAAGAGATGTATTTAAAGGGAAAGCTCATCTTGATACAGATGTAATGGCTGATTGGGTAGATACTCAAAAAGAAATTAATTTATTTACTCTGGATTCGCTCAGCAATATCAATAATAAAGATGAATTTAACAGGAAAGGTAACGAAAGATTAAATGAAATATACGAATCTCGCCGGGTACATGGTAAAGATATTAAAAAGAACAGGAAAAATGAACTTGATTCATTAGGGCGAACTCATGTTGCTAATGGAAGATCTGAACCCCTACTTCCTTCATCCAGTAATGTTCTGCTTTTGCCTGGCCGGGAGGAGAAACAAAGATGGTTAAAAGGTAAGAAGAAGACTGAGGACGCAGAATAATGAATCTTATACGGCGCGTTTCAGCGATATATAAAGAACAGGAGTTACCTGAGTATCGTGGCAATCCCTTAATTGAAGCACTTCCTGAAGCGCTTACGGAAGATGAAGTACTTCTGGAAATGAGTTATTTCCCCGAAATTGACGAAAAAATCCGCTGGACTGCCCCGGCGAATGTTAGAGAGCAGTATGTCGAACGTATAAAGAAATTCCGTTGCCCTCAAACCAATCTTATCCAGGCTTATAAGATGATCTTACGGGCACTTAGGGAAAGCTATGCAGCTCGTAATCCTTTAAAAAGCGGAACAATTCAATATCTTCATTACTATGGAAATGAGCGTCCTGATATTGAGCCAGAAAGTGGATATTTTAAATCCCAGGCTGAAACTATTACGATAGTTGGAATGAGTGGTTCTGGAAAAACTACCATGATTGAGCAAGTCATGGATCATTTCCCTCAGATTATAGAACACAGCAGCTATAAAGGAGTTTTTCCCGGCTTCAGTAAGCAAATTGTATGGGTAAAGATTAATTGTCCATACAATTCAAGTGTGAGAGACCTTTGTGAAGAGATTTTACAAAAATTAGATGATGCAATTGGTATTGAACGAACTACACCTGAGATTAGAAATGGTGCTCTGGCTCGCCAGATTGCACAAAGAATTAAATCATCATTTTTGGGTATCCTTGTTATTGATGAAATGCAGAGGCTTAAATTTTCAAGAACCGGGGGTGAGAGTAAGTTGATTGATTTTTTACATGAAATTGTAGATTCCATGGGGGTATCTATGGTTTTTTGTGGAAATCATCCTTTTGACGAGACGCTGACAAAGAAAATGAGAATTGCCAGGCGGGCAGAGTCTGGTGGTTACATGAAAATTAAGAATGTTAGATACGATTCACAAGACTGGCAATCGTTTATTCATTATTTATGGCCATTACAATGGACAAATGTTGAAACTCCATTAAATGATGAGTTAAACGAAAAATTATTCATTTTATCTAAAGGCAATATTGGATTGGCTCAGATGATTTATCGGGGGGCACAATTAAAGGTTATCGGTAGCGGCAATGAAATCATCACTGGCGCAGTCTTGTCGGCCTCTGTACCGGTACTCGTGAGTCATACGGAGGAATATAAGGATACTCCACTCCCGGGGGCCGCGACTGAAGATGAGGAAGCTAAATGGCTCTCTGCATCTAATGAGGGTGATGCTTCGGCTAAAATCATGGCAGAGAAGTCCCTAAAGTCTTTGATCCCTGGGGATATAGACAGGCCACAGCACAAGGAATTCGTAGGAAAAATAGACGAGGTTTTGCGCAATTTCGACGAGAAAATACTGTCTCTTGACCACGATCTTGTTATCAACAGAACAGCTGAAAAGAAAAATACCTACGATGCTCTTCAGCGTTGCGGGCTTATAAATATAGATCCACTTAATAAATTGTAATGAGGTAACAGTTCGTAACGGTCAAAGAGAGGTGTGGGAAATGAGAATGTTGCCTGTTTTGCCTGATGAATCCTTGTTCAGCCGGTTTTGTCGGACAACTACCGTGTACGGTATGTCCCCATCTTCTCTGTTAACGATCATTTTCAACAAACCTGATATGAACGTCCATCCAATTCTCAATTCAGGATTAAAGGCTATTTCTCTTCATACATCCGAAAGGGCAGATCAGCTCTGGCATGAACAGACTTTACTCCCTCTTTTTGCCTGGGCACTACCAATCAGTCGTAATGAAATTATGGATTTCAACACGACCCCTGCCAGGCTTAATCGATTGTGCCGCCTTAGTAATTTTTCACTAGGGCAGCGCACACTATTGAAGTTTTGCCCGGTTTGCGCTCGTGAAGATACTTTTCATTATGGTGTTACTTATTGGCATCTGGCGCATCAGCTTCATGGGGTTACAACCTGCCATCGGCATCCGGTAGCGCTTGAAAGCATCCATGTCCCTTCTTCACCGCACATACGTATTGGACTGATGCCTCCTGTTTCGTATACAGAACAACTTAGCAATGAGATAGACTTCGATTTTGCTAAGTTTTGTTATAAGTCCCTAAATATAATCAGAAGAAAAGATATTACACACCCCAATTACATGGATGTACTTAAAAAGTTGAATTTATTATCATTGGATGGAAATTTAAAGAAAAATGTATTCTACGCACATGTTTATGCTAAGTGCCAGTTATTTGGGGAGGGTTCATCGGGACTTATACCAACATCCCTAACTGATTATCATTACTGGGAGCCTATACTCAAAGACAAATGTTGTCAGCATCCCACAAAGCATCTTTTGCTTTGTTATTGTTTGTTAAATACTTGCTGGCCAACGTATGCAGGAAGTCGTACTAATAAAAAGAAAGAAATCTTTAAAAGTCATAAGAAATACAGTTTTCATATAGTTGAAAATAATACTAGTGTTAGCAACCTTGGGAAGGAATTTAGTCGCAGCAGATGTTACATTAAAACACTTATTTATAAAAAATACCTGAGGGCGTTTAAGCGAAACACAAAAATTAATATATTCACTGAATTGCTTATCAAGTCTATGGCTGTAAGGGGGTTTAGTCTGGCATCCATAGCTGAGAAAAACTCATTATCGGAAGGAGCTGTATCCTCTGTAATTTCATCTTGTTACGGTTTATGCTCATGGCGTAAAAAATGTAAAAAAGATTCTTTAAGACGGCGTCATAAGCAGAAAATATTAAGATTTATACATAATCAATCCGTTTCTATAACACGAAAGTTAGTCAAAGAAAGTTGTTATGCAAGTTTCTATTGGCTAAATAAACATGAATGTGACTGGCTTAATTCCTGTCTTCCTAAAACAATACGATGCTATAAAAATAAAAGAGTAGACTGGAGCGAGAGAGATATTATCTCATCATCATTAATAAATGATGTTTTATCTCAGGGGCAGTACTCGATGTCACTTACAAGTCTAGATGCTTTACTGGGAGGGCATGGCTGGCTTTTGAAATACAGAGATAAACTACCAATGACAATGATACTTCTCAGAAAAATGGAACTAATTAAATAAGAGGGAGTTATATGGTTTACGAAAATGAATTGTGGCACAGTTTTCTTCTGCGTTCACAGATAATGTATAACTTATCCAATTGCAGGAACATAATATCAAAGCATGGCGCACTAAGGTACGATGCCTTTCCTCGTTTCGAACTGATTGATATGTACAAATTGCATAGCTTGCAGGATATATATGACATTCTTGCCACTAGAAATGGTTATATACTAACTTCCAATATAGTGTCGTTATCTTCTGGTGTTTACGGGTATTTTAACGCTGTTGAAGATGCCTGTCGGAAAAATTTTCACATAACTAATTCATATCCATTGGTAAACATCTCAAACATTCGTTACTGTCACAAATGTATTGTTGAAGATATACACTCTAAAGGCATTGGTTATCTGCGTCATAGATGGTTGTTTGAATCTAAATGTGCAGTTCATAGTACCAGTTTATATGAGGTTTGTTTTGATAACTATTTGAATGCAGTGAAAGGACTTAGTGACTTAATTATAAGTGGAATAAATCCTCATGGTTATTGTTCCCTTGTGGTTGACGTTTCAAACCCTTTCAAAAATCCAGTGTATATATTACCATGTGCACGTAATAAAATTTTAAAATGGATTTCGGACAATAAAAATATGCTGATTTACTTTCTCTTTGATCTCTTCAAATGTAAGTCGCATTCAAGTTTATCTAAGGTTATCGAAGTCAAGATAATGCATGATAGATATATTTCTGCGGTGTTCAAGATGTTAAGTGAAGTTAATTTTTGTAATTTCAACTCATTTATTTCTGATATTTTTGAGGACGTAAGTTATGCCTCTATCGGACTTGATGATTATTCTGTTAATGTGCATTTTCTCAGGCTAAGGGCTGCAGATTGTAAATTTTGCCAGTTGAATGGTAAATATTTTTGCTCACTTTACAATGTAAAACTTCTTCGCTAATTTCACTTCATTTATAAAATACTAAGAAAGCTAGTTAGATAAGGTTTTATATTTTGACTGGGGCAGGAATAAATTATCACTCATAGAGTTTCCCTGGGGGTTACCACCTGTGTATGATGCCGGTTAGCAACAACGTCTAAAAGACCTGCGATCACGTGGGTCCCTCTCCAGCAAAGGGGCAAGGGGTGCTATATAACGGTGTACTGCTTACCCAATACGGCCTTGTATTTGAAAGATGCCGCATCTTGGCAGGATTCGTATTACAGCCTATAGTCTGTTAATGAGCATTACAGCCTATATGCTGTAAATCCCTGCGTTATGCTTGTTAACTCGTCGATACGGAAGGTCACTTATGAACACTCAATACGCTTTGAAGACTTTGAATCAGTTACGTCCTGTTTTAATCGGCTTTCGCAAAGCCAATGGACTGACGCAAAAAGATGTTTCTGAACGTTTGGGTATAACACAGCAAACTTATGCCCGACTAGAGGCCAACCCTGCAAGTGCGGGTTTTGAGCGTTTGTTTAGGGTGTTCAGCGTCCTTGGAGTGGAGATCGTACTTTCATCCAGGGAACCATTGTCAGATGCAAAGCCCGAATACGGAGCTATGCACAATTATTCTTCACTTCCAGCCAGGCGGGAGAAATGGTGACGCCTGGCGCTTCCCGGTCTAATTTTTCTTCAACAAGATTAACCCCTTAGCGGCCTGAAGTATCAGGTTGCGATAGAGCCTTTCATTTCTTCTGTTATGTTAAATACACCATTTTGAGCTATTTCGCTCGGCCTTAAATTATCTCTTCATTCTTCAGTGAAAATTTTATGTCGATCACATTATCGATGAATTTAGGAAATAATCCGTAAATGAAAATCTATCTTCTTTTAAATTCATCAGTGTCAGTAGCAAATATTACGCATAAAAGAATGGTTATTATTATCATTTAAATTATAAAGCTCATGAGTCAATTCCAAAAAATATAATAAGCATTGAAATCATTACCCGTGATTCTGGAGTTTTAACTTTGCCATGTAACCAACCACAAGTTAGTTTCCGGTGTTTTGAGGGGCAGTAAAGTTCTGAAAGCGCGACCAGATCATAATCCCGAAATGTCGTTAAGATATTCTGAATAACGGTTATCCCTGCTTGTTGGCAGGCATTTGAAAATATATTTTGTATTCAGGTTGCAGCAAAACGCTTTCTTACACACAGGACTTCATATGCGGCTCAGAAAATTAAAACTGAAAAACTTCAGAGGCTACAGAAACTCTACTGAAATCATTATTGATGAAAGCATGACGGGTATTGTCGGTCGTAATGACTTTGGGAAATCAACGCTTCTGGAAGCGCTGGCTATTTTTTTTGAAACAGAAGGAATGAAGGCTGACAAGAATGACATGAACTGTTTCAGCCTAAGAGAAGGGGACGGCCGTTTTGAAATAGCCTGTGAATTTGATGACCTGCCCGATTTTATCATGATCGACGACAGGGTGCAGACCACGCTCGCCTCAGAACATCTGCTGAATGAGGACGGCAATTTTGAAATCGTCAAAACGTTTAAAGCAACGACCTCAGGAAAACCGGAGCAGACCTGCATCCGCTGCATCCACCCGGATGAGGAGCCCCTGAGAAATTTACTGGGCATGAAAATTTCTGAGCTCAAGGCGGTGGGAAAAGAAGTTGAAAAAAATGTGGCGGATAAACGCACTGCATCGTTATGGCGTCAGGCCATCAGGGAAGCCGCAGCCCCCTATACCTGTTCGGAAATTATGCTGGATGTCGATAAAGAGTTCGGAACCGACACAAAATCATTATGGGGTAAGATCCTCGATTTGCTGCCCACGTATGCGATTTTCAAAGCCGACAGGGAAAGCAGCGACGGGGATTCCGAAGCTAAAAACCCCTTACAGCAGGCCGTAAAAGACGCTCAGGCTGCGCTGCAGGACAAAATTACAGCGCTGGAAAATGAGATTCAGGACAGCGTCCTGGATGTCGCACAGAGAACGCTGGATAAATTACGTGAAATGGCCCCCGAACTCGCCAGTGAACTGACTCCACGATTTAAGGAGAAACCCAAGTGGACCTTCAATTTCACCCTGGACGGGGAAAATGGCATCCCCATCAATAAGCGCGGCAGCGGGATAAGGAGGCTTATCCTGTTGAATTTTTTTCGGGCTGAGGCTGAAAAGAATGTCGCGGGGACGCCCAGAAATGTGATTTATGCCATAGAGGAGCCTGAAACGTCACAGCATCCGAACTATCAGATGATGCTGATGAAAGCGTTACTGGCACTGGCAGGCCAGCCGCACCGTCAGATTATCGTCACCACCCATGTCCCGGCGCTGGCCGGATTAATCCCTGTCGAAGGCGTACGTTATGTTACCCGAAATGAGGCGGGTGAACCCGTAGTAAAAATGCCGGATGACGCAGTGCTGAAGGAAGCCACTGAAAGCCTGGGGGTGCTGCCAGAGACCGGTATGGAAAGGGCGCAGGGGATTGTTCTGGTAGAGGGAAAGTCGGATGTTACTTTCCTGAGGCATGCGGCCAGTTCATTAAAACAGTCAGGTGCGCTGCCAGCCTCTCTGGAGGACGTGAAAATAGTGCCAGTCCTCATAGGAGGGTGTGGTAGCGTCAAACACTGGGTTACATTGAATCTGGCCAAAGATCTGGGGCTTCCCTGGTGCGTATTTCTGGACTCCGATATTGGGGGAGACCCTGCACAGGTTCTGTCCATCCAGAAGCGTAAAAAAGAAGTAGAGGAGGCCGGTAAGGTATTTTTCGCTACGCGCAAACGTGAGATAGAAAACTATCTGTGCCCGGATCTTATCGAGGAAATTACTGGTGTAGCCGTCACGTTTACGGACACCTGTGACGCTAAAAAAATAATCGGCCGGGCTGTGGGAATGAAACCCGATAATGTACTAGATAAATTCTGGCCTCAGATGACATCAGAAAGAATCATCTCAAGATCAACCTATCATGACGGAACGCAGGAGAGAAGCGAGCTGGTTGAGATCCTGAGCGACATTGTATCCATGACGAGATAATGTATTAAATAAGCATCTCAGGTGCATATATTCCGGTCCTCAACAAAGGACCGGAGTACAGAGTAGTAAAAACCCGAAATTAATCGGGTTTGAATTATATAAAGATTAACCGACTCCCGCGCCCAGGAACGATGTAAAATCACGCTTGTCGTGACATTTCTACAATGTTTACTTTTGACTATCAAGCCATTTATTCATCTGCTCAATTTCACCTTTTTGAGCTTTAATGATGTCCTGCGCGAGCTTTCTCATTTTCGGATCTTTTCCGTATTTGAGCTCGGTCTCAGCCATTGCTATTGCCCCTTCATGGTGCGCTACCATGCCTTTCGCAAAAGCCTTGTCGGGATCGGACTCATTTACGGCAGCCATCATTTTGTCATGCATGTCTTTCATGCCAGCCATATATTCCTGTGACGAAGCCGAGGTAGACATATCAGTCATTTTCATTTCTGAATGTTCTGCTGAAATCGCTGGCAGGGATAACATTAATACTGCAAATAAAGTGTTTCTGGCTTTCATAAAAAATATCCTTTTAGCGTTGATGCCCGTTAACTGTAGCAGAATCTGATAAAAATGCCCCCTGTAGGGGGCAAAGATGTTGCCATATATCCGGTTACGGAAAAATCTATCAAGGAAATAAGGACAGCACAGATACTTCCCTCGCCGTCAGCCTGCACTGAGCATGCGACGATGCGCTTCGGCCATGGCCTGATGTGGGCCAGACTGACCGTTATTCATAAATTCATGGGCAACTGCAGCTCTTTCATGCTCATTCATTGCCGCTAATGACTTCGACGGCCCGGTAGGGGAAACGGTCTGACTTCCCATCATCCTCTGATGACTTTCCACCATTTTCTGGTGCGCATCCGCCGACCCGTTCGTCATGGTTTCATGAGCAATAATGGCCTGTTCATGCTGGTCCATACCGGCCATACGAGGTGCAGTCCCCTGGATCCCGACAGGAGCCGCAGCAGACTGCATCTGGTGAGCAGGTGCCTGTGCATTGTTGACCCGCTCATGGATATTCACGGTTTCAGTGGCCCAGGCCGAAGAAATTAAGCCAAAGCCCAGCAAGGATGCTAATACGATATTTTTCATGATAACTCTCCATTTCTTAATTAGTGATGTCCGGGGGAGTACAACCGGTGTTTTCAGTTCCATAACTGAAACAGGTTCGGAAGTGTTTATTTCTCCGGGAGGGGACTGGATATTCATTTCCTGGCGTCCACTGACGCCGGATATTGATAAAGCAATCCAGCCTTCCTGATAAGTTGCACTAATTATATCGAATGGCTTCTGTTTGCTGCATGACAGGCTAATGACATCTTTGTCATTTAAATCTTTATTCCCAGCACTGGGTGTCCGGAATCATTTTCTCCAGTCTGGGCACGGATAAGATAAAACGCGTTGAGTGTACGTCCGATTCCACCTGCACTCTTCCGTGATGTGCTTCCACGATTGACTTCACAATCGCAAGGCCGATGCCGCTGCCTTCTCCTTTTCGTTGTCTGGACGGATCCACCCGATAAAAACGGTCAAACAACCTTGATAAATGCTCTTCAGGGATTGGTTTCCCCGGATTTTCAATCACAAGGTCAAAAAAGCTCTCCTGCTCTCTTATTGAGACGGTGATTGCCTGTCCCTCCGGGGTATAACGCAGGGCATTGGATAACAGATTATTGATCGCCCTTCTGAACATTTGTGGATCTCCCTCAACCAGGCAGGGCATCCCGTTAAATTTGAGCGTGATATTGCGTTCTTCGGCCCAGGCTTCGAAAAACTCGAAGACTTTCATGACTTCCGCTCTGAGGTCAAACATGACCCTGTCAGGTATCAGCTGATTATTATCTGCCTGTGCCAGGAACAGCATATCGCTGACCATTTTGGTCATCCGGTTATACTCTTCAAGACTGGAATAGAGGACATCCTCAAGTTCCCTCTGTGTTCGATCCTGACTCAGTGCGATTTCAGTCTGCGTCACCAGATTGGTGATGGGCGTTCTGATCTCATGCGCGATATCGGCAGAGAAATTGGCCTGGCGGGTAAAGACATCCTCAATCTTTCCAATCATATGATTGAACGAGATAACCAGTTGCTCCAGCTCAATGGGAACGCGTGTCGGTTCCAGTCGCGCATCAAGATTCTCGGAGGTGATGTTTTTAATGGCATTGCTGACATTACGAAGGGGCAGGTGCCCCTGACGGACAGCGATTCGAATGATCAGAACAATCAACAGGCTTATCACGACGGCAATCGCAATCAGGTTCTTTTTCAGCGCATCGAGGTAATGGAGATGGAAATTAATGGATAGGCCAGTCAGCATGACATAGTTCTGCTGTTTGCCCTGAAATATCGCCTGACCAGAGGAGGCGATAATCCTGTATGTTTCCATCTTCATTTCGGACCCGGTATCCATCGGTCCCGCAGGATCCTCCACCGTCCAGAGAAAGACATCCCGTGCGCGGCTGTGCTCGCTAAAATCTGCTGAATTCACTGCCGGGCGTAGTGCCGCCCCCTGAGCTGAGCTAAAGAGCACTTCCCCCCTGGGATTGAGGAGCAAAAGGGCAACGTTGCGGTAGCTGGCAATTGATTCCTTTATTTTGCTTATTTTTTTATCATCCGGATCCACCGGGGACTGCAGTATACGGTTCAGTGTGGTGCTGATTTGTTGAAGATCGCTGACATCCTGCTCGGCAAAATGATTTTCAACAGAATGCAGCATAAACCAGGTGAATGCGATAAAAGCCAGTATCGTGGACAGGCTGATAAAAAAGGTCAGCCGCAGAGCGAGTGAGAAAGGGCGTCTGGAAGGTTTGCTATGCATCCGGGACCTCCAGCATGTAGCCCACGCCCCGGACTGTCTGGATCAGCTTTGTCTCGTAATCGTTGTCTATTTTAGCGCGGAGTCGCTTTACTGCGACATCGATCGCATTAGTGTCGCTGTCAAAATTCATGTCCCAGACCTGAGAGGCAATCAGGGAGCGGGGAAGAACCTCTCCCTGATGGCGAATGAAGAATTCCAGCAGGCTGAACTCTTTACTGGTGAGCACAATGCGGTTTCCGGCGCGACTGACTTTTCTGGATACGAGATCAATCGAGAGGTCAGCCACCTTAAACTGGCTTTCCGTGATCATCGTGTTTCCCCGCCTCAGAAGGGTTCTCACCCGGGCGAGCAGTTCGGCAAACGCAAAGGGTTTAACCAGATAATCGTCCGCACCCAGTTCCAGTCCTTTGACCCTATGTTCGATCGTGCCGAGGGCTGTCAGCAGTAAGACCGGCATACCCTTTCCGGCAGTGCGCAGCATGCGGATGATATCCCAGCCGTTCACATCAGGTAGCATGATATCCAGAATGACTAAATCATACTCGGCTGTCATGGCGAGATGATATCCGGTAAGACCATTATCAGCGTGATCCACTACGAACCCTGCCTCTGTAAGCCCTTTGCTGAGATATTCACCTGTTTTAATTTCGTCTTCGACGATCAATATTTTCATCTTGCTCCCCGGCTGGCTGCTAATGTCATTCTATTGCGCCCACGATCGTTATCAACGGATTACAGCAAAAATGACAACATTGTCATTATCCTGTCACCCGGCAAACAGAGAGCGTTAGGTAAAGTACCCCTATCAATACTCTGGACTTCATTTGAACCATTTACCAGGTCTGCCTGGACGAGAAGCGTTATGTTCAAATTAAAATTACTCAGCATTAGCACGATATTCATCCTGGCAGGCTGCGTGTCGCTTGCGCCTGAATATCAGCGGCCCGCAGCACCGGTACCCCAGCAGTTTTCACTGTCCCATAACAGCCTGACGCCAGCGGTAAATGGCTATCAGGATACGGGCTGGCGTAACTTTTTTGTCGATCCCCAGGTTACCCGGTTGATCGGTGAAGCTCTGACTAATAACCGTGATTTGAGAATGGCTGCCCTGAAGGTTGAAGAGGCCCGAGCCCAGTTCAACGTCACGGATGCAGATCGTTATCCCCAGCTGAATGCCTCATCCGGGATAACATACAGCGGTGGTCTGAAAGGTGACAAGCCGACCACACAGGAGTACGACGCGAGACTGGAGCTCAGCTATGAGCTCGATTTTTTCGGCAAACTTAAGAACATGAGTGATGCTGATCGCCAGAACTACTTTGCCAGCGAAGAAGCCCGTCGGGCCGTACACATCCTGCTGGTATCCAACGTTTCACAAAGCTATTTCAGCCAGCAACTGGCGTACGAACAACTTCGTATTGCGCGGGAAACGCTGAAAAATTATCAACAGTCCTATGCTTTCGTTGAGCAGCAGCTCGTGACCGGGAGTACGAACGTTCTGGCACTTGAACAGGCGCGAGGACAAATCGAAAGTACCCGCGCCGAAATAGCCAAACGAGAAGGCGATCTGGCTCAGGCAAACAATGCCCTGCAACTGGTGCTGGGAACGTACCGCGCACTTCCGTCAGAAAAAGGGATGAAAGGCGGGGAGATAGCCCCAGTAAAATTGCCACCAAATCTGTCTTCACAAATTTTGCTGCAGCGACCGGATATTATGGAAGCGGAATATCAGCTGAAAGCGGCTGATGCCAATATTGGCGCAGCGCGAGCGGCCTTTTTCCCCTCAATTACCCTGACCAGTGGTCTTTCCGCAAGCAGTACGGAGCTGTCCAGCCTGTTTACGTCAGGAAGTGGAATGTGGAATTTTATCCCTAAAATTGAAATTCCTATATTTAATGCTGGCAGGAATAAAGCCAATCTGAAGCTGGCTGAAATTCGCCAGCAACAGTCGGTGGTTAATTACGAACAAAAAATTCAGTCAGCCTTTAAGGATGTTTCCGACACGCTTGCGCTGCGCGACAGCCTTAGCCAGCAACTTGAGTCACAGCAGCGTTATCTTGATTCACTTCAGATAACTCTCCAGCGTGCCAGAGGATTGTATGCAAGTGGTGCTGTCAGTTACATCGAAGTGCTGGATGCAGAACGTTCCCTCTTCGCTACCCAGCAAACCATTCTCGATCTTACCTATTCCCGGCAGGTTAACGAAATTAATCTGTTTACCGCGCTGGGTGGCGGTTGGGTAGAGTAAATTTATTTAATTAATCAGGAAATTAAAATGCGTAATTCACTTAAAGCCGTTTTATTTGGTGCCTTCTCTGTCATGTTTTCTGCCGGTCTTCATGCTGAAACACATCAGCATGGCGATATGAATACTGCCAGTGATGCTTCGGTACAGCAAGTTATCAAGGGCACCGGTGTCGTTAAAGACATTGATATGAATACTAAGAAAATCACCATTTCGCATGAAGCAATTCCAGCGGTGGGCTGGCCTGCAATGACCATGCGCTTTACTTTTGTTAATGCAGACGATGCTATTAATGCCCTGAAAACAGGCAACCATGTCGATTTCTCGTTTATTCAGCAGGGCAATATCTCCTTACTCAAAAGCATTAACGTGACGCAGTCCTGATTGGCTGTCCGGAGCGATTACATCCTGTGCGCCTGTACATTCACATAGGTATATGTGTGAGTTAACCGTCAGGCGCATATGCCAGGTGTTTTGATTTTTTAGCGGAAAATTGTATGGCTTCTTTAAAGATAAAATATGCTGCAATAATTATCAGCAGCCTCATAGCAGGGGGGCTGATATCGGTTACTGCCTGGCAGTATGTAAACTCAGCACAAAAGACAGAAAAAACAGAACAAAAGGCACCGGAACGAAAGGTGCTTTTCTGGTATGACCCAATGAAACCGGATACCAAATTTGATAAACCCGGAAAATCGCCCTTTATGGATATGGACCTGGTGCCAAAATATGCTGATGACAGTGGCGATAAAAGCAGTGGCGGGATCCGTATCGACCCAACCCAGGTTCAGAATCTGGGATTAAAAACGCAAAAAGTCACGCGAGGAATGCTGAATTATTCTCAGACAATCCCGGCTAATGTCAGCTATAACGAGTATCAGTTTGTTATTGTGCAGGCGCGTTCTGACGGGTTTGTCGAAAAAGTCTACCCCATGACGATTGGCGATCATGTGAAGAAGGGGACGCCACTTATCGATATTACCATTCCGGACTGGGTGGAAGCACAGAGTGAATTCCTTCTGTTATCCAGCACCGGTGGTACTTCCACGCAAATTAAAGGCGTTCTGGAACGGCTTCGCCTGGCAGGTATGCCGGAAGAGGATATTCAGAGACTGCGTTCTACCCGGAGCATTCAGACCCGTTTTACCATTAAAGCACCTATTGATGGTGTCATTACTGCATTTGACCTGCGCACCGGCATGAATATTTCGAAAGATAAGGTGGTGGCTCAGATTCAGGGAATGGACCCGGTCTGGATCAGCGCTGCAGTGCCAGAATCTATCGCCTATCTGCTGAAAGATACGTCGCAGTTTGAAATTTCGGTACCGGCTTATCCGGATAAAACATTCCATGTCGAAAAATGGAATATTCTTCCCAGCGTGGATCAGACAACCCGTACGCTTCAGGTCCGTCTCCAGGTTTCTAATAAGGATGAGTTTCTCAAGCCGGGCATGAATGCCTATCTGAAACTGAATACCAGAAGCCAGGAGATGCTGCTGATACCAAGCCAGGCCGTTATCGATACCGGCAAAGAACAGCGCGTGATTACTGTTGATGATGAAGGCAAGTTTGTGCCGAAACAGATCCACGTTCTGCATGAGTCACAGCAACAGTCCGGCATCGGCTCCGGCCTGAATGAAGGCGATACCGTGGTGGTCAGTGGCCTGTTCCTCATTGACTCTGAAGCCAATATTACGGGCGCACTGGAACGTATGCGCCACCCTGAAAAAACAGAAAGCAGTATGCCAGCAATGTCTGACCAGCCTGTAAATATGCATTCAGGGCACTGAGGAGACGACGATGATTGAATGGATTATCCGGCGCTCTGTCGCCAACCGTTTCCTGGTCATGATGGGGGCCCTGTTTCTCAGCATCTGGGGCACATGGACGATTATTAACACGCCTGTCGATGCCTTGCCTGACCTGTCAGATGTGCAGGTCATTATCAAAACCAGCTATCCCGGCCAGGCCCCGCAGATTGTAGAAAACCAGGTCACCTATCCACTTACCACCACCATGCTGTCCGTGCCTGGCGCAAAAACCGTGCGTGGTTTTTCACAGTTCGGTGATTCGTATGTGTATGTCATTTTTGAAGACGGCACCGATCTGTACTGGGCCCGTTCCCGCGTGCTGGAGTACCTGAACCAGGTACAGGGAAAACTGCCCGCCGGTGTGAGTTCTGAAATCGGTCCGGACGCCACGGGGGTGGGCTGGATATTTGAATATGCCCTTGTCGATCGCAGCGGAAAACACGACCTTTCAGAACTGCGTTCTCTGCAGGACTGGTTCCTGAAATTTGAGCTGAAAACCATCCCGAACGTGGCTGAGGTCGCTTCGGTTGGCGGCGTGGTGAAACAGTACCAGATTCAGGTCAATCCGGTAAAATTGTCTCAGTATGGTATCAGCCTGCCCGAAGTGAAACAGGCCCTTGAATCGTCTAACCAGGAGGCCGGTGGCTCATCCGTTGAAATGGCCGAAGCTGAGTATATGGTCCGTGCCAGCGGTTATCTTCAGAGCATTGATGATTTTAATAACATCGTCCTGAAAACAGGCGAGAACGGCGTGCCGGTTTATCTGCGGGATGTTGCCCGCGTGCAGACCGGGCCTGAAATGCGGCGTGGTATTGCCGAGCTGAACGGCCAGGGCGAAGTCGCTGGCGGCGTGGTGATCCTGCGGTCGGGTAAAAATGCACGCGACGTTATCACGGCAGTGAGGGATAAACTTGAGACGCTGAAGGCCAGCCTGCCGGAAGGCGTTGAAATCGTGACCACCTACGATCGCAGCCAGCTCATCGACCGGGCGATTGATAACCTCAGTTCCAAACTTCTGGAAGAGTTTATCGTGGTGGCCATCGTCTGTGCCCTGTTCCTGTGGCACGTACGTTCTGCCCTGGTGGCGATTATCTCTCTGCCGCTTGGTCTGTGTATCGCCTTTATCGTCATGCACTTCCAGGGACTGAACGCCAATATCATGTCGCTGGGAGGGATAGCGATTGCCGTCGGTGCGATGGTGGATGCCGCCATTGTGATGATTGAGAATGCGCATAAGCGGCTTGAGGAGTGGGATCATCAGCATCCGGGTGAGCAGATTGACAACGCCACCCGCTGGAAGGTGATTACCGATGCCTCCGTTGAAGTGGGACCCGCACTGTTTATCAGCCTGCTGATCATCACCCTGTCCTTTATTCCTATCTTTACCCTGGAAGGTCAGGAAGGACGTCTGTTTGGCCCGCTGGCATTCACGAAAACGTACTCCATGGCGGGCGCGGCCGCGCTGGCCATCATCGTCATTCCGATTCTGATGGGATTCTGGATCCGGGGGAAAATTCCTGCAGAGACCAGTAACCCCCTGAACCGGGTACTGATCAAAGCGTATCATCCATTGCTGTTGCGGGTTCTCCACTGGCCAAAAACAACCCTGCTGGTTGCGGCCTTGTCCATTTTCACCGTTATCTGGCCGCTGAGCCAGGTGGGCGGTGAGTTTCTGCCGAAGATTAACGAGGGCGACCTGTTGTATATGCCGTCGACCCTGCCGGGTGTCTCTCCGGCTGAAGCTGCAGCGCTCCTGCAGACGACGGACAAGTTAATCAAAAGCGTTCCTGAAGTGGCCTCTGTATTTGGCAAGACCGGTAAAGCAGAGACCGCCACGGATTCCGCACCGCTCGAAATGGTTGAAACCACGATCCAGCTCAAACCTGAGGATCAGTGGCGTCCAGGCATGACGATTGACAAGATTATTGAAGAACTCGACAGGACCGTCCGTTTACCGGGGCTGGCAAACCTCTGGGTGCCGCCAATCCGTAACCGTATTGATATGCTCTCAACCGGGATCAAAAGCCCGATAGGTATCAAGGTGTCCGGAACGGTTCTGTCCGATATCGATGCAACGGCGCAGAGTATCGAAGCGGTCGCCAAAACCGTACCCGGCGTAGTGTCTGCTCTCGCAGAGCGACTGGAAGGCGGGCGCTACATTGATGTGGATATCAACCGGGAAAAAGCCTCCCGCTACGGAATGACGGTGGGCGATGTGCAGCTGTTCATCTCATCAGCCATCGGCGGCGCGACGGTAGGGGAAACGGTTGAAGGCGTGGCCCGGTACCCGATTAATATCCGCTATCCGCAGGATTACCGGAACAGCCCGCAGGCCCTGAAACAGATGCCGATCCTGACCCCGATGAAGCAGCAGATCACGCTGGGCGATGTTGCGGATATTAAGGTCGTTTCCGGGCCGACTATGCTGAAAACGGAAAATGCCCGTCCAGCCAGCTGGATTTACATTGACGCGCGCGGCAGGGATATGGTGTCGGTGGTTAATGACATTAAAACGGCGATCAGTCAGAAAGTGAAACTGAGACCGGGTACCAGCGTGTCATTCTCCGGACAGTTTGAACTGCTTGAGCATGCCAACAAGAAACTGAAGCTGATGGTGCCGATGACGGTGATGATCATCTTCATCCTGTTGTATCTGGCATTCCGCCGGGTTGATGAAGCCCTGCTGATCCTGATGAGCCTGCCGTTCGCCCTGGTTGGCGGGATATGGTTCCTGTACTGGCAGGGCTTCCATATGTCTGTCGCAACCGGAACGGGGTTTATCGCTCTGGCCGGGGTGGCAGCAGAGTTTGGCGTGGTCATGCTGATGTATCTGCGTCATGCCATTGAAGCGCACCCGGAATTGTCCCGTAAAGAGACGTTCACACCGGAAGGCCTTGATGAAGCCCTCTATCATGGTGCCGTACTGCGTGTCCGGCCGAAAGCCATGACCGTGGCGGTGATCATTGCGGGTCTGCTGCCAATACTCTGGGGAACCGGTGCAGGTTCAGAAGTCATGAGCCGTATCGCGGCACCCATGATTGGTGGGATGATCACGGCTCCGCTGCTGTCCCTGTTCATTATTCCTGCCGCCTACAAATTAATCTGGCTGCGCAGACATAAAAAAAGCGTGTCCTGAACCTGAAAGGGCACCCCTGTGGGTGTCCTTCTTTACTGATTCACCCTGACGTCAGGGTTTAAATCGATAATATACAGAGGTGAGTATGAAAAAAGTGGTTCTGATGGCGCTGGCTCTCGGCCTTTCACTGCCCGCGATGGCGAGTGAAAAAGTGATTGATATGTACAAATCTGAAAACTGTGGCTGTTGTTCCCTGTGGGGCAAAGCGATGGAAAAAGACGGGTTTGAAGTAC
The DNA here is from genome assembly GCF_001875655.1 of Enterobacter hormaechei ATCC 49162. Lineage (NCBI taxonomy): Bacteria > Pseudomonadati > Pseudomonadota > Gammaproteobacteria > Enterobacterales > Enterobacteriaceae > Enterobacter > Enterobacter hormaechei. Next base: position 2,649,215 of record NZ_MKEQ01000001.1, read on the forward strand.
GAACTCACGTCATGAATGATCAGGCGCTGTCAGCCCTGAAAGAAAAGCATGCTATTCCTGCAGGACTGCGAAGTTGTCATACCGCGGTTGCCGGTAATTTGATCATTGAAGGCCATGTGCCTGCGACAACGATACATAAGGCAATGCAGTCTGGTTCAGGTATATACGGTCTCGCCACCCCCGGTATGCCAGCAGGAAGTCCTGGAATGGAGATGGGAGCCCGAAAAGAGGCTTACGATGTTATCGCATTCTCACCGGATGGAAGTAAAAAAGTCTTCCAGCGAATCGAATAGTCAGCGGAACGGCTGATAACGGGACGCCGGTAGCAGGCACTCCTGTGCCGGCGATATTCGTGGTAATCGCATCCATGACATACCCTGAAGACAGAAGATGCTTCGGTATGCATAAGGAGAGTTACTGTGAAAAATGACAATGCAGTGCAACACAACAACCAGACTGCTTCTGAGCAGACACTATCCCCGGACGAGGGCCACGTATTGCATAAGGTGAGAGATCCCGTGTGCGGGATGGCCATCCTGCCCGACAGGGCGCACAGCAGCATTCGATACCAGGACCATCAACTTTATTTCTGCTCCGCCAGCTGTGAGAGTAAATTTAAAGCCCATCCCGATCGTTATCTTACCGAAGATGCCAGTGAACATTCCCATCACCATCACCACGATCATCACGAAGTCAGCCCTGATCAGATAAAACAGCCTCACCACCAGGCGGAAAAAGAGAATTCTGAAGGTGTGTGGACATGTCCGATGCACCCGGAGATACGCCGCAGTGGTCCCGGAAGCTGTCCTGTCTGTGGAATGGCACTGGAGCCGCTCGTAGCTACGGCATCCACGGGGCCGAGTGATGAACTTCACGACATGACAAGACGCTTCTGGCTGGGGTTGTTGCTGGCGTTTCCGGTTCTGGTACTCGAAATGGGATCTCATCTGTTTCCCGAGTTGAGGAATACAGTACCGCCACAGTACAACACATGGCTGCAGCTGCTTCTGGCCTCCCCTGTCGTGTTGTGGTGTGGCTGGCCATTCTTCGCCCGGGCCGGAATGTCGTTACGTAACCGCTCCCTGAATATGTTTACCCTTGTTGCAATGGGGACCGGCGTAGCCTGGGTTTACAGCGTCATTGCAACCGTCTTCCCCTCCTGGTTTCCTGCATCGTTCAGAAACATGGATGGCCTGGTGGCCGTTTATTTTGAAGCCGCAGCAGTTATTACGGTGCTTGTTCTGCTGGGACAGGTTCTTGAGCTGCGGGCACGGGAACAAACCTCAGGCGCCATTACTGCGCTTCTGAACCTTGCCCCCAAAACCGCCAGACGGCTGGATCATGACGGTCATGAAACGGATATTAATGCGGAAGATGTCCTGCCTGGCGATAAGCTCCGCATCAGACCTGGAGAGAGTATTCCGGTCGACGGTATCGTGATCGAAGGCAAAACAACCGTTGATGAATCGATGGTGACCGGGGAATCTATGCCGGTTACCAAAACGGAGGGTGACCCTGTCATCGGGGGGACCATTAATCAGACAGGGAGTCTCATCATCCGTGCAGAGAAAGTCGGTGATGAAACAATGCTCTCACGAATTGTTCAGATGGTCGCTGATGCACAGCGTTCGCGTGCCCCCATCCAGAGAATGGCTGACAGCGTTTCAGGCTGGTTTGTTCCTCTGGTGATACTTATCGCGGTTGTTGCTTTCGTGATCTGGTCTGTCTGGGGGCCCGAGCCCAGGATGGCGCACGGTCTCATTGCGGCTGTGTCGGTCCTGATTATTGCCTGTCCCTGCGCGCTGGGGCTGGCCACGCCGATGTCGATAATGGTGGGGGTGGGCAAAGGAGCCCAGGCCGGGGTGTTAATCAGGAATGCCGAAGCCCTTGAGCGTCTTGAAAAAGTGGACACGCTGGTTGTCGACAAAACAGGCACGCTCACGGAAGGTTCGCCTACGGTGACAGGGATTATCAGTCTCAATCCGGGTGGGGAAACATCTCTTTTGCGTGTAACAGCCGCAGTGGAAAAAGGCTCGCAGCATCCGCTGGGTATGGCAGTAGTTAAAGCAGCACAGGAAAAGGGGATCGCAATACCCGCAGTCACTCATTTCGATGCACCGTCGGGTAAAGGTGTCTCAGGCGATGTCGAAGGTCAACGGGTTGTTATTGGTAATGAACTGGCTATGCAGGAAAACAGTATAGTTATTGATAATCAAAAGGCCGTTGCGGATACGTTGCGGATGGAAGGCGCTACCGTTATCTATGTGGCCACAGACGGGGACCTTGCAGGCCTGATAGCTATCTCGGATCCCGTGAAAACAACCACGCCGGATGCGCTTAAAGCTTTGCGTCAGGCGGGGATCCGCATCGTTATGCTCACCGGGGATAACCAGCTTACTGCTGAAGCTGTCGCACGGAAACTGGGAATAGATGAGGTTGAAGCCGGAATTCTGCCGGATGGCAAAAAAGCAGTGATAACCCGACTGAAAGAGTCTGGCCATGTGGTTGCGATGGCCGGAGACGGTGTGAATGATGCCCCGGCGCTGGCAGCGGCTGACGTGGGTATAGCCATGGGAACGGGTACAGATGTGGCAATTGAAAGTGCCGGAGTCACCCTTCTCAAAGGCGACTTGATGATACTGAACAGGGCCCGTCATCTGTCAGAGATCACCATGAAAAATATCCGTCAGAATCTGTTTTTTGCATTTATCTACAACGCACTTGGCGTGCCTGTGGCTGCAGGTCTGCTTTATCCTGTGTATGGAATACTGCTGTCGCCAGTTATTGCGGCGGCGGCCATGGCTCTTTCCTCCGTCAGCGTCATTGTGAATGCGTTGCGTCTGAAAAGTGTCAGGCTCGGGAAATAACACTGAGTGAAGGGTCAGTTACGAACAGAAGGAGTCCAGTATGAAAAGTACCACCTATGCGCTTATTGCTGTCGCCGCGATCGCGGCATTTGCCCTCCTGCGCGAACACTGGTCACATGTGGCAGGTTACTGGCCATATCTGTTATTGCTGGTCTGCCCGCTAATGCATCTTTTCCACGGCCACGGAGGGCATGGAGATCATCAACATCACGGAAGTGAAAACGATAAAAAAAATTAATCCGGCAGACGGGGCCGCGTCGCGGTCCCGTTATCAGTCCAGGTATCGTTCGTAGTCTCTGGCATGCGCAAAGGCATGCTGTTCGAGTTTGTTATCAGCGGGTGCCGCTGCCCGGAACGCCAGAGAGTTAACAGGGTTGTTATTGATGACCAGCTCGTAATGCAGATGAGGACCGGATGAACGTCCGCTGTTACCGGATAACGCAATAGCACCTCCCCGTGTAACCCTGGCCCCTTTAGTAACGAGTATTTTATTGAGGTGGAGATAGCGAGTTTTAACACCGGCTTTTCCCGTTACTTCAACAAAATATCCCATGGTACTGTTGTATTCGGCCCGGGTGATTTTTCCGTCGATGACGCTGACTATTTTCGTGTTCATGGGCATGGAATAATCAATGCCATTATGGGGACTCACTTTTCCCGATACCGGGTTAAGTCTTGCAGGATTGAAAGGCGAACTGAGTCTTGCTGTGGCCGGTAACGGATAATCGAGACTGCCTTTCCCGGAAGTATCGGAAAGGTTATAGAACTTTTTATCTGATATACGATACGCCGTGTAATTAAATGAACCGGACGTAAATTTATAGGCCACGACACGTGATTTTCCCGCTTTCTTTTGCAGTACGAGTTTTAATGATTCATTTTTTTTCAAATGCCGCAGATTAAACCGGGAAGGCAAGGAGCGCTGAAGAGTAGCGATCTCGTTCGATTCCAGCCCCGAGCGGGTGGCTGAAAGGTAGGCATTTTCTTTTACGACATCGGTAGAATACATTTACTGGAATTCGCCGTTAGCATGAACACTGCGGCGTATGCTAGGGGTTTTCAGGAGGCGTGTCATCTGTCAGTTAATCGGGAGCACCGTTGATGGTCGTCATTTTTGTAACATATCTTGTTTCCCGTTTGCTCCTGAAGCTCTGGGAACTGTATGACCAGCCCGACGGTGATGATTAACGGGACTGAAACAGGTTACGGCAGAGCAATATGGGGCTCATGTCCTGCTACGTAACCCGTCAGTAAAGCCCTGCTGCGCACCTGACGCTAAGCACTAACCCGCCTGCAGTTACCTGGTCGAATACAGCCCGCGAAGCTTTCTTGCCTGCGTCTGATGTGCTTCCGCACCGGCATTATTGACCTGCTCATGCACGAGAGCGGCTTTTTCTCCGGCATTCAGTTCGTTAAAAGAAGAAGACGAGGTCTTTGAATTTGCATCACTGCCGGACAGCATTTTTTTATGTTCCTCAATCATTTTCTGATGCGCATAGGACGCGCTGTTGTTCATAAATGAATGAGCAACAATGGCCCTTTCATGTTCATTCATTTCAGAGAATGAGGGCGTGTTGTTTTTATTAACCCTGTCCGGTAAGTTTTCATGCGTCGAGGAATTCACATGACTGACGGCTGAGGCATTATTAACAAATCGATGTGCTTCATGGGCAATATCACTGGACTGAGCAAAAGCTGCCCCACAAAATAAAGCTGTAAACGCAGTGGTCGTGATTAATATATTCATGTGTAATTACCTTCTGAGGTACATAAAAGATGTCCTTATGATCATATATAAAAATAATCAACCTGTGGGGAAGATGACGTAAATGTAATACAGCTATGTACATTACACGATTGTAATGAATTTGTTTCTTAAGGTGTGCTAGATTCATTTCATTGTAAGTGGATGAACCAGTAATTTAATTTAAATCGGTTCTCGAATTCTGTCAGTAACCATACTTTAAATAAGGGAATGCGCATGCTGTTGAAAACGTCTCGACGAACTTTCCTGAAGGGGTTAACCCTCTCTGGCGTAGCCGGAAGTCTTGGCGTATGGAGTTTCAATGCGCGTTCCAGTCTGAGCCTGCCAGTTGCCGCATCCCTGCAGGGTACTCAGTTTGACCTGACCATTGGTGAAACGGCCGTCAATATCACGGGCAGTGAGCGTCAGGCCAAAACAATCAATGGAGGCCTGCCGGGGCCCGTTCTTCGCTGGAAAGAAGGTGACACCATTACCCTGAAGGTCAAAAACCGTCTTAATGAACAGACGTCCATTCACTGGCACGGCATTATTCTTCCGGCCAATATGGATGGTGTTCCGGGGCTGAGTTTTATGGGCATAGAGCCTGATGATACCTACGTTTACACCTTTAAGGTTAAGCAGAACGGGACTTACTGGTACCACAGCCATTCCGGTCTGCAGGAACAGGAGGGGGTATACGGTGCCATTATCATCGATGCCGGGGAGCCAGAACCGTTTACTTACGATCGTGAGCATGTGGTCATGTTGTCTGACTGGACCGATGAAAATCCTCACAGCCTGCTGAAAAAATTAAAAAAACAGTCGGATTACTACAATTTCAATAAACCAACCGTTGGCTCTTTTTTCCGCGACGTGAATACCAGGGGGCTGTCAGCCACCATTGCCGATCGGAAAATGTGGGCTGAAATGAAAATGAATCCGACTGACCTCGCGGATGTCAGTGGCTACACCTACACCTATCTCATGAACGGGCAGGCCCCGCTGAAAAACTGGACCGGACTGTTCCGTCCCGGTGAAAAGATACGCTTACGGTTTATCAACGGCTCGGCAATGACCTATTTCGATATCCGTATCCCCGGGCTGAAAATGACGGTCGTGGCTGCAGATGGCCAGTATGTAAACCCGGTTACCGTTGACGAATTCAGGATTGCCGTTGCCGAAACCTATGATGTCATTGTGGAGCCTCAGGGTGAGGCCTATACCATCTTCGCACAATCCATGGACAGGACCGGTTACGCTCGAGGGACACTGGCCACGAGAGAGGGGTTAAGTGCTGCCGTTCCCCCCCTCGATCCCCGTCCTCTGTTGACCATGGAAGATATGGGTATGGGGGGAATGGGACATGATATGGCAGGAATGGACCACAGCCAGATGGGAGGCATGGATAACAGCGGAGAGATGATGTCTATGGACGGTGCTGACCTTCCGGATAGCGGGACATCCTCCGCGCCCATGGATCACAGCAGCATGGCCGGTATGGATCATTCCCGGATGGCCGGAATGCCGGGTATGCAAAGTCATCCTGCGTCAGAAACGGATAACCCACTGGTTGATATGCAGGCGATGAGCGTCTCTCCGAAATTAAATGATCCGGGTATTGGTCTTCGAAATAACGGAAGAAAGGTTCTCACGTACGCGGATTTGAAAAGCCGCTTTGAGGATCCTGACGGACGTGAACCTGGCCGTACCATAGAACTGCATTTAACCGGCCACATGGAAAAGTTTGCCTGGTCATTTAACGGAATCAAGTTTTCAGATGCCGCACCGGTGCTGCTGAAATACGGTGAGCGGCTCAGGATCACGCTGATCAACGATACCATGATGACTCACCCCATTCACCTGCATGGTATGTGGAGCGATCTGGAAGATGAAAACGGTAATTTCATGGTTCGTAAACACACAATAGATGTTCCCCCTGGTACAAAACGCAGTTACAGAGTGACAGCAGATGCGCTTGGCCGCTGGGCGTATCACTGCCATTTGCTCTATCACATGGAAATGGGAATGTTTCGTGAAGTCCGGGTGGAGGAATGATGCGAATGAAGAGAAATTTGAAGGCCATACCTGTTCTGGTCGCCGGTTTGTTTACCTCACAGCTTTCTATTGCGGCGGGCTCCGTCTCTGCAGATCCCCACGCCGGGCACGACATGTCTGCCATGCAGATGCCAGCAGATGAGAATTTCACTGAGATGACGTCAATGGAGCCCATTGTAACTGAGAGCAGAACGCCAATTCCGCCTGTTACCGATGCCGACCGGAAGGCTGCATTCGGCAATTTACAGGGGCATGCGATTCACGACAGTGCGATTAATTATCTGGTTCTGCTGGATCAACTGGAATGGCAACGGTCGGATAACACCAACAATTTCAGCTGGAGTGTTAACAGCTGGATTGGAGGCGACACAGATCGGATTTGGCTAAAGAGTGAAGGTGAACGAAGCAATGGGGAAACGGAGGCGGCTGAAGCGCAGTTACTCTGGGGACATGCGGTTGGCCCATGGTGGGATTTGGTTGCGGGTGTCAGGCAGGATTTCAGACCTGCTTCTGCCCGGACCTGGGCTGCTGTCGGTTTTCAGGGGCTGGCACTCTATAATTTTGAGTCTGAAATTACGGGTTTTGTCAGTAATGGCGGAAAAGCAGCCCTTCGTCTGGGAGGAGAATACGACGTTTTACTGACTAACCGGCTCATACTCCAGCCATCCTATGAGGTGAATTTCTACAGTCAGGATGATGAATCGCGGGGTCGCGGCAGGGGACTGACTGACACAGAGCTGGGGCTCCGGCTGCGCTATGAAATACGCCGTGAGTTTGCACCCTATATAGGCGTTTCCTGGAATCAACTTTACGGGAAAACATCCGATATGGCGAAAAGAGAAGGTGAGAAAGACCATCAGGTAGTATTCCTGGCGGGAGCCAGAATCTGGTTTTAACGCACTGATATAAAACACTCAACTAAACAGGTAAATAAAATGTCGATTTTAAATAAAGCCATTCTTACAGGTGGCCTCGTTATGGGCGTTGCTTTCTCTGCTATGGCCCATCCGGAATTAAAAAGCTCTGTGCCACAGGCTGATTCAGCCGTAGCGGCCCCGGAAAAGATTCAGCTTAATTTCTCGGAAAATCTGACCGTGAAATTCTCAGGTGCAAAATTAACGATGACGGGTATGAAAGGCATGTCATCACATTCTCCGATGCCGGTCGCGGCAAAAGTGGCGCCAGGCGCTGACCCTAAATCGATGGTCATTATTCCGCGAGAGCCTTTACCCGCTGGCACTTATCGTGTTGACTGGCGCGCGGTTTCTTCAGATACGCACCCTATTACCGGTAATTACACCTTTACAGTGAAGTAATATTATGAACGACCTGATTATGATTGTTATTCGTTTTCTTCTTTATCTGGATTTGATGGTAATATTTGGATTGCCATTTTTTCAGATATATGGAATAAGCGGTGTCAGACATGAAACCTATAACCTGACTAATTTCAGGTCGTTTATAACTTTTGCTGTTGTTACAGGCATCATTCTTACTGGCATTAATATGCTCCTGGTATCTAATGCCATGAGTGGAGTAACTGACCTCAGAGAATTATCCATCCATGTTATCGAGATGGTGATAGAAGAAACTGATGTGGGTATTAGCTGGATTGTCAGGCTCTGTGCCCTGTTTACCACACTCGGTGCTTTGTTCCTTTACACTAATAAGAGAGTATTGTCCTGCCTGCTGATGACGATGAGTGGGGGCGTGGCGCTGGCTACACTTGCCTGGGGAGGACACGCCGTTATGCATGACGGTCTGCATTACTATCTCCATTTACTGAGCGATCTGACCCATCTCGGCGCTGCAGGTGCCTGGACAGGTGCTCTGGTTGCATTTGCTATCCTGCTGATGCGCAGAAACGAGCATAATGCACAGAGCGTCATTGTGATATCTGACTCCCTGGCAAAATTTGCCACGGCAGGAACGGTGATTGTTGTAGCCCTGATCCTGAGTGCGCTGGTCAACTATCTGTATATTGCTGAGGGTAACTTAACTCCCTTATTCAACAGTTCCTGGGGGAGGATATTGCTTGCCAAGACGGCTCTGTTTGTTCTGATGCTTCTTCTGGCTGCAGCAAACCGGTTTCACCTGGGTCCCCGGCTTGAAGTTATGGTCAGGGAAGGGAATTATGATCGCAGCGTTGCCCTGATGCGAAACAGCATCCTGACAGAATTCGTTGTTGCGATTATCATTCTGGGCGCCGTAGCGTGGCTCGGAATGCTTGCTCCGTCTCAGGTCAGCTAGGGGACAGCCAAAGCTCATGCGTGAGATTTTTACTTTCATATCAGCGAGTTGACCATGCAGCGTATTTTAATCGTTGAAGACGAACAAAAAACAGGTCGTTACCTGCAGCAGGGACTGGTTGAGGAAGGCTATCAGGCCGATCTCTTTAATAATGGCCGCGATGGTCTCGGGGCCGCGTCGAAGGGACAGTATGATTTGATAATACTGGACGTGATGCTGCCTTTCCTCGACGGGTGGCAAATCATCAGCGCACTGAGGGAGTCCGGGCACGAAGAACCGGTCCTGTTTTTAACCGCAAAGGACAACGTGCGGGACAAAGTGAAAGGACTGGAGCTTGGCGCAGATGACTACCTGATTAAGCCCTTTGATTTTACGGAGCTGGTTGCACGTGTAAGAACCCTACTGCGCCGGGCACGCTCGCAGGCCGCAACAGTCTGCACCATCGCCGATATGACCGTTGATATGGTGCGCCGGACCGTGATCCGTTCGGGGAAGAAGATCCATCTCACCGGTAAAGAATACGTTCTGCTTGAGTTGCTGCTGCAACGCACCGGAGAAGTGTTACCCAGGAGTCTTATCTCGTCCCTGGTCTGGAACATGAATTTTGACAGTGATACGAATGTGATTGATGTCGCCGTGAGACGTCTGAGAAGTAAAATTGATGATGACTTTGAGCCAAAACTGATCCATACCGTTCGCGGTGCCGGATATGTCCTGGAGATCAGAGAAGAGTGAGGTTCAAAATTTCCCTGACCACACGCCTGAGCCTGATTTTTTCTGCGGTGATGCTTACGGTATGGTGGTTATCAAGTTTTATCCTGATTAGCACCCTTAATGGCTATTTCGATAATCAGGACCGCGATTTTCTGACAGGTAAACTTCAGCTCACCGAAGAGTTTCTTAAAACAGAGACGTTCAGGAACAAAACGGATATTAAGTCATTATCAGAAAAAATAAACGATGCGATGGTGGGGCACAATGGCTTATTCATTTCTATAAAAAACATGGAAAATGAAAAAATTGTTGAACTCTATGCCAAAAATTCTGTTGTTCCAGCGGTCCTGCTTAATAAGTCGGGTGATATTCTCGACTATATGATCCAGACGGAAGAAAATAACACCGTGTACCGCAGTATCTCGCGGCGGGTTGCCGTGACGCCGGAACAGGGTAAAAGCAAACATGTCATCATTACGGTTGCCACGGATACTGGGTATCACACCCTGTTTATGGACAAACTCAGTACCTGGCTGTTCTGGTTCAATATCGGTCTGGTCTTTATTTCTGTTTTTCTGGGCTGGCTGACCACACGTATTGGTCTGAAACCGCTACGGGAAATGACCAGTCTGGCTTCCTCCATGACCGTACACAGCCTGGATCAGCGTCTAAATCCCGATCTGGCTCCGCCGGAAATCTCTGAGACCATGCAGGAGTTCAATAATATGTTTGATCGCCTGGAGGGGGCATTCCGGAAACTGTCAGATTTCTCGTCTGACATCGCGCATGAGCTGCGCACACCAGTCAGTAATCTGATGATGCAGACGCAGTTTGCACTGGCTAAGGAAAGGGATGTTTCGCATTACCGCGAAATTTTATTCGCTAACCTGGAAGAACTGAAAAGGTTGTCACGAATGACCAGTGACATGCTTTTTCTGGCACGTTCAGAGCATGGTCTGCTGCGGCTGGATAAACATGATGTGGATCTGGCAGCCGAACTGAATGAATTACGTGAGTTGTTCGAGCCCCTGGCAGACGAAACAGGAAAGACAATCACGGTTGAAGGAGAGGGCGTTGTTGCCGGAGACAGCGATATGCTCCGACGTGCTTTCAGTAACCTGCTTTCCAATGCAATCAAGTATTCTCCCGATAACACCTGTACAGCGATACACCTTGAGCGTGACAGTGACTGTGTGAACGTGATGATTACGAATACGATGTCCGGCCAGGTTCCCGCTAATCTGGAACGTTTGTTTGACCGGTTCTATCGCGCAGACTCATCAAGGTTCTACAACACGGAAGGCGCGGGGCTGGGATTATCAATTACAAGGTCGATCATTCATGCTCACGGCGGCGAGCTGTCAGCAGAACAGCAGGGGCGTGAAATTGTGTTCAAAGTGCGCCTGTTAATGGATTAATCCCGTTGTTCAGGAGAAACCTGGAAGGTGACAAAATTGTCATCATTCAGTCACGCGATAAACAGAGGCGGTTTTTTATAATTATTCATAAATCAGGAGCAGCGTGATAACACAATCACCTGGTTCCTGGAGTGATGATTAACCCGCCCTGAGATCAACTGCTTTCTCTGTTATAAGCCATTGATTGTTTGGGTATGTAAACACCGGAGACCCAACCATGAAAAAGATTCTCGTATCATTTGTTGCCATTATGGCTGCCGCTTCATCTGCCATGGCTGCAGAGACAATGAACATGCATGACCAGGTAAATAATGCACAGGCACCTGCCCACCAGATGCAGTCATCTGCTGAAAAAAGTGCAATTCAGGGAGACAGCATGACAATGATGGATATGAGCAGTCACGATCAGGCCGCAATGTCCCATGACATGATGCAAAACAGCAATTCTGCTGCCCACCAGGACATGGCTGAAATGCATAAAAAAATGATGAAAGCTAAACCCGGAGCTACCAACGAAACAGCAAAGTCATTTTCTGAAATGAGCGAGCATGAGAAGGCCGCAGCTGTACATGAGAAGGCGAATAATGGTCAGTCTTCCGTTGTTCACCAGCAGCAGGCTGATAAGCATCGCAGTCAGATCACCCAGAATTAACCCGCAGCTCCACTTGTTAGACCCTCATTTGACGCCGAAGTCACTGGCTTACGCTCCCGTCCGGGAGCGTTTTTTTTCCCATATATCAAACTTTAACTCTGAAGAGGTGGAAGTATCTGACCAACACTGTCACGTAACGCCAGATAACTACAAAAACACCTTTTTCCTCCTGTAAATTGCAGTTCCTGCAAGAACATCAAGGCATAATGTTGGAACAGCGTGTGATACACACTTAGCATCATGTTTTGTATGTGTTTTTTTAAAACTTTACAACTTTAAAGTCTTTTTCAGGTTAAAGGATACAACTTTAATGTCTCTACACAGCAACGCGAAAAAAGATCAAACTATATATAAAAAAATACAATGGATTATGTCACAAAACCGCAAGCAGGCAGGGGGAAGCAGGGCTAAGGGGTATTTTGAGGACTCGTGCGGGGTAACGCGTTAATGCAAAAAGGGCTAACCTTGCGGTTAGCCCTTTTCAGAATGTGGTCGGCGAGAGAGGATTCGAACCTCCGACCCACTGGTCCCAAACCAGTTGCGCTACCAAGCTGCGCTACTCGCCGAATGCGGAGCGCATCTTACTGCTGAGGTGCGCCCCCGTCAATCCCTTATTTTCAAAAAGCCATTCAACTGGCGATATTCTCGCCAGACCAGCTATTGCGCGGCTTTTGTGGTGTTATCAGGGAGTTTACACCAGTTGTTATTTTCGTTAATGCCACCGTTCGGTGAGGTATAGCCGAGACAGCCCATAATGGTGTCATACAGCTCAACGTGACGGCGCGGAACCTTGATCTCTGCCTGCTGCTTCAGATGGGCAAACATTTTGGCTTTGTCCGGGTTTTCAAGGTACTTATCCGACATCCACATGATCATCGGCACGCGGAACTGCTCCGGCGGGGCCAGCTTACGCGGCGTGCCGTGCAGATGCTCTTTCTCGTTGATGGACTCACCGTGGTCTGCGGCGTAGATCACAATCGCTTTCTTATCGCGAAGCTGGTCGATCACCCGGCTGAGGAAGGTATCCACATACAGAATCGAGTTATCATAGGCATTGATCAGCTCCTGCTTGCTACAGTTCTTGTTAATGCCGACACACTCAGGCGTCCATTTGGCGAAATCGCGCGTATAACGCTGATAGTAGCTGTAGTGTGACCCTTTGGTATGCAGAACAATAAGGTGCTTACCCTTCGGATGGTTTTTCAGCGACTGTTCCATCTCAGAGAGCAGCAGCATGTCATCAACGTTCTTTCCGCGGTTACGCGGCTCGGCGCCAATCTGCTCACGATAGGCGATGTTATCCGCCATGGTGTTGGTGTAGAACCACATCTCACTTTGCATGGCGAACAGATCGGAGCTAAATCCAAGCTGCTTCAGAACAGCAAACACGTTTTGCTCTTTCAGCGTGCGCTGTGGGTTATCACTCGCACCGCCCTCACGCACAAACATACAGCGCAACGAGAGCTTCGTGGCGGTATCGCAGGAGTAGCCGCGGTAAGCCACCAGATTTTTTTCCTGCGCCAGTTTCGGGGTGGTATCGCGGTCATAACCGAGAAGCCCCATATGATCCCAGCGCGTCGTTTCGCCGATAACAAAGACCACGTAAGTATCATCCAGCCCATCCGCCGGAGCCTGGTAGGTGAACTTTTTGGTCGGGTTAATCAGCGATTTTACATCGCTGGACTCGTCCGCCTGTGCCCAGGCATACAGCCCTAACGCGGACAGCCAGTTAGACGGCAGATACGAGTTAGCCACCACGCCGCCGTAGCTTGGCATATCCACACCCGTCGCTTTTTCGATGCGTTTTTGCTGTTTTTCCATCAGGCGAATCGGCGCCCACACCAGCAGACCCGCCAGGAGAACGACGGCGACGTTGCGAATGCGCTGCCCACGAGTGCGCAGCTGGCGTAACAGGGTATAGCGGCAGGTATTACTCCAGATAAAGAAGAGCGGAACCAGGCAGGTCAAAATCGTCCACATGATGAACCCTTGTCCCACCACCTCTTTCGAGAGGTCGATGTCCGTGGTCATCACCGAAGCAACAATACCGTAGCCAATGACCACGTTCATGAACGTCATGTAATAGCTGGCGGCGGCGGAGATAATCACCACCAGCGAGGCCAGAATTTGCCATGTGCGACGGCCAAAGAGAGAAAGCAGACGTAGCAGGAAGAAGGTTGCCAGAATTGAGCCAAACACTTCAATCGCGGCGAAAATCCCGTTTCTTACGGTGAGGTGTTCAAAATAACCTTCCACTCTTCTGAACAGCACCGCGCCATTCAGAAACAAACCGATATAGACAGCCAGCATCAGACACAATCTTTGCTGGGTAAGAGATCTAATATATTTCATGCAAACAACCCTGGGGGAAGGGGTATAAAGACCCGCCGAATCTCGTTGAGAAAGCTGACAGAGTAAGTAGGTGCGAGAGAAACCGTTATCAGAAACGTCTACAAGCGCGATAAGTAGACCACAGTGGGGAAGAAAAGTGGCAGCAGAGAGTGTGATCGTTGAAGATTTTTACAAAAAATCAGCGTCTGGAGAAGCAGAACGCTGATGCAACCCCGAAAAATGGGCAAAGGGCCAGCGAACCGGCCCTCCCGGATTACTCGTATTCGACGCTAAAATTCACTGTCGCATTTGCCGCGCCCACGGTGGCATCCGGTTTAACAGGCACATAGCTGGCGATGTAATTCAGCTTGTTCGTACCATCAAACCAGACGACATGCTCCACGGGTGTAGAATCGGTACTGGAGGGGGACTGCTGCACCCCGCCCGACGTTTTGATTTTTAACGCCACGCCCGTCGCGCCCCCGCTGTCCAGCGCAAAGAGTGAGGAGTTAGTCACATCTGGCGTACCGTCCATCTTGACGTAGGCCTTCGTGGCATACGCGCAGTCTTTTAAGCCGATACTAAAGCTTTTCTGATTCAACTCCTTACCCACTTTTATCGGGCGCTGAAGCACCACGGTATCCATATCGACGTCAATACTGTCGCTTTCCAGCTCACAGGTGGCCGCCTTAATGATAATAGAAAAGTGAATATCGCCTGCGGAACCGATATTCGTCGGTGCCGCCATCGCTGAGGTGGTAAGCAGCAAACACGCTGGCAAAAACCTATTAAGGGTATTCATCCGGCTTACTCCACATCGATACGCATGGTGGCGATCCCTTCGAACTCCCCGGCGGCGGGCAATTTGCCGGTGGTGCTAATAGGGTAAGCCGAAATGGTCGTCGAGGCGGTGCGGTGCGTATCATCAACCAGCGCAGTTACGCTCAGTTCCTGATTAACGCTGGTGTCATTTGGCACCAAAATCTTACCGTTCGCGCCCTCAATGACAGCGCCGATATCCGGATTGCCCATGTCAATGGCATTCGAATCATTGGCGTTTGGCATTCCCTCAATACGCAGGAAGATCTTAACGCCATCGGCAATATTGGTGCATTTAAACTGAAGGTCTTTAGTAAACTTCGTGCCGTTCTTTGCAATTTGCCCTTTGCGATCTTTAAAATCACTGGCCTTAAATTCACCAAACGGTATTTCCAGCGTGCTGCCGCTGGAGAGTTCGCAACCCTGGGGAACAATAATATGGCCACTAAAAAATACGCTAGCCAATGGAATCGCACTGTAGACTCCCGCTTTAGTGGTTCCAAAAATATCCAATAGCTTTGTACTGGGTATAGTCATCTCACCAACGAAAGGATGATTAATATAAAGGGAGAGCTTTCCTCTACTTCCGGTCCCCCAGCTTCCATCCTTCCCATCCACATCGCAACCCACTCGGCTCATAGTCAGATTATCGATATTCTCAAATGGTACTGAGACGTCTTCCTCCTTGTGACCTGCTATCCAGACATCGGCAGAAATCTGGATATTATCATTGATAATATAGTATTCCCTTTCTCCTTCGCTGTGACCTACGGGGAGAGGTGAGCTAGCCTTGAACAGGACGGTGGTGGGAGCATCGCCAGGCGGGCATTCACATGTCGCTTGATACGACCCACCTAAATCCCATGACCAAAAGTCGCGGAATACCGTCCCTGAAGCATTCTTTGACGTATCTGTGATGGTTTTCTCCAGCACTGCTGAATAAGTGTGGGTACTGTCTGGGGTACACGGTCCCCAATCCGCTGCCGCCAGCGCCTGCCCTGAAACCAGCGCAGTTCCGCCCAGCAGGCCCGCAAACATCATTATTTTTTTCAACATACTCGTATCCTTCCCTGTTACCGGCAGACGGCATTCGCCATCACCACGCCGGTATTCTCCTGTTGTTCCGGCAGCGTAAACGCCACGCGACATTGCTGTGCCTGGTCTTTACCCCAGTTAACCTGAAGTGCACCTTTCTCCGGCATCCCGCTGATATAAAGCTGTCCGTCTTCACCTACGATACTGCTGGACTCTTTTTTGGTATCCAGCAACGTGGCGGTCGCTCCAAACGGCACCGCTTTGCCATTGGCCTGCGTCAGGGTCATTAGCACGCGATAGCCCACGCGGGTGTCGAAGCGTGCCCGGACGATGGCACCGCGCGTTGGCACCACGTTGACGGAGGCGGTGTCCAGATCAACCTGATTGTTCAGGCTGTCGCTTCGCAGTGAGACTTCCGTTTCACGGTACGGTGTGAGGTACGGCACCACCGCGTTACCCATCCAGTCCACTTCCACGCCGCCGTTGTTGATGACGTGCGCACCGCGCGCGCCCGGCGCAGAGATAATGGCCATTGACTCGCCCAGCGGTTGAGAAAGCGTAATGCCTTCACTGTGGGCAATCACGCCGCCGCGCAGACCGTAGTTCACCTGCTGGCCGTCGCGGTTGTAGTTGTAGCCCAGGCTGGCATTCCCTACGCCGCCCTGGTAATCCAGGTTCACGCTGCCGCTGTTACCCTCGCCGTTGCTGCCGTAGCCTTCCTGCACGCTATAGTTCAGGTTGCGGTCTTCCAGCGCGGCACCGCTGACGCCCAGTTGCTGGTTGGTACGGCCATGCTGATCGGTGGTGAGATGGTAGTTACTCCACATACGTCCCAGCGGAATCGACATGGAGAATGACAGCAGACGATCGCTCTCATCCCACTCCGGGCTTTTCGTCCAGGTGTAGGCGATGCTGTAGTTCACGCGCCCAATACGGCCGTTGTAGCCAGCGTTCAGCGAGCGTTGTTTACCTTCATCATTCCAGTAGTCCTGCTGCGTGACGTTAAAATAGACCGAGCCCCAGGTACCCAGTTGCTGCGTCACGTTGCCCTGAATCTGGCTACGCTTGTGGTACTGGCTATACGAGCTGTCCGCATCGCTGCGTACATCCGTCGCTTCCTGGAAGGTGTAGTAGCCGCTGGTCGAATATTTGTAACCCAGCAGACGGAAATCGGTACCGCTGTTGAAGCTCTTGGAGTAGAGGAAGCGGTAAGACTGACCTTCCGACTTTTCGTCATTTGCCAGATTGCTTTTCGCCTGAGTCACGTCGATGGAGACCGCACCGATGTAACCGAAGTTTTTACCTAAGCCACCCGCCAGCGAATAATAGTCGTCGGAGAAGATCGACCCGCCGTAAACGGTAAAGCCGTACGGCAGACCGTACATGGCATCCAGCTGCCAGAACTTCGGCTCGGCGCTGTCATAGTTCCCGGCACGGTATTCCCCTGCGGAGAGGCTGTACTTCAGATGGCCTTCACGCTGGAGGATCGCCACCGCGGAGAACGGTTGAACGAACTTCTGCTCGCTGCCGTCCGCCTCTTTGATGGTAACCGTCAGGTCGCCGCTGTTTGAGGTGGGGTACAGGTCATTAATTTCAAACGCACCCGGCTGAACAAACGTGCGGTAAATAACGTAGTTGTTCTGCTCAACGGTCACTTCGGCGCTACTTTTGGCAATACCGCGGATCACCGGCGCAAACCCGCGCTGGCTGTCAGGCAGCATCTCTTCGTCGGAGGTTAGCTGTGCGCCGCGCATCTGAATGCTGTCAAAAATATCACCGGACGTTGAGGTGTCCCCCAGCGTCAACTGTGATTTTAACGGCACAATGGCACGGCTTAACGAGGTGCCGATGTTATCCCATCGGTTATCGCCATCGTTTCGCGTCCAGGTACTGTAGTTACGTAACCGCCACGCCCCCAGGTTCACGCCGCTGCGCAGGTTCAGGTAGTAGCTGTCGCTGCTATAGCTGGAATCGCTGTCATGCGCGTCATAGCTGGCGTTGCTACCGGTGAAGTTATAATCCACCAGCAGGGCGTTCACCCCTTCGTCCCACTGCGATTCTGGCACCGTACCGCGCGCGGTCTGTCTCATCGCGGCCTGTGGGAAACTCATGATCAATGTCTGGTCCGCAAAATCGAAATGGCTGGCAGCCTGAGGAATAATGTCGTCAAAAGCAACGCAGGCTTCCGGCGGCGCCATTTTCAGCGCCGGAAAGCTCTCAATACGCACGCCCATATCCTCAAGCTGCACACGACTCAAGCACGGCACGAGGGACTCACCCATTTTTGTGCGCTGCGCCTCTGTCGCGGCCTTAAACTCCAGGGTGCGAGACTCCATTTTTTTATCGTTGACCACCACCGACACGCGGTATTTACCCGGTAGCTGTTCGGCTTTACTGGATTCATACATTGAAAGGTCAACGTGCTGCTCAATACCCGGCACATCCTCCAGAAAGCGCGGATTAAATTTTCCTGCATATACGGGGAGCGTACCCGCAATCATCAGCGCAAGCGCAGACAGCGGGAAACGCGGGGTCTTATTGACCAGAGGAAGATGCGTCCATGGCATAGTAATAAACCCTTAAAACGTGTTAATTAACGCGCTGTGTAAGCATGTCGCCAGCGGTGCCGAAGTCATTAATAATGTTGTATTTAACTTCGCTT
The DNA here is from genome assembly GCF_001875655.1 of Enterobacter hormaechei ATCC 49162. NCBI lineage: Bacteria > Pseudomonadati > Pseudomonadota > Gammaproteobacteria > Enterobacterales > Enterobacteriaceae > Enterobacter > Enterobacter hormaechei. The sequence goes on from NZ_MKEQ01000001.1 coordinate 2,667,762, forward strand.
ACCTTACCGGTGCCGGCTGGCAGTTCGATATTCAAAGAGCCTTTTGCCGGAACCATTCCCGTTTTTTCAATATTGCGACCGTTGGCGTAAAATTTATTAAACGTCAGGTTAAAGGCGGATGGGTTTTCCACTTTGATCTGGTTAGCCCCTGCGCTTGTAAACTTCAGTTTGCTCCAGCCGTCCATGCTATTACCTTTCAGGCCCGCCGGGCGATAGAACAGTTTTAAGCGGGTACGCACGGCAATTTGCAGCACGTTTTTATCTTCTGCGTTTTCACTTTTGGCAGGAATCGCTTTCACGTTAACCCAGTAAACAGATTCACGATCCTGCGGTAACGCATTAGACGTATTCACAATACGTAAGACGTTATTTTTCGTCGGATTTAATTTAAATAACGGTGGGGTGATGATAAATGGCGTTTTTTTATTACCGTTAGCATCATCAATCCAGGACTGGATAAGAAATTCGTCCGTGGTGCTTTTATTGTTGACCGTCAGAGAAGCTTCCTTTCTGCTGCCGTCATAAATAACGCGCGTGCTGCTTAATGCCACGCCGCCTGCAAAACTGTTTTGAGCAATCAGCGCCAGCGCCAGCGCCAGTGCTGCGCAAGATATCAAACGTGAGCGGTTCATGATTCTCTCCCTGAGTCTCCGCTGGAAAAAATGGCAACGGGGTTTCCGTTGCCATTGTGATTGTCTGTACTAATGACAATTCGATTATTCGTAAGACAGGTTGAAGTCTACTTCTGCGTTACCGTAACCGGTGGTGACAGCCGCTTTGGTTGCAACATAGTTAGCGGTGTAGTACAGCACGGTCTGGCCAGCAGACAGCGTGGTGGTGGATTTACCGCTGTTCATATCAACCAGCTTGTTTGCGTTGTCGTAGATACCAATACCCACACCAGATGCCGCGCCAGCTTCAGTGCTAACAGAAACCAGTTTTGCGTCGTCTGCATCCGCTACGCCAGTGAAGTTGACGTTAACTTTGGTTTTGCTGGAGATATCGCAGTCTTCCAGTTTGATCTGGAATGGTTTGGAAACAGATTTGTCGCCAACCGCTTTGAAGACAGTTTTCTTAACCTGACCCAGCACAACTTCCTGGTTCTGAGAGTCAGTAGAAACGACGCATGGTGAGTCAACGATTTCACCGGTGAATTTAACGGTGCCGTCACCAGAATCAGCCGCGAAAGCGGAAGTGGAAACAACAGCGAGAGCAGACAGTGCAAAAACAACCTTTTTCATTAAAAACTCCATTTATGTCGAAAGATGACAGAATACATCCTTAGGAATAACCTGCATTCCGTGAGGGAATGGAGCATATAGAGAGAGGGTCAGATTTTAAAATTAGATTAAGTAAAGCTACCTTTCAGCAGGACTTAAAGTAATAAAAATCATAAAGCTATGAGGTAGCGCACATCCACAAAAGTTATATTCGGAATAAATCAATATAATTAATATATTGTTTTTTCTAATTCATAAAGTACTGGAATGTTTTCCCTTATTTATCGGGCGGCTGGTAGATTATAATTTATTATGTCTTTATGCTAAAAAAGCGCCCGATGGGCGCTTTTTTACAACAGATTTATCATGCATGTGCTTCGCTTAACACTTCACGCTGCGGCTGACGAATCGTGGTAGACAGCGCCAGCGAAATAATCAGCAGGGCAAATATCACACAGAAGGTCACATAGAAGCCGCCGAACAGCGAGGCAATCAGCGAACCGCAAATACTGCCGATGCCGAAGCCGAGATAAATCACGCCGTAGTTTTTCGCCAGGTTGTTCAGGCCAAAGAACTCGCTCACCAGTGACGGGAAGACGGTAATGGTGCCGCCAAAGTTAAAGGCTACGCAGGCAATCGCCGCAAAGAATGTCGCCTCATTCAGCGGAGCGAACAGCAGCGCCGCCATCCCCACCAGCGAGATGACCTGCCCCAGCGTAATCACGCGGATCCGGGCGATTTTGTCAGACAGAATACCCAGCACCAGGCGACCCGAGAGGTTAGCAATAGAAATAACCGTTACCGCGTTCGCCGCCGTCGCCGCGTCCAGTTTCACCATGCCCTGCGCGATATCCTTCGCCACGCCGATGACATACAGACCGCTCATGCAGGCCGTCAGGAACATCACCGCCAGCATCCAGTACTGCGGTTTACGCATGGACTGTGCGAGAGTGAAATCATTCTCCACCACGCCGTTAACGGTTTTCACTTCCTGCTGAGGGGCATCTTTCATCAGCGTTGCGCCGAAGAGGATCATCACCAGCACAATCACGCCCCAGATCATAAAGGTTTTCTCAAGCCCCACCGAGGCCAGCAGATGCGCATCGATGAATTTGAACCCGAGGCTGCCCAGGCCATACGAACCAATGGCAAATGCGGAGATCAGTCCTTTACGCTCCGGGAACCACTTCACGCAGTTAGACAGCGTCAGCAGGTAGCCTGCGCCGTCCGCCAGCCCCACCAGCACTCCGGCGCTCAGCCACAGCATCATCAGGTTGTCAGAATGTGCCGTCAGGAAGAAACCCACGCCCAGCAGGATCCCGGAGGCCATGGTCACACGCTTCACGCCGAAGCGCTCCTGAAGTTTGCCCGCCACGGAAGAGGAAATGGCCAGCCCAAGACTCAACAAGCCGAAGGAGAACGCCACCTGGCTTATTGGCGCGCCGAGCTTATCAGACAGGGCGCTGTTAAACAGGCTCCAGGTATAGACCGAGCCCAGTGCGAACTGGGTAACGATGGTGCCAAATAGCGTAAGCCAACGCGTGCGGTTATAAGTTGATTCGTTCATGGCAGTGTCCTGCAAGATAAATTAAGGAAATTCGCTGAGGACACGATAAACAAAACCCCAATACGCCAGGGGTAAAACGGCATGAAATGCAGGAGAAACGGAATGAAATGCCTGGAAGCGGGAATGAATGACCTTGCCGGGAAAGAAAACGCTTAAAGGTGAGTGAGTACTATCGCTGCAACCCTCACCGTTATTGTATTAAATATGTTACCGCAGCGTTTAAAAAAGTAACAACCCTAAAATTTGGCGCTTAAGCCCAGGGTATACAAATATTCTTCCTCCGACTGCTGGTTGTAGCTGATCTTCGCCCAGGGGTGTAAATCACCATACTGCGTATCGACACGCCACCCCAACGAGTTCACGCTGGCATGCCAGAGGGGATCGGTAAGCGACTGCGTGGTGGTGGTATCACCAAACGCATTCACCGGTGCGGGGGGCGTGCCATCTGTGCGCCACGCCATTACGGGTCCGGTTGTGAAATGTCCTGCCACGGGAAAATTCCAGCCAACGCTCAGAACGGTTTCCGCATCCAAACCGGAGGGATCGTTCAGGGCAAACCCCGCCGCATTCTGCGAGCGGTTTATACGTTCCGCGAGAATATCTTCATAACGCGGTTGGTGATCGGCGTCCCATGTATAGCGTTCCGTCGTATTATTTTGTGCATCTGAAACGATATATTCCTGTTGCCACGCAAAAGCGGTGTTACAAAGAAGCAGGCAGGCTGAGACACCCACCAGGCCAGAAGCAGCATGGCGACCACTGATTTTTTTTAACATCATCAAAGCGACTCCAGAAAGAGCCGAATTCGGCGATATATGTCATTGTTCGAAGAGGTATTAGGGCGTATAGCTCTGTATTAACTATTGTCTCTTTAGCAGACACGTCAAGCCGGGCAGATTGAAATTTTTGCGTTTACCGTATCAGGAAGGGAGATGACCTATGCAACGTTGCGGCTGGGTAAGCCAGGATCAGCTTTATATCGATTATCACGACAAGGAATGGGGCGTACCGGAAACCGACGGTAAAAAACTGTTTGAAATGATTTGCCTCGAAGGCCAGCAGGCCGGACTGTCGTGGATCACCGTTCTGAAAAAGCGTGAGAACTACCGCAAAGCCTTCCACCAGTTCGATCCGGTCGCGGTTGCCGCCATGACCGAGGACGATGTGGAAAGGCTGGTTCTGGATACCGGTATTATCCGCCATCGCGGTAAAATTCAGGCCATTATTGGTAACGCACGTGCTTATCTGGCGATGGCGCAAAACGGTGAACCGTTCTCAGCCTTTGTCTGGTCGTTTGTGGATAACGAGCCGAAGGTAACGCAGGCCGCCACGCTTGCAGAGATCCCAACCTCGACCCCCGCCTCAGATGCCCTGTCGAAAGCGCTGAAAAAACGCGGCTTCAAGTTTGTGGGCACCACCATCTGTTACTCCTTTATGCAGGCCTGCGGGCTGGTCAATGACCACATTACGGGCTGCTTCTGCCATCCGGAGGGCCACAATGATCCTCAAATGGCAAAGTGAGAACACCGCGCCGCTTTTGCGTCTGTGGCTGGAAAGCACCACCGAGGCGCATCCGTTTATCGACGCAAGCTACTGGCAGGCGAATGAAGCGGTAGTGCGGGATGATTACCTTCCCGCCGCCGAGACCTGGGTCTGGGAGGAAAACGGTACCCTGTGCGGTTTTATCAGCGTCATGCAGTTCCAGTTCGTGGGAGCCTTGTTTGTCGCCCCGGCGTTCATCGGAAAGGGGATCGGGCGTGCGCTGCTGAAGCACGTTCAGCAGCACTACCCGTATTTAACCCTGGAGGTATATCAGAAAAACGTGCGGGCGGTGAATTTCTACCATGCGCAGGGTTTTCGCATTGAAGACAGCGCCTGGCAGGATGATACCCAACACCCGACGTGGATCATGAGCTGGCAGGCGGATCAAACGCCGTCAGCGTAAGCGCTGGCCCCTGATATTTTTCCACCCAGGCCAGCGCCGTATTCCCCGCGCAGCCATTCCCCAGCTTCGAGCTGGGGAGATCTTTGGTCAGCACGTTTACGGCGCCGTTCTTACAAATACCGCCCTCCTCCAGCGCCAGATCCGGCCATGCGCCCTGATGAATGCAGAAAACGCCAGGGCGGATCCCGTCACTCACCACGGCGCCTGCCAGCACCTGCCCGCGCGCGTTCCAGACCCGAACGAGATCGCCGTGGTTAATCCCCCGCGCTTTTGCGTCATCGCTGTTCAGCGCAATCGGCTCACGATCGGCCACCGCATACTGCTCACGCAGAGCCGAATAGTTAAGCTGGCTGTGCAGACGATGGGCTGGATGGGCAGACAGCAGTTGAAGCTGTCCCGGCTGCGCATTGCCATGCCATTCATCCGGCTCCAGCCATGCCGGATGTGGGGGACAGTCCGCGTAGCCATAGCTGGCGATGCGTTCGCTGTAGATCACAATCTTCCCGCTTTCTGTTTTTAACGGGTGATTCTCAGGGTCGCGACGAAAATCAGCGAAGCGCACAAACCGCGCGTTCTGCTCGCTTTCCGGCATTTCGAAGAGTTGGTTTGCCTCCCAGAATTCAGCAAATGGCGGCAGCGTCACGCCCTGCGCCGCCCCGCGCTGGCTGGCAATCTGGTAAAACGTTTCCAGCCATTGCAGATCCGTTTTGCCCTCGGTGAAACGCTCGCGCCCGCCCGCTTCCCACATTTCACTCAGGTCGGCAAAGACGTCAAAATCATCCCGCGCTTCATCCCGGGGAGCCACGACGCGCTTCATCGGCACCATATGCTGGTTGCTGTAATCCCCGGTCATGGTGAGATCGTTACGCTCGAACGAGGTCGTGGCGGGCAACACGATATCGGCATGTTTGGCTGACGCGGTCCAGAAGCACTCCGAGATCACCACCAGCTCCGGTTTCTGCCAGGCACGGATCAGGCGGTTGGTATCCTGGTGATGGGTGAAGTTGGCCCCACCCGCCCACCAGACAAACTTTATATCCGGGAAATGGCGATCCTGGCCGTTATGCTGATAAAACCCGCCAGGGTTCTCCAGGGCTTCAACAATGCGTGCTACCGGAATTTTATCCACAGCGTCCACGCCACCCTGCACCGAGCCCTGCATGGACGCCAGCACCGCGGCTTTACGCGTCGGGTTGCCGCCGTTAGCAAAGTGATAGGAAAGGCCAAAACCGCCGCCGGGGGTGCCAATCTGCCCGAGCATTGCGGCGAGCGTCACCAGCATCCAGTGTTTTTGCTCGCCAAACTGCTGGCGCTGCATCCCCCAGCCTGACATGAGCATCGTGACATGACTATGGAATAACGCCGCCAGTTCGCGGATTTTAACGGCTTCAACACCGCAAATCGCCGCGGCCCACTCTGCGGTTTTCGCAATACCATCGGTTTGCCCCGTCAGATAGTCGGCAAATTTATCGAAGCCCGTGGTGCAACGCGCCAGAAATTCCGCGTCGTGCCAGCCGTTCTCCACCAGGGTGTGGGCGACGCCCAGCATCATCGCCACGTCGGTGCCCATATGCGGCGCGATCCACTCGGCGCTGTCACTGAAGAAATCCAGCGTTTCAGAATGCATCGGATCGATACAGATGATGCGCTTGCCGCTTTTACGCAGCGCATCGAAGTAGGACACGCCCTGCTCGTCGGAGGCATTCCAGGCAATTTTCAGGGTATTGAGCGGGTTGGCGCTCCACAGCACCACCACCTCCGTATGCTCCAGCACCAGCGGCCAGCTGGTCTGCTGCTGATAGACCTCATTTCCGCCTACGACATACGGCATGATCGCCTGCGCCGCACCGGTCGAGTAATCACCCAGATGGCCGGTATAGCCCCCGGCCAGGCTCATGTAGCGTTGCAGCAGGGTTGCGGCCTTATGCAGCACGCCGTTCGAGCGCCAGCCATAGGAGCCGGCAAAAATGGACGACGGGCCATAGCTGTCGCGAATGCGTTTATGCTGCGTATGGATCAACGCCAGCGCGTCATCCCAGCTCACGCGAACGAACTCATCCTGTCCGCGAATGCCCTGCGGTTTATCCGGTGACGCCAGAAAGCCTTTACGCACCATCGGCCAGCGTACACGGGTTTTGCTGTGTACCTGATCGCGAACGACGGTCTGTAAAGAGTTGTGATGGCGCGAAGGCAAAGCCCCGCGAGACGACAGCACAGTGTCGCCATCGGTTTCGACCAGCATCGGCCCCCAGTGGGCGGCGGTCAGAATGGTTTTTGTTGAGGTGCTCAAAGCGTGCGCTCCTGGTTGCGTGCAGGTGTTACGGCCTTCATTGGGGCAGTTTATGGTTTGTGACAAATTTCAGAGTTATCTATGGAATTTTCTCCGTATCCGGACGTCATAATCCACTGCCACGCCCGTCGTGGCAAAGAATAAAAAGGATTATGGAAATAAGATGAAAAAACGCGTACTCGTTATTGCTGCTCTGGTGAGCGGCGCACTGGCTGTTTCAGGCTGCACAACCAACCCTTACACCGGCGAACGCGAAGCGGGTAAATCCGGCATTGGCGCAGGTATTGGTTCCCTGGTTGGCGCAGGCGTTGGCGCACTCTCCTCCTCCAAGAAAGATCGCGGCAAAGGCGCGCTGATTGGCGCAGCGGCAGGCGCAGCGCTGGGCGGCGGCGTGGGCTATTACATGGACGTGCAGGAAGCGAAACTGCGTGACAAAATGAAAGGCACGGGCGTGAGCGTGACGCGCAGCGGTGACAACATCATCCTGAACATGCCAAACAATGTGACCTTTGACAGCAGCAGCGCGACGCTGAAACCCGCAGGCGCGAATACCCTGACCGGCGTGGCCATGGTACTGAAAGAGTACAACAAAACTGCCGTGAACGTGATTGGCTACACCGACAGCACCGGCAGCCACGATCTGAACATGCGTCTGTCGCAGCAGCGCGCAGATTCCGTAGCCAGCTCGCTGATCACCCAGGGCGTAGAAGCGAACCGCATCCGCACCAGCGGAATGGGTCCGGCTAACCCGATCGCCAGCAACAGCACGGCGGAAGGCAAAGCGCAGAACCGCCGCGTTGAGATTACGTTGAGTCCTGTGCAGTAGGTAAAAGCAAAACGGCAACCCCGTTGCCGTTTTTAGTCTTTGCGCCCTCTCCCGTGGGAGAGGGTTGGGGTGAGGGCATCAGACCGCAACCTCCGGTAAGCGCAGCGCCACCCGGCAAATTGCTTGATTCGCCAGATTTTCCCGCTAAGGTATTCTCACTAAATTCAGGGAAATCAGCGATGAGCAAACCAACCCGGGCCACCATCAGCGATGTGGCGAAAGCCGCCAAAACCGGTAAAACCAGCATTTCACGCTACCTCAACGGCGAGAAACACCTGCTTTCCGATGCGCTGCTGGCGCGAATCGAACAGGCCATTGCCGATCTCGACTACCGTCCCAGCCTGATGGCGCGCGGCCTGAAGCGTGGTCGTACCCGCCTGATTGGCCTTATCATCGCCGATATCACCAACCCTTACTCCGTCAACGTCCTCAGCGGCATCGAAGCGGCGTGCCGTGAGAAAGGCTTTACCCCTCTGGTCTGTAACACCAATAACGAAGTTGATCAGGAGCTGCACTACCTCGATCTGCTGCGCAGCTATCAGGTGGAAGGGATTGTGGTGAATGCCGTCGGGATGCGCGAGGAGGGGCTAAATCGCCTGCAACAATCGTCTCTGCCGATGGTGCTTATTGACCGTAAAATCCCGGAATTTGCCTGTGATGTGGTCGGGCTGGATAACACCCAGGCGGCCACCACCGCCACCGAGCACCTGATTGAACAGGGTTTCGAAGCCATTCTGTTCCTGAGCGAACCGCTGGGTATGGTTAACACCCGCCGCGACCGCCTGGCTGCATTTCGTGCCACGCTGGCGCGTTATCCCGGCGTGATCGCAGAAAATGCCGAAATCCCCCTGCATGAAGCCGAACAGCTGGATAATACCCTGCGCCAGTTCCACACCCGCCATCGGGGTATGCGCAAAGCGGTGATCTCCGCGAACGGGGCGCTGACGCTTCAGGTTGCCCGCTCGCTGAAACGCATTGGCCTGCACTGGGGCAGCGATATCGGCTTACTCGGTTTTGATGAACTGGAGTGGGCAGAACTTGCGGGCGTAGGCATTACCACCCTCAAACAACCGACCTGGCAGATCGGCTATGCTGCTGTTGAACAAGTGGTTCGCCGGATTGAAGGCACCCGCGACGCCGTACGCGAGCAGGTTTTTTCCGGCGAGCTTATCGTTCGCGGCTCTACCGCCCGTTAATTCCCCCTTCGTGACAGCGATCATAAATTCAACATCCCAAACTTTTCATTGGAACCGGTTCCAACTAGCGTAATACCATCGATTACGCCCTGGAGTCAGGAAATGAGCAGGAAAATAATGGTGGTCACCGCCGCGTATGGCGCGGATCAGGTGCGACAGGCAGGCGGTCAACGGGCGATGCTTCCCGTTATTGCTGGCGCAGGCGCTGATGGCGTTGAAATCCGCCGCGAGCTTTTCAACAGCGACGAGTTGATGGCGCTGCCAGCGCTCGGCGAATCCATTGAACTGCTGGGTTTACTGGCCTGCTACTCTGCCCCGGCTCCCCTGTTTATGCCCGACGGTGCCCTCAACCCGGATCTCCCGCGCTACCTTAGCGAAGCCAGCGCCCTGAACGCGCTGTGGCTTAAAGTCTCGCTGGGTCATTTCAGCGACAAACAGCCGCCTGAAGCCCTGCGCGCACTGCTGGATGAAAGCGGTATGACGCTGGTGGTGGAAAACGACCAGACCGACTGCGGTCAGCTCGCTCCGATGCAGCGCTTTAAAGCCGCCTGCCGGGTAATGGCGCTGCCGGTCACGCTGACGTTCGATATGGGTAACTGGCTGTGGGTCGGCGACTCCCCGGAAGAGGCCGCACGTCAGCTGGCTCCCGCCGTAAGCTATATTCATGTGAAAGCAGCGGTCCCGCATAAGGCGCAGTTCCGCGCCGTCGCGCCGGATCAGGCCGATTCTCGCTGGCGGGATCTGCTTAATCAACTCCCTGCCGATGCGCCACGCGGGATCGAATTTCCGCTTGAAGGGACGGACTTAACCGCCGTCACCCGCCATTACGTCAACCTGCTGCGCGAGGAGTAAAACATGCACAAGACGCTGGATGTCATCACCATCGGCGAGGCCATGGCGATGTTTGTCGCCACCGAAACGGGCGAGCTGAGCACCGTGGAGCACTTCATTAAACGTGTGGCAGGCGCCGAGCTGAATGTCGCGACCGGCCTTGCGCGGCTGGGGCTGAATGTCGGCTGGGTAAGCCGCGTGGGAAATGACAGCTTTGGTCATTTCGTTCTCGACTCGTTAAAAAAAGAGGGCATTGATGCCGAAGGCGTCACGCTCGACGGACGCTTCCCGACGGGCTTTCAGCTGAAATCTAAAGTTGAAAATGGAACCGATCCCATCGTTGAATATTTCCGCAAAGGCTCAGCGGCAAGCCATCTCTCCGTGGATGATTATCACGCCGCGTACTTCTCCTCCGCACGCCACCTGCACCTGAGCGGCGTGGCGGCGGCGCTCTCGGCCAGCTCGTACGATTTACTGGATCACGCCGCTTCGGCAATGAAAGCGCAGGGCAAAACGATCTCTTTCGATCCCAACCTGCGTCCGGTGCTGTGGAAAAGCGAAGCGGAGATGGTTGAGAAACTCAACCGACTGGCGTTCCAGGCGGACTGGGTTCTGCCGGGCGTGAAAGAGGGAATGATCCTCACTGGCGAAAGTACGCCGGAGGGCATTGCTGATTTTTACCTCAACAGAGGGGTAAAAGCCGTGGTGCTGAAAACCGGTGCCGACGGCGCATGGTTTAAAACTGCCGACGGCGAGCAAGGCGCCGTCGCTGCGGTAAAAGTCGACAACGTGGTCGATACCGTAGGCGCGGGCGATGGGTTTGCCGTCGGGGTCATTAGCGCCCTGCTGGAGGGCAAACCGCTGTCACAGGCCGTGACACGAGGCAACAAAATTGGTTCGCTGGCCATTCAGGTGCAGGGCGACAGCGAAGGCCTGCCAACCCGCGCGCAGCTTAACGACTAAATCCCCTCACCCCGGCCCTCTCCCCAAAGGGGAGAGGGTTAGGGTGAGGGGTTAACAACCTCAACAACAGAGGCAAGCCTATGAACAGTTCGACCAATGCAGTAAAACGCTGGTGGTACATCATGCCAATCGTGTTTATCACGTACAGCCTGGCGTACCTGGATCGTGCCAACTTTAGTTTTGCATCCGCCGCGGGGATCAACGAAGACCTGGGGATCACCAAAGGGGTTTCCTCCCTGCTGGGCGCCCTCTTCTTCCTGGGTTATTTCTTCTTCCAGATCCCCGGCGCGATTTACGCCGAACGCCGCAGCGTGCGAAAACTCATTTTCATCTGCCTGATCTTATGGGGCGCCTGTGCGTCGCTCACTGGCGTGGTGAATAACATCCCTGCTCTGGCGGCCATTCGCTTTATTCTCGGCGTGGTTGAGGCGGCCGTCATGCCAGCAATGCTGATTTACATCAGCAACTGGTTTACTAAATCTGAGCGTTCACGCGCCAATACTTTCCTGATACTCGGTAACCCGGTCACCGTGCTGTGGATGTCGGTGGTTTCCGGCTATCTGATCCAGTCCTTCGGCTGGCGCGAGATGTTCATCATTGAAGGGGTTCCCGCGATTATCTGGGCCTTCTGCTGGTGGGTGCTGGTGAAAGATAAGCCAGCCCAGGCAAAATGGCTTTCTGAGGACGAAAAAGCCGCACTCCAGGCGCAGCTGGATAAAGAGCAGCAGGGGCTGAAAGCGGTACGTAACTACGGCGAAGCCTTCCGCTCCCGGAACGTCATCCTGCTGTGCGCACAGTATTTTACCTGGAGTATTGGCGTGTACGGCTTTGTGCTGTGGCTGCCGTCGATTATCCGCAGCGGCGGTGAAAACCTTGGCATGGTAGAAGTAGGCTGGCTGTCATCGGTGCCTTACCTGGCTGCGACCATCGCGATGATTATTGTCTCCTGGGCATCGGACAAGCTGCAAAACCGTAAGCTGTTCGTCTGGCCACTGCTGCTGATCGCTGCTTTTGCCTTCATTGGCTCCTGGGCCGTGGGCGCGAATCACTTCTGGGCCTCCTATACGCTGCTGGTGATTGCGGGTGCGGCTATGTATGCCCCGTATGGTCCGTTCTTTGCCATCATCCCGGAAATGCTGCCGCGTAACGTCGCAGGGGGCGCAATGGCGCTGATCAACAGTATGGGTGCGCTGGGTTCGTTCTTTGGCTCGTGGTTTGTGGGCTATCTGAACGGCGCCACCGGCAGCCCGTCGGCCTCTTACATCTTTATGGGGGTGGCGCTTTTTGCCTCGGTATGGCTTACTCTGATCGTTAAGCCTGCTAATAATCAACAGCTACCCGTCGGCGCACGCCACGCCTGAATCCTTTTAAAATCAACGGAGATTAGCATGAAGCCGTCCGTCATTTTGTACAAAGCACTGCCTGATGATCTGCAAAAACGCCTGGAGGAACACTTTACCGTTACCCGGGTAAAGAACCTCAGCCCGGAAACCGTGGCACAGCACGCCGACGCGTTTGCCAGCGCCGAGGGCCTGCTGGGTTCAAGCGAAAAGGTGGATGCGGCGCTGCTGGAGAAAATGCCGAAGCTTCGTGCTACCTCAACCGTTTCTGTGGGATACGACAATTTCGACGTGGATGCGCTTAACGCGCGCAACATCCTGCTGATGCACACGCCACATGCCCTGACGGAGACCGTCGCCGACACGCTAATGGCGCTGGTGCTCAGCACCGCCCGTCGCGTGGTGGACGTGGCCGAGCGCGTGAAAGCGGGCGAATGGACGAAAAGCATTGGTCCGGACTGGTTCGGCGTGGACGTTCATGGCAAAACGCTGGGCATCGTAGGGATGGGCCGTATCGGGCTGGCGCTGGCACAGCGCGCGCATTTTGGCTTCAACATGCCGATCCTGTACAACGCACGCCGCCACCACAGTGAAGCTGAAGAACGTTTCAACGCCCGCTACTGCGAGCTTGATACGCTGTTGCAGGAAGCCGACTTTGTCTGCCTGATCCTGCCGCTGACGGATGAAACGCGTCATCTGATCGGCAAGTCGGCGTTTGAAAAGATGAAGAAATCGGCCATTTTCATCAACGCGGGTCGCGGCCCGGTGGTCGATGAGAAGGCGCTGATTGAGGCATTACAAAACGGTGAGATCCACGCCGCCGGTCTGGACGTGTTTGAACAGGAGCCGCTGCCGGTGGACTCTCCGCTGCTGACCATGCCGAACGTCGTCGCCCTGCCCCACATCGGCTCTGCGACTCACGAAACACGCTACAACATGGCGGCGACTGCGGTAGATAACCTGATTGCCGCGCTCGGCGGTAAAGTGGATAAGAACTGCGTTAACCCGCAGATACAACATTAGAAACGAAAAAACCCGCCAGAAGGCGGGTTTTTGAATTTTGTGCTACTGGGTTGGAAGCTTACAGGCTTACAACGTTACCAGCTGCTGGGCCTTTAGCGCCGCTTTCGATGGTGAAGGAAACTTTCTGACCTTCATCCAGAGATTTGTAGCCATCGTTCTGGATAGCAGAGAAGTGTACGAACACGTCTTTAGAGCCATCGTCAGGAGTGATGAAGCCGAAACCTTTATCAGCGTTGAACCATTTTACCAGACCAGTCATTTTAGCAGACATAGAAATTACCTTATTAAAAATATATTGTGCCTTCCGGCTTGATGGATTGCGTTACAGATTTTTAAGCGATGAAGGAAGGGTCACTACGAAGGGTATCTATGGATAACAATCTGGACTGCTTTACTAAACTGCTTTAGGTCTGTGTAACAAACCGACGAACATAGTTATACCGATATGGTAGATGAATGACAAGCGTTATTTTCATCAAGCATAAAAAAACCCCGCCGAAGCGGGGGTTTTCTTATTCCGTTGCAGCGACCGCTGCGCTCCAGGCCTGGCTAAAAGCCTGATGCTGGGACGCGAGCGGCCCAATCAGCGCGTTGTACTGGCTCGCCTGCTGGGAGGTCGGGAACTGGATACCGTTAGAGACGAAGCTCACCTGCGTACCTTGTTCACTAATAAAGTCGCCCACCTGAACCAGTTGCTGAGTAAAGACCTGCGCCGCCGGGATCAGCGGTTGCAAAGCGTTTGACGGTTTGGTCACCACTTTCTCATACACCTGGTCATAGACCGGTTTGAGATCCTCGCCCTGCTTCAACGCGGAACGCGAAGCATCAGCCTGCATTTTGGCATTTTGCAGCTGCTGGCTGAGTACCCCAAGCGCGCCATTAGACTGGCGAAGCGGTTCACGCTGGGTCAGATAATCCTGTGGAACGCGGATGGCATTCACGCTATCCACGACCGGGCGAATACCGGAATCCATCGCCTGGCTGACCTGCTGTGAATAGCCATACAGAATGGCGTAATCCGACACGAATGGACCAAACTGTTTTTTCTGATCTGCAGTCAGCGTTGGTAAACGCTCGCCGCTACGCATCACTGTATTCTGTAGAAAATCGATAAACGCTTTGCGCTGATCGCCTTCTTTATCGAAACACCCACTCAGGCTAACCACCATCAACAACGCCGCAATAGGCGCAAACCAGCGAGAGCAGGACTTTCCTGTCGCCATTTTATTACTCCTTTCACCCAAAAAAGCGCACACCGGCACACGCGTGCCCAACGCTGACAAGAATAGTCCAGGTCAGCCTTGCAAGATAGAGTTTTCATGCAAAACGGGTATTCCCGTTTTTGTACTGACTATTTACAAAAAAATACCTGTGCATCTCTACATATGATTAATCAGGTAATTAGCATAACTATCCATATAGCTGAAACGCGTAAAGCGATCGTTATCGCACAATTAATCACAGCCGTGACGATCCTGTGTTTGGTTTAGGGACTATTCTTAACAGGCTCTCTGATGTTCATGATCCCGATGTGTGATTTATGAGGAGTTCTCAATGGAATTAAAAGATCCTGAGTTTGAGCTGCTGAGCAGCCTGGAACAGATTATTTTTAAAGATGTACCGCCGACAGTAACCCTGAATCAAAAGTCCAATCCTTTTAGTGAATTTGAGCGTTTACGTAAAGGATCGGGCCTGAAAACAGATGAATTCGCAAGAGCGATGGGTGTCAGCGTAGCGATGGTACTGGAGTGGGAGTCAAAACGTGAAAAACCTACCCCAGCCGAGCTAAAGCTGATGCGCCTGATTCAGGCAAACCCTGACCTTCGCAAGCAGTTAGCCTGATAAAGTTTGTTTGCCCCCGCCCTTGCGGGGGCTTGTGTTTACAGGCTTTCACATCGCCATCCCGACTCTTCCCATATCAATTCATGCGTCAGCTTTAACCCTGCCAGAAAGGCTTCATCGTGCGACACCACCAGCAGCGCGCCGGGGAAATCGGCTAAGGCCGCTTCAATGGCCTGAACAGAGGCCAGATCAAGATGGTTGGTCGGCTCATCCAGAAGCAACAGCTGCGTTGCCGCTTCACGCCACAATACGCAGGCCAGCGCGGCCTTCAGCCGCTCCCCGCCACTCAGTTCGGCCAGGGGAAGTGTTACTTTCTCCGCACCCAGCTGGAGCTGCGCTAAACGGGTACGCAGTGCCCCTTCTTCGAGCGGGGTATTGCAAAGGCTAAGATGCGTCATCACCGACTGCGACAGATCCAGCCGGGAAAGATGCTGATCGAGATAAGCACGCCTGACGGAAACCTTACAACTTCCCGTAACTGGCGCGGTTTCGCCCAAAATCACCTTCAACAGCGTGGATTTCCCACAGCCGTTCGGCCCGCGTAGCGCCACGCGCATCGGGCCATCCATTCGCCAGTTTATCGGGGGGACAGGCACGTGCGGAAGCACCAGTTCTTCCAGTACCAGCACCTGTTTCCCTTCCGGGATTTGACTGCCCGGCAGGGTAAACATCACCGCGTTATCCTCTTCAACCCGCTCGCGTGCCTGGTTAACCGCAGCGTTCAGAGCATGATTTTGATCGCTATGCTGCTTTTTCCAGGAACCAATACGCTCTTTCGCCGCTCCTTTGTATTTGACCCGTTCAAACGAGGCGATGTTAAGGCTGTCGACGGTGCGAAGCGTTTTGGCTGAACGCCGCTGGCTGTCGTCATGCTCTTTATGCATACGGGCGCGGGTACGCTTGCGCTCGGTGGCAGCATGCTCCAGCGCGGCGCGGGCAGCCTGTTGCTCAGCATCACGCTGGGTTCGATAGTCAGCATAATTCCCGCCGTAGCTGTGCAAGCCCAACGCGCTCAGTTCAAGGATACGCGGTACCTGGGCCAGCAACTCACGGTCGTGAGAGGCCACCAGCACCCCGCCCTGATACCGGGAAAGCTGCTCGTAGAACCACATGCGGCCTTGCCTGTCGAGGTGGTTGGTCGGCTCGTCCAGCAGCAGGTAATCAGCATCTGCGGCGAATGCGCCGCACAGCAAGGCACGAATACGCTCGCCGCCGCTCAGCTCTGCCGCAAGCTTATTCGGATCAAATGGGGGAAGTTTTGCAGCGATAAAAGCATGGCTCAGCCGTTCAGCCAGATCCCAATAACCGTCGAGCGTGTCGAGATCGTCGGGTTCATAATGACCGCTGTCGATGCGCGTGCGCGCCGCAAAGATCGCGTCGTATCCGAGCAGTCCGGCTAGAGTGGTATCCGCAGAAATATCCTGCTGCTGCGCCACGTAGACGTGTGTGCCAAAGCGCTCAATATGACCGCTGGCGGGTTCATCAACCCCAGCCAGCAGCCGCAGCAGGCGTGTTTTACCGCTGCCGTTGCGGCCAACCAGCGCGCACACTGACGCATCCAGGGAAAGATTCAGTGGACCGAAAAGGATATCGCCCGTCGCAAACTGACAGGTGACCTGATGCAAAATAAAAGAGGGGGACTGCGCAAAATGAGCCATAAGCACTCCTGAATGAAATCAAAACATCCCCTGCCGACGCGGTGCGTTGAGCAAGGATCGAAATTCATCAGTCGTGTTTGTTCATTTTTGGGGGGCGCTCCTGAGGACAAAATTTAACGGGAACAAGGATAACGGCAATGCGCGGTCCATATCAAGGTTAAATTTTCACCAGCGCTATTGCCAGAGCGTAAAAAACCCGCCGAAGCGGGTCTCTGAATCAGATAAACGCAAACGCATCGCCGAACAGACGATCTTCCCGCGCGTCACGCTCGTTGCAGAACAGGTCGCGGGCAATTTTCGCCATTTCGAAGCGACCGGCGATGTAGATATCGTGCCCGGCCAGCGTCCCGTGATCCTGCAATACCGCGGTCAGCACCGTACCGCTACGCCCGCGCCAGCCCTCTTCCGGCTGCTCGACAACCGGCTCAATGCGCAGGTTAGGATGATTTACGCTCAGCGCTTCCAGCTCAGACAGATCGTAAAGGTGCTTCTCTTCGCGGCCACCCCAGTAGATGGTGATATCACGATTTGGGTTGCGCGCCAGCGCGGTCAGCAAAATAGAGCGGACATAAGAGAAGCCCGTGCCACCGGCAATCAGGATCAGCGGACGGTCTTCATCTTCACGCAACCAAGCCTCGCCATGAGGAATATCGACCACAATTTCACGCTCTTTCAGGATGCGATCCATCACGGCCATCGCGTACAGGTTAAGCTCAGACGCACCAATATGCAGCTCAATAAATTCCTGCTCTGCTGGCGTTGAGGCCATAGAGAAAGGACGCTTATCACGCTCGTCCATCACGACCATCAGGTACTGACCGGCACGGAATGAGAATGCCGCTTCAGGAACCAAACGGACGCGATATACGGTGTCGGTAATAGCATCTACCGACGTCACTTTACAGCTTAAGGTTGTCATTCGCTCTCTCTGTCGGGAAGTCTATAGGGCTAAACGGTCTTATTCTGCCTTACCGTTATTCATTATGGCCAGCTCGTCCCAGATCGCGTCAATTCGCGCGGTCACGGCAGGATCTTTCTTGATCGGGCGACCCCATTCACGGTCGGTTTCGCCAGGCCATTTGTTCGTGGCATCCAGTCCCATTTTTGAGCCAAGGCCGGAAACCGGCGAGGCAAAGTCCAGATAATCAATCGGTGTGTTTTCCACTATAACCGTATCACGCGCCGGATCCATACGCGTGGTAATGGCCCAGATGACGTCGTTCCAGTCGCGGGCATTGACGTCATCATCGCAGACAATCACAAACTTGGTATACATAAACTGGCGCAGGAAAGACCATACGCCCATCATCACGCGTTTAGCATGACCGGCATACTGCTTCTTCATCGTTACCACCGCCAGGCGATACGAACACCCTTCCGGCGGCAGATAAAAATCAACAATTTCCGGGAACTGCTTTTGCAGGATCGGCACAAACACTTCGTTTAGCGCCACGCCCAGCACCGCCGGTTCATCCGGTGGACGGCCAGTATAGGTGGAGTGATAAATCGCATCTTCACGCTGGGTAATGTGCGTGACGGTGAACACCGGGAAGTTGTCCACTTCGTTGTAATAGCCGGTGTGGTCGCCGTACGGCCCTTCAGGTGCCAGCTCGCCCTGTTCGAGGTAACCTTCCAGCACAATCTCCGCGCTGGCTGGTACTTCCAGGTCATTGGAGATGCACTTCACCACTTCGGTTTTGGTGCCGCGCAGCAGCCCAGCGAAGGCATATTCAGACAGCGTATCAGGAACGGGCGTAACCGCCCCAAGAATGGTGGCCGGATCGGCACCCAGCGCGACAGAAACCGGGAAACGTTCGCCCGGATGGGCCTCGCACCACTCCTGGAAATCCAGCGCCCCACCGCGATGGGACAACCAGCGCATGATGAGCTTGTTTTTGCCAATCAGCTGCTGTCGATAAATGCCGAGGTTTTGACGCTCTTTATGCGGCCCATGCGTAACGGTGAGGCCCCAGGTGATCAGCGGCGCAGCATCTTCAGGCCAGCACTGCATGATGGGAATTTTGGTCAGATCAACGGCATCGCCTTCCAGCACTTTTTGCTGGCATGGCGCACCGCGCAGGCGTTTGGTAGGCATGTTCAACACCTGCTTAAACTGCGGCAGCTTGTCGAACAGATCGCGGAACCCTTTTGGCGGCTCCGGCTCTTTCAGAAAGGCCAGCAGTTTGCCCACTTCACGCAACGCCGTGACATCTTCCTGCCCCATTCCCAGCGCCACGCGGCGAGGTGTGCCAAACAGGTTGCACAGCACCGGCATGGTGTAGCCTTTTGGGTTTTCAAACAGCAACGCCGGACCGCCCGCGCGCAGGGTACGGTCAGCGATTTCTGTCATTTCCAGATACGGATCAACAGGAAGCGTAATGCGTTTGAGTTCGCCCTGCTTTTCCAGCAGCGCCAGGAAGTCGCGTAGATCGTGGTATTTCATGCAGTTAATCATGGCCTCTCTGTAAGCGCTTCATTATACGGCGTAAGACCGCGTGATGCTGTAATTTTGTTAAATTAGCGTGAACTTCCACGACTTACTCTCTTTTTCGCCATTATAATCACCTTAGCGATCCCGCCAGGGTTTTGGTATGCTTGCGCCCCGAACAATGGGAAGAGTGATTATGCAGGCCTGGTATTTACTGTATTGCAAACGCGGGCAACTTCAGCGCGCGCAGGAACATCTTGAACGTCAGTCTGTTAACTGCCTGACACCGGTGATCACGCTTGAAAAAATGCAGCGTGGCAGACGCACAACCGTCAGTGAGCCTCTGTTCCCGAATTACCTGTTCGTCGAGTTCGACCCTGAAGTGATCCACACCACGACAATCAGCGCCACGCGCGGCGTCAGCCATTTTGTGCGTTTTGGCGCCCATCCGGCAAGAGTACCGTCATCGGTTATTCATCAGCTTTCTGTTTACCAGCAGCCTGACGATATTACCGATCCGGAAACCCCTTATGCTGGCGACAGCGTGGTGATCACCGAAGGCGCCTTTGAAGGTTTACAGGCTATCTTCGCTGAGCCGGACGGTGAGGCGCGCTCCATGCTGCTGCTCAACCTGTTGAATAAAGAGGTGTTGCAGAGCGTTAAAAACACCGATTTCCGCAAAGTTTAGAACTGCACGCCGAACAGACGACGCACGTTATCATCGGTTTGTGCTGCCAGCCACTGCGCATCCTCTCCGCGCCAGTGCGCCACGCGTTCAGCAATGTGTCCCAGGTAGGCCGGTTCATTACGTCGTGATGGCGGTTTGGGCTGCATATCCCGGGGCAACAGGTACGGCGCATCCGTTTCAAGCAGCAAGCGATCGGCCGGGATAACGGGCAACAGCGCGCGAAGTTCCAGCCCACGACGTTCATCACACACCCAGCCGGTAATACCCAGATAAAGCCCGCGGTCCAGGCAATCCAGCGCCTCCTGACGGGAGCCAGTAAAGCAGTGCAACACCGCTCCCGGCAATTTCTCCAGCCAGGGTTCCAGCAGCGCCAGAAAACGTTCATGGGCATCGCGACAGTGCATAAACACCGGCATCTCCCGCTCTGCTGCCAGCGCGAGCTGGGCGGTAAATGCCTTTTCCTGCTCTTCAGGCGTCGAGAAGTTACGGTTGAAATCAAGCCCGCATTCGCCAATGGCAACCACTTCAGGCGTATCCGCCAGACGATAAAGCGTCTCAGCGCTGTCCTGCGTCCACTGGCTGCTGTCATGAGGATGTACGCCTGCGGTAGACCAGCAGTGCTGATAGCGTTGCGCCAGCTGCTGTGCCTGCGCACTCTCGTGCAGACTGGTCCCCGTCAGTAACAGCCCGTTCACACCAGCGGCAAAGGCGCGCGCCACCACCTCATCTCGGTCTTTTGCAAACTGGCTGCTGGTCAGGTTAAGCCCAATATCAAACATACGTTTCCCCATATGACAACCGCCCTGACGGGCGGCTGGTTTTATTCTTTCGTGGTCTCTTCAGACGGCTCGTCTTCTTCGTCCCGGGTACGCCCCTTTCCGACGTAGAAACGTGCGAAGAACACGCCGACTTCAAACAGACAGTACATGGGTATCGCCAGCAAGGTTTGCGAGAAGACGTCCGGTGGCGTTAACAGCATCCCTACGACAAATGCCCCCACCAGGATATACGGGCGCTTCTTACGCAGATCTTCAGGCGTAGTCACGCCGACCCAGCAGAGCAGGACAATCGCTACGGGCACCTCAAAGGCGACACCAAAGGCCATAAACAGCGCCATGACAAAACTGAGGTAGCTGGCGATATCCGTCGACACCTGTACCCCTTCCGGCGCGGTATGCGTCAGGAAGCCAAAGGCCAGCGGAAAGACAACGAAGTAGGCAAACGCCATGCCGATATAAAACAGCAACGAACTGGACACCAGCAGGGGAATAACCAGCTTGCGCTCATGCCTGTACAGGGCAGGCGCCACAAATGCCCAGACCTGATACAAAATGACCGGCGCAGAGGCAATCAACGACACCCAGAAGGTCAGCTTAATAGGGGTAAAGAATGGCGAGGCAACGTCCGTTGCAATCATCGTCGCGCCCAGCGGCATCTGTTTAATCAGCGGCGCAGAAACCACCTGATAAATATCGTTGGCAAAATAGACCAGACATAAAAAAATGAGGAAAACCGCAATGATGCAGTTTAACAGGCGCTTACGCAGCTCAATGAGGTGCGTAATGAGCGGTTGAGTATCATCTACTGCCATGTTTACGCTTTATCACTCGACGAGGGGGATGATTCGGAAACGGGCGCGGCGGGTTTTACCTCAGCCGCTTTGACCACGGGCTCTTCCGGCGGCACCTGTTTTTTCACTTCGGGCTCCTGCGGCGTTTGCTCTGGTGAAGCAGCCTGATGCTCTGCGCTGGAAGGCGTCACACCCTCGCGCTGCTCTTCGCTGCCCTTCACCACCGGATTATGGATGGTGTTAGCTTCATCGCTCGCTTTCTCAGGATCGTTAATGCTGTAAGAACGCTTCATGGATTCAGCCGCTTCGCGCAGCTCGTCCATCGAGGCCTTCAGTTCCGGCGTCAGGTTGTCCATGCTCGCCTTTTCAACCTTTTTCAGGCTGTCCTGAAATTCCTGAAGCTTTAGCTCCTGCGCCAGCTCGTTCTGCACGGTAGTTGCCAGCGAGCGAAGCGCACGCACCCAGCCTACGACGGTTTTCACCGCAACGGGTAAACGCTGCGGCCCCAACACGATAAGACCAATCACAAAGACCAGCAGTAACTCACTAAAACCAATGTCGAACACGAATTACACCTGCTCTTTATCGTGACGTTTAGCCTCTTCCTTTTTGGCTTCGTCCTGCTTATCGGCGATGGATTTAGCGGTAAAATCAGCATCCTGACTGGCTTTTTCCTGCTTATTCTCATCATCGCTCATGGCTTTCTTGAAGCCTTTGATTGACGCGCCCAGGTCGGACCCGATTGATCCGAGTTTTTTCGTGCCAAACAGCAGCACAACGATGACGGCAATGATCACTAACTGCCAGATACTGATACCACCCATGCGTGTTCCCCAGTGATAGATGATTAATTAGTCAGATCGCATTATACGTATGCAATCCCTCGATAGCGACGCTAATTCAGCGCGTTTTTCGCCAGCCAGCAAGCCAGACAACCACACCAGCAGCCATAATCCAGGTTGGCATCATTTCCCAGTCCGGACGATTGATCAACAGCAACGTGCCGCTTATCAGCAGCGTCGCGCCAATTCCGAAGAGATAGCGGGACTGCCCCTGACGCACGCGACTGGATTGAAGCTCGTGCGCGATTTTATCCATGCTGTGCTGAAGGTTCTTGCTCTGACGCAAACTGTCGTAAACCAGTTCAGGAATTTCAGGCATTTTTTCAATCCAGAACGGGCCTTTCTCTTTAAGCGAGCGAACCAGCGCAGGAATGCCGACCTGATCCTTAATCCAGGATTCAAGGAACGGTTTCGCGGTTTTCCACAAGTCTAACTGAGGATAGAGCTGGCGGCCTACGCCCTCAACGTAAAGTAATGTTTTCTGAAGTAAAACTAATTGTGGCTGCACTTCCATATTGAAACGGCGTGCGGTGTTGAACAGGTTGAGCAGAACGTGTCCGAAAGAGATCTCCGAGAGCGGCTTTTCAAAAATCGGCTCACAGACGGTGCGGATCGCAAATTCAAACTCTTCCACGTTGGTATCGGGTGGAACCCAGCCTGAATCTACGTGCAGTTCGGCCACCTTACGGTAGTCGCGGTTGAAGAACGCGATAAAGTTTTCAGCGAGATAACGTTTATCTTCTTTATTCAGCGAGCCGACTATTCCGCAGTCGATGCCGATGTACTTCGGATCTTCCGGGTGCTCATAGCTGACGAAAATATTGCCCGGGTGCATATCCGCATGGAAGAAGCTGTCGCGGAAAACCTGCGTGAAGAAGACCTGCACGCCGCGCTCGGCCAGCAGCTTCATGTTGGTGCCCTGTTTTTCCAGCGCCACCACGTCCGAGACCGGAATACCGTAGATACGTTCCATCACCATCATGTTCTGACTGCAATAGTCAGAATAGACTTCAGGAACATACAGCATCGGGCTGTCTTCAAAGTTACGACGCAGCTGAATGGCGTTCGCCGATTCACGCAGCAGGTTAAGCTCGTCAATCAGCGTTTTTTCATACTCCCGCACCACTTCCAGCGGACGCAGACGGCGGCCATCCGGCAACAGACGCGGCACCCAGCGAGCCAGGCGATAGATCAGCTTCATGTCCGCTCTGATAACCGGCAGGATATCCGGGCGAATCACCTTAATGACCACCTCTTTGCCATTCTCTTTCAGGCGCGCGGTGTGAACCTGCGCAATTGAAGCAGAGGCCAGAGGCTGAATGTCGAAATCATCAAACCAGGTCTCGATGGGGATATTGCCCATCGCTTCTTCGATTTGTTTCTTTGCTCTCTCGCCGTCAAACGGGGCGACGCGGTCCTGTAACAGGGCAAGCTGATCGGCAATTTGCGGCGGGAAAAGATCGCGACGTGTTGAGAGCATCTGCCCAAACTTGATCCAGACCGGGCCTAGCTCCTGCAACGCAAGACGCAGCCGTGCGCCCAGTTCCTGATCCTTATGGCGATTCGGCATCCAGAACAGCGTGCGCCGCCAAAGCCGAAGCGGCAGGGTGATACGCATTCTGGGGATAAGCTCGTCTAGCCCGTAGCTCAAAAAGGTGCGAACGATAAAATAGAGGCGCCGAATTTCACCAGGCGTCATTTGCCCTCCAGTTTTTCCAGCCGTTTGGTTAACGCATCAACTGCGCGCTCAACTGCCGCGGTCTCTTCTGCAAACCAGGCGACTTCTAAAGGCCCCGGCGCCATACGCCACTCTTCGGTCAGCACCTCGGCAGCATAGCGCTGTTGACGGAGCAGACCTTTACGCAGAAAAGCGGAACCTGTGCGCAGCGTTTTGCTTATACCTTCAGCCGCGATATCGCCGATATACGGCGCCAGCAGTTCCGCCGGGTCGAATTCAGCCTGATCGCTGAGTGCAACGAAATTCTGAACCACCTGAATATCGCCTTCGACCTCCAGTTCACCGCTGCGAATAAGTGCCGTCATCTGCTGACGGTCACGCAGTTTTGGCAAAACGCTCATATGCGTAATTACCGAGCAGTCGGCCTCGCCTTCCCACTCCCCCAGAACGTCAAGCTGGCGTTCGCTGAAGACCAGCACAAGCGGCGTCGAGAACTCCTTTAAAACGATACGCAGTACCTTTCCGTTAAGCCGCTGACGTGCGGTTTTCAGCGCAGGTGCGCGATACAGAAAGGCATTCAGTACATTCTCGATGCCTGCGGTGACTAAGGGTTTAATGGGCACGGGAAACCTCCACTCAGAACTTGTAACCACGATGCAGCGCGACGACACCCGCCGTCATATTGAAGTATTCCACGTTCTCAAACTCCGCATCCTGCATCATTGCTTTCAGCGTGTCCTGATCCGGGTGCATTCGGATGGATTCGGCCAGATAACGGTAACTTTCTGCATCGTTCGCCACCAGCTCGCCAATGCGCGGCAGGACGTGGAAGGAATAGGCATCGTAAGCTTTGCTCAGCGGGTCGATAATCGGTTTAGAAAACTCGAGCACCAGCAGTCGGCCACCCGGCTTCAGCACACGGTACATTGAGCGCAGCGCTTTATCTTTATCGGTCACGTTACGCAGACCGAAAGAGATGGTGATGCAGTCGAACGTATTGTCCGGGAACGGCAGCGCTTCGGCGTTCGCCTGAACATATTCAACATTGCCTACCACGCCGATGTTACGCAGCTTTTCGCGCCCCATTTTCAGCATGGAGTCGTTGATATCCGCCAGCACCACACGACCGGTTTCGCCAACCAGACGGGAGAATTTTGCGGTCAGATCGCCTGTTCCCCCGGCTAAATCCAGCACCGTTTGTCCACGGCGCACGCCGCTGCAATCAATGGTGAAGCGCTTCCACAAGCGATGAATGCCGAATGACATCAAATCATTCATCACATCGTACTTCGCCGCCACGGAATGAAATACGTGGGCCACCATGTCAGCTTTCTGCGCTTTGGCGACAGTCTGAAAGCCAAAGTGCGTTGTGTCTTGTGAATCGTCAACCATCTCAGAGCCTGCTAATCAGTCAAATGTTCGTGAAGTGTAACAGATTGGGCGCATTTGCCCTACGTTTCAACTACCGTGAAAGAAACGCGCTGGCTGGGATTCAGGGGATAAACTCGCCGCTAAATCGTTGTCTTCATTGCGGGTCTTTTGTTCAGCGTCGCCTTCGCGAAGACGAAACTCTTCATCCTGAGCGGTAGCCTGCTCCACCAGTTCCGGATTAATCTCGCGTTTCACTTCCACCCCAAGGCTGCGAAACGCCTCCGCCTGCGCCAGCAAATTGCCGCGCCCGGAGGAGAGTTTTTTCATCGCCTGGCGGTAGTTATCCTGCGCGCGATCCAGGCTTTGCCCCACCGAGGACATATCGTCCACAAACAGCCGCATTTTGTCGTACAGCTTGCTGGCGCGATCGGCAATCTGCTGCGCGTTACGGCTTTGGTGCTCATAGCGCCACAGGTTGGCAATGGTACGTAACGCCACCAGCAGCGTGGTGGGGCTGACCAGCATAATGTTATTTTTCAGCGCTTCGGTGATCAGTTCAGGCTGTCTGTCGAGCGCCAGCAGGAAGGCTGGCTCGACCGGAATGAACATCAGCACATAATCCAGCGATCGCAGCCCCGGCAGTTGCTGATAATCTTTCCTGCCCAGCAGACGGATATGGTTACGCACGGAGGCGATGTGCTCCTGCAACGCGGATTCGCGGGTGTAGTCATCCTCCGCGTTGAAGTAGCGCTCATAGGCCACCAGCGTCATTTTGGCGTCGATGACCACATCTTTGCCCTGCGGCAGACGAACAATGACATCCGGCTGCATCCGCGAGCGGGCATCGTTCTCAATGCTGACCTGCGTTTCGTACTCGTATCCTTCGCGCAGGCCAGAGGCCTCCAGCACGCGCGTCATGACCACTTCGCCCCAGTTTCCCTGCGCTTTGTTATCACCTTTGAGCGCGCGCGTCAGGTTAACCGCCTCCTGCGCCATCTGGGCATTCAGCTGCTGGAGGTTACGAATTTCATGCGCCAGCGTGTGGCGTTCCCGGGCTTCCTGACCAAAGCTGTCCTGCACCTGACGGCGAAAGCCGTCCAGCTGTTCGCGCAGCGGTGTGAGCAGGCTGTTCAGACTCTGGCGATTCTGTTCGTCAACGCGGCGGTTGCTGTGCTCAAAAATGCGGTTGGCGAGGTTCTCAAATTGCTCGCTAAGGCGCTGCTCGCTGTTGATCATCTGGCGGATTTTGTCTTCCGCATGCAGTTGGGTGGATTCAAGGCGGGTAGTCACTTCGCGGAGATCGGCCTCCAGCGAGGTATTGATATCACGCAGGTTGCGTAGCTCGTTATTAAGCAGTTCGCACTCGTCGCGCCAGTGGTCGCTCAGTGCAAGCTGCTGTTTCGTCGCGCTGAGTTCGGCGACGATCTCTTCGCGCTCTGCCAGCTGTTCGGCTTTCTGCTGGGCGTGCTGGTAACTGGCAATGAGCCAGCCCATTCCCACGCTCACCAGCGCAATTACCATATAAATCAGGACTGAGATATCCACAATGCCCCCTGCATCCACGTCTGACCCGCACAAAATAGAATTGTGCTGTATAAACGTCCAGTTTGAAAGGGTTTTCCTGCGAGGCGCTACGCAAAAAATAAAGGCCGAACGTGTCGGCCTTTTATCTCAGAGAGGAGGACTAGATCAGACGACGAGCCGCTTCCACCACGATTTTCACCGCATGGCTTTCGGTCTGCTTCATGGTTTCGGCGTTCGGGATCTCCTGCTGGGTACGGTTGACGATAACGCCCGCCACCATACCGGCACGCAGACCCTGGCTTGCGCACATGGTCAGCAGCGTTGCAGATTCCATCTCGTAGTTCATCACGCCCATGGACTGCCACTCTTCCATAGAGCCTTTGAAGCGGCTCACCACGCGACCAGAGAAGGTGTCGTAACGCTCCTGGCCCGGGTAGAAGGTATCAGAAGAGGCGGTTACGCCCACGTGAGTGGTTGCGCCCACGGATTTCGCGGCTTCAACCAGCGCGGTGGTGCATTCGAAATCAGCCACTGCCGGGAATTCCATCGGCGCAAAGTGCAGGCTTGCCCCGTCCAGACGCACGGATGCGGTCGTAACCAGCACATCGCCGACGTTGATGTGCGGCTGAATGGCGCCGGTGGTGCCGATACGCAGGAAAGTACGAATGCCCAGCTGCGCCAGCTCTTCAACTGCAATAGAGGTAGACGGACCACCAATACCGGTAGAGCACACAATCACCGCTTTGCCATCCAGCTCTGCGCGCCAGGTGGTGAATTCACGATGGGCAGCCAGCTTGACCGGCTTATCCATCAGCGCGGCGATCTTTTCCACACGCTCCGGATCGCCAGGGACGATAGCGAGCGTAGCCCCTTGTAAATCGTTTTTAGTGAGGCCGAGATGAAAAACATCAGACTTAGACATAGGTGACTCCTCTGTGGGTCGGTTTGTCAGAAGAAGTAAAACGGTACTTTACAGAAGCGGTAAGCATAATTTCGTGACACACCTCACCATGAATGAAAATGATTGCATTAAATTTCCATCAAAAAGTGATTCACATCACATTAACAAGTTATATCGACAGGTGCTGCACAAAAGATAGACCGTTTAAGGCACTGTGGGTTGTTAACCTGGTGTCTATATTTACCTTTGCGCTAACTCATTGGTACGGAGAATGCCATGACTGAAAAAACCGGATTTGCACCTGCTGCGGCTCCGCATGCTTCAACCATCGTCTCAACCTCAGAAGAGGCCATTACCGCAGGCGAGACCTCCATTCCCTCACAGGGGGAAAATATGCCTGCTTATCACGCGCGGCCAAAGTCGGCAGACGGCCCGCTGCCCATCGTGATTGTGGTTCAGGAGATTTTCGGCGTTCACGAACATATTCGCGATATCTGCCGCCGTCTGGCGCTGGAAGGGTATCTGGCCGTTGCGCCAGAACTCTATTTTCGTCAGGGGGATCCCAATGACTACAGCGATATCCCAACGCTGTTCAGTAACCTGGTGAGCAAAGTCCCGGATGCGCAGGTGCTGGCCGATCTCGACCACGTTGCCAGCTGGGCGGCGCGCAACGGCGGTGACCCGCATCGCTTAATGGTGACCGGCTTCTGCTGGGGCGGACGCATCAGCTGGCTTTATGCCGCGCACAATCCGCAGCTGAAAGCGGCCGTGGCCTGGTACGGCAAACTGGTGGGCGAAAAGACCCTGAACTCGCCGAAACATCCGGTTGATATCGCAACGGATTTAAATGCCCCGGTGTTAGGGCTTTATGGCGGCCAGGATACCGGCATTCCGCTTGATACCGTCGAGACCATGCGCCACGCGCTACGCGCGGCAAACGCGACGGCGGAGATCGTGGTGTACCCGGATGCCGGGCACGCGTTTAACGCCGATTATCGTCCGAGCTATCACGCGGAGTCGGCGAAAGATGGCTGGCAGAGGATGCTGGCGTGGTTTAGCCAGTACGGCGGGAAGAAATAATTGCTTTGCAGCCCCGGCAAGCGTCGGGGCTGCGTCTGGCCTTAATTCAGGCCGAGATGTTTCCACAGATCGTCCATCGGCAGCGTGGCCAGTGCGATACACTCGTCCGCCGCGCCATACCAGATATGCAGCGTGTCATTACGGACCAGCGCCCCGCAGGTAAAGACGACGTTACCGAAAAAGCCTTCACGCTCATAGGGCGCACTCGGCTCCAGCAGCGGCACAGACGATTTGGCGATGAGGGTGAGCGGGTCTTCAGGATCCAGAAGCAGAGCGCCCAGGCAGTAACGCTGGCTGGCGTCCACGCCGTGATAAATTTCCAGCCAGCCGCGCGCGGTCTTGATCAGCGGCGCACCGCCGCCAGATTTAAGCGCATCCCATTCGTCTCCCGAGCGTCCCAACAGATGCCGATGGTTTCCCCAGTGCAGCATATCGGGTGACTCGCAGATCCATATTTCCGGGTGGCCGAAATGGCAGGGCGCAGGCCGGGTAAGCGCCCGGTAGGCTCCGCCAACCTTCTCCGGGAAGAAACAGACGTCGCGGTTATCAGGGCAGAAAATCAGCCCTTTCTTCTCGACGGAGACAAAATCTACGGTGGTCGCCAGAGCGGTGGAGATACCCAACGATGACACGGCGGAGTAATTGATGTACCAGACATCGTCAATCAGGGTAATGCGCGCATCTTCACAGCCAAACTCCTCATAGCGGCTGTCGGCAGTTATGAAAGGCTGTTCATCGATGGTAAAATTCACCCCGTCCCGGCTTCGTGCCAGGCGCAGGTGGGACATTGACGTCAGCCAGACCTGAGCCGGGTCGCTTTTCAGCACGATGGTACGCGGGTCGCTAAAATCATAGCGAGGGTCGTTGCGGTCAAACGTTTTTGTCGCTGGCTGCCAGCCGCCAGGCTGCTGCACCAGAAGCGGAACGACGATCTTCTGTGGGTCATCATTTATCACGCTCTCGGCAACCCGAAGCAGCAGGATAATCTCCCCGTGATATTCCGTTACCCCGGCGTTAAAGACGCACTCCACTTTCCGTCCTGGCAGAGAAGGCACCACGTCGCCTGGGGTGATCAGCGGATTATTACCGTGTCTCTTCATATACACTCCTTTTTATCAGAATTTGATTTTTGTCCAGCTGCGGCGCGTTTTGCCCGTACAGGACATCCGCTTCAATGGCCCACAAGGGGTTTTGTACCGGCTGGCCAAAATTCACGGCCACCCAGACCTGCTCCTGCGGCGTGGTTCGGGTAAACCAGACGCACTCCTTATGGCGTGTCAGTGGGCTGCACTCTCCATGCTGTAGCGCCCCGATGGCGGCACGAAGCGCAATGAAGGTCTGGTACTCACGCCATAACGATCCGGGCGTCGATAACTGATGTTCGGCATTGAGGAAGGGATAGTCCTGGCTGACGGGCATCCACGGCGTGCGGGTGGAAAAACCCGCAAACGGGGCGTCGCGCCAGAGGAACGGGCCGCGGGACCCATCCCGGGAATGCTCAATGGCCTGCGCCAGCGCGTCGGCGGCACTGCAACCCTGCCGCATGGCCGTGTCGTAGTAGGTTTTCCCCTGAATATCAAAAATCTGTTCGACCGTCTGCGGCACGTAGTCAGGCATCCCCAACTCCTCGCCCTGAAAAATAAACGGCACGCCGCGCACGGTCAGCTGTAGCGCCAGGACAGCCAACGCCCGGGCGGTGTCGTGCGGGCCTTCGCCGAAGCGGCTAATCATGCGCGGCATATCGTGGCTGGAAAAGAACAGCGTCGGCAGACCAGACTGCATCGCCAGCGTGGCGTTAATCTCGTCGCACAGGCGTGCCGCATCGAAGGTTTTCTGACTGCCAATATTGAAGTTAAAGACCACGTCCATCAGCGACGGAGCCTGGTAACGCGCCAGGATCTCCCTCTCCTCGCTGCCAATTTCGCCAATCAGGAAAACATCACGTTGCTGCCTGGCATGCTGGCACAGGCGTTGCAGCGTGCCGATAAGTCCCGGCTGATTCACGTCATGTTCATGCTGTTGCACGCCAGCTTTCGCCGGGTTATCAGGCCCGATGCCGCGAGTGCTGAGGAAGTTAATCACGTCGAAGCGGAAGCCATCGACGCCCAGCCCCTGCCAGAAATCAATCACCTGAAACATTTCCTGCTCTACCGCGGGGTTCGCCCAGTTTAGATCCACCTGCTCTGGCGCGAATTTATGGTAGTAGAACATGCCGGTGTCCGGCTCCTGGCTCCAGGCGCTGCCGGAAAAAAAGGACTCCCAGTTGTTAGGGTGGGCGCTGAAGATGAAATAGTCCCGATAGCGGCTTGCGGGATTATTCCAGGCATCCTGAAACCACGGATGCTGCGAAGAGACATGATTAAGCACAAGGTCGATAATGACGCGGATCCCCTTTTCATGGCAGCGATGAACGACGTCGCGAAAATCGTCCAGCGTGCCGAACCGTGGATCGACGGCGCAGTAATCGCTGATGTCATACCCGTTATCCACCAGAGGAGAGGGATAAAACGGGGTGATCCAGATGGCACCGATACCTAACGCGCCCAGGTAATCCACTTTTGAAAGCAGGCCGGGGAAATCACCCAGCCCATCGCCATTGCCATCGCAAAACGAGGGCAGATAAATTTGGTAGCAGGTGCAGGCCTGCCACCAGGGTTGCTTCTTCACCGTACGTTCCTTATTTCAGTGATAACGACATGCCCTGAAGGAAATATTTCCGGAACAGGATAAACAGCACGATGACCGGTAGCATTTGTACCACGGCCCCCGCCATCACAGGCCCCAGATAAACGCCGTAGGATTTGCTGAAGGTAGCCAGCAGCACCGAAAACGGCATCTTGTCGGCATCGCGCATGACAATCAGCGGCCAGAGGAAGTTGTCCCACGAGCTTGAGAAGGTAAATAACGCCACGATCGCCAGAATGGACTTGTTCAGCGGCATCATGACGTGACGCAGAATGGCCCACAGGCTGGCATGATCCAGACGCGCGGCATACAGGTAATCGTTGGGCGTGCCCTTGAAGCTCTGGGATACCATAAAGATCCCCCAGGCGCTCATCGCATAAGGCAGGATCATGGCACTGTAGCGGTTGATCAGCCCTAGCTCACGCATCAGCACAAACTGCGGAATGATGAACATAAACACCGGGAAAACCATCTGCACAATCAACAGATTACGGAAAGCGTTTTTGCCTCTGAATTCCGTTTTTGCCAGCGCATAGCCCACCAGCATGGAGGTGACAGTCACGCTCGCGGTCACGGTGGCGGAGACGAAAAGCGAGTTAAACAGCGTGCGCAGAAAGGGTTTATCTGCCCGGTTGCTGTTATCGAAAAGGAAGGTGTAATTTTCGAGCGTCAGCGTGCCCGAAAAGAGATCCGTGGTGTAAATCTGCGCCGTGGGCTTCAGGGATGACACCACCATCCAGACGAACGGATAGAGCCAGCTTAACGCCAGAATAAACATCAGCGCATGAATTAGCAGGCTCAGGGGCGTGAGTTTTTTCATTCATACAATCTCAATGTGCTTTTCGAATAACCGACGAAATAGCCAAATCATCAAAAAACTACAGGCAGCGACAATAATCGACATGGCAGCCGCCCAGGTGGGTTTCATATTTTGAAACGCGGCTTCGTACATCACCACCATGGGGCTGGTGGTACTGTTCAGTGGCCCGCCGCCGGTAATTAAATACGGTTCTGTAAAAATACTGAACGCCACCGTAATAGCCAGCACCATAACCATCACAATTTGCGGATTCATCATCGGCAGCGTTATTGCCCACCCTTTCTGAAAACGTCCGGTTTTATCGAGAATGGCCGCACTGTAAATATCTGCCGGGATAGCCTGCATACCGGAATAGAGAATTAACCCGTAATAGCCGACAAATTTCCAGGTCACAATAAGCGCAATAGAGAGCATCGCGCAGTCAGGGTTGGTAAACCACGGCACGGAAATACCAAACCATGCAGATAATAAGCGGTTGATCGGGCCATACTCATTAAACAGGCGCGAAAAGACAATAGAGTACGCCACCCCAGACGAGATATTGGCCAGCAAAAAACTTAAGGCGATAAACCCTCTGCCAAAGTTAATTCTGCGTAACCCGGCGGCAAAAAGCAGGGCGGTAATAAATACGATCGGGATATACCACATTAAAAAGCGGCAGATGTTCCACATGGATGTCCAGAATAGCGCATCGTGCAGTACGCCAATAATATTCTGCAACCCTGTAAATTGCGGCATGCCAATAAACTGCCAGCGGGTCACGCTCAGTACCATTAGCCAGGCAAGCGGGTAAAACCAGAACAGCAGCGAATAGCCAATCCAGGTGGAGGCCAGCAGGCCTCCGGTTCGGGATTCATATCCAGCCATTATGCCCCCTACTGGCCCGCGAGCGCGTTGATTTCCTGCTGAGATTGTTTCAGCGCGTCGGCAGGTGTACTGGTTTTGAATATCACGCGCTCAAGCATCTGCGTCATGCTGCGCTGGACTTCTGTCGTCTGGTTTGTTGCCGCAGGCGGAAGGGCGACGTCCACCCAGGAGGCAATCTGTTTCTCAAGCGGATTTTGTTTGAAGTAACTGACAAAGATCGGATTACTCATGAGATCCGCGCGCGCGGGCGGCATCCCCGTCAACTCAAGCCACAGACGGTCATGCTCCGGGTTGCTAAAGACCCACTTCATAAATTGCCAGGCCTGCGCCTTCCGCTTGCTGGAACTGAAGATCACCAGACCTTTACTGTCGCCGAACGTATACGGGTGTTCAATGCCCTTCTCGGTCAGCATCGGGCCGATCTGAATCGTTTTTAAAATATCCGGATACTGCTTGCGATAGCGGGCTAAATCCCACGGCCCGCGCGCAGAGGCGATAACCTGCCCCGTGGCGAGCGGATCCTCGGCGGAGGTGAAGTCGTAGCTGCTCCACTTATTATTAAACACGTTAGCCATGAAGGTCAGTACAGCCTCGCCAGCAGGCGTAGTCAGCGCAGGTTTTTTGTCGATGAGATACGGCTTGCCCTGGCTCTGGGCGTAAAACAGCGGAATGAAGTCGAACCAGCGCTCCCACCAGTTTTTACCGGCCGTAAGCTGTATCACGTAGCCGTGATTATCTGCCGCACGACGCTTCGCCAGCGCATAAAGCTCATCGTAGCGAACCGGTACCCGATCAAAGCCGTAACGCTTCAATAAATCACCGCGCCACCACCAGACAATCGGGTTGATATATACCGGCAGTACCGTTTGTTTACCGTTTAATTCCCATGCGGGCAGCAGAGAAGTCATTTGCCGTTTCTGAATCGTTTCCTGAAAACCCGGCATTTTGGATAAATCTTCTATCTGCCCGACATCCACCAGCTGGCTGGCAAAGCCAATAAATATATTGGTAGAAATATCCGGCTCAGTACCTGACGCCAGCGCGTTCATTATTGCTTCTTCTGAACTGTTTGCGGCAGGAATAGCGGTAAATTCGACGGGCATATGGGCGGGATCTTTATTCCATTCGGCAACAATTTTACTCCAGAATGCTTCTTCGTTGACGGTGGGCGTAACCCACATTTTGATTGTTTCGCGCGCCCCGGATTGCGCCTCTTTTTTATCATCAGGCCCGCAGCCGGTAAGAAAAAAGAGGAGTATTACCGATGCTATTAATTTCGCTGCTTCTGCAACTCTCACGTTATATCTCCCTGATGTCGATAAGTGTTAATCGCTAACTGCTGCCCTCTGTGAATGGTGCGTAAGCTAACACCCCTTTTTTATGTTTAACGTTAAACAAATCACAAAACTATTTATATTTAACGATAAACTCAGCCGCTATTATTTATTTAATCACATTCCATAAATAAGTTGCGTGAATATTAAATGCCCAAATCATTTAGCAAAATAAAGAATAAAAAGGTGACGATTAAATCGCTGGCAGCGGAGATGGGTATTTCACATACCACGGTGTCAAATGCGTGGAATAATCCCGAAAAGCTCTCTGTCGAATTACGTGAAAGGATACTCGGGCACGCCCGTCAGGTGGGATTTCAGGGGCCGGATAAACTCGCCCGGGCATTACGCACCGGAAAATCCGGTGCGATCGGCGTTATCTTTAACGATGCCATGAGTTATGTCTTTATCGATCCGCATGACGTCAGCCTGATGCGCGGCGTCGCGACCCGCTGCGAAGATCGTAATATCAATCTGGTTCTCATCCCGCTTCAAAAGGGGCCGTCATCGCTCACCACTCTGGTGGACGGGTATATTCTCAACGCCACGCATAACAGCGCCGCCATTATTCAGCAGACATTGGCCCGCAATCTGCCGGTAGTGACGCTCGATTTTCAGCTTCCGCAGTTCAGCAGCGTGTCGGTGGATAACATGCGCGCCATGCATGATATCGCCACCCTCCTGATTCAAAAAGGTCATCGCCATTTCGGCATTATTGCCTTCCCTTCTCACCCGAATGCGCGCGGGATACGCCCACTGACGCACCCCATAACGGGCGATAACCATCTCATGCTGACCCGCGTGAATGCCTGCCGCGATGCGTTTCTACAGCACGGTATCGCGCTCAGCAACTGCTGGCTGTGCGAAACCCATCACGATGAGCCACACGGTGAACAGGCAGCAGAAGCATTGCTGACGGCACACCCGGATATCACGGCGCTGATCTGCTTATCCGATCGTTTTGCCATCGGTGCGGTGAATTATTGCCAGCGGCAGCGTCTCGCTATACCTGGCCGGGTCGCCATTACCGGGTTCGACAATACCGCCCGGCGGCTCAACGGGCCGGGGCTTACCACCGTGGCGCAGAACGCCGAACGTAAAGGTGAAATTGCGGTTGATCTGCTTCTGAACACTGGCCCTGTCACCCACGTTGTGCTGGAACACCAGCTTATTGAGCGTGATACGGCATGAGATAACCCTGCTTAAGATAAGAGTGAACTATGGATGAACTAACGTGTTTTAAGACTTATGACATTCGTGGCGACGTTGGCGTCAATCTCACGCCCGACATTGCGCGTCGCATCGGGCGGGCGTATGCCGTCTGGCTGCATCCCCGGCGCGTGGTGGTAGGGGCTGATGTCCGTCTCAGTTCGGAGGCGCTAAAAACGGCCCTGATCGACGGGCTTACCGCAGGCGGCGTTGATGTCATCGACCTGGGCATGACCGGTACGGAAGAGGTCTATTTCGCCACCCGGGAATTGAGGGCAGACGGAGGGATCCAGGTGACGGCCAGCCACAATCCCGCGCATTACAACGGCTTTAAGCTGGTCGGTCTGGAGGCGCGCCCAATCAGTAATGACAACGGTCTGCTGGAGATCAAAGCACTGGCGGAGCAAAACCGCTTTCCGCCATGCGTGCGCCGTGGGGGGATTTTTCCCTATGACAATCGCCCGGCCTGGGTGAACTGTCTGCTGCGATTTCTCACTACGCCCCCGAAACGCACGTTACGCCTGGTGGTCAACGCCGGGCACGGCACCGCCGGTCCGGCGCTGGATGCCCTTGATGAGGGCCTGAAGCGTGCGGGCGTGCCGGTCGAGTTTATCCGTATACATCACCAGCCAGATGGCCGCTTTCCCGCTGGCGTACCTAACCCCATGCTGCCGGAAAACCGACAAAGTACCCGGCTGGCCGTCATCGAACATCACGCGGATGCTGGCATCGCCTGGGACGGTGATTTCGATCGCTGCTTTTTCTTCGACGAGCGCGGAAATTACGTTGAAAACTATTACCTGGTGGGGCTGTTTGCTGAACATTTTCTGCGGCGCTATCCCGGCAGCCGCGTCATTCTGGACCCCCGCTTAATCTGGAACACGCTCGACGTGGTCGCACACTGCGGCGGTAACGCAATCGTCAGTAAAACCGGGCATGCCTTCATCAAAGCCCGGATGCGCAAGGAAGACGCCATTTACGGTGGCGAGATGAGTGGCCATCACTATTTTCGCGATTTTAACTACTGCGATAGCGGTATGATCCCGCTGATCCTGATGCTCCAGATCCTGGGCGCGGCCGCGCAGCCGCTCTCTCATTGGGTGCGCCACGCGCAGGCCCGCTATCCGGTGTCTGGCGAGATCAACCTGACGGTCAACGACCCGGCTGCCCTCCTCCATGACGTCGCCGCGCACTATGCCCCCGCCGCAGACGGGCGCGACGACTGTGACGGCCTGAGCCTGGCCTTCGCAGACTGGCGTTTTAACCTGCGCGCCTCCAATACCGAGCCACTGGTTCGCCTGAACGTTGAAACGCGGGGAGATGCCGCCCTGCTTGTCCATAAAACCCATGAAGTTTTGATGCTGATTTCTGCCCTGCAAGCGGCTAAGGAGACGTTATGACCTCTCTGTCATTACGGCATATTCATAAAAAGTACGATAAAAACGTCATCGTGGCGGATCTGTCACTGGAGATAGCCTCGGGAGAATTTATCGTTCTCGTTGGCCCCTCCGGGTGTGGGAAATCGACGCTGCTGCGCATGATTGCGGGTTTAGAGACGCCCGACAGCGGCATGCTGATGATGGGCGATGAGGATGTCACCCATCTGGCGGCGGGCAAGCGAAGCCTGTCGATGGTTTTCCAGTCCTACGCCCTCTATCCGCATATGACCGTGCGGGAAAACCTCGCTTTTGGCTTGCGTAATATCCGTACCCCGGAGGCCTGCATTGCGCAGCGCATCTCTCATGCCGCCGCCATGCTCAGGCTGGACGAACTGCTCGACCGGCTTCCGCAACAGCTATCCGGCGGCCAGCGCCAGCGCGTGGCGATAGGTCGTTCTATCGTCCAGCAGCCCGCGCTATTCCTCTTTGACGAACCGCTCTCCAATCTGGACGCCGCTCTGCGGGTTGAAATGCGCCAGGAGATCCAGCAGCTCCACACTACCCTGAAAAACACCATGATTTACGTCACGCACGATCAGGTCGAAGCGATGACGCTGGCCGACCGTATCGTGGTGATGTGTAAAGGCAATATTGAGCAGACGGGTACGCCGCTTGAGTTGTACAACGCCCCGGCGAACCGCTTTGTGGCTGAATTTATCGGTACGCCAAAAATTAATATGCTTCCCGCCGTCTGGCAGCAGGGCGCATTGCATATCGACTCTGATACCGTTTTTCCGCTTTCGCGGCAGCCCGCAGGCATTCAGGAGGGAGCGCCGGTGTTTGTCGCGATCCGCCCTGAACACCTGCGTTATCAGCAGCCGGGGGATTTTAGCCTGACCGGAAAAACGCGGTTATGCGAACTGCAAGGGGATTCCACGCTGGTGTGGCTGGACGTAGCAGGGCACGCCGTGTGTCTGAAATCCTTCCAGCAGCTGAGTCTGCCCCCGCAACAGCGCATTACGCTGACCGTGCAGGAGGCTCATCTGCATCTCTTTGACGCGGCAGGTCAGCGGATTGCATTGTCCGAAAATGCCGCCTGAGCGCGATGTCAGGCGGCAAGGAACGCGCAAACTTACGCCTGACGCAAGTTCTGCGCCGCCTGCACCATATTCGCCAGCGCTGCACGCGTCTCCGGCCAGCCGCGGGTTTTGAGTCCGCAGTCCGGGTTCACCCACAGGCGTTCCGCCGGGATGCGCTGGGCGGCTTTTTTCAGCAGCGCTTCAATCCATTCCACGCTCGGCACGTTCGGGGAGTGAATGTCGTATACGCCCGGCCCGATTTCGTTCGGGTAGTCGAACTCTTCGAACGACTCCAGTAGCTCCATGTCTGAACGCGAGGTCTCGATGGTGATCACATCGGCGTCCAGCGCGGCAATGGAATCCATGATGTCGTTAAATTCGCAGTAACACATGTGGGTGTGGATCTGGGTGTCGTCCTTCGCCACGGCCGCGTTGAGGCGGAACGCCTCCACGCCCCACTGTAAATACGCATCCCAGTCGCTACGACGCAGCGGCAAGCCTTCACGCAGCGCCGGTTCGTCGATCTGAATAATGCCGATCCCTGCCGCTTCCAGATCCGCCACTTCATCACGCAGCGCCAGGGCGATCTGTCTGGCGATGGTTTCGCGGGATACGTCTTCACGCGGGAACGACCAGCAGAGAATGGTCACCGGACCCGTCAGCATGCCTTTTACCGGTTTGTCGGTCAGAGACTGGGCATACTTCGCCCACTCCACCGTAATCGGTTCCGGGCGGCTGACGTCGCCGATCACTACCGGCGGCTTCACGCAGCGGGAGCCGTAGCTTTGCACCCAGCCGTTCTGGGTAAAGACGAAGCCGTCCAGGTGTTCACCGAAGTATTCCACCATGTCGTTACGCTCGGCCTCGCCATGCACCAGCACGTCCAGACCCAGACGTTCCTGCTCGACGATCGCCTGCCTGATGTGTTCCGCAATGCCGGTGCGGTAGTGATTCGCATCCAGGTTGCCCTTTTTGAAGTCCAGACGCAGGCCGCGGATCTCGGTCGTCTGCGGGAAGGAGCCGATGGTCGTGGTAGGCCATGCGGGCAGGTTGAAACGGGCGCGCTGCGCTTCGGCGCGCACCTCATACGGGCTGTGGCGCTGGCTGTCCCGGGCGGTGATGGCCGCCAGACGTTTTTCGACTGCCGGGTTATGTACGCGCGTTGAGTGACGACGTGCCTGGATCGGGGCGCTCCAGTCGCTAATCGCTGCCGTGTCGCCGCTGTTCAGCGCGTCGCGTAGCAGGGCCAGCTCCTCACACTTTTGCAGGGCGAAGGCAAACCAGCTTTTCACCTCAGGGTCGAGGCGGGTTTCCACGCTCAGATCGATCGGACTGTGCAGCAGCGAGCAGGATGATGCCACCCACAATTCACGTTTGCCGACGATGTCCTTAATTTGTGCATATTTCTCGGTCAGATCGGCACGCCAGACGTTACGACCGTTCACCAGACCGGCAGAAAGCAGCCACTCCGCAGGCAGCCGCTTGTGCAGTTCTGTCACGTCGTCTTTGCCGTGAACGAGGTCAACGTGCAGGCCCTGAACCGGCAGCGCGGTAATGGTGTCGAGGTTCGGCGTTACGCCCTCGAAATAGGTGGTCAGCAGCAGCTTCACCTGGCCCGTGAGTGCGTCATACGCCGGTTTAAAGGCATCCAGCCACGCCTGCGGCAGCTCCAGCACCAGCGCCGGTTCATCGATTTGCACCCACTGAATGCCGCGCTTGCCCAGCTCAATCAGCACCTGTCTGTAGACCGGAAGAATATCGTTCAGCAGGCTGAGGCGGTCAAACTGTTCGCCCTTCACTTTACCCAGCCACAGGTAGGTGACCGGCCCCAGCAAAACGGGCTTCACCTGGTGGCCCAGCGCCAGCGCTTCGTCTACTTCGTCCAGAAGCTGGGTCCAGTTCAGCTTAAACTGCTGACCCTTAACGAACTCCGGCACCATATAGTGATAGTTGGTGTTAAACCACTTGGTCATTTCCGCCGCTGCCGCTGGCTCACCCGTTGGCGCGCGGCCACGGCCAATGCGGAACAGGGTATCGATATCCACCGATCCATCGCTGTTCTGATGACGAGCCGGCACGTTGCCCAGCAGCAGGCTGGTGGTCAGAACATGGTCGTACCAGGCGAAATCGCCCACCGGCAGCAGGTCTACGCCCGCCTGTTTTTGCTGATCCCAGTGGCGGGCACGCAGCTCGCGCCCTACCGCCAGCAGTTCTTCGCGGGTGGCGTTGCCCGCCCAATAGCTTTCTTGCGCTTTTTTCAGCTCACGACGCAGACCAACGCGAGGGAAACCGAGAGTGTGAGTGCGGATTGTCATTTTTTCTTCCTCTAATGTGTTGTAAATCCTTTGGATTTTGAATTCAGGGAAGGCGGCAAGTTTGCTCATCCCCGGGAGCTTACATGAGTAAGTGACCGGGGTGAGTAAACGCAGCCAACGCACCATAAATTTAAAAGACGAAGGATTTTAGCCGTCCAGATGTTTACACTTCTATAATTGGCGGGTACTGTATATTCCTCAAGCGCAAAATGTTCATGGCGGAGTGAAGGACTTTCATGATCGAGATAAAACACCTGAAAACGCTACAAGCGTTGCGGAACTGCGGTTCTCTTGCGGCGGCGGCGGCCACGCTGCACCAGACCCAGTCTGCCCTTTCTCACCAGTTCAGCGATCTGGAACAACGCCTCGGCTTTCGTCTGTTTGTGCGTAAGAGCCAGCCTTTGCGCTTTACGCCGCAGGGCGAAATTTTGCTTCAGCTGGCGAATCAGGTGCTGCCGCAGATTGCCAGCGCGTTGCAGTCCTGCAACGAGCCGCAGCAGACCACCCTGCGCATCGCCATTGAGTGTCACAGCTGTATTCAGTGGCTGACCCCCGCGCTTGAGAACTTCCGCCAGAAGTGGCCGCAGGTGGAGATGGACTTCAAATCCGGCGTCACGTTTGATCCGCAGCCGTCGCTTCAGCAGGGTGAGCTGGATCTGGTGATGACATCAGACATTCTGCCGCGCAGCGGTCTGCACTATTCGCCGATGTTTGATTTCGAGGTGCGTCTGGTGCTGGCCCCGGATCATCCGCTGGCCGCCAAGACGCGCATCACGCCGGAAGATCTGGCAACGGAGACGCTGCTGATTTACCCGGTGCAGCGCAGTCGTCTGGATATCTGGCGTCACTTTCTGCAACCCGCGGGCATCAGCCCACAGCTGAAAAGCGTGGATAACACGCTGCTGTTAATTCAGATGGTGGCGGCCAGAATGGGGATCGCGGCGCTGCCGCACTGGGTGGTCGAGACGGTTGAACGCCAGGGTCTGGTGGTCACCAAAACCCTGGGTGAAGGACTGTGGAGCCGTCTGTACGCCGCCGTGCGCGACGGCGAGCAGCGTCAGCCGATTACGGAAGCGTTTATTCGCTCAGCGCGGAACCACGCGTGCGACCATCTTCCGTTTGTGCGGAGCGCGGAGCGACCCAGCGGCGATGTACCCACAGTGAAGCCAGGATCACCGATCCCCCAATAAGGAAACTCGGCCAGTGCGGCTGCTCCTGCCAGATGGCGAGGTTTACCAGTAGCCCCGCTGGCACATGGACGTTGTTCATGATCCCCAGCGTCCCGGCGTCTACCTGCGTAGCGCCGTAGTTCCACATAAAGTAACCCAGCCCCGACGCCACCACGCCCAGCCAGACCAGAACGCTCCATTGCACGGTAGTGGTCGGCAGCTTTTGCGGATTGCCGAGCATAAACCACGCCGCTACCGCGACAATCGCCGCGCCCATATAGAACCACGCAAATGCGTTATGCTGCGGCATCGGGCGGGTTTCCATCAGGCGTTTGTAGCCCACCATCCCGATGGCGAAGCTGATATTGGCGAGCTGGACGAACATCAGCCCGGTCCAGAAGTGATCGCTGACTTTGTCATAGCGAATAATCGCCGCGCCAATCACCGCCAGCGCGGCGCTCAGCAGGTATCCCCAGCGCAGACGGCGCTTGCTGAGCAGGTCGTAAATCAGCGTGATGTAGAGCGGCGTCAGCACGGTAAAGAGCAGGAATTCGGAGACGGACAGATAGACGTAGGCCCGGAAGCTGAACAGATACATGATGCCGAGCTGCATCGCGCCCACCAGCATATAGAGCAGGATCGTTTTCAGCGATTGTCCCCGCGTGCGCAGAAACGGCAGGAACACCAGCGCCGCCAGCCCTACGCGCATCAGCACGGAAAAGTAGCTGTCGACCGATCCGGCAAGGTATTCGCCAATCAGACTAAAGGAGAAGGCCCACAGGATAGTGGTGATAATGAGTAGCGCCACAATGCTTGTCTCTGAGAAAGAAGGAGAGGCATTGTAGCGAACTCTTTAGTTGACATCTGAACAATAAACAACCGAATGAAGATTATTCAAGGAACAGTTTGCGCAGATACTTAGGCACGGCGTTATCGCCGTTGGTGCCGATCACTTCCAGCTCCGGGTGCAGATCTTTCAGACGCTGGTGTGCGTTCTGCATGATGCAGCCTTTGCCCGCCATCGAGAGCATCTCGGCATCATTCATGCCGTCACCAAAGGCGATGCAGTCTTTCAGATCGAAGCCCAGCCGTTTTGCTACCGCTTCCAGCGCATGGCCCTTGGAGACGCCGCCCGCCATCACTTCCAGACAGGTCAGCGTGGAGAAGCTTACGTTCACGCGATCGCCCCAGCGGGCGTTGATCGCCTGCTCCAGCGGCAGCAGCGCTTCATGGCTTTCACAGGTAAAGAAGACCTTGCTGATCCCTTCAGGATCCAGCAAACCCGGCTCGTACAGTGAGTACTGGAATACGGCTTCCTTGAAGAAACGCATTTCGTCCGGGCGATGACGGTTCATAAACCACTCATCGTCGCGGTAAACGTTAGTGACGATATCCGGGTTGCTATGCACAATGCCGAACAAATCGGTGGCGATGTCGCGATCGAGATTGTGGGTAAAGATCAGGTTGCCATCCGTGTCATGTACGCGCGCGCCGTTGGAGGTGATCATGTACGACTTGATCTCCAGATTATCGCGGATCTGCCCCACGTCCACGTGGTGGCGGCCGGTAGCGAAGACAAAGTTCACGCCACGGGCAGTCAGGAGTTTTAAGGTCTCTTTCGCGTAAGGCGACAGGGTGTGGTCGGGGGAAAGCAGCGTGCCATCTAAATCAGATGCAACAACCTGGTACATAGGGATTTCAACCTCTGGTGGAAAACAATAATCAGTTATGCCTGTTGAAAAATTCAACAATGGCGTTGAGCGCGACTGAGCGCATAGCGTCCTTTTCAAAAAGGATCTCATGGTACGCGCCGTTGATGACCAGCGGTTTACCCCCTTCACAGGGATGGCCCGCCGCGGCGCGCAGTTCACAATAGCGGTCATGCATGCGGTTATCCACCACACGCTCTTCTTCCGCCTGAATCAGAAGCGTCGGCGTGTCATCATCGCCTACGCCCGCCAGCACCTGCTCACCGGCATGAATACCTTCCCGCACCCAGTGCCAGGTGGGGCCGCCAACGCGCAGACGCGGTTCATCAGCATAAAAACGCAGGTTGCGGCGATAACGCTGCCGACTGTGGGTTAAGACGTTGATGGCAAACGGCAACGCCCGCCAGCGTCCTGTTCCGATGGCATAGCCTTCACGAATGCGCTGATGGCCCTCAGCCCAGTCGAGAAGATGGCGCACCATCCAGTCAGGAAAACGTATCACAATACCGTACATCGGCGCGGTCAACGCAATGGCATCGCACTGGTGCTGATGGCGCTGCAAAAACAGCGTCGAGATGGCGCCGCCC
Organism: Enterobacter hormaechei ATCC 49162; assembly: GCF_001875655.1. Lineage (NCBI taxonomy): Bacteria > Pseudomonadati > Pseudomonadota > Gammaproteobacteria > Enterobacterales > Enterobacteriaceae > Enterobacter > Enterobacter hormaechei. Next base: position 2,711,698 of record NZ_MKEQ01000001.1, read on the forward strand.
ATGGAGTGGGCAAGAATATAACGCTTGCGCCACGGGCCGGGCTGCACTTCCTGCTGCCAGAACGCGGCCAGATCGTCGACGTAATCGCTGAAGTTATCCACGTGACCGCGATGGGTATCCGGCAACATCCGGCCAGAAAGCCCCTGCCCGCGATGGTCGATAATTAACACATCAAAGCCCAGATGGAACAGGTCATACGCCAGTTCAGCATATTTGATGTAGCTTTCGATGCGCCCGGGGCAGACCACAATCACCCGGTCATTTTTTTCATCACGGAAACGAACGAAGCGCACCGGGATATCCCCGACGCCCATAAACTCATCTTCCTCACGCTGGCGCCAGAAGTCGGTCAGCGGCCCCATGGAGAAAGCAGCAAATGCGTTTTCTCGTGTTTCCCAGTCCTTTTTCTGCTGAAACATTGGGTTTCCACCCCCGTAATTCAGGGAATATCGTTTTTTTCGTCACCGGTCACAAAATGACTCAACAATAGCGTATTGTGGCATAAAAACAGACGATCCGGGAGTTTCAAATGACCTTCGAGTGGTGGTTCGCTTACCTGCTGACATCCATTATCCTCAGCCTTTCGCCTGGCTCGGGTGCCATTAACACCATGACCACCTCCATCAACCACGGCTATCGCGGTGCGGCGGCGTCGATCGCCGGATTGCAGACCGGGCTTGGCATTCACATTGTGCTGGTGGGGATTGGTCTGGGGACGCTGTTCTCCCGTTCGGTGCTGGCCTTTGAGGTGCTGAAATGGGCTGGCGCAGCGTATCTTATCTGGCTGGGTATTCAGCAGTGGCGCGCCGCAGGCTCGATTGATCTGCATACGCTCTCCCGGACGCAAACACGCGGCCACCTGTTTAAACGCGCGGTGTTCGTTAACCTGACCAACCCGAAAAGCATCGTGTTCCTCGCCGCCCTGTTCCCGCAGTTTATCGTGCCGCATCAGCCACAGGTGATGCAGTACGTGGTGCTGGGCGCGACCACCATTATTGTCGATATCATTGTGATGATTGGTTACGCGACGCTGGCGCAGCGAATTGCGGCGTGGATCAAAGGGCCTAAACAGATGAAGGCCCTGAACAAAGTCTTTGGTTCGCTGTTTATGCTGGTTGGCGCGCTGCTTGCGTCAGCGCGTCATGCTTAGCGAGAAATGATGAGATGAATGCCGAAGCCGGCGAACAGCGCGCCGGCAAAGCCGTCGATCCACTTCGCGATGCGCTGGTAGCCGCGACGCATCGCCGGTAAGGCAAACAGGCTTGCCACAACGGTAAACCAGGCGAACGTCTCAACAACGATCAGCAGGAAGATCCCCCAGCGCGCGCCCGCGCCGACGTTATCCCCTACAAACAGCGAGAACACAGAGCCGAAGTAGATAATCGCTTTCGGGTTCGCCAGGTTGGTCAGCAGCCCTTTCACAAAGCTACGGCCGCCCGTTGCCAGCTCAACCTTTGGCTCTTCCGGCTTTTTCTCTTCTTTCTTCAGCGCCCCGCGCAGCATCTGGTAGCCCATCCAGCACAGGTACAGACCGCCGCCGACCATGATGATGTTATGCAGCCACGCCATTTTCGCCAGGATCAGGTTCAGACCGAGCAGCGCAACCGCCGCCCAGACCATGACGCCCATGGTAATACCGAGCACACCCATCATTGCCTCTTTGCGGGAGCGGCTGACGGCCGTTTGTGACACGAAGAAAAAGTCAGGGCCAGGGCTCATCAGCGCCACGATGTGCACTAACGCCACGGTGAGAAATAGCATTAACATAATTAGCTCGCGGGGAAATAATACAGTGAGTCACCATCCTGGCACTTTTTCGCCCGGCTGACTACTCCTCGTCATCACCGTCGGCGTGAGAGCGGATGAGCGCCATAAACTCTTTCCCGAAGCGCTCCAGCTTACGCGTGCCAACGCCGTTGACGCTGAGCATCTCGCTGGCGCTGAGCGGCATTTGCTCGGCCATCTCGATAAGCGTCGCGTCGTTGAACACCACGTATGGCGGGATGTTCTCTTCATCCGCAATGGCTTTACGCAGCTTACGCAGCTTGGCGAACAGCTTGCGATCGTAGTTACCGCCGTAGGATTTCTGCATCACGCGCGGCTTCAGGGCGACGACGCGCGGAACGGCGAGCTTCAGTTCAACCTCGCCACGCAGGACCGGTCGCGCCGCTTCGGTCAGCTGAAGCGCAGAATGCTGGGCAATGTTCTGCGTGGCAAAGCCGAGATGGATCAGCTGGCGGATGATACTCACCCAGTGCTCGTGGCTCTGGTCTTTCCCGATGCCATAAACCGGCAGCTTGTCGTGGCCCATGTCGCGTATACGCTGGTTGTTAGCCCCGCGCAGCACTTCGACGACATAGCCCATCCCAAAGCGCTGATTGACGCGATAGATTGTTGAGAGCGCTTTACGCGCGTCCATCAGGCCGTCGTACTGCTTCGGCGGGTCAAGGCAGATATCGCAGTTGCCGCACGGTGCCTGACGCCCTTCACCAAAGTAGTTGAGCAGCACCAGGCGGCGGCAGGTTTGCGCTTCAGCGAAGGCGCCCATCGCGTTGAGCTTGTGGCGCTCAATGTCCTGCAACTGCCCCTGCGGTTTCTCTTCCAGGCAGCGGCGCAGCCACGCCATATCCGCCGGATCGTAAAATAGCATCGCTTCCGCAGGCAGGCCGTCACGCCCGGCGCGGCCGGTTTCCTGATAGTAGGATTCGATATTGCGCGGAATGTCGAAATGCACCACAAAGCGCACGTTGGGCTTGTTGATCCCCATCCCGAACGCCACCGTTGCGACCACGATTTGCAGGTCGTCGCGCTGGAATTTCTCCTGCACGTCAGCGCGGATGTGGTTCTCCAGCCCGGCGTGATACGCCGCGGCGCTAAAGCCACGGTTTTGCAGACGCGCGGCGGTATCTTCCACTTTCGCGCGGCTGTTGCAGTAGATGATGCCGGACTTGCCGCGCTGCTCCTGCACGTAGCGTAAGAGCTGATCCAGCGGCTTGAACTTCTCCATCAGCATATAGCGGATGTTCGGGCGGTCGAAGCTGCTGACCTGAATGTACGGGTCGTTCAGCCCCAGCAGGCGAACGATGTCCAGACGCGTGGTGTCGTCCGCCGTGGCGGTAAGCGCCATAAACGGCAGTTCGGGGAAGCGCTGACGAAGCTGGCCGAGGGCGGCGTATTCCGGGCGGAAATCGTGCCCCCACTGGGAGATACAGTGCGCTTCATCCACCGCCAGCAGGACCGGGTTCCAGTGCGCCAGGTGATCGAGGAAGTTATCCAGCATCAGGCGTTCTGGCGCGATATACAGCAGGCGGATTTGTCCGGTGCGGCACCCGGCCATCACCTCCTGCTGCTGCTCGCGAGTTTGCGTCGAGTTCAGGCACGCCGCCGCCACGCCGTTGGCGAGCAGCTGATCGACCTGGTCTTTCATCAGGGAAATAAGGGGCGATACCACGACCGTCAGGCCGTTAAGCACCAGCGCGGGAACCTGATAACAGAGGGATTTACCGCCGCCGGTCGGCATGACCACCAGGCAATCGCGGCCTTCCAGCACGGTTTCAATGATGGTTTCCTGGCCGGGGCGGAACTGCTGGTAGCCAAAGGTTTCATGCAAAACCTGTTTAGCCAGCGACTCCTGATTCAATACTTCCGCCTGCGCCACATTAACCCCATATGCCAGAAATGAAACAGGCGCTATTTTCAGCGCCTGAGAGAGAAACTTCAACGTTTAACGCAAAAACATTCGAGCAGCTTAGAAAATATCGTTCAGCATGACGCCCACACCGACGCGGGTCTGGTTGAAGTTGTAGTCGATAAGCGACTCGCCGTAACCGCTGTACACCTGCGTATAGAGACGCACGTGTTTCGTCACCGGGTAGCTCAGGCCCAGCTCTGCGCCGCCGTAGCCGGTATTCCAGTTGTACTGGCCTTTGGCGCTCAGCACCGCGTCACCCAGCTGATAACCCACTTTAAGCTGATAGTAACCCATGTATTTGGTGATATCCGGGTTATCATCGGTGCTGCCCACCACGTACCACGGCTTCACTTCCACCATGAAATTGCCGTTCTGCGCCATCAGACGCGTATAAACGCGGTTCAAGCTGCGTGAGGTTGGGTCGGAACGACCGTTGGAATCGTGGTTATAGCCCACTTCGACGTCGCGCAGCGTCCAGCCTGCAAACTCATAATCGGTGGCGAAACCGAGGAACAGCTGCGGTTCATAGTTGGTTTCGCGGAACGGTGAAGATTCCCCGCTGTTGGAGAGTTGCCACCATGACTTCTGCGTGTAAGACGCACCAAGCACCGAGTTCGGCCCCAGGATACCGCGCCAGAACGGGAAGGCGAGGCTGAGCTGGAACTTCACCTCATCCTTACGCGCATTATCAGACCAGTTATAGGAGCTTATCGCCTCTTTGTTGAGATCGCTGGTCTGGGTGTAAATCACGTAGTTTGTGTCATACGGGTACAGCGTGAACGGATTGTCATGCTCCTGAAGCATATTGGCGATGATGCTGCCCTTAACGGCAGGTTTATCATGCACCTCTTTGATCGTCGCTTCCTGCGCATATGCTGTGAGGGGCAGCGCAACCGCCGCCAGTAACCAACCCAGATACGTCCGCATCGGTGGTGTTCTCCTGAAATGGTGACATTTAATGAATAGTTTTGTCCGGGCATTCTACAGACTTCTGCGATAACTTCCGCTTCCTCGTTTCTTAAAGTGGCATTCCTTTACCCTGAAGCATAAAATCAACATTTTATTAACAACAAGGATGCCACGTCAGATGTCAGCCACACTCACCGCCGAAGAAACCTTAAAGCTCGTGGGCGAGATTTTTGTGTACCACATGCCGTTCAACCGTGCACTGGGTCTTGAGCTGGAGCGATACGAAAAAGATTTTGCTCAGTTGAGTTTCAACAATCAGCCAATGATGGTCGGTAACTGGGCGCAAAGCATTTTGCACGGCGGGGTGATTGCCTCTGCGCTGGACGTGGCGGCCGGTCTGGTGTGCGTGGGCAGCACGCTGACGCGCCACGACACCATCAACGAAGACGAACTCCGCCAGCGCCTGTCGCGCATGGGTACCATCGATTTACGCGTCGACTACCTGCGTCCGGGACGCGGAAACCGCTTTACCTGCACCAGCAGCCTGCTGCGTGCCGGGAATAAAGTTGCCGTCGCCCGCGTTGAGCTGCATAACGAGGAGCAGGTTTATATCGCCAGCGCAACCGCCACTTATATGGTGGGTTGAGGCGGCAATTTCGGGTAAAATTACTTCACTTCTTTGTAACGGATTTTCCCGATGGATGCTAAACAGACGCGGCAGGGCGTTTTACTCGCCCTTGCCGCTTATTTTATTTGGGGTATCGCGCCAGCGTACTTCAAGCTTATCGCCTATGTACCGGCGGACGAGATCCTCACTCACCGCGTTATCTGGTCGTTTTTCTTCATGATTGCGCTGATGAGCATCAGCCGTCAGTGGTCCGGCGTCAAAACGCTGCTGAAAACCCCGAAAAAGGTCTTCCTGCTCGCGCTCTCTGCGGTGCTGATTGGCGGAAACTGGCTGCTGTTTATCTGGGCGGTGAATAACCATCACATGCTCGAAGCCAGCCTGGGCTACTTTATTAACCCGCTGGTGAATATTTTGCTGGGGATGATTTTCCTCGGCGAGCGCTTCCGCCGGATGCAGTGGGTGGCGGTGATTCTGGCCTTCTGCGGCGTGCTGGTACAACTGTGGACCTTCGGCTCACTGCCGGTTATCGCCCTCGGCCTGGCGTTCAGCTTTGCGTTTTACGGCCTGGTGCGTAAGAAAATCGCCGTGGAAGCGCAGACGGGAATGCTGTTTGAAACCCTGTGGCTGCTGCCGGTTGCCGCGATTTACCTGTTCGGTATTGCCGACAGCGCCACCAGCCACATGGGCAGCAACCCCTGGTCGCTGAACCTGATGCTGATGGCGGCGGGCGTAGTGACCACCATTCCGCTGCTGTGCTTCACCGGTGCGGCAACGCGTCTGCGCCTCTCCACGCTGGGCTTCTTCCAGTACATAGGCCCGACGCTGATGTTCTTGCTGGCGGTTGTGTTTTACGGCGAAGTGCCGGGTGCGGATAAGATGGTGACCTTCGCCTTTATCTGGGTGGCGCTGGCGATTTTCGTCGCCGATGCGATTTATACCCAGCGCAGAACCCGCAGAGGAATGTAGGTGTTTTGTAGGGCGGGTAAGCGCAGCGCCACCCGCCAGATTTTAAAGCCAGTTCTTCCGCTTAAAGTACAGATACGGCGCCAGCCCGGCGAGGATCATAAAGATAATCGCCCCCGGGTAACCAAAGCTCCACTTCAGCTCCGGCATAAACTCAAAGTTCATCCCGTAGCTGGACGCCACCAGCGTCGGCGGCAGGAACACCACGGACACCACCGAGAAGATCTTGATGATGCGGTTCTGCTCGATGTTGATAAAGCCCATCGCCGCCTGCATCAGGAAGTTCACCTTCTGGAACAGGGATTCATTGTGCGGCAGCAGGGATTCGATATCGCGTAAGATCTCACGCGCCTGCTCCAGCTGACCGCCCGGCAGACGCGCCTTGCGCACCAGGAAGTTCAGCGCGCGCTGGGTATCCATCAGACACAAACGCACCTTCCAGCCGATATCTTCCAGCTCCGCCAGCGTGGACAATGCTTCGTCGTACTCATCGCCCTGATGGCCTTCCATGATCACGCGGCTCAGCTTTTCCAGGTCGCTGTAGATGTTTTCGATTTCATCCGCCAGCTGTTCGATTTTGGTTTCGAACAGATCCAGCAGCAGCTCATAGGCGTTGCCGTCCATCATCGCCTGGCTGCGGGCGCGCATGCGATAGAGACGAAACGCAGGCAGTTCGCGCTCGCGCAGGGTGAAGAGGCGGCCATCGCGGATGGTGAACGCCACGGTGGAGTTCCCCGCGTGGTCTTCCGCATCTTCAAAGAAGAAGAAGGAGTGAATGTGCAGGCCGTCTTCGTCTTCAAAAAAACGGGCGGATGCTTCGATGTCTTCCAGCTCCGGGCGTGTCGCCAGACTTTGCCCCAGTTCAGATTGTACGCGAAGGCGCTCATCGTCGTCCGGCTCGACCAGATCCACCCATACGGCATCAATGAGGGGCTGTGACTCTTCGGCTTCAAGCCGAGTCAGTCGGTTATTTTCGAGTTGAAATGCGCTCAACATGACCGGGACTCCCAATGCAAAAAATATCGGACAGTTCGGTGGGCACACAGAAACAAATTGGGTTTCAGACCATTAAACAGCCTGACTCAGCGCGACGGGAATGATGCAGTCGCTGACAACCACTAAGGCCATCAGCAAGAGGAGATAGCCTTAGGAGTTGTTCCTGGATGACAGGGAATTGAGCCAGTATCTACTGGGTGTGTCCAAGGCGAATGTCCTCTTAGCGTAATCGTGCGCGCATGTTACGCCAGCAATAACTGTGGCGTCAACACGCAACGGAACGCTGAAGGGCATTAATTGACCTTCAACGTATAAGGCTAGCAGATTATTACAAAATAGTGATATTTTTCTGAAAGTTACACACTTTCCAGCTTAGCATAGGCTGCCACCAGCCATTTAATCCCCTGCCCCTGGAACGCCACCTGCAAACGGCTGTGCTCGCCGCTGCCTTCCAGATTCACGATGGTGCCTTCGCCAAACTTCGAGTGGCGCACGCGCTGGCCCAGCTTGTACCCGGTGTCGGTTTCAGAGATTGGCGACCCCATACGCTGATGGCTGACCGGACGGCTGATGCTGGCGCGCAGGCGCACCTCTTCCACGCACTCCTCCGGCAGTTCACCGATAAAGCGCGACGGACGGTGATACACCTCTTTCCCGTACAGGCGGCGGGTTTCGGCGTAGGTCAGGGTCAGCTTCTGCATCGCACGGGTCACGCCCACGTAGGCCAGACGACGCTCCTCTTCCAGACGCCCGCCTTCATCCAGCGACATCTGGCTCGGGAACATCCCCTCTTCCATCCCGACGATGAACACCTGCGGGAACTCCAGACCTTTCGCAGAGTGCAGGGTCATCAGCTGAACCGCATCCTGCCAGGTGTCCGCCTGCCCTTCACCCGCCTCAAGCGCGGCGTGAGAGAGGAATGCCTGCAACGGCATCAGGTCTTCGTCTTCTTCGTTGTAGCTGAACTGGCGCGTTGCCGTCACCAGTTCCTCTAAGTTCTCAATACGGGTCTGGCCCTTCTCACCTTTTTCCTGCTCGTACATGGTGCGCAGGCCGGAATCTTTGATCACCCGGTCGGTCTGGACGTGCAGCGGCATGTCGGCCGTTTCCTGCGCCAGCGCGTCGATTAACTCCAGGAAGCGCTGCAACGCGCTGGCGGCGCGTCCGGCGAGGGCTTTTTCCTGTAACAGCTCGCGGCACGCCTGCCACAACGTGAGCTGACGATCGCGCGAGGCCTGACGCACCACGTCCAGCGTACGGTCACCGATGCCGCGCGTCGGCGTGTTCACCACGCGCTCAAACGCCGCGTCGTCGTTACGGTTGGCAATCAGACGCAGATACGAGAGCGCATCTTTGATCTCCTGACGCTCGAAGAAGCGCATACCGCCATAAATGCGGTACGGCATGCTCACCTGCAACAGCGCCTCTTCCAGCACACGCGACTGGGCGTTGCTGCGATAGAGAATGGCGCACTGCTCCAGCGCGCCGCCGTTCTCCTGCCAGGTTTTAATGCGGTTCACCACGAAGCGCGCTTCGTCAAGCTCATTGAAGGCGCAGTAAATCGAAATCGGTTCGCCGTCGACGCCATCGGTCCACAGCTTTTTACCCAGGCGCCCGTTATTGTTCTCAATCAGGGCATTGGCCGCGCTCAGAATGTTGCTGGTTGAGCGGTAGTTCTGCTCCAGACGGATGGTTTGCGCGCCGGGGAAATCGTTGAGGAAGCGCTGGATGTTCTCTACCTGCGCGCCGCGCCAGCCGTAGATAGACTGGTCGTCATCGCCTACGATCATCACCTTGCCGGTATCCCCGGCCAGCAGGCGGATCCACGCGTACTGGATGTTGTTGGTATCCTGGAATTCGTCCACCAGGATGTTGGTGAAGCGTTCACGGTAGTGTTGCAGGATATGCGGTTTGTTCAGCCACAGCTCGTGGGCACGCAGCAGCAGCTCGGCGAAATCCACCAGACCGGCGCGATCGCACGCTTCCTGATAGGCCTTGTAGACGTTCTGCCAGGTCTGTTCGACTGGATTACCGAAGCTCTGGATATGATGTGGGCGCAGCCCTTCGTCTTTCTGACCGTTGATGTACCACATCGCCTGACGCGGCGGCCACTGCTTCTCGTCGAGGTTCATCGCCTTGATCAGGCGCTTCAGCAGGCGGAGCTGATCTTCGCTGTCGAGGATCTGGAAATCCTGCGGCAGGTTAGCGTCCATATGGTGCGCACGCAGCAGACGGTGCGCCAGGCCATGGAAGGTGCCAACCCACATGCCACCCTGGCTGGTGCCCATTAGCTGCGCGATACGGTGGCGCATCTCTGCCGCCGCCTTGTTGGTAAACGTCACCGCCATAATCGAGTACGGCGAACAGTTCTCCACGCTCTGTAGCCAGGCGATACGGTGAACGAGCACGCGCGTCTTACCACTGCCCGCTCCAGCCAGTACCAGCAGGTTTGTACGCGAGGCGGCAACCGCGTCACGCTGTTTATCATTAAGGCTGTCGAGCAGGTAAGAAACGTCCATTGGCACCGTCACGTCATGTCGGGCAGGCAAATGTTTCCATTCGCCAAAACCCTGTTAATTTATACAGAACAATTGATGATTATATCAGCGTCGTGAGGGATGCCAACCGTGAAATTTCCACGTGCGGCAGAAGACGGCTGTCCGGGGTGATCATCAGATCGGCGTTTTCCGGCTTGATCCAGCAGGCCTGCATGCCGCAGCGGATCGCCCCGGCGACGTCCGTGGTCAGGTCGTCGCCCACGTGCAGGATCTCACCGAGCGGCAAATCGAGTTTTTCCGCCGCCAGATGGTACATATCGTTGAACGGCTTCGAGCGACCGTGCGGACCCGCGCGCAATACGAACTGAAAATAGTTCCCCAGACCAAACAGTTCAGGCTGGGCGTTGCCGTTGGTGATGGCCACCAGCGGCCACTTTTCGGCGAGCTTTGCCAGCGTGTCGTGGGTCTCCTGCGGCACGTCGATCCGGCTGCGCCATTTGGCAAAGTTTTCCATAGCCGCTTCGGCTCCGGTGGCCGCATCCTGCGCGCTAAGGCCAGCATTGCGCATCGCCTGCTCAACCGCACGGCGGCGCCATTCGGTCACGTCATGATAAATGTCCGGTTCGGTTTCCCGCAGGGACTGACGCAGCTTCTGGAAGTCTTTGTTCTGCATCGTTTTCAGCGCAGGATGGTAGTTCTGCACAAACGCCAGCGACTCCTGCTCGGTACGCAGGATCACGGGACGGTTGTCGTAAAGAGTGTCATCAAGGTCAAACGTCAGGGCTGAGATCTGACCAAGTGGGCGGTAAAAACGCATTATTTCCCCCGTTTGGCGCGTGGATGCGCCGCGTCGTACACCGAGGCAAGGTGTTGGAAGTCTAAGTGGGTATAAATTTGAGTGGTCGACAGATTGGCGTGGCCAAGTAGCTCCTGTACGCCGCGCAGGTCGCCGCTTGATTCCAGCATGTGCGTCGCAAAGGAGTGGCGCAGCTTGTGCGGGTGAACGTGGCTGTTCAGCCCCTGTTTAATGCCCCATTCGGCAAAGCGTTTCTGCACGTTACGCGCCGAGATCCGCTTGCCGAGCTTCGATAAAAACAGCGCCTCCTCGTCGGTGCCAAACAGCCCGCGCAGGTCCAGCCAGTGCTCAATCCAGGAGACCGCGTTGCGGCCAATCGGCAGGCGGCGCTCTTTGCTGCCTTTGCCCATCACCCACACTTCACCTGTTTCCAGGTCGAGATGTTTTACGTCGAGATTGACCAGTTCAGACAGACGCAGCCCGGCACCGTACATCACTTCCAGCATTGCGCGGTCGCGCACGGCCAGCGGATCGTTAAGATCGATATCCAGCAGGCGGTTTACGTCGTCGACGTCGATATTTTTCGGCAGATGGCGCGGGGCCTTTGGCGTGGCGATACCTTTTGCCGGGTTGGCTTTCAGGTTGCCCTGGCTGACCAGCCAGTCGAAGAAACTGCGCAGCGCAGAAAGCCGGAGCGCCAGGCTCGCCGGGCTGAGATTTTTTTTACGGCTACGCACAACAAACCCGCGTACCGTAGCAGCGTCACATTGTTGCCAGCTTTTCAGGCCGATTTCATCGGCAATTTGCATGATGGCATCAAGCTGACGCTGATAGTTGAGTAGCGTAATGGGGCTGAGCTGGCGCTCAACGCCCAGATAGCGCAGAAAACGGGTGACGTCAGTGGCGAGCAGTCCGTCCGTCATACGCGTTCAATCCAGCGCTCCAGCAGCTCAGGCAGCATCAGGGCGATCTCCTGCAACAGTTGCGTGCCCTGCCCCTGTTCGTAATGATGCGCGTCGCGGCTGGTAAATAACATCACGCCCAGGTCACCATCGCGCCCCATCAGCGACATTGCCACTGAGCCAATCGCTTTGGCTTCCGGCAGCACCACCAGCAGTTCTGGCCCGTTAAGCGGCCCCAGATAGTGGTGCTCATGGCCCAGACGCTGAATGCGCAGCGGCTCAAATGCCTGACGGCTCAGCGCCAGATGGGTAAAACCGGACGGCGCGCCAATGCGCCAGCGGTCAGGGAACAGACGGATCGTTGCCCCCGCCAGCCCCAGCTCGCGCGCCCAGCGGTGGAAGCGGTTGAGGAACTCGTCGAGACTGTGTGCGGAAGCCAGACGCGCCTGGAGGTGCAGAAGGCGGTAGAACAGGCTTTCGTTATTGCTGGCCTGCTCCATCAGCAGCGTCATGTTCTCTTCGAGCTGATGGATGTGGTTGCGCGAGCGCGCCATGTGCCATTCCACCAGCGACACGGTCTCGCGAACCGGATGCGGCACGCGCATCCGTTCGACGACGCGTGCATTGCGGATAAAAAACTCAGGATTGTGCAGCAGGTAATCCACAACAGCGCTGTCGTCCAGCTCCGTTACGACTTCCCGCAGTTCTTCCCCTGGTTGCTTCATAGATGGATAAACCCGTCATAAACATGTGTCGCCGGGCCAGTCATATACAGTGGATGGCCCGCTCCTTTCCAGGCGATATCGAGACGCCCGCCCGGTAATTCCACGCGAACCTCTTCTGCCAGTAACCCCTGCGAGATACCGACGGCCACCGCCGCACAGGCGCCGCTTCCGCAGGCCTGGGTTTCGCCCGCGCCGCGCTCGTACACCCGCAGGCGAATGTGTTCACGCTTCACCACCTGCATAAAGCCGATGTTCGCCCGCTCCGGGAATCGCTCGTGGCTTTCCAGCACCGGGCCGAGCGTTTCGACCGCCGCGGTTTGCACATCATCCACCTGAATCACGCAGTGCGGGTTTCCCATTGAGACGACGCCGCACAATACTGTCTGCTCGGCGGCACGCATAATATAGGTCTTTTCCGCTTTGTTTGCGCGAAACGGCACGGCAGAAGGCTCGAAGTTCGGTTCGCCCATGTTCACGCGTACCAGTTCGTCGTCAGTGACGCTGAGCACCATCCGGCCATTGGCGGTGCTGACGCGGATATCGCGCTTGTTGGTCAGCCCTTTCAGCCGAACAAAGCGGGCAAAACAGCGTGCGCCGTTGCCGCACTGGGAAACTTCGCTGCCGTCGGCGTTAAAAATGCGATAGTGAAAGTCCAGGTCAGGATCGTAAGGCGGCTCCACCACCAGTAGCTGGTCAAACCCCACGCCCACGTGTCGATCCGCCAGACGACGGATCAGTTCCGGGGAGAAAAAGACATTCTGCGTTACCGCGTCGACGACCATAAAGTCGTTGCCAAGGCCATGCATTTTAGAGAACTGCATCATTTGCTCCATTGCGCGGGTACAGAACGTAATTGTCAGAGATTGACCTGAGTCGGGCCGCCGTTATTGCCGCGATCGTTGGTATCCGGCGTAGATGACTCGATACCACTTTGCACCGGTTTTGTCGGCGGTGGTGCGTTTTTATCCTCTGGCGGGAAGTAAAGTGGTCCCTTCAGTCCACAGCCGGTCAGGCTAAACAGAGTGACAAGAACGGCAAGCGTTCGGAAGACGTTTTTCATGTAGAGGTTGCCCGTAAGTTCAAATCTGTTTCTATCATCGCAGGAGAAGACACAAAAGCAAGAGTTTGCCGCTTTCCTGCAACGGGAATTATTTAGCGTTATACTGCCGCCATCACGAAAAACAGGAATAAAACCATGAACGACAGTGAATTTCATCGCCTTGCCGATACCCTGTGGATGACCATCGAAGAGCGTATCGACGACTGGGACGGCGACAGCGATATCGATTGTGAAATCAACGGCGGGATCCTGACCTTAAGCTTCGAAAACGGCAGCAAGATTATTATTAACCGTCAGGAGCCGCTTCACCAGGTGTGGCTGGCGGCGAAACAGGGCGGTTATCACTTTGATCTGAAAGGTGATGAGTGGGTCTGCGATCGCAGCGGCGAAACGTTCTGGGATCTGCTGGAGCAGGCGGCGACGGCGCAGGCGGGCGAGGCAGTGAGTTTCAGGTAGTTTCGTTGCCCGGTGGCGGCTACGCCTTACCGGGCCTACAACGGCTCTAACCGTAGGCCGGGTAAGCGTTAGCACCACCCGGCGAAAAGCCTCAGGAGAAATACTGCTGCAACAGCGGCGCGGTATCCTGGTTAGCAGGCGCCACAGGGGTAATCGCCTGCGTACGGAACGGGATCACCTGCGCTCGCCCATCTACGTTCACTATCTGGTAGAACTGCGGCAGGTTGAAGTTGATAAAGCTTGAGCCGTAGGTAAAGCGATCGTGCGAGGACGAATAGAAGCGGCTGACGTCGCGTACCAGCTCCTCTTTACTGCCCTCACAGTGGTGATACACCTCGGCGCGGTTAGTTTCATCCAGAATGTAGATGTTAAACCCGGCGTTATCGCCCGACTCTTCGAAGAAGAACTGAATAATCCCTTCACTCGCAAAGCCATCCACTACCTGCGGCAGTTTGACGTGGTTGGTTTCCACCTGAACGGACAGGCCATGCAGTTTGTTGTGTGAAATCGCGCCGTAGAATTCAATGGCGTTTTCCAGTTTTTGTACCGACACATTCAGGCGCTCAAAGAACAGGCCCCAGGTCTGCCCGGAGACGCGCAGCGCTTTAAAGCGCCCGGTTTCCTGACGGGTGCTGGAGAGACGCAGTTCGATGCACTCAGACACCAGCTGCTGCACGCGGGTACGAATCAGGCCGCGCAGGTGCTGGCTGTAGCAGAACACCTCCACGCTGTCCGGCGGCGCGGCGTCCTGGTGCATCTTGCCGAGGATCGTTTTCAGCGCCTCGATCATCGCCTGCTCGCCGTTAAAGTGCAGGGTACGCACTTCGTTCCACGAGTTGCGGTACAGCAGGTCAACGCTGCCCACCAGGCAGTTTTGCTGCTCACCGAAGCTAAAGACGTCCAGCTTGCGGAAGTCAAAATGGACCACCTGATTGCGGAAGGCCGCCGTCGGGTCGTATTCCAGGTTGACGATGATCGCCAGATGGCGAATCTCACACGGGCTGTAGAGCGCTTTTGGCGTTGGCGCAGGCAGACGCAGCGGGAAGTGGTGCGAGACATCCGCCACCATCTCCTGCAACTTGGCTAAATCGACCACCTCGTTGCCTTTGATAAACAACCGGGTGCGTGAGGTAAGAAGACCGTTAAACCACGCCCAGGCCACCAGCTTGTTCAGATAGCGGTTATATTCCAGCGGCTGATGGCTGATGATCGAATCCATGCTTGGCGCGCGGTTGTACAGATACCACCCGGTGCGGTTTGCACGGCCCGGCGGCACGTAGATAAAGGTCAGATTCGGTTCAGACAGGTCTGGCGAAATCTGCGGGTTCACCAGGGTCACTTTGCCCGGCAGCGCTTCAAAGGCAGCGTACAGTTTACGGGTCAGCACCCCGATATCCTGTGGGCTGGCCGAAACGCTGAGATTGTTACGACGCGCAAAGCGGATCAGGTTACGGTAGCTCTGCATCATCGCATCGAGCAGCTCGTTGTGCGCCTCACGCACCTGATCGATCTTCCAGTTGGCGCGGTTGTCGAGCATGGCGAGACGCTCTTCGTCCCATCCCCACTCTTTGACTAACTGGCTAACCACTTCACGACGCCAGCCCACGCAGGCGCGTTCGCGGCTCAGTTTTTCACAGACTTTGAGATAGAAACATCGACGCACCAGGTCAAGACGCGTGGCGTCCTCAATGGCTGTCAGGTATTCGGTAACGCGTTCCAGCATCATGCAGTAGGCATCAAGCCCGTAGGAGACGATCTCCCCGTCGTGCAGGCGCTGTTTAATATCTTTTGCCAGCAGGCGCGGCGTAGGGTATTCCCAGGAGTAGGCTTCCAGCAGCAGGGTTTTCAGCACCGCTTTGTACGGGGAATCAATGCTCTTGTACAGCTGCCAGAGGCTTGCGCCAAAGTACTCTTCGGCGGACAGGGAGCTTAAGCCGCCCAGGTCCAGCCACTCGTTTGGCGTCAGAACGCCCTGCGAGTAAAGCGACATGACGTAATCGTCATAATTCTCTTCTTCATCGCACGGCACCATATTCCACAGAATACGCTTCCCGGCCAGGCGAACGGCAGTACGGTAAAACTCATCCAGCAACAGAATGTGCTGAGTCGAGCCGCAGTCTTCACCACCCAGACTGCCGCTTTCGTTATGGCGGAAACGGTTTTCATCAATCAGGAAGAAACTCACTTCCACACCAAGCGATGCCGCCCAGCTCTCCAGCAGGCTGCATTTACGCTGCAACAGCTGGCGCTCTTCATTGTCGAGCCAGGACTGATGGCAGACCCAGATATCCAGGTCAGAAGAACAGCTCTGCCCTACCGATGAGGTGCTCCCCATCGAGTAAACCCCGGTAATCGGCAGCTCACCTTTCGGCGAGACCTGCGGCGGCATACCCCGGTAGAGTTCAAGTTCAGTCAGATAATGCTGTTGGGTTTCATCAGGCGTGAAGAGGCAAATGCCCTGGGGAACGTTACCATCGAGGTAACCCGGCATTAGCGGATGGTGATAGTGCAACAATGTCGGCAGTAGACTGTATACCTGCTGGAAAGCAGGGCCCATGGCAGCAAGCGCGCGATCGACACGCAATTGATTGATGGCATCCAGTCTCTGTTTCAGAGTCTCAATATAGAGGTACAAGACGTATCGCCTGATGTTTCCGGGTGTCGCATGCCAGTCAGAACACAAAAAGCAGCGGACCCGCAGTATTTCAAAAAGATAACCGTTACCCTTTTTCGCCTTTTGCTTTTCTGGTGGTACAGACGAAAAAATGGTCTAAAACGTGATCAATTTAACACCTTGCCGGTTGACCGTAAAGAAAGATGCGCTACATACAAGTGTAGCACCGTTCTGTACATGTAAATTCCTGAATACGGCGATGGCTGACGAGTACGCCGCCCTGTCCCTCTCACGCTTCATCAACCGTAAAACTGCCATCCGAGTGTCAACAATGTTAGGATGGTTAGCGATTGATAATGACGGTAACAAGCATGTTAGACAATGTTTTGAGAATTGCCACACGCCAAAGTCCTCTTGCGCTCTGGCAGGCACATTATGTTAAGCAGCGCCTGGAAGCCTGCCACACCGGATTGCGCGTTGAGCTGGTGCCAATGGTCACGCGTGGCGATGTCATTCTTGATACGCCGCTGGCCAAAGTGGGCGGAAAGGGTCTGTTTGTCAAAGAGCTGGAACTGGCATTGCTTGAGAACCGCGCCGATATCGCCGTGCATTCGATGAAGGATGTGCCCGTTGAGTTCCCGGAAGGGCTGGGGCTGGTGACCATCTGCGAGCGCGAGGATCCGCGCGATGCGTTTGTCTCTAATCGCTATGACTCGCTCGATGCGTTGCCAGCAGGCAGCGTGGTTGGCACGTCCAGTTTACGCCGCCAGTGTCAGCTGGCTGAACGTCGCCCGGATCTGGTGATTCGTTCGCTGCGCGGGAACGTCGGTACACGCCTTGGCAAGCTGGATAACGGCGATTACGATGCCATTATTCTTGCGGTTGCGGGCCTGAAACGCCTGGGACTGGAAGAGCGCATCCGCGTGGCGTTGCCGCCGGAGCTGTCGCTGCCCGCCGTCGGTCAGGGTGCCGTTGGCATTGAGTGTCGTCTGGATGATGCGCGCACTCAGGCACTGCTGGCACCGCTGAATCATGACGATACCGCCGTTCGCGTAAAAGCCGAGCGTGCGATGAATACTCGCCTCGAAGGAGGCTGTCAGGTGCCAATTGGCAGCTATGCTGAATTAACTGGCGATGAGCTGTGGCTGCGTGCGCTGGTTGGCGCGCCGGACGGCTCGCAGATGGTGCGCGGTGAACGTCGCGGCAAGCCGCAAGATGCCGAGGCGCTTGGCGTATCGCTGGCGGAAGAGCTGCTGAATAACGGCGCGCGTGAAATTCTGGCCGAGGTCTATAACGGAGAGCCCCCTGCATGAGCATACTTGTCACCCGCCCTTCTCCCGCAGGAGAGCAGTTAGTGAGCAGTCTGCGCGCACTGGGGCAGGTGGCCTGGAGTTTTCCACTGATTGAATTCTCCCCCGGTCGCGAGCTGCCTACGCTCGCTGACCAGATGCGTCTCTTGCAGGAAGGCGATCTGCTCTTTGCGCTGTCGCAGCATGCCGTGGAGTTTGCCCATGCGCAGCTGCAACAACAGGGCGTTACCTGGCCTCACGCCCCCCGCTATTTCGCCATCGGGCGCACCACGGCGCTGGCCTTACATACCGCGAGCGGAATCGATGTTCGTTACCCGTTAGATCGGGAAATCAGCGAAGTCTTGCTACAATTACCTGAATTACAAACTATTGCCGGAAAGCGTGCGCTCATTTTGCGCGGCAACGGTGGCCGTGAATTGCTGGGCGAAACGCTGCGGGAACGCGGCGCTGACGTGACGTTTGTGGAGTGTTATCAGCGCTGTGCGAAACACTACGATGGTGCGGAAGAGGCCATGCGCTGGCACGCGCGCGGCATTAATACGCTGGTGGTCACCAGCGGTGAAATGTTACAACAGCTTTGGTCGCTGATACCGCTCTGGTATCGCGAAAACTGGTTACTCCGCTGTCGGCTGCTGGTCGTCAGCGAGCGTCTGGCGAACCACGCCCGGGAACTGGGCTGGCAGGATATTCGGATCGCTGATAACGCCGACAACGATGCGCTGCTGCGCGCATTACAATAACTCTCAAATGGGAAGCCATAATGACGGAACACGAAAAATCCTCCGCCGTGGTTGAAGAGACCAGGGAGACTGTGGACACCACGTCACAGCCAGAGACGACAGACACAACCGTTGAGAAGAAAAACGGCAGCAACAAAACCAGCCTCACGCTGAGCGTGATTGCCATCGCGATTGCGCTGGCCGCAGGCGTGGGTCTCTACGGACTGGTGAAGAAACAAGGCACCAACCAGACGGCCACCAGCGACGCGCTGGTTAACCAAATCACTGCCCTTCAGAAAGCGCAGGAGACGCAAAAAGCGGAGCTGGAAGGCGTGATTAAACAGCAGGCCGCCGCTCTCGCCGACGCGAACAGCAAACGTGAAGAGTTGACCAAACAGCTGAGCGAAGTGCAGGAGAAAGTCGCCACGATTTCGGGGACCGATGCCAAAACCTGGCTGCTCTCACAGGCCGATTTTCTGGTGAAACTGGCCGGGCGCAAGCTCTGGAGCGACCAGGATGTCACCACCGCGGCCGCGCTGCTGAAAAGTGCCGACGCAAGCCTGGCGGACATGAACGATCCGAGCCTGATCAATGCTCGTCGCGCTATTACGGAAGATATCGCCAGCCTGTCTGCGGTTTCTCAGGTCGATTACGACGGTATCATCCTTAAGGTGAATCAGCTCTCCAACCAGATTGATAACCTTCAGCTGGCCGATAACAACGACGATGACTCCCCGATGGATTCCGACGGCACCGAGTTGTCCAGCTCCCTGAGTGAATGGCGTATCAACCTGCAAAAGAGCTGGCAGAACTTTATGGACAGCTTTATTACCATCCGCCGCCGCGATGAAACTGCCGTGCCGCTGCTGGCGCCGAACCAGGACGTCTATCTGCGCGAAAACATTCGCTCCCGCCTGCTGGTGGCTGCCCAGGCCGTACCGCGTCACCAGGAAGAGACCTACAAACAGGCGCTGGATAACGTTTCAACCTGGGTACGTGCTTACTACGATACCAATGACGCAACCACGACCGCGTTCCTTGAAGATATCGACAAGCTGAGCCAGCAAAACATCACCATGAACGTGCCGGACAAGCTGGAAAGCCAGCCGATTCTGGAGAAAATCATGCAGACGCGCGTGCGTAACCTGCTGGCCCAGCCGGGCGTTCCGGCAGAGCGTCCGGCTGAAGCACCTGCCGCCGCGCCAGCGCCTGAAAGCGCGCCGCAAGGAGAGTAATGATGCTAAAAGTCTTCTTACTCTTCATCCTGCTGATCGCCGGGATTGTGCTGGGGCCGATGCTTGCGGGTCACCAGGGTTACGTATTGATCCAGACCGATAACTACAACATCGAAACCAGCGTGACAGGGCTGGTGATTATCCTGATCCTGGGTGTGGTCGTCCTGCTGGCCGTGGAGTGGCTCCTGCGTCGTATTTTCCGCACCGGCGTACATACGCGCGGCTGGTTCGTTGGTCGTAAGCGCCGTCGCGCCCGTAAGCAGACCGAGCAGGCGCTGCTGAAGCTGGCGGAAGGCGACTATCAGCAGGTTGAAAAGCTGATGTCGAAAAATGCCGACCATGCAGAACAGCCGGTTGTTAACTACCTGCTGGCCGCTGAGGCGGCGCAACAGCGAGGCGATGAGGCCCGCGCCAATCAGCATCTTGAACGCGCGTCTGAGCTTTCTACTAAAGATCCGATTCCGGTTGAGATCACCCGCGTTCGTCTGCAACTGGCGCGGAATGAAAACCATGCGGCACGTCACGGCGTTGACCGTCTGCTGGAAATTACCCCTCGTCATCCGGAAGTGCTGCGCCTTGCTGAACAGGCATACATCCGCACCGGAGCATGGGGATCGCTGCTGGACATTATCCCTTCCATGGCGAAAGCCGACGTGGGCGATGATGAACACCGTGATGAACTTCAGCGTCTGGCGTGGATTGGCCTGATGGATCAGGCGCGTGCCGATCTCGGCAGCGACGGCCTGAAAACCTGGTGGAAAAACCAGAGCCGCAAAACGCGCCAGCAGGTCCCTCTCCAGGTGGCGATGGCAGAACATCTGATTGAGTGTGACGACCATGACACCGCGCAGGAGATCCTCCTCGACGGTCTCAAGCGACAGTATGATGACCGCCTGGTGATGGTCATCCCGCGTCTGAAAACCAACAATCCGGAACAAATTGAAAAAGCACTGCGCCAGCAGATCAAAACCGTGGGCGATCGTCCACTGCTGTGGAGTACGCTGGGCCAGTCTCTGATGAAACACGGCGAGTGGCAGGAGGCGAGTCTCGCCTTCCGCGCCGCGCTGAAGCAACGCCCGGACGCATTTGATTACGCCTGGCTTGCTGATTCGCTGGACAAGCAGCACAAGCCGGAAGAGGCCGCAGCCATGCGCCGGGATGGGCTGTTATTGACGTTGCAAAATAACGGAACGCAGCAGTAATTAACAGGAGGCCAGATGGCCTCCTTTTTTACGCCCATAAAAAAACGCCTGCTATAAAAGCAGGCGTTAAAACAGGTCTGTAAGACAACATATTTGGTGCTTCACTCAACGTTGTGTCCATGGTGTCTGATGAGGCCGAAGCGACATCTGTCAGTGGACGATAAGCACCGTAAACGGCTCTGCGTCATTCCTGAGTTTATGAGGCCTAAGGCGAACATAAGAGATGGAATGAGCATCTACACATATATTATTGCACGTAATGTGCCAGGTTTACACGCAGAACTTTTACATCGCGCAACATTTTAAGATAAAAGGAAATTATGCTGTTAAGAGCCGTCTTACGCCATACAACATCGCGCTGAAGGCGGTGATCTGTCGTCACCAGGAGACAGGTTAAGCGATAAAATAATAAATCATTTAATATTATGGACTTATATGTCGCTGAATCGCGACAAGGATGTAGAGTGTTGTCGGGGAAGGGCTACAGAATGAAAAAGCGCAGAAAACAAAAAACCCCGCCGAAGCGGGGTTCAAAATTGGTCGGCGAGAGAGGATTCGAACCTCCGACCCACTGGTCCCAAACCAGTTGCGCTACCAAGCTGCGCTACTCGCCGATGTACTGCTTTTTTGAATTTTTAGTTCAATTCATTAAAAGTCGTGGTGCGAGGGGGGGGACTTGAACCCCCACGTCCGTAAGAACACTAACACCTGAAGCTAGCGCGTCTACCAATTCCGCCACCTTCGCAATTCACAACTCTTTCAATAATGGGGTGGCTAATGGGATTCGAACCCACGACAACTGGAATCACAATCCAGGGCTCTACCAACTGAGCTATAGCCACCACTGTATTCTTTCACGCGGTTCTGACTACTTCTCAGACCACCGCAGCTCTAGCGCCGGGACTAAAATGGCGCGCCCGACAGGATTCGAACCTGAGACCTCTGCCTCCGGAGGGCAGCGCTCTATCCAGCTGAGCTACGGGCGCTTAGCGCCGTTGCGGGGCTGGATATTACGTACCTCCGCCCCCGCTGTCTAGTGCTTTTTTGAAAAAAATGCGCGTTTGGTTATGGTTTGCACATTTTGCCGCTTATTCCTCCACTTTATGGGCGGAGCCACGGCGACCCAGGCCAAAAAGTTTATAGGCAGCTGTCACGGCAGCCAGGAAGATCATCCCGACAAACAGCGACATGCGGGTATCTTCATTAAAGTACATTCCAATTAATACGCAAATCAGGAACGCCATCGTCAAATAGTTCGCATACGGGAACAGAATGGAGCGGAACGGATGGCTGGCGATCGCTTTTTTGTGCGCCTGCCGGAAACGCAGCTGGCTAATCAAAATCACAAACCACGGTACCATCCCCGGCAGCACGCTGGCGCTATAGACATAAACAAACACGCGCTGCGGATTCGGGATGATGTAGTTCAGGCAAGAGCCGATCAGCAGAATGGCAATTGACACCGCCACGCCCGCCACCGGCACACCCACGCGGGAGACTTTTCCCATCACTGCCGGTAACTGTCTGTTTTGCGCGAGGGCGTAAAGCATGCGTCCGCAGCTGTACATCCCGCTGTTACAGCCGGAGAGCGCTGCCGTCAGCACCACAAAGTTGATAATGGCGGCCGCCGCCGTGATGCCAATCTTCGCGAAGGTTAAGACAAACGGGCTGCCGGTGGTGCCGATCTCGTTCCATGGGAAAATGGTCACGATAACGAAGATAGCGCCCACATAGAAAATCAGGATACGCCACAGCACCTTGCCTACCGCGCTACGCAGCGTGACCTGCGGGTTTTTCGCCTCACCTGCGGTAATGCCGATCAGCTCAACGCCCTGATAGGAGGCGACAACAATACAGAGCGCCGTCAGGAAGCCTTTCCAGCCGCCAGCAAAGAAGCCGCCGTGCCCGGTCAGGTTGCCAAAACCAATCGCGTGCCCGCCGTTACCGAAACCAAAGAAGATGACACCCAGACCCACAACAATCATTACGATAATGGTGGTGACTTTGATCATCGCAAACCAGAACTCGATTTCACCGTAAAGTCGAACAGCGGCAAGGTTCGCCAGCGCCACCAGCCCTACGGCGATAAGCGCGGGTATCCACTGGGCCATCTCCGGGAACCAGAACTGCACATAGACCCCGATGGCGGTAATCTCCGAAATTCCGACGGCCATCCACATAAACCAGTACGACCAGGCCGTGAGATAGCCAAAGAACGGGCTCATATAACGGTGGGCGTAGACGGCGAAAGAGCCTGTTACCGGCTCCAGAAACAGCATTTCGCCCATGGAGCGCATGATGAAGAAGACGAACAGTCCGGCGATAATATACGCCAGCAGGACGGAAGGCCCCGCCCATTTCAGCGTGCTTGCCGAGCCCATAAACAGGCCAACGCCGATAGTCCCGCCCAGCGCGATCAATTCAATATGTCGAGCTTCCAGCCCACGCTGAAGCTCCGGTTTTTTCTCTGCCATAATTCCTCGGTTGTGTTTGCTGTTTCCCGACTTGTTGCCGGGTATTATTTTTGAGGGGTACTGAAATACGGAGCGAATGGTTTCTTAAATTCTGGCAAATGGCAAACAATGCATTAAAAAAATGAATGCATTGAACATAAAGTCAGCAGTTTTGCAGGGGGCGTTGCAGCGCGAACAGCAGATCGCGCTGCGTATTGATTACAATTTCCCGGTGTAGTGCCAGGCGAGGTAGCGCAGCAGACGAATCTGTCGTTTGATTCGTGTCGGTTGAGAGAGCAGGCGGTACAGCCACTCCAGCCCCAGGTTTTGCCAGACCCTGGGCGCACGCTTAACGTGGCCGGTAAAGACGTCGTAAGTGCCGCCAACGCCCATATAGAGCGCATCCGGGCTGACCCGGCGGCAGTCCCGCATCAGAATCTCCTGGCGCGGCGACCCCATGGCGACAGTGACAATTTTCGCGCCGCTGTCGCGCACGCGTTCATATAACCCCTGGCGATCTTCCGGCCTGAAATAGCCATCCTGACTGCCCACGATGTTAACATTCCACTGGCTACGCAGCTTTTGTTCGGTCTGCGCCAGCACCTCTGGCTTGCCGCCGATCAGAAATACCGGCGTGCCTTCAGCGCCTGCGCGTTCCATAAGCCGCTCCCAAAGGTCAGCCCCCGCCACGCGAGACACATTAGCGTCAGGAAACTTTTTACGAATTGAACGCACGACGCTAATACCGTCTGCGTATTTAAACTCCGCGGCCTCAATCAGGCTTTTCACTTCCGCATTATCTTCAACCGCCAGCATCTTTTCTGCGTTGATGGCCACCAGCGTGCCCGATTTCATCTGCCCGTCCGCGAACAGAAAATCCAGCGCGTGTTGCATGTCACGCCAGCCAATAAGCTGTAGCCCACGCAGCGCATAACGCGGGGCTGAAGTTGTATCCGTCATGATAATCCCTACTCATACTTGCGACAGCGATGTGCTGCCCTGTGGCTCACGTCTGTGCACAAGCCCTGCACTGTCAAACAACCAGTACAGCAGTTTTGCCAGCAGCAGACAGAGACCGAAAACGACCATAAAGAACACCACGCGTGAGACAAACGAATCCAGCCCCTCGCGTGCCAGAACGATCATATTGAAAATGGCACCAAAACAGAAACTGTGCAAAACAGCGGCTTTGTAGCGGTTGGTCTCTTCGTTACCCAGCGTGTACAGCCAGTCGAACCATTTTATGATCAGCCCGACCGCGATCGCGCCAGGCAGGATAAACCACGTTCCGCCCATCACCACCAGCGAGCCAATCAGCGTTGGGGAAATCGCCAGACCCGAATGGTTGTTCAGCACTTCCCAGGTGAAGTAGTTCGCCGTGTTCAGGACGATGCCGGGACGATCAGGCCACAGCCACGTCGGTATAAAGACATAGAAATCGCGAACAATCGGCGCCAGCCCCTGGAACTCGATCTTGTCGTAGTTTTGCAGCAGTAATGCCAGATTTTCCCACGGAGAGAAGGTATCGCGCGTCAGATACAGGAAGGTGTAAAACGCTTCGTCACCGGCCACGTTCAGCCCGTAGCGCTTCAGCGCCAGCCAGAACATCCCCACGATGCCAAAGACCCCTGCCGCCGCCAGCATCCACAGTGAGATCCAGCCACGAATGATGCCGATAAACAGGAAAATCGCGAAGGCGATAATGATATTGGCGCGGGTCCCGCCGACGATCATGTAGGTCAGAATGCCAAATGCGACGGTGCTGACCAGGAAGAACAGCCAGGCTTTGCTGTCCTGACGCAGGAAGAAGACCACCAGCATCGCCGGAATGAAGAAATAGAAGAAACGTTTGAGCGCGACGCCGGAAACTTCGGCGGAGAAAATCTGGCTATAGGACTGCAACTTAAAGAGTAAAAAGCCGTTATGCATGAAGAAAATCGCCACGCTGACGAGGGCGATGGTCATCAGCATCACCCACGTCAGATGGGTTTCTACCCGGTTCATGGTAAACAGCGGACGGCGGGGTGCAGTGTCTTTCGCCGCGCGCAGGCGCGTTTTATAGGTGACGTAGTACACCGCGTAGAAGCAGGTCGCAGAGAGCAGCGCCTGCAACAAGATGTCCGGCGGAGCGACGCCAACATCAAAGCGGAACACGAGGATGCTGGTCAGCGGGAAGCCAAAGAAAAAGGTCAGCAAAAACAGCAGCGAGAAGAATACGTTGAAGTTAAAACGTACGCGCCGGAACTCAAACCAGGTGAGCGTGGCGATAAACAGCGTGCTCAGCAGCCAGACCACCAGCAAGCCGCTAAATTGCAACTGGCTCATGCGTTGTCTCCTGAAGCAATACGCAGCGCGCGGTGCCACGGCGTGAGGTAGTTCGGGCTGAAAAAGTCGATGCTATTTTTATCCACCAGCGTGAGCTGACGCTGCGCTTCCCGTACCACCTCGACATTAAGCGTGTCAGAGGTAAACAGCACCGGAATATGCTGTTCGGCCATGTCCTGCCAGAACGGGTTTTCGCGGTTGAGCACGCACGGTACGCCCGCCTGAATCAGCAGACACAGCGTACCAATCCCCTGTTGACGGGCGAAGATGAAATAGCCCAAATCGCATTTTCGCAGCAGCGCGAGATAGTCATCAAATTCCAGCTTATCGCTAAGAATGTGCAGGTTTTCCGCGCTGAACAGCGCAAGCCCCTGCTGGCGAACCTCGTCGATGTAGGCGTCGTTATTGGCGGGATAGCCCATCGGCACCACCACGTTCACCGTGTCGCCAAACTGCTGATGCACCGCCCGCAGCGCCGCGACATGCTCGTTACTGCGATCGCCGGAATTTCCCACCAGGATGGTCAGTTTGCCCTCACGAACCGCGTCATTCGCCAGGGTGTTCAGCGCCGGATCCATACGGGTTGGGAAATAGAGCAGCTCACCGCGAACCTTCGGGTGCTGTTTAGCAAAATAGGTGAGATCGCCACGGGTAGCAAAAACGCAGCCCACGCGCGCCTGCGCCAGACGACGCAGCGGATAGAAAAGACGAAATTTCCAGCCACGGGAGACTTCGTAGAGATCCGCTCCCCAGATATGCCAGCTGAACTGGGAAGGTTTTATCCCGCCGCTTAACAGCGCCAGCCACAGGCCGGTATTGAACTGTCCGTGGAAGAAGAAACGCTGGCTTCGGTCCGCTTTGGCTTTCGCGACAACGGCTTTGGTCAGGGCCGCTTTGTCTGGCCAGAAAGTGATGTGCAATGCCGGACACGCCGCGCTCAGGCCGTTATCGCGTCCAACGACCATGAACTCGCGCGCATCGGGCGTACCGGATGCCAGCTCATCGTTGAAAAACCGCAGTACGGTCTGGTTATGATGCGGGATATCCGATCCCAGTATGTGTATCAGTGCAGTCATGCGCGTTTACGCCAAAGTAAAAATACGCCGCAACAGGCAGCGAAATAAACGATATAAGTTGCCATATAGGCCTGAGCCGCCCCCAGCGCACCGTGGGTGGGGATCAGCCAGTGAGAAAATGCCGTCAGCAGCGCAAACTGGCTAATCTCTGCCAGGATATACAACCGCAGCGACGCCTTCGCAATCACCAGATAGCCGAAAACGTATGCCCCCACTTTCAGCACATCGCCGACCAGTTGCCAGGCAAACAGATCGCGCATGGCGGTAAACTTCGCCGAAAACAGCAGCCAGATAGCGACATCGCGCAGTAACCAGACGGTAAAGCTGGCAACCGCAACCGCCGGCAACACAAAACGCAGGGAGCGAAAAATCTCGCGTGTAATATCCTGCCTGGAAGTCAGGCGCGATAAGGTTGGCAGCAAATAGACGCTAAAGGAAGCCGTAATAAATTGGAGGTAGGCATCTGAAATGCTGCTCACGCCCTGCCAAATCCCCACTTCATCCCAGCTGTAATGCGCTGCCAGCAGGTTTCGCATCATCACGTAAGCAACCGGAATGGTGATGGACGTAATGAGTGCCATCAGCGTAAATTTCGCGAGCTGGCCCGCCAGCATCTTGTCCCACTGCGGTTTAAGATAACTCAGCGGAACATCGCCCCTGCGGATCATCATAAACGCCGCCGGAATGACAACGAGTGCAGGCACCAGCGCCAGCCCCAGCAGCGCGCCTTCATAGCCGCCGAGACGATAGCAAACGTAATAGGCGATAACGCCGATAATGCTGCCGAGGATCAGCGCCAGCGCATTCCCCGCGGCATCACGGAAGCCTTTCATTAACGCCAGCAGCAGGTTCGCCCAGGCGATCCCCATCTGAACGAGCGCCACCAGGCGCACCAGCCCCTGATAGTGCGTGTGTCCGAACAGTCCCTGGCTAACAGGTGCCGCCGCCAGCAAAAAGACGAAGGCCAGCAACGTAGAGAAGCCCAGCACCATAGCAGAAGACGTACCCACCACCGTGCGGAGCTTTTCGGCATCGTCATGATGCTGCGCGACGTATTTGGTGACGCCATTGAATATCCCGGCCCCCGCCAGCACGCCAAGCACCGTGACCAGCTGGCGGAAATTCCCTGCCAGCCCAACGCCTGACGGACCAAATGAGACGGCCAGCAGCTTGACGACCAGTAACCCGGCGCCAATTTTTACAAGCGTGGACGCTGCCGTCCACACCGACGCTTTTGCCAGAGACATATCAGGCGAAATAACTCAGAAGCGAATTGATCACCGTACGCTGGTTCACCGGCGCGAGGTTGTAGAACAGGGGCAGGCGAAGCAGACGTTCGCTCTCTTTGGTGGTGTAGCGGTCTTCACCGGCAAACATCCCGAAGGCTTCGCCAGCCGGGCTGGAGTGCAGCGGAATGTAGTGGAATACCGCCATAATTTCCGCCTCTTTCAGCCAGGCAATCAGCTTGCTGCGATCGTCGTTATCGCGCAGTTTGATATAGAACATATGGGCATTGTGGACACAATCTGCCGGAAGGGTCGGCAGTTCAATACGTCCGGCTTTTGCCAGCGGCTCCAGCGCGTCGTAGTAGGTTTGCCACAGGGAGAGGCGTTGCAGATTGATGCGCTCTGCCGCTTCCAGCTGCGCCCAGAGATACGCCGCCTGCAAATCCGCCATCAGGTAGCTTGAACCGATATCGCGCCAGGTGTACTTATCTACCTGACCGCGGAAGAACTGGCTGCGGTTGGTCCCTTTTTCACGGATCACTTCCGCACGCTCCACCAGGGCACGATCGTTAATCAGCGTCGCGCCGCCTTCGCCGCCAGCGGTGTAGTTTTTGGTTTCATGGAAGCTGAAGCAGCCGATGTGGCCGATGGTGCCCAGCGCACGTCCTTTGTAGGTGGACATCACGCCCTGCGCGGCGTCTTCCACCACAAACAGGTTGTGCTTATTAGCGATGGCCATGATGGTGTCCATTTCACAGGCCACGCCCGCGTAATGCACCGGCACAATCGCCCGCGTTTTGTCGGTGATCGCCGCTTCAATCAACGTTTCGTCGATGTTCATGGTATCCGGACGGATATCCACAAACACGATTTTCGCCCCGCGCAGGACAAACGCATTCGCCGTAGAGACGAAGGTGTAGCTCGGCATGATCACTTCATCGCCGGGCTGGATATCCAGCAGCAGCGCCGCCATCTCCAGCGATGCGGTACAGGACGGCGTCAGCAGCACCTTGGCACTGTTAAAACGTTGCTCCATCCACTGCTGGCAGCGGCGGGTAAAACCACCGTCGCCACAGAGTTTGCCGCTGCCCATAGCAGACTGCATGTAATCAAGTTCGGTGCCCACGACGGGAGGCGCGTTAAATGGAATCATCTTGTCACCTGTATAACCAGTAGGCGGTGGCGTCGATGCTGGCACCACTCGCAATATAACGTTTAAGCGCAGCGGTGTTACCCATCTGGGTCGCTACCCGCAGCGTCGATACCTTTTGTTGCTCCGCCCAGTGCAGCGCCGCCTGCATGAGTTTCTCGCCCATGCCGCGCCCGGCTAATAAGCCAATGCGCGCCTCGTGCTCGTTGAGCCTGCGAAGCGAAACAAAACCCTGAATCTGTCCCCCGGCAGCACGGAACACCAGGCAGACGTGGTCAAACGTGCCTTTAACCGCATTCTCAATCCACTGAGCATAAAAACGGCCGCTGTCATCGGGTGCATACCAGGGCGTCCGGAAACGGCTCTGCGCGAAGGCCAGCGCCGCCATCTTGCGCAGCGCGGGGATATCCTGCTCTGATGCACTTTCCGCGCCCGGGGAGGCGTGCCGGGTTACGGTGATGGAGAGATCAACTTCCCCTTCAACCAGCCGGAATCCGTGCTGTTGTAGCGCGTCCAGGAGATCCGAGCGGTCCGCCGGGATCTTAGCCTGTATGCGCGGCCAGGCGCTGAAGTCTGCTTCCTGCAACGCTGGCGCATTGTCGCGCAGACGCACTATCGCTGAGGGACGCGCAAAGAATGCGCTTTCCCACTCAAGGGACTCCAGTACGCCGTTGAGGTTACTCAACGCCACACGCCTTTAGTATCAACAACATACTGCTGACGCACGGCATCACCGGAGACCGCTTTAAACGCATTGTGATCCACCAGCAGCACCAGCACATCCGCCGTCGCCAGCGCGTCATCCAGTGCGGTAAGGGTGCAGTGACCGGCAAGTTTTGTCGGCAATGCATGAATATTCGGCTCAACCACCAGCGTTTCACCGCTGTGCCAGGTAGCGATCATTTCGGCAATTTCCATCGCCGGGCTTTCGCGCAGATCGTCAATATTCGGTTTGAAGGCCAGACCAAAGCAGGCGATTTTCAGCTCACTGGCGCGTTTGCCGCTGGCGGCCAGGCAATCCGCAACCGTCGCTTTGACCTGATTGATAACCCAATGCGGTTTGTGGTCGTTCACTTCACGCGCGGTGCGGATCAGGCGTGCCTGTTCCGGATTTTGCGCCACGATAAACCACGGATCGACCGCGATACAGTGCCCACCCACGCCCGGCCCCGGCTGAAGGATGTTTACGCGCGGGTGACGGTTAGCTAGGCGAATCAGTTCCCAGACGTTAATCCCCTGATCGGCGCAAATCAGTGACAGTTCATTCGCAAACGCGATGTTAACGTCACGGAAGCTGTTTTCCGTCAGTTTACACATCTCGGCGGTGCGGGAGTTGGTCACCACGCATTCGCCTTCCAGGAAGATCTTATACAACTCGCTGGCGCGCGCGGAGCAGACTGGGGTCATGCCGCCAATCACGCGGTCATTTTTAATCAGTTCTACCATCACCTGGCCTGGCAGCACGCGCTCAGGGCAGTAGGCGATATTGATATCAGCCTGCTCGCCTGCCTGCTGCGGGAAGCTGAGATCGGGACGGGCCTCGGCCAGCCACTGCGCCATCTGCTCGGTTGCCCCAACAGGTGAAGTGGACTCGAGGATAACCAGCGCCCCTTTCTTCAGCACAGGCGCAATGGATTTTGCCGCCGCCTCGACGTAAACCATGTCAGGCTCATGATCGCCTTTAAAAGGCGTTGGCACCGCAATCAGGTACGCATCGGCCTCTACCGGCGTGGTGCTGGCGCGCAGGAAACCCCCGTCCACCGCCTTTTTCACCACGCGATCGAGATCAGGCTCCACGATATGAATTTCGCCACGGTTGATGGTTTCCACCGCGTGCGCGTTGATATCTACGCCAACGACCTGCTTTTGACGAGAGGCAAAGGCCGCCGCAGTAGGCAGCCCGATATAGCCAAGACCCACGACAGAGATGGTAGTAAAACTCATAGCGTTACCCGATTGTGTTTAAGTGCGTGCAAAATACGACCACAAGCCTGCCCGTCACCGTACGGGTTATGGGCACGGCTCATCGCCTGATACTCTTCATCGTCATGCAATAAGCGCGTGACCTCTTCGACAATACGACGCGGATCCGTTCCCACCAGACGTACGGTACCGGCAGTGACCGCTTCCGGACGTTCGGTGGTTTCGCGCATCACCAGTACCGGCTTACCGAGGGAAGGTGCCTCTTCCTGAATGCCGCCAGAATCGGTCAGGATCAGCCAGGCGTGGTTCATCAGCCAGACAAATGGCAGATAGTCCTGCGGCTCAATCAGGAGCACATTTTCCACGTGGCCGAGGATACGGTTGACCGGTTCGCTGACGTTCGGATTGAGGTGCACCGGATAGACAATCTGCACATCTTCGTTCTGCGCGGCAATTTCAGCCAGCGCGTGGCAGATTTGCTCGAAGCCACGGCCAAAACTTTCGCGGCGGTGGCCCGTTACCAGAATCGTTTTCTTGCCGTTGTTCAGGAACGGATAGCGCGCAGCGAGTTCTGCCTGAAGTTCGCTGTTAGCCAGCACGCGGTCACGCACCCAAATCAGCGCATCGATGACCGTATTGCCGGTGACGAAAATCTTGCTGTCGCTGATATTTTCTCGCAGCAGGTTCTGACGTGAGTTCTCGGTTGGCGCAAAATGGTACATCGCCAGGTGACCGGTGAGCGTACGGTTGGCCTCTTCCGGCCAGGGAGAATAGAGATTGCCGGTACGCAAACCCGCTTCAATATGACCAACCGGGATACGCTGATAGAACGCGGCCAGGCTGGTCGCCACGGTGGTGGTGGTGTCGCCGTGTACCAGCACCACATCCGGCTTGAACGACTCCAGAATAGGCTTTAATTCTTGCAGAATACGGCAGGTGATTTCCGTCAGTCCCTGCCCCGGTTTCATTATATTGAGATCGTAATCCGGGACGATAGAAAAGAGGGTTAAGACCTGATCGAGCATCTCGCGGTGCTGGGCAGTTACGCACACTTTCGCTTCAATATCAGGATCTCTGGCCAGCGCATGAACCAGAGGTGCCATCTTGATGGCCTCCGGCCTGGTGCCAAATACGGTTAGTACTTTCACATCGATTCTCTTCGATTAGACGATGAAGGCCGCAGCCTTCATCGTAGACGGCGTTCTTAGTTTGTGCGGCGACGCATTAAGGCCACGCCAGCGCCAGTCAGTGCGCCCACAATCCCCCACATGATCATCAGGAATGCGCGACGCGGACTATCGCGTTTTACAGGCTCTTCAGGCGTTCTTAAATAACGATAGGTCTGAAAACGCGGGTCCAGCGTTGGACCGACGTTGAGCGTGTTGAGCATGGCGCGGTTTTGGTCGTAATCGAGGTCAAAATCAGGGCCAACGGCCTGAATATTTTCAAGACGTGCCTGAAGCATCGGACGACCAAGGAGGAACATTTCTGAATCCGGGAGTTCGTCAGCCGGAACATCCGTTTCGCTACGGGAAATATTGTGCTGTTCCGCAATCTTCAGCGCCTGCTCAATATTATGCACGCGACGGGCGAAGATGGCCTTAGCGACCTCTTCCTGACGTTTGACCTGCGCTTTCATCTGGATAGTACGCGCAGCCCAGGCGCCTTTCAGCTCATCGTTCAGGTGACTGGCCGCGCGCTGGCTGGCGAACGCAACATACTGACGCAACAGGTTATTGGCGTCCGGCGCCGTTTCCGCAATCAACTTCACGCTGTCGCTCACATTACGGAGCACATCGCCAGGCATAAACTGAATGTTATTGATTAAATCATCCAGCAGCGCGGCATCCGCTTTGCTGTTACCGACCATGCGCTGCTTGTAGTAGTCCGTCTGAGACCAGAAATCGCGGCGTGTATCCCACGACGCCAGCTGCATCACGAACTCTTTGTAGGATTCATCCATCACCGAGGCCTGATCCGGGGTCGCCAGATTGGCCTTGATATCAAGATTACGCAGGAATTGCTGCTGGGAGTAGTAGCCCCCAAGCATATTCACCGTTGGTCGGTCTGTGATCGCCGTGGCGCTCCACTCTTGTTTTGCAAAGAAGGTGTAGGCAAGCGCTAACAGCGCAAACCCAAGGGCAATCCCCACAATCCACAGTTTGCCTTGCCATAACACTCGAAACAAACCACGAATATCCAGCTCGTTCTCAGTGCCCACTGATTTCGCTCCCGCCAACGGTTGAGTCATCATAGTCCCGGTTTTACTTAGTTAATGTTGTGTTTTTGCCACTGTTCCGACGCATCCTGCGTTTTAAGCGTTTAATAAAACGCGCGACTTTCCATGCACGCTTGATGCAGTAACCGTACATGAAAAATGCTAGCAAGAATAATACCAACATTACCCATTCAGGAATGAAATGTGCGTATTCTGCGGCAACGCCAATCGCAGCCAGAATAGCAGCCGCAAGCGTAATCAACACAAATGCCTGACGAGACGTGAAACCGGCGCGCATGATTAGGTGATGAATATGCTGCCGATCGGGAGAGAACGGGCTCATCCCTTTACGCAGACGGCGGTACATAATAGCAACCATGTCCATCAGCGGGATGGCGATAATCCAGAGAGCCGTTACCGGGCTAATAGGGTGAGTTTTACCCTGCGTGGTCTCCAGCAGAACCCAGATAACCGTAAAGCCAATCAGGGTACTGCCCGCATCGCCCATAAAGACTTTATAGCGACGCCCCAACACACCCAGGTTAAGGCAGATATAAGGCAGGATGGCTGCAATCATGGCAAAGCACCACATTGACAGGCTGTACTGGCCGTCAAACCATAAAATGATGCCGATTGCGCCAAACGAAACAGAGGACAGCCCGCCGAGCAGACCGTCGATACCGTCAACCATGTTAAAGGCGTTGATAGCCGCCCACACGGCAAACAGCGTCAGGAAGAAGCCGAATGGCCCAAGTACCAGCTCCCAGGGACCAAACACGTAGCCCAGGCTTCTGAGATAGAGGCCGCCTACCACCATCATAATGATGCCAATGGCCGCCTGTACCGTGGCGCGGAACTTCACACTGATATCAAAACGATCATCAAGGGCGCCGACCAGTACCAGCACACCGGCACACGCCAGATAGAGTGCGGCATGGGGGATATAGTAATCCGCGATCCCGAATGTGAAACAGATGCCTGCGTATACCGAAATGCCGCCCACCAGCGGAATAAGCCCCTGATGACGTTTACGGAAATTCGGTTTGTCCACTAACCCAATTCTTTTTGCTACCTTGCGCGCAATGAACAAAAAACAGGTTGTGAATAAAAAAATACTGATCAGCTCAGTTACTGCAGTGAGTAGATTCACAATGGATTGCTCTCAACAAATGTTAGTCCCGGAAGTATAACCATGAAGCCCCCTGCCTCAGAAGGATTAAAGACGGCCTCTCACAACTCCCTTTGTATGTTTTTCAATCAATTATTGCTTTGACTGTGCAAACCTTCTTATTGTCGCACCGACAGGTCAAAATTGGGAGTGTGTGGTAATAGCGTATAGTCCATAAATAAAAAACGCCACGTAAAAACGTGGCGTTGACTGGGATTATTTGCGTTACGAGCGTTTCATCATGTCGAAGAAATCGTCGTTCGTTTTGGTCATCGCCAGTTTGTTAATGAGGAATTCCATTGCGTCGATTTCGCCCATTGGATGGATGATTTTGCGCAGGATCCACATTTTCTGAAGCTCTTCCTGAGTGGTAAGCAGCTCTTCTTTACGGGTACCGGAACGGTTATAGTCGATCGCCGGGAAGACGCGTTTTTCTGCGATCTTACGAGAAAGGTGCAGTTCCATGTTGCCTGTACCTTTGAACTCTTCGTAGATAACTTCGTCCATTTTGGAGCCGGTATCGATCAGCGCCGTCGCGATGATGGTCAGGCTACCGCCCTCTTCCACGTTACGCGCCGCACCGAAGAAACGTTTCGGACGATGCAGGGCGTTGGCATCCACACCACCGGTCAGTACTTTACCGGAAGCTGGCACCACGGTGTTGTAGGCACGCGCCAGACGGGTAATGGAGTCGAGCAGGATGATCACGTCTTTCTTGTGCTCAACCAGGCGCTTCGCCTTCTCGATAACCATTTCCGCAACCTGAACGTGGCGAGATGCCGGTTCGTCAAAGGTAGACGCAACCACTTCACCTTTCACCAGACGCTGCATCTCGGTCACTTCTTCCGGACGTTCGTCAATCAGCAGCACCATCAGCACACAGTCTGGATGATTGTAAGCAATGCTCTGCGCAATGTTTTGCAGCAGCATGGTTTTACCTGCTTTTGGCGGCGCCACAATCAGACCACGCTGACCACGACCAATTGGCGATGCCAGGTCCAGCACACGAGCGGTTAAGTCTTCAGTAGACCCATTACCACGCTCCATGCGCAGGCGAGAGTTCGCGTGCAGCGGCGTTAAGTTCTCGAACAGGATCTTATTGCGGGAGTTTTCCGGTTTGTCGTAGTTAACTTCGTTAACCTTCAACAGCGCAAAGTAGCGTTCACCCTCTTTTGGAGGACGAATCTTACCTGAAATGGTGTCACCAGTGCGGAGGTTGAAACGGCGGATTTGGCTAGGGGATACGTAGATGTCGTCAGGGCCGGCGAGGTAGGAGCTGTCTGCGGAGCGGAGGAAACCAAATCCGTCTTGCAGTATCTCCAGCACACCGTCGCCAAAGATATCTTCGCCACTCTTAGCGTGCTGCTTCAGGATGGCGAAAATGATGTCCTGCTTGCGCATACGAGCCTGGTTTTCCAGTCCCATATTTTCGCCGAGAGTGATCAGCTCAGAAACCGGCGTATTCTTTAATTCGGTAAGATTCATAATGGTGTGGGTTCTTAAACTCGGGGTGATTCTCGAACTTAATGTTGTGAATGGTATGGCAGGGTCATCCATGCCTGTTTAGCGGCCATCACCTCATGTCTGTTCGCTGTCTGGTCACAGGGAAAGAACGCAGAACTGAAACGACAAGACGGATTGAGTGACAAGCCCGGAATCTAGCAACTTCACGCACTGTTTAAGTTAACAACGGGAAGTATCGGGTAAAACAAGATTCAAACAACAAGATATGTTTAAAACGTAGTCATAGCTAACTTAGCACGACTAAAGCCGGGCGTCCAGAGTTCACCATTAATTAGGCGCTCTGGACGCTCAGCTGAGAAACCTTACGCCAGGTTAGCGTCCAGGAACTCTTTCAGTTGACCTTTGGACAGTGCGCCCACTTTGGTCGCCGCCACGTCACCGTTCTTGAACAGCAACAGGGTCGGGATGCCACGGATACCGTATTTTGGCGCGGTGCCCGGGTTCTGGTCGATGTTCAGCTTGGCAACGGTCAGTTTGCCCTGATATTCGTCAGCGATTTCATCCAGAATCGGAGCGATCATTTTGCAAGGACCACACCATTCAGCCCAGAAATCAACGAGGATCAGCCCGTCAGCTTTAAGTACGTCCGTGTCAAAACTGTCGTCAGTCAGGTGAATAATTTTATCGCTCATATATAACTCCACAGGAATAAGCCTGGTACGTTGGTTTTGTCTCCACCAACGACGTGTTGATGTCGCATTAACCAACTAAAGGTTGACTTTATTTCACCGGATACGCTTTCGTAAAGCAATAGTAAGCTGATATTCTACCACACTATGAGCAAAACACATTTAACAGAACAGAAGTTTTCCGACTTCGCCCTGCACCCAAAGGTGATCGAAGCCCTTGAAACTAAGGGGTTTCATAACTGCACGCCCATTCAGGCTCTCGCCCTGCCGCTGACGCTGGCCGGTCGCGATGTTGCAGGGCAGGCGCAAACCGGTACTGGCAAAACGATGGCGTTTTTAACGTCAACGTTTCATTATTTACTTTCTCACCCAGCGATTGCAGACCGCAAAGTTAACCAGCCGCGCGCGCTAATTATGGCCCCGACGCGAGAACTGGCGGTACAGATCCACGCAGACGCTGAGCCCCTGGCGCAGGCCACCGGCCTGAAACTTGGCCTGGCCTATGGCGGCGACGGCTACGATAAACAGCTGAAAGTGCTGGAAAGCGGCGTGGATATCCTGATTGGGACCACCGGCCGTCTTATCGACTACGCCAAACAGAACCATATCAACCTCGGCGCAATCCAGGTCGTGGTGCTGGATGAAGCAGACCGCATGTACGATCTGGGCTTCATTAAAGACATCCGCTGGCTGTTCCGCCGTATGCCTGCGGCAAACCAGCGTCTGAATATGCTGTTCTCCGCAACCCTTTCTTATCGCGTTCGCGAACTGGCGTTCGAACAGATGAACAACGCCGAATATGTGGAAGTGGAACCGGAGCAGAAAACCGGGCACCGCATTAAAGAAGAGCTTTTCTATCCTTCAAATGAAGAGAAAATGCGCCTGCTGCAAACCCTGATCGAAGAGGAGTGGCCGGATCGCGCCATCATCTTCGCGAACACCAAACACCGCTGTGAAGATATCTGGGGTCACCTGGCGGCAGATGGTCACCGTGTGGGCCTGCTGACCGGCGACGTGGCGCAGAAAAAACGCCTGCGTATTCTCGACGAATTTACTCGTGGCGACCTCGATATTCTGGTCGCGACCGACGTGGCGGCCCGTGGCCTGCATATTCCAGCCGTGACGCACGTCTTTAACTATGACCTGCCAGATGACTGTGAAGACTATGTACACCGTATCGGTCGTACCGGTCGTGCTGGCGCAAGCGGTCACTCCATCAGCCTTGCGTGTGAAGAGTATGCGCTGAACCTTCCGGCTATTGAGACCTACATCGGTCACTCTATCCCACAGAGCAAATACAATCCGGACGCGCTGTTAAGCGAGCTGCCGCCACCTAAGCGCCTCACCCGTCCACGCTCCGGCAATGGCCCGCGTCGTTCAGGCGGTGCACCGCGTAATCGTCGTCGTTCAGGTTAAGAAAATATGCTCAGCTCCACCTCGCTTTATGCGGCAATTGATCTCGGTTCGAACAGTTTTCATATGCTGGTTGTGCGCGAGGTGGCGGGAAGCATACAAACGCTGACGCGCATTAAGCGCAAGGTCCGCCTCGCGGCGGGCCTGAGCAGCGATAATCACCTCTCTCCTGAAGCCATGGAACGTGGCTGGCAGTGTCTGCGCCTGTTTGCAGAACGTTTGCAGGATATCCCGCTCAGTCAAATTCGCGTTGTTGCCACGGCGACCCTTCGTCTGGCGGTTAACGCTGGCGATTTCATTGCCAAAGCGCAGGAAATTCTGGGCTGTCCGGTGCAGGTCATCAGCGGTGAAGAAGAAGCGCGTCTGATTTATCAGGGCGTGGCGCACACAACCGGCGGCGACGATCGCCGTCTGGTGGTGGACATTGGTGGCGCCAGTACCGAGCTGGTCACAGGCACAGGCGCGCAGGCGACATCGCTCTTCAGCCTGTCGATGGGCTGCGTGACCTGGCTGGAACGCTACTTTACCGATCGAAACCTCGCCAAAGAGAATTTTGACGAGGCGGAAAACGCGGCACGTGAGGTCCTGCGCCCGGTCATGGATGAACTGCGCTATCACGGCTGGAAAGTGTGCGTCGGGGCGTCCGGCACCGTTCAGGCGTTGCAGGAGATCATGATGGCGCAGGGGATGGACGAGCGGATCACGCTGGCCAAACTCCAGCAGCTTAAACAGCGCGCCATTCAGTGTGGTCGTCTGGAAGAGCTTGAAATAGAAGGCCTGACGCTCGAACGCGCGCTGGTTTTCCCAAGTGGGCTGGCCATTCTGATCGCCATTTTCACCGAGCTGAATATCCAGTGTATGACCCTGGCAGGCGGTGCGCTGCGTGAAGGTCTGGTTTACGGAATGCTGCACCAGTCGGTCGATCAGGACATCCGTAGTCGTACGCTGCGTAACGTTCAGCGCCGCTTTATTGTTGATACCGACCAGGCACACAGAGTGAGTCAACTCGCCTCACTGTTTGCCGATCAGGTGAAAAAAAGCTGGGATATTGAACCGTTAAGCCGCGATCTGCTGCTAAGCGCCTGTGCGCTACATGAAATTGGCCTCAGCGTGGAGTACAAGCAGGCACCGCTGCACGCGGCCTGGCTGGTACGAAATCTTGATTTACCCGGCTATACGCCCGCACAGAAGAAGCTGCTTGCCACCCTGCTGCTGAATCAGACCAACGCCGTCGATCTCTCTTCACTTCACCAGCAGAACGCTGTGCCGCCGCGGGTGGCGGAGCATCTGTGTCGTCTGCTTCGCCTGGCTATCCTGTTTGCCAGCCGCCGCCGTGATGATTTGCTGCCAGCCATTACGCTGGTGGCAGACGATGAGAAACTGACGCTGACGTTGCCGGAAAACTGGCTTGAAAATCATCCGCTTGGCGCAGAACTGGTTGAGCAGGAGTTCCAGTGGCAGAGCTATGTGCACTGGGCACTTGAGGTGAAGTGACCCTTTGAAGCGTGCCGGGTGGCGGCTTCGCCTTACCCGGCCTACAAATCGTTATCCCTTCTCTTTGGCCTTTGCCAGCATCGCGCGAATGTTTGCCACGTTTGCCTGCCCTTTGTGCATGCGCTCTTCAGCGGTAATGACTTTACGCTCCTGCTCCCAGATAAGATCGTCCTGAGGCAACTCCAGCAGAAAACGGCTCGGCTCCGGGCGCACCAGCTCGCCGTACTGACGGCGCTCTTTGCACAGCGTGAACGTCAGCTCTTTCTGCGCACGGGTGATCCCCACGTAGGCAAGACGGCGCTCTTCATCGACGTTATCTTCATCAATGCTGCTCTGGTGTGGCAATAAGCCCTCTTCCATCCCCACCAGATAGACATAGGGGAACTCCAGCCCTTTCGAGGCATGCAGCGTCATCAGCTGCACCTGATCGGCTTCTTCTTCGCTTTCGCCGCGCTCCATCATATCGCGCAGCGTGAAGCGGGTGACGACCTGCGTCAGGGTCATTGGCTCGTCAATCTCAGAACCTTCAAGCATTTCGGTCATCCAGCTGAAAAGCTGGTTAACGTTTTTCATGCGCATCTCTGCCGCTTTCGGGCTGGCAGAGGTTTCATAGAGCCAGGATTCGTAGTCAATGCCGTGGATCAGATCGCGCACTGCCGCCACAGGCTCGCGCTCAGCCAGACGCTGCACTTCACCCAGCCAGTGGGTGAAGCGGGTTAAGGCGTCATAGCCGCGACCGGTCAGAGTCTGGCTCAGCCCCATATCGAAGCTGGCAGTGAACAGGCTTTTGTTGCGGGTCATCGCCCACTCGCCCAGCTTTTGCAGCGTTGCAGAGCCAATCTCGCGTTTCGGCGTGTTCACAATGCGCAGAAACGCGCTGTCGTCATCCGGGTTGGTCAGCACGCGCAGATAGGCCAGCAGATCCTTAATTTCCGGACGCGAAAAGAACGACGTACCGCCGGAGATTTTGTAGGGAATGCGGTTCTGCATCAGCATCTTTTCAAAGACGCGCGACTGGTGGTTACCGCGGTAGAGGATCGCGTAATCCTTGTATTCGGTTTTGTTGACGAAGTGATGGGCAATCAGCTCACCCGTTACGCGCTCCGCTTCGTGCTCTTCGTTGTTGGCGCTAAGCACTTTCAGTTCGGTACCGTAACCCAGTTCAGAGAACAGACGCTTCTCAAAGACGTGTGGGTTATTGGCAATCAGGATGTTCGCCGCCTTCAGGATACGCCCGGAAGAACGGTAGTTTTGCTCCAGTTTAATGACCTGCAACGCCGGGAAATCTTTGCTCAGCTGCACCAGGTTTTGCGGACGTGCGCCACGCCAGGAGTAAATCGACTGATCGTCATCGCCTACGACGGTAAAGCGTGCACGCTGTCCTACCAGCAGCTTCACCAGCTCGTACTGGCTGGTGTTGGTATCCTGATATTCATCCACCAGCAGGTAGCGAATTTTGTTCTGCCAGCGCTCGCGCACCTCTTCATTCCGCTGAAGCAGCAGCGTCGGCAGCAGGATCAGATCGTCGAAATCCAGTACGTTGCAGGCTTTCATATGCGCGTCGTACAGACCGTAGCAATGAGCAAAGATGCGATCGCGCTCGCCTTTGGCACTTGCCGCTGCCTGGGCTGGCGTCATCAGATCGTTTTTCCAGTTCGAGATCGTCGAGATCAGCTGTTGCAGCAGCACTTTGTCATCTTCGATCAGCCCCTCCGTCAGCTCTTTAAGCAGCGCCACCTGATCGGTGTCATCGAAGAGAGAAAAGTTGGACTTCATGCCCAGCGCCGCGTATTCGCGCTTGATGATATCCAGGCCCAGCGTGTGGAAAGTGGAGATCATCAGCCCGCGCGCCTCTTTACGGCCCAGCGTCTGGCC
Source organism: Enterobacter hormaechei ATCC 49162 (assembly GCF_001875655.1). NCBI lineage: Bacteria > Pseudomonadati > Pseudomonadota > Gammaproteobacteria > Enterobacterales > Enterobacteriaceae > Enterobacter > Enterobacter hormaechei. The sequence continues at coordinate 2,752,876 of NZ_MKEQ01000001.1, forward strand.
GACGCGCTCTTTCATCTCACGCGCCGCTTTGTTGGTAAAGGTGACCGCCGCGATATGGCGTGCCTGGTATCCACAACCCCGAATTAAGTGAGCAATTTTATTGGTGATCACGCGTGTTTTACCGGATCCCGCTCCCGCCAGCACCAGGCAGGGTCCGGTGACGAATTCGACAGCTTGTTGTTGTCCGGGGTTTAAACGCATAAATGATCACTCAATGAAAGTCGGGAGAGGAGGAAAAACGCGTGGTAGTATACCGATCGTAAACTAGTCGACTCAAGGCACGATCATGGCAAAAACAGCAGCAGCACTGCATATCCTTGTTAAAGAAGAGAAACTGGCACAGGATCTGCTCGAACAGATTAAAAACGGCGCCGACTTCGGCAAACTGGCGAAGAAACACTCGATTTGCCCGTCAGGCAAACGCGGCGGTGACTTAGGTGAGTTCCGCCAGGGCCAGATGGTCCCGGCGTTTGATAAAGTGGTCTTCTCCTGCCCGGTGCTGGAGCCAACCGGCCCACTGCATACGCAGTTCGGTTATCACATTATCAAAGTGTTATACCGCAACTAATCAAAAGCCCGGTGCGTTAACTCACCGGGCTTTTTTTATTTCAGTGGACCAGCATTCAGATGCCGTCGCCGTATTCGAAGGTGTGATGAATACCGTTGAAGTGCTGATCCATATCCATCGACGGTTTATCGCTGTCTGGCTTACCGACGATGCGCGCCGGGACGCCAGCGGCGGTGGTGTGCGGCGGTACTGGCTGGAGGACAACCGACCCCGCGCCAATCTTCGCGCCGCGGCCAACTTCAATATTGCCAAGGATTTTAGCGCCTGCGCCAATCATCACCCCTTCACGAATTTTCGGATGGCGATCGCCGCTGGTTTTACCGGTACCGCCCAGCGTAACGGATTGCAGGATCGACACATCATCTTCAATCACCGCCGTTTCACCGACGACAATGCCGGTGGCGTGATCGAGCATGATCCCGCGGCCAATTTTCGCCGCCGGGTGAATATCGACCTGGAAGGACATGGAAACCTGGTTTTGCAGGAAGATGGCCAGCGCGCGGCGTCCCTCATTCCATAACCAGTGACCGATGCGGTACGCCTGTAAAGCGTGGAATCCTTTGAGATACAGCAGCGGTGTGGAGTATTTATCCACCGCCGGGTCACGGGTGCGCACGGCCTGAATGTCGCAGGCGGCAGACGCAATCATTTCCGGATCGGCGGCGTAGGCCTCTTCTACCACTTCGCGAATGGCGATAGCAGGCATGATAGGGGAAGCCAGTTTATTGGCGAGCATGTAGCTCAGGGCGCTGCCGAGATTTTCGTGCTTGAGTAGCGTCGCGTGATAGAAACTGGCCAGCATAGGCTCACAGTCGGCCAACGCTCGGGCTTCGGCTTTAATATTATTCCAGACGATATCCAGTTCTTCACACGGCATTGCTTGCTCCAGACGATAGTTAATGACCAGCCAGTTCTGCGCTGGCTGGGTCATTCAGGTGATGATACTTCCCGGCTAATTGCTGCTGCGCTCGTCCTTGCGCGCACGACCTAATAAGGTCAATGCTGCCTCGCGCGCATTTTTTCCGCAATACAATACCTGATAAATTTCCTCGGTTATTGGCATTTCGACACCGAAACGGTGCGCCAATTCGCGAACTTCTTTGGTATTGCGATAGCCTTCAACCACCTGACCAATCTTCTCCTGCGCGCTTTTTACATCGCTGCCCTGTCCGAGCATCATGCCAAAGCGGCGGTTACGCGACTGGTTGTCGGTGCAGGTCAGCACCAGGTCGCCCAGCCCAGCCATTCCCATAAAGGTGGCCGGATCGGCACCCAGCGCTTCGCCCAGGCGGGACATTTCGGTCAGTCCACGGGTGATCAGCGCAGTACGCGCATTCGCACCAAAACCGATGCCGTCAGACATCCCGGCCCCGATGGCAATGACGTTCTTCACCGCACCGCCCAACTGCACGCCGATAAAATCAGGATTGCTATACACGCGGAAGCTTTTGCCACAGTGCAGCAGTTGCTGAAGGTCGTCGGAAAATGCCTGGTCGGTGGACGCCAGCGAGATCGCCGTCGGCAAGCCCGCCGCCAGCTCTTTGGCAAAGGTCGGCCCGGAGATCACCGCCAGCGGGATCGCCGTTCCCAGCGCTTCGCGGGCAACGTCCTGCAACAGGCGTCCGGTTTCCGCTTCCAGCCCCTTCGTCGCCCACACAATACGCGCATCCGCACGCATCAGCGGCTTGATCTGACGCAGAACTTCGCCAAACACATGGCTCGGCACCACAATCAGAATATTGCGGCTGGCCGCCAGCGCGGTCGCGAGGTCGCTTTCCAGATACAGCGAGTCAGGGAACGGAACGTCCGGGAGAAACGCCACGTTGCAGCGGTCGTGTTGCAACGTGGCGATATGTTTGGGATCGTGGCCCCACAGGACCACGTCGTGACCATTTCTTGCCAGCGTGATGGCAAGAGCGGTGCCGTATGAGCCGGCACCGATCACAGTCATTGACGCATTAACAGTGCTCATCAGGCATCCTGATGTTGTTCGGCACCTTCGCCAGCCTGCTGCTGTAAATAGTTCATGAACAGCGCATCAAAGTTAACTGGCGCAAGGTTCAGTTGCGGGAATGTACCGCGAGAAACCAGGCTGGTGATGCATTCACGCGCATACGGGAACAGGATGTTCGGGCAGTATGCACCCAGGCAATGCGCCATCTGGTTGCCTTCGATGCCGCCGATGGAGAAGATGCCGCCCTGCTGGACTTCGCACAGGAATGCAGTTTCTTCGCCCAGAGAAGCGGTCACGGTGACACGCAGTACGACTTCATACACGTCATCCGCCAGCTGGGTGGATGCGGTATCCAGATCAAGTTTAACCTCTGGCTGCCAGTCTTTCTGGAAAACGTGCGGCGCATTTGGCGCTTCGAAAGAGACATCTTTGGTGTAGATGCGCTGGATCTGGAAAGTCATCTCGGTGTTGTTTTGTTCTGACATGGAAAAACCCTTTTTAATTGTCCTAAGTCTCTAGCTCAGCAGCGGATCGAGTCCACCACGGGCGTCGAGCGCATACAAGTCATCACAGCCGCCAATGTGCTGCGCATCAATAAAAATCTGTGGAACCGTTGTGCGACCACTGCGTTGGATCATCTCTTCGCGTTTAATCGCGTCACCATCGATCGGCAGTTCCTTGAACGTTACGCCTTTGCTGGACAGCAGCGCTTTCGCTCGGTGGCAGAACGGGCACGTTGCTTTGGTGTAGATCTCAATATTGGCCATCACTTAACTCCTTATTTACCGCGCACTAAAGGAAGATTCTCCCCGCTCCAGCCGGAGATGCCTTCTTTCAGCACCGTTACGTTTTCAAAGCCTGCTTTATGCAGTGCGTTGGCAGATTCCTGCGCCTGCATGCCAGTGCCGTCAACAACAATAATCGGCTGGGCTTTATGCTTCTCCAGCTCACCAATGTTGTTCGCTTTGATTTCCGCTGGCAGCAGGTTGATAGCACCTGCAATATGGCCCTTGCGGAAATCGTCGCGCTGACGCAGATCGACAACCACGGCGTCCTCTTTGTTGATCAGACGTGTCGCTTCACCGCGGGTGATCACCTTAATTTTAGACGTCAGTCCCTTAAATGTGGTGAACAGTACAGCGACCAGCAGGCCAATCCACGCGATGCTCAGAACCGGGTGGCGGCTAACGAATTGCATAATTTCTTGCATGGGGGGTAACAACTCCCGACTAAGTGATTAAAAAAACCAGGACAGGAGTATACCTGTGCGCTGTGGCAAATACAGCCAGCGACATAAAGCTAATCTATTTTCTGCGGCATGCCACGTAAAAAAAGCCTCAAAATAGCCTGAGAACTGCCTTGCCCCAACGCTTTCTTTGATCTTCTGCGGCTATTTTATCGATTCAGCTGTAGTAAAATTACGCAAATTTTTTGTCTCTTGAGCATGAGGTTGTCGCAATGTCGGTTTCTAAAAAACCTATGGTACTGGTGATTCTGGATGGCTATGGCTACCGTGAAGATCAGCAGGATAACGCCATTTTCAACGCCAAAACCCCGGTGATGGATGCGCTATGGGCAAAACGTCCCCACACCCTGATTGATGCCTCTGGCCTGGAAGTGGGTCTGCCGGATCGTCAGATGGGCAACTCTGAAGTGGGACACGTTAACCTGGGCGCGGGCCGTATCGTTTATCAGGACCTGACGCGCCTGGACGTTGAAATCAAAGAACGTACATTCTTTGCCAACCCAACGCTCACCGGAGCGGTTGATAAAGCCGTTGCCGCAGGCAAGGCCGTTCACATTATGGGCCTGCTCTCTGCGGGCGGCGTTCACAGCCACGAAGATCACATCATGGCGATGGTCGAACTGGCCGCTGAGCGCGGTGCGGAAAAAATCTATCTGCACGCCTTCCTGGATGGTCGCGATACGCCACCACGCAGCGCAAAAGGTTCTCTGGAAGCGTTTGAAGACAAATTTGCCGCACTGGGCAAAGGCCGCGTGGCCTCCATTATTGGCCGTTACTATGCCATGGACCGCGACAACCGCTGGGATCGCGTTGAGCAAGCCTATGATCTGCTGACCCTGGCAAAAGGTGAGTTCCAGTTCGCGACCGCCGTTGAAGCCCTCGAAGCGGCATACGCGCGTGATGAAAACGACGAATTTGTCAAAGCAACCGTGATCCGCGCTGAAGGCCAGGCCGATGCCGCCATGGAAGATGGCGATGCGCTGATCTTCATGAACTTCCGTGCTGACCGCGCGCGCGAAATCACCCGCGCCTTCGTTAACAGCGATTTCGACGGTTTCGCCCGTAAAAAAGTGGTGAAGATCGATTTCATCCAGTTGACCGAATATGCAGCGGATATCAACGCGCCATGCGCTTATCCACCTGCTTCCCTGGAAAATACCTTCGGCGAGTGGATGGCGAAAAACGATAAAACCCAGCTGCGCATCTCCGAAACTGAAAAGTATGCGCACGTGACCTTCTTCTTTAACGGTGGCGTAGAAGATCCGTTCAAAGGCGAAGACCGCATCCTGATTAACTCACCGAAAGTCGCCACTTACGATCTCCAGCCAGAGATGAGCTCTGCGGAGCTGACCGAAAAACTGGTGGCTGCGATCGAAAGCGGTAAATATGACACCATCATCTGTAACTACCCGAATGGCGACATGGTGGGTCACACCGGCGTGATGGAAGCAGCCGTTAAAGCGGTTGAAGCGCTGGACCACTGCGTAGAGCAGGTGGCGAAAGCGGTTGAATCCGTGGGCGGCCAGCTGCTGATCACCGCCGACCACGGTAACGCAGAACAGATGCGTGACCCGGCAACCGGTCAGGCGCATACCGCTCATACCAACCTGCCCGTTCCACTGATTTATGTGGGTGATAAATCAGTGAAAGCAGTGGAAGGTGGCAAGCTTTCCGACATCGCGCCAACCATGTTGTCGCTGATGGGCATGCCGATCCCTGAAGAGATGACTGGTAAGCCGCTGTTCATCGTGGAATAATCGCTCCCCATGAGGGGAAAGGCGATTTTTTCAATCACATGGGTCGTGAAGCCGCTTCGGCTATCAGTCAGACCTCTGTTTTACGCCAGCGCACTCAGCGCTGGCGTATTGCTGTGCGCCGCATCCGCCCACGCGGATGACCGCGATCAGCTTAAATCCATTCAGGCCGATATCGCCGCCAAAGAGCGTGCGGTACGTCAGCAGCAACAGCAGCGCGCCACCCTGCTCGCCCAGCTTAAAAAGCAGGAAGAGGCCATCTCCGCCGCTGCGCGGAAGCTGCGTGAAACCCAAAACACCCTTGCCCAGCTCAATAAGCAAATCGATGAAATGAACGCATCGATTGCGAAACTGGAGCGTCAGCGCGACGCCCAGGAGCGCAACCTCGCGGCACAGCTTGATGCCGCTTTCCGCCAGGGCGAGCACACCGGGCTTCAGCTGATCCTCAGCGGGGAAGAGAGCCAGCGTGGTCAGCGTTTGCAGGCCTATTTTGGCTATCTTAACCAGGCCCGCCAGGAGACCATTGCGCAGCTGAAACAGACGCGCGAAGAAGTCACCACGCAAAAAGCCGCGCTGGAAGAGAAACAGAGCCAGCAGCAAACGCTACTCTACGATCAGCAGGCGCAGCAGGAAAAGCTTGAGCAGGCGCGCAATGAGCGTAAGAAGACGCTCGCCGGGCTGGAGTCCTCTATCCAGGCAGGACAAAGCCAGCTGAGCGAAATGCGTGCCAACGAATCCAGACTGCGAAACAGCATTGCCCGGGCAGAAGCCGCGGCCAAAGCGCGCGCCGAAAAAGAAGCGCGCGAAGCGCAGGCGGTGCGTAATAAGCAGCAGGAAGCTTCCCGGAAAGGCACCACCTACAAACCGACTGAAAATGAACGTTCCCTGATGTCACGTACCGGCGGCCTCGGCTCCCCACGTGGTCAGGCTTACTGGCCTGTTCGCGGTACGATCCTGCATCGCTATGGCGAACAGTTGCAGGGTGAGCTACGTTGGAAGGGGATCGTGATCGGTGCGTCTGAAGGTAGCGAAGTGAAAGCCATCGCCGATGGCCGCGTGATCCTGGCCGACTGGCTACAGGGGTACGGGCTTGTGGTGGTGGTTGAACACGGTAAAGGCGACATGAGTCTCTACGGCTACAACCAGAGCGCGCTGGTCAGCGTCGGCACTCAGGTGCGCGCGGGTCAACCCATTGCCCTTGTGGGCAGCAGTGGCGGTCAGGGCCGCCCGTCACTCTATTTCGAAATTCGTCGTCAGGGTCAGGCGGTCAATCCACAGCCGTGGTTGGGAAGATAAGTTTTGCTTCAATTTCGTCGAATTGTTTTTTTCGTGGTCAGCGCAATGGCGCTGGCTGCACCGGTTTATGCAGGCAAACTCGCGATTGTGATAGATGACTTCGGTTATCGACCACACTATGAAAATCAGGTGCTGGCGATGCCATCAGCCATCTCTGTCGCCGTCCTGCCTAATGCGCCTCATGCGCATGAAATGGCGACCAAAGCTCACAATAGCGGCCATCAGGTCCTCATCCATCTGCCGATGGCCCCCCTCAGCAAGCAGCCGCTGGAAAAAGATACCCTGCGCCCGGACATGAGCAGCGACGAGATCGATCGCATTATCCGCGATGCGTACAATAAAGTGCCGTATGCCGTGGGGCTGAATAACCATATGGGCAGCGCGATGACCTCCAGCCTGTACGGTATGCTGAAAGTGATGCAGGCGCTGGAGCGTTACAATCTCTATTTCCTCGACAGCATGACCATCGGCAACAGCCAGGCGATGCGTGCCGCTCAGGGGACGGGTGTGAAAGTCATCAAGCGCAAAGTCTTCCTGGACGACTCCCAGAACGAAGCGGATATCCGCGTGCAGTTCAACCGCGCGGTACAGCTGGCGCGCCGTAACGGTTCGGCGATTGCCATCGGGCACCCGCATCCGTCTACCGTTCGCGTCTTGCAGCAAATGTTGCCGGGCTTACCCGCCGATATCACGCTGGTACGTCCGAGCGATCTGCTCAATGAGCCTCAGGTAGATACGTCTCGTCCGGGTAGTGCGCAACCACCGGCAACGCAGCCGCGTAATCCATTCCGCGGCGTGAAGAACTGTACGCTGAAACAGCCACCTGAACCGGTGCATGCAACCCGCTTCTTTACGGTTATCAGCGAAAGCGTAAGCCAGAGTACACTGGTGCAATACTTCCAGCATCAGTGGCAGGGCTGGGGAAAGAAATCAGCAGCGAGCCAATCCCAGTGACAGGCGATTAAGGTAGAAAGATGCCGCAACGACACAAAATTCTGCTCCTCGATACCGGTAAAGAGTGGGGAGGAGGTACCAACAGCATGCTCGAACTTCTGAAGCGCATTAACCGCGAGAAGTTCGATATTACCTGTTGTTTTTACAGGGACTATAGCCGGGCGGAAGGACAAACCATCGGCCAGGTGTTGAACGGCATTGGCATCCCCTTAATTGTCATTCCTCAGCATAAGCAGCCCGCATGGGCGAAAATTGCCAAAGAGCTGGGCCGCAGCCTGCTGTTTTTCTCGCGCAGCGCCCGGAAAGCGTTTACGCGCCATATTGATTCGCTGTGGCGCATTCGCCCCAACGTCAGCAAGATCGAGACCATTTTCAGAGAAGGTGGTTTCGATACGCTGTACATGAACAACCAGCCAGGCTCTAACGAAGAGGGTTATCTGGCGGGCGCAAACCTGCATGCGCGGATCATCCAGCACTGCCGCATTGAACCGGTGCTGACCCCGCCGCTGGTGAAGCTGGTGAATGCCCATGCCACAAAAATCATCGCTGTCTCGCACGGCGTTGAGCGCGTGCTCCTTCAGCATGGCGTCCGGCCAGAGCTGTGTACCACGGTCAACAATGCCATCGACATCCACCAGCCTTTGCCCGATCGACGCGCAATGCGCCAGCGGCTGCACATTGATGACGACACGTTTGTGTTCGGCAGTATTGGCTCGTTAATTCCTCGCAAGGCCAACCACCACACGCTGGAGGCGCTGGCCCAGTTCAGCCAGAGGCACCCGCAGGCAAAATGGAAAATGGTGCTGGTCGGTGAAGGGGCTGAACGCGGCGCGCTGGCGGCACAGGCTGACGCGCTGGGTATTGCTGAACACGTGATTTTTACCGGTTTCCAGAATACGCCTTTTGACTATCTCGCCACCTTTGACGCGTTTATTCTGGCCTCGCAGAGCGAAGGTCTGCCCCGCGTCGTACTGGAAGCGATGCTGCTGAACATCCCCGTCATTGGTTCAAAAGTGACCGGCACGGCAGAATTGATCGACCACGAGTCGACCGGGCTGTTATTCCCCTGGAGCGATGTGTCGCAACTTGCTCAACATCTGGATAATATCTGGCAGGATCCTGCTCTGCGTGCCCGGCTCGCCGCGGCTGCGCATCAGAATGTCTGCAACGTGTATGCCATTGAAAGCTATGTTAACGGTGTCGAGGCCGTTCTTGGCGCGCAATAACCAAACGAGAAGAACATGTTTAAATTTCTGAATGCTCGCTACCGCCACATCACCGGGCGACATAACATTCCGTACGCTTCCCTTCCGGCCACGCGCGATCTCGTTGCGGTTGATTCCATTGTGATCCCGTGTACGGGCGCGGATTTCGTCGAAGAGGCGTTATTGTCTGCGACCTTTGCAGAGCGTTATGCCACCGACGTCAGCGAGATTGTTATTGTCAGCGATCAGCCTGAATCCGCTTTCGGCGAGCTACCGCCAAAAACCCGCGTGGTCACGCTCACCCTTCCCGTACGCGAAGAGAATTATCGCTATAAGCAGATCTACCTCAGTCGTCTGGTGAAGCTTAACGCTCCGTTGCAGGCGCGCGGTGAAGGTGTGCTGATGATCGACTCCGATCTCAACCTGCTTAAAATGCCAGAGATCAACATGGCGGATATGCACATCTACTCCAGCTTCCGTCAGGGCAAAATGATTGCCAAGCTGGACGGCGCGCCAGCGGAGAAAGTGCCGGCGTATTACAAAGAAACGGTGCGCCCGTATCTGGTTGATCACGTTAACGGCGCGTTTCTTGCGGCGACCAAAAAGACCTGGCGCCGTATCTGCCCGCTGTGGCTGACGCTGTTCCAGGATACCTGGGAGCTGATGGACGATACGCAGCCGCCGACCGATCAGCTGCCGCTCGCTGCGCTGCTGGACATGCTGGATCTAAAAACGGTTAACCTGGGCGACTGGATGAACTGGCCGGTCTCCAAGAAGATCGGCGGTCAGGAAGCCGTTGTGCCGAAAGAGGTGATTGGCGCGCACGGCGGTTTCCCTCTGTCAGAATGGCAGAAGTATCTTGAATCACCGGATAATAAGCTGCTGTTCAAAGGTCAGGATTATACCCGCAAAGTGCGTTACCTGACGGACGAAGAGAAAAAGAATCAGTAAAAAAGGGGCCGCTGGCCCCTTTTTGATTACTTATCCCAGCTCAGGATCACTTTCCCTGACTGGCCGGAACGCATTGCGTCGAAGCCCTGCTGGAACTCATCGATGGAGAAACGGTGAGTAATAATCGGGGACAGATCCAGGCCGGACTGGATCAGCGCTGCCATCTTGTACCAGGTTTCGAACATCTCGCGGCCATAGATGCCCTTGATGAACAGCCCCTTGAAGATAACTTTGTTCCAGTCGATGGACATATCTGACGGCGGAATACCCAGCATCGCGATACGGCCACCGTGGTTCATGGTGTCGAGCATAGTGCGGAACGCCGGTGGCGCGCCGGACATCTCCAGACCCACGTCAAAGCCCTCGGTCATGCCCAGCTCTTCCATCACGTCGGTCAGGCTCTCTTTCGAGACATCCACCGCGCGGGTGACGCCCATCTTACGCGCCAGCGACAGGCGGTATTCGTTCACGTCGGTGATCACGACGTTGCGCGCCCCCACGTGCTTCGCTACGGCTGCCGCCATAATACCGATTGGGCCTGCGCCGGAGACCAGCACGTCTTCACCCACCAGGTCGAAGGAGAGCGCGGTGTGTACCGCATTGCCGAACGGGTCGAAGATGGAGGCCAGATCGTCAGAGATATTGTCCGGGATTTTGAAGGCGTTAAACGCCGGGATCACCAGGTACTCTGCGAAGCAGCCCGGACGGTTTACGCCCACGCCAACGGTGTTACGGCACAGGTGCGTACGCCCACCGCGGCAGTTACGGCAGTGACCGCAGGTAATATGGCCTTCGCCGGAGACGCGATCGCCAATGCTGAAGCCTTTTACTTCCTGGCCGATACCGACCACTTCGCCAACGTATTCGTGGCCGACAACCATCGGCACCGGAATGGTTTTCTGCGACCACTGGTCCCAGTTGTAGATGTGAACGTCAGTACCGCAGATGGCGGTTTTACGAATTTTGATCAGCAGATCGTTATGACCGACTTCCGGCTCCGGCACGTCGGTCATCCAAATCCCTTCTTCCGCTTTCAGTTTGGATAACGCTTTCATCACACGTCCTCAGGCAATTACGCCCAGCTGTTTGCCGATGCGGGTAAAGGCTTCCACCGCACGCTCAATTTGTTCAGGCGAATGCGCCGCAGACATCTGGGTGCGGATACGCGCCTGACCTTTTGGTACTACCGGGAAGAAGAACCCGGTTACGTAAATCCCTTCTTTCTGAAGCTCACGAGCAAATTTCTGCGCGACAACCGCGTCGCCCAGCATCACCGGAATGATCGCGTGGTCAGCACCGGCCAGGGTGAACCCTGCGGCACTCATTTTTTCACGGAACAGGCGGGCGTTAGCCCACAGGCGGTCGCGCAGCTCAGCACCGGATTCCACCATCTCCAGCACTTTAATGGAGGCGGCCACAATCGCCGGCGCCAGGGAGTTGGAGAACAGATACGGACGGGAGCGCTGACGCAGCCACTCGACCACCTCTTTTCGCGCAGCGGTATAGCCGCCGGACGCGCCGCCGAGCGCTTTGCCCAGCGTACCGGTGATGATATCCACGCGGCCCATTACGTCGCAGTATTCGTGGGAGCCACGACCATTTTCACCGACAAATCCGACCGCGTGAGAGTCATCCACCATCACCAGCGCGTCGTATTTATCCGCCAGGTCGCACACGCCCTTCAGGTTGGCGATCACGCCGTCCATGGAGAACACGCCGTCGGTGGCGATCAATACGTGGCGGGCACCAGCTTCACGGGCCTCTTTCAGACGGGCCTCCAGCTCAACCATGTCGTTGTTGGCGTAGCGGAAACGCTTCGCTTTGCACAGGCGTACACCGTCGATGATGGAGGCGTGGTTCAGGGCGTCGGAGATAATCGCATCTTCTGCGCCGAGCAGGGTCTCAAACAGACCGCCGTTGGCGTCGAAGCAGGAGGAGTACAGAATCGCGTCTTCCATTCCCAGGAAGCTCGCCAGCTTTTGCTCAAGCTGCTTGTGGCTGTCCTGCGTACCGCAGATAAAACGTACGGAGGCCATGCCGAAACCGTGGGTGTCCATGCCATTTTTCGCCGCGGCAATCAGCTCAGGGTGATTCGCAAGACCTAAGTAGTTGTTCGCGCAAAAGTTGATCACATGGCTGCCGTCGGCAACGGTGATGTCCGCCTGCTGGGCAGACGTGATAATACGCTCTTCTTTGAACAACCCTTCCGCACGTGCGGTGTCGAGGTCGCTGTTTAACTGTTTGTAAAAATCACCACGCATTGCAATTCTCCAGACTCGGCAAATTTCGGCACATATTACCCAAACCTATAGTTCATGACGAGATGACGCAGTATCTCTTCTCGTTTTTGCAGCATAAATCACGTGTAACCCTGCTGCATATCGGTGAATGGCTGAAGGGTCGCCATACTAATGATATGATATGAATATTAGCGTCCGGGATTGTCCCCGGGCTCCACACTTCAAAGGTTACAGTTATGATCATCGTTACCGGCGGCGCGGGCTTTATCGGCAGCAACATTATCAAGGCCCTCAATGACAAAGGCATCACCGACATCCTGGTGGTGGACAACCTGAAAGACGGCACCAAGTTCGTTAACCTGGTGGATCTGAACATCGCTGACTACATGGATAAAGAAGACTTCCTTATCCAGATTATGGCGGGTGAAGAGTTCGGCGAGATCGAAGCCATCTTCCACGAAGGTGCGTGCTCTTCCACCACCGAGTGGGACGGCAAGTACATGATGGACAACAACTATCAGTACTCTAAAGAGATCCTGCACTACTGCCTGGAGCGTGAAATCCCGTTCCTGTACGCCTCCTCTGCGGCAACCTATGGCGGCCGTACCTCTGACTTCATCGAATCTCGCGAATATGAGCAGCCGCTGAACGTTTACGGCTACTCCAAATTCCTGTTTGATGAATACGTGCGTCAGATCCTGCCAGAAGCGAATTCACAGATTGTCGGCTTCCGCTACTTCAACGTCTACGGGCCGCGCGAAGGGCACAAAGGCAGCATGGCGAGCGTGGCGTTCCACCTGAACACCCAGCTCAATAACGGCGAAAGTCCGAAACTGTTCGAAGGCAGCGACGGCTTCAAGCGCGACTTCGTCTATGTAGGCGACGTGGCAGCCGTGAACCTGTGGTTCTGGGAAAACGGCGTGTCCGGCATCTTCAACCTGGGCACCGGCCGCGCGGAATCCTTCCAGGCGGTGGCAGACGCGACGCTGGCGTACCATAAAAAAGGCAGCATCGAGTACATTCCGTTCCCGGATAAGCTGAAAGGCCGCTATCAGGCGTTCACGCAGGCTGACCTGACTAACCTGCGCGCCGCAGGCTACGACAAGCCGTTCAAGACCGTTGCCGAAGGCGTAACGGAATATATGGCCTGGCTGAACCGCGACGCATAAGTATGAAGATTCTGGTGATCGGCCCGTCATGGGTGGGCGACATGATGATGTCGCAAAGTCTCTATCGCACGCTCAAGGCGCGTTATCCCCAGGCGATAATCGACGTGATGGCACCCGCATGGTGCCGTCCGCTGTTATCGCGTATGCCGGAAGTGAACGAGGCGATCCCGATGCCGCTCGGCCACGGGGCGCTGGAAATCGGTGAGCGCCGTAAACTCGGCCATAGCCTGCGCGAGAAGCGCTATGACCGCGCGTACGTGCTCCCTAACTCCTTCAAATCCGCCCTCGTGCCTTTCTTTGCGGGCATCCCACACCGTACCGGCTGGCGCGGTGAAATGCGCTACGGCCTGCTGAACGACGCGCGGGTGCTGGATAAAGCGGCCTGGCCGCTAATGGTGGAGCGCTACGTGGCGCTGGCCTACGACAAAGGCGTGATGCGCAGCGCGAAAGATCTGCCGCAGCCGCTGCTGTGGCCACAGCTTCAGGTCAGCGACGGGGAGAAATCCCACACCAGCAACGCATTTGGCATTTCGTCTGAACGCCCGATGATTGGTTTCTGTCCCGGCGCGGAGTTTGGCCCGGCAAAACGCTGGCCGCACTATCACTACGCAGAGCTGGCGAAGCAGCTGATCGACGAAGGCTATCAGATTGTGCTGTTTGGCTCGGCGAAGGATCATGAGGCGGGCAACGAAATTCTCGCCACGCTGAGCAACGAGCAACAGGCATGGTGCCGCAATCTGGCCGGGGAAACGCAGCTCGAACAGGCGGTTATCCTGATTGCTGCCTGTAAAGCCGTGGTAACGAACGACTCCGGTTTAATGCACGTCGCTGCCGCGCTGGACCGTCCGCTGGTCGCGCTGTATGGCCCGAGCAGCCCGGACTTCACGCCGCCGCTGTCGCACAAAGCGCGCGTTATCCGTTTGATCACCGGCTACCACAAGGTTCGCAAAGGCGACGCCGCAGAAGGCTATCATCAGAGCCTGATCGACATTAACCCGCAGCGTGTTCTCGACGAACTCAACGCACTGCTGTTGAGCGAAGAAGGATAACGGATGCGGGTATTGATCGTTAAAACCTCCTCAATGGGTGATGTTCTGCATACGCTCCCGTCGCTGACGGACGCCATGCGGGCCATCCCCGGCATCCGTTTTGACTGGGTGGTGGAAGAAGGCTTCGCGCAGATCCCCACCTGGCATGAAGCCGTTGATCGCGTGATCCCGGTGGCCATCCGCCGCTGGCGCAAAGCGTGGTTCTCCGCACCGATTAAAGCCGAGCGCAAGGCCTTCCGCGAGGCGGTGCAGGCCCAGCGTTACGACGCAATCATAGACGCCCAGGGGCTGGTCAAAAGCGCCGCGCTGGTCACGCGTCTGGCGCATGGCGTAAAGCACGGCATGGACTGGCACACCGCCCGCGAACCGCTGGCGAGCCTGTTCTATAACCGTCGCCACCATATCGCAAAACAGCAGCACGCCGTGGAACGAACCCGCGAGCTGTTCGCAAAGAGTCTCGGCTATGCGAAACCCGACAGTCAGGGTGACTACGCCATCGCACAGCATTTTCTGCGCGAAGCGGAGAAGGATATCGAGCCGTATCTGGTCTTCCTGCATGCCACAACGCGCGACGATAAGCACTGGCCGGAAACGCACTGGAGAAGACTGATTGAACTAATGCAACCTTGCGGTATCCATATTAAACTCCCGTGGGGTGCAGAACATGAGCGGCAGCGTGCGGAGCGTCTGGCAGCAGGCTTTTCCCACGTCGAGGTGTTACCCAAGCTCACGCTGGCACAAGTTGCCGCACAGCTGGCGGGCGCTAACGCCGTCGTGTCTGTGGATACAGGGTTAAGTCATTTAACCGCCGCACTGGATCGGCCTAATATCACAATTTTCGGCCCGACCGATCCGGGGTTGATCGGGGGTTACGGTAAAAACCAGCATCAGATGGTCAGCCCTACGCAACAAACGAAGGATATTAGCGCAGATGCTATTTTTTCATTTTTACAGGGCAGCCATCGGCTTTCCAACAGGGATATTTAACCCATGAGTTATGTATTTCTGCTGATTTTACTCTTTCCGGTGAAACTCCTCCGGAAGCTGTTTCGAAAAGACACGGGCAAGAACCTTGTCATTCAGACAGCTAAAATCGGTGACTTTATTAATGCGACGCCTCTTCTGGCATATCTGCAAAAAAGCGATGTGTTGATCAGTCGCAGCGTTGGCGCGCTGGCGAAGCATGATGAGACTATCGAACAGATCTATTTTATCGAGCAGCATAAGCGCAACCTGTGGCGTAAGCTCTGCTTCGCGTGCAGGATCATGAACCGCTACGACAACGTCTACCTGCTTCAGCCCAACAGCGTGAACCTCTTTTTTGCCGCCGTCTGCAATGCCAAAAACAAACAATTTTTAAGCATCTACACGCGCAGGTGGTATCACGGGATTTTCTATCTCGCGGCCGACGGTACCGTTGAGCATGGCAAAAAAACGCTTTCGGTGACGAACTACCTGAAACTGGCCGACCGCTCGCTCACGTGGCAAGACTCTCCCAAGCACGCCACAAAGCCACTCTTCAAACCAACGACCTGGCCGGCCATTCTTGATAAACCAGACGTTATCCGCATCGGCATCAGTATTGCGGCAGGCAATAAAGCGAAAACCGTCCCGCCGGTTATCTGGAAGCAAATTGTGGATCGCCTCGCCGATTTACCCTGCGAGTTTTATGTCTTCGGCGCGCCAAACGAACAGTCGTGGATGGACGATATCACCCGCCTTTATGGTGAAATTCCCAACTTCATCAATCTGATTGGCAAACTTTCGCTCGAAGAGCTTCCCTGGGCCATTTCTAAGATGGACTGCTATATCGCGTCTGACTCGGGCAATGTCTACATCGCAGACGCCGTCGGCGTGCCGGTGGTCCTGCTGTTTGGGCCGTGTTGCCACTATGAACAACGTCCGCTTGGCAATGTGATGCTGATCGGGAATGACGACAATATTTGTTCTTATGTGTTTGAAACGCGCTATTACTTCCCGCAAGAACGGGAAGCACTTTTCTCTGTCACTGACTCCGCGTTACACGATCTTCAGCAGTTTATCCGTACATTACCAAAAGCCCGCTCACTGGCTAGCGCTCCCGACGCTCAAGGAAACTAATTTTTATGGCTTTTTTAAGCGTCATTATTGCTGCGCATAACGCTGAAGCTACGCTGCACGCCACGCTTTCGAGCCTGCTGGCAGCAACCGATCAAGACACTGAAATTATTATTTTTAATGACAGTTCTGAGGATGCCACGCAGGCAATAATTGATGAGTGGTTGCCTGAATTTCCGCAGGCCATAACCCGTACTGTGAACTTTCGTAACGTCGGCCGGGTACGAAACAGTGCTGTCGCACTGGCCTCGGGTGAGTATATTACGATGCTCGACAGTGACGATTGCTTAAAGCCGGGCAGCCTCAGGGACGCAATTACCTTCCTGAAAGCGCAACGTCCGGATATGTTACTGACACGTTTGCTTGAGATTCGCGATCCCAGGAAAATAACTTCAGACTGGCAGGGATTTAACCCTGTGCCCTTGTCACAGAATGAAGCAGTCGCGCGTTTCTTACGCCATAAAGACTTTCAGGCACATCTCATTGGCCAGTTTATTCATCGTAGCCTGTACGAGAATAACCCCATTCCTCCGATGTTATGTTATGAGGATTTCGCTGTCTTCCCTGGAATGCTGATGCAATCGAGCAAAATAGTCTATCAACGCCAGGGGCATTATTATTACATCAAGCGTCGCGACAGTTTGTCGAGCAGTCTGGACGCCAGCAAAATTTCGACGCTTGTCGAATGCACATTACAGATGGAAAGCACATTTCCGTCCAGCTTCAAACACCTCGTCAATTGCCACTGGTTTGATATTTACAGCAACCACCGGTCCTGTCTTACAGACCAACAATTGCAACTCGTGAAACAACGCGTAAAGGCCATGTATACATTGTCTTTTTTCCTGTCCACCGATGTTCGTTTTAGCTATAAAAAAAGGGTTATTGAGGCGTTATGGAAAAAATAAAACCACGGCTCTATCAACTGACAATCGCTTTGAGCCTTATCTCGTTGATGCTGGCATTAGTCAGTTCAGGGAAGCAAAGAGAGTTTTTCTATATTGCTATTTACGTCAGTATTATTGGTCTGGCTTTCGAATATAAAAAAATCACTCTGCGACCTTTTACTATAGCGCTGCCCATTCTGCTGATTGGGATACTTAACCTCGGCTGGTATTTCCTCTATGAGTATCATAACGAGGGTCTTAACCTTTACAGCGACTATCTCGGTGCCAGCAAAAAGTTAATTTTAGCGAGCATCCTGATTTTCTATATTGATCGCTTTAAGTTTTACATCGATAAAGACACCTTCAAAAAATTTTTCTTTTTCGCAACGGCCTTAGGGTTTGTGCTCGCCACAGGATATGGCTTATGGCAGGCCTCACAAGGTATGACTCGCGTTGAGATGGCAATTAACCGCGCCACCGTTTCGGCCTATGTTTATTCTGTCCTGTCACTGGCTTTCGTATACAGTCTTTACCTTCAGCGAAACGTGAAGCTGTATGTTGTCGCGGGTTTTACTATCTTACTCTCTTACTTCGTCATACTGTTGACGGGTACACGCGCTGCGATGGGTTTATATCTTCTTCTGGCGATTGTGCTCACGCTGTATCATTTCAGACGGATCCACCTTAAATCCGCCCTCATCTTTTTATGCATTGTCGCAGGCGTGGTAATCGTTAGCTACAAGCCATTAATTTCGCCGAAAATTCAACAAACCCAGCGTGAAGTTGAACGTTATCAGCAAGGTATTGACCGCACGTCACTCGGCGCTCGTTTCTCCATGTGGACGGTGGGTATTCAGAATGGACTTGCACATCCGTTAGGACAGTCACTCGAAGAGCGTGAAGTATGGACCCGACACTATATTAAAGACGGACATCCACACCTTGGCAGTGCGCTGGAATACATCAAAGTCCACCTGCATAATGAATTTATTGAGAAATACTCCTTGCAGGGGATCCCCGGCGTGGCGGTAATGCTCTTTTTCTTTGTGTCGATGATTGTGTATGCCCTACGAAACAGAAACGCACTGCTGCTAACGTCGATGCTTCTTTTGCTTTTGTATGGACTGACGGATGTGATACTGCTCAGTTCAGAAGCCTTAATCTTCTTTATGATTTTGTTTGCGTTAAGTACACCTTTCTCACAAACAAAGCAGCAATGACAACTATGCCCGCCTGGCGGGCATAATTATTTTTTGTACTGGTAAAACTCCGCCAGCGTCATCCCCACGGTCTTATCTGATAACCAGGTAAAGAGCTGCTCCAGATCCTGATACAGCCCCTCAATCGCGGCCTCGTCTTTAAAAGTAGGGCTGCCGCCAGGCATAAATTCCGACGAATGCAGCATGAACTCCACGTAGTCATTCCCCTGAGCCAGGCACTGCTGCGCCACCTTAATCATCTCCGCCGCATTTCCTCCGGACGGGCGTAACCAGTTAACTGACGGAGAACGGTATTTACCACGCAAACGATCATAACCCTGCTTCAGGGAATTCAGCCATGCCGGGTGTTTATACTGGATGCTCATCGGCACTTCGAGGAGAGGGCTGTTTCCCGGCCGGGAAATGTCGTCGACGTCCAAAAAGTAGGCGCGGTCGGGAAAATGCTGGTAATTCGTTCCGCCATTACCCTGTGGAGCGCCTTTCGCGTTGCGCCAGTTCACGCGCGGCGTAACGGAACAATCTACCTGATAACCCAGTTCAATCAGCAACTGGGCGTAACGACTGTCGAAAGCCCAGCGCCCGGCGCGATGGCTGAGCATTTTTGTCTGGAAAGTCTCTTCCAGTAAGCGGGTCATGAACAGCACTTTCTCACGCATGATCTCGTCTGAGAACTCAATCAGATAAGGCTGCCAGCGCCAGTCATCACCGGTCAGATCGTGCTCCGGAGGACTGTTCCAGGCATGGAGATGCATTCCCACCTCACCCTGACCGCGGGCGATGACCTCTTTCGCGAACTCAATGAACACCGGTTCGACGGCCATCTCGTAGTTGGTCAACCAGACGGGCTTAAAGCCGAAACGTTCACAAAGTGCCTGAAACCGCGCCAGGTAGCGCGCGTTTTCCGTTTTGATCACCCGGTGGTTCTGCCAGAGATTATCCCCTTCGGTATCGATCGTGATGATAAACGCTGGTTTTTTCATAATGAGTCCGCAAGACAAAATAGTTAGCGCTATGTTACGCACGCCCGAAAGCAGGAGTAAACCCTTCCCGGGAAATTCCTGACATTATGGAGAAAGAGTGCAAGTCGTTACCAGGTCTATTAGAATTGCCAATAGTACAACGCCGATAAGATGATGATGAATAACTTACCTGACACGCCTGATTTGCGCATTTTACTGATTAAACTTCGCCATCATGGTGACATGTTACTCACCACCCCCGTCATCAATTCATTACGTCAGAAATGGCCTGAAGCCCGAATCGACGTGCTTCTTTATGAAGAGACGCGAGACATGCTCGCCGCGCATCCGGCAATCGGGACGATCTATGGTATCGATCGAAAATGGAAGCAGCTGGGGACGCTGAAGCACCTGCAAAAAGAGTGGCAGCTGCTTCGTGCTTTACGCGCTCAGCATTATCATCTGGTGATCAATCTGGCCGATCAGTGGCGCAGTGCGATTGTCACCCGCTTCACCGGCGCACCGGTTCGGCTCGGGTTCGCCTTTAACAAGCGCAATAATGCATTCTGGCGTTTTTGTCACAATGAACGGGTCTCAGTCGCCGGTCATCAGTCACTCCACACCGTTGAACAAAATCTCTCCATACTGTCAGCGCTGCCGGTTACGGCCAACCCTACCGTGACCATGGCTTACAGCGCGGATGACTGGCACCACGCTCACCAAAAGCTGACGCAAAAGGGCGTGGGAGAACGCTACATTGTTATTCAACCCACTTCACGCTGGTTCTTTAAGTGCTGGGATGAAGGCAAAATGGCGCAAACTATCGCCGCGTTGCAGCAGGACGGCCATACCATCGTCCTGACGGCGGGACCGGACAAGAAAGAGCTGGCGATGATTGACCGCATTCTTGCCGCCGCCCCGCAAACGGGAGTGGTATCGCTGGCAGGGCAGTTAACGCTGCGCCAGCTGGCTTCGCTTATCGATCACGCCTGCCTGTTCATCGGCGTTGACTCCGTACCCATGCACATGGCCGCCGCCCTTCAGACGCCCTGCGTGGCGCTGTTTGGCCCGTCAAAATTGACGTTCTGGTCGCCATGGCAGGTTAACGGCGAGGTTATCTGGGCTGGTGACTACGGCCCGCTTCCCAACCCTGACGCCATTGATACAAAAACGACGGAACGTTATCTCGACGCCATTCCCGTTGATGCCGTCGTCTCCGCCGCAAGGAGATACCTGCAATGAGGCTTCATCGTCTGGCCATTGTGCGCCAAAAATATCGTCCGGATGGGGGGGCAGAACGTTTTGTCTCCAGGGCACTTACCGCGTTGAGCAACCAGAATCTGGAGCTTAACGTCATCACTCGCGAATGGCAGGGCGAAAAGCAGGACGACTGGCATATTCATATTTGCGATCCACGAAAGTGGGGCCGCATCAGCCGTGAGCGCGGCTTTGCACACGCCGCGCGCGCGCTGTGGCATCAACAGCAGTTTGATATCGTCCAGAGCCACGAACGTATTCCGGGCTGCGATATTTACCGCGCCGGGGATGGTGTACATCGACGCTGGCTGCTACAGCGTACGCGTATTCTCCCCGCCTGGCGCGCGAAGCTGCTTATGCACGATCGCTATCACCGCTACGTGATGCGCGCAGAACGTGAAATGTACCAGGCACCCGAGTTGAAAGCCGTTATCTGTAATGCGGAGATGATCAAACGCGAAATCGTCGAAGACTTTGATATTGACGCAAAAAAGATACATGTGATTTATAATTCAATAGATTCCAGCCGCTTCGTTCCGGCAGAAGAGATGCAGCGCGCTGTCCTGCGTCAGCAATTTGGCTTACCCGCTGATGCCGTCATTTTCTGCTTCGTGGGTTCAGGGTTTGAGCGTAAGGGGCTGGCAAGCGCTATTCGGGCTATAGCAGGAACATCGGCGTGGCTGGTTGTGGTCGGTCAGGATAAAGCGGAGAACCGTTATCGCGACCTCGCCCGTTCATTAGGCTGTGAGGGGCAAATCCGTTTCCTGGGGATGCAAAAAGAGACACTGCCATTTTATCAGCTTTCTGATGGTTTACTGCTGCCGACGCTGTATGATCCTTTCCCTAACGTCATACTTGAAGCAATGGCCTGTGGATTGCCCGTCATTACGTCAGAGAGTTGCGGTGGTTCAGAATTTATTGAGCAAGGCCAGAACGGGTTTTACTGTGATGCACTTGATATCCGCACATTGAAGGAGGCCGTCATGTCGATCCCTTCACTGGAAAAAAATAACAATATGGGGCTTGCGGCGCGTGAACGCGTCAGAGAAGCAACCCCTGAAAAACTATCAAGTCAGCTTATTTCGCTTTATCAAAAATTACTGGATTAATAATGCGCATCCTAATGATTATTGATGGTTTACCCGGTGGAGGAGCCGAAAAAACGGTTCTCACCCTCTCCAGCGGACTGACAGAACTGGGGCATCAGGTCACCCTTTTCTCCTTGCGGAAGGTGTGCGACTACGCCATTCCGGAAGGCATCGATTTTCAGGTGGTGCAGGATAGCTGTAAAAAACCCTGGCGGAAGCTGACCGAGATCCCGCGTCGCGCACGTTTGTTGGATCGCGCCATCGAGCAGGCAGAACGCAACGGTAAATTTGACGTCGTCTTCTCGCATCTGCATAAAACCGACCGTATCGTGGCGCACAGCCGCGTGCTGGATCGGGATAAGGTCTGGTTCTGCGTACACGGGATGTTCTCCTTCTCCTATTTACGCCATCGCAGCGGGCTTTCTCGCTGGTTTAAGCATTATAAAATTCGTCATACCTATGAAAACCGCAACGTGGTGGCGGTTTCCGGCGCCGTGCTGCACGATCTCTCTGAAGTGCTCGCTATCCCCCTGCGGCGCAAAGCGGTTATCCATAACCCGTTTGATATCCCTGACATTCAGCGTCTGGCGGAAGCGCCCTTTGAGATGCAGGGGCAGGATTACATCATCCACGTTGGCCGTTTTCATGAACACAAACGTCACGACCGGCTGCTGCGAGCATTCGCGCTGAGCAAAATCGACGCATCGCTGGTGTTGATGGGTAAAGGTTCCGACGCGAAAATAGACCAGCTCAAACAGCTTGCCGCTAAGCTGGGAATTGAAAACAAGATCGTCTTCCGCCCGTTCGAAACCAATCCCTACCCGTGGATCAAAGGGGCACGCCTTTTAGTATTAAGTTCCGACTGCGAAGGTTTTGGTAATGTACTGGTAGAGTCCATTATCTGTCAGACCCCACCGGTGAGTACAAACTGCCCTGGCGGCCCTGCTGAGATCCTTACTGGCCCCCTGGCGCGTGGTCTGACAGCGTTAACCGACGAATCACTGGCGAAAACACTGGCAGAACTGTATGCCTCTCCGCCGGTTGTTGATCGCGACACGATCGCATCGTTCGGTATCAACGCCATTTGCCAGCAATACATTGCTTTGGTCGACAACCAAAAATAATCAGGTTTCATATGCAAAATTCAGCGCCTTTATTAAGCGTGGTGGTTGCCGTTTATAACGGTAAAGCCTTTCTTGATCAGTTCTTTACCTGCCTTGTAAATCAACATATCGACAGTATGGAAGTCATCATCGTGAATGACGGCTCCACTGACCGTTCGATGCAGATTGTCGAAAAATGGCGCGAAAAGCTGCCGCAGATGCAGGTAATTGAACAACCTAATCAGGGCGTGTCCATCGCGCGTAATACCGGCCTGGCCGTTGCGACCGGCCAATATCTCTCTTTCCCGGATATTGATGATGTCTTCAAACCCGGCATGTACCAGCGTTTGCTGGATATGGCCGTCACGCAGAATCTGGATGTCGCCACCTGTAACGGCAACTACGTCTGGGAAAATAACAAAAAACCGTCCCGCCCTATCTTCCCTGAAGATAAGCTCGCCTCTACGGGCGTCATGAATGGCGCGGCATGGTTAAAAAAGGCGCTGGATTCACGTAAGTTCCTGCATGTGACCTGGCTGAATATCTATCGTCACGATTTTATTCGTCAGCACGGCTTCCGTTTCGAGCCTGGCCTGCGTCATCAGGATATCCCGTGGACTACCGAGGTGCTGCTTGCCGCGGAACGCGTTCAGTACACCAGCGAACGCTTTTACAACTACTACATTCACTCCGCCTCGGTATCGCACACCCCGGATAATGACGACACGCTGATTCGCTCAGCGCGTCATTACATGAAGATCCTGAAGATGCTTGATGCCATAAACCAGCGTTACCCGGATAAAGTGAAAAATATCCCCGCCTGCCACTGGCAAATCGCCAAAGAGGGTCTGGGCATTATTCATACCTTCGACAACATGAAGGATGAGACGAAGAAATCAATGATTATCAAAGAGTTCTTCGACACCGGGATCTGGAAGCTCATCTGGAAAAGCGCCAAAAGCCCGCGTTTGCGCTGGCGTCTGGGCCGACGTTACTTCCGTTTAAAACGGTATCTGGCATAAGAGATAGCTTTAGCACGCTTAAATGCTTAGAATTTCCCGGCCGAAACTAAAAAACGGATAATCGCTTGGAATTGTTGTATACCGCCCTGCTCTACATCATTCAGCCACTGGTGTGGCTGCGACTGTTGCTTCGTAGCCGTAAAGCGCCTGCGTACCGTAAACGCTGGGCCGAACGTTATGGCTACTGCCGCAATAAAGTGGCGCCGGACGGTATTCTGCTGCATTCCGTGTCAGTCGGGGAAACGCTGGCCGCCATTCCGCTGGTACGTGCCCTGCGCCACCGTTATCCGTCACTGCCCATCACCGTCACCACGATGACGCCAACCGGCTCAGAGCGCGTGATGTCTGCCTTCGGTAAAGACGTGCATCACGTCTACCTGCCGTACGATCTTCCCTGCGCCATGAACCGTTTCCTGAATACCGTTCGCCCTAAACTGGTGATCGTCATGGAAACCGAACTGTGGCCGAATATGATTTCCGCCCTGCATGCCCGTAAAATTCCTTTGGTTATCGCCAACGCGCGTCTGTCGGAACGCTCGGCGAAAGGATATGGCAAGCTGGGTAAATTTATGCGTCGCCTGCTCAGCAAAATCACGCTGATCGCCGCGCAGAACGAAGAAGATGCCGCGCGCTTTATCGCCCTCGGCCTGAAGCGCAACCAGCTTGCGGTCACGGGTAGCCTTAAGTTCGATATTTCCGTCACCCCTGAACTCGCCGCCCGTGCGGTAACGCTGCGTCGTCAGTGGGCGCCGCGTCGCCAGGTCTGGATCGCTACCAGCACCCATGACGGCGAAGAAGCCATTATTCTTCAGGCTCACCGCCAGCTGCTGGAAAAATTCCCTGATTTACTGCTGATTCTGGTTCCTCGCCACCCGGAGCGTTTCAAAGATGCCCGCGAGATGGTGCAAAAAGGCGGTTTCAGCTTCACACTGCGCAGCAGCGGCGAAATCCCCTCTGGCAGTACGCAGGTGGTGATTGGCGATACGATGGGCGAACTGATGTTGCTCTACGGCATTGCAGACCTCGCCTTTGTCGGTGGCAGCCTGGTGGAGCGCGGTGGTCATAATCCGCTGGAGCCGGCAGCCCATGCCATTCCTGTGCTGATGGGGCCACACACGTTTAACTTCAAAGACATCTGCGCAAAATTGCAGCAGGCCGATGGTTTAATTACCGTGACCGACGCGGATTCGGTGGTCAAAGAGGTCTCTACCCTTCTGACTGATGAAGATTACCGTCTGTGGTACGGTCGTCATGCCGTTGAAGTTCTGCATCAGAACCAGGGCGCACTGACCCGTCTGCTGCAACTTCTGCAACCTTATCTGCCGCAGCGGAGCCACTAATGTCAACGCGTCTGTCGGTCGTGATGATCGCCAAAAACGCCGCCGACCTGCTTCCGGATTGCCTGGCCTCTGTTGCCTGGGCTGATGAGATCGTCATTCTCGACTCCGGAAGTACGGACAACACGGTGGAGGTTGCCCGTGCAGCGGGTGCAAACGTCTTTACCAACACCGACTGGCAGGGCTACGGTATTCAGCGTCAGCGCGCGCAGAGTTACGCCACGGGCGATTACGTGCTGATGATCGACACCGACGAGCGTGTCACCCCGGAACTCCGACAGGCCATTCAAACGGTGCTTGCCGCGCCGCAGCCCGGCGCGGTCTACAGTATCGCGCGTCGTAACTATTTCCTGGGCCGCTTTATGCGCCACAGCGGCTGGTACCCCGACCGCGTGATGCGCCTCTATCCGCGCGAGCGTTATCAGTACAACGACAACCTGGTCCATGAGTCTCTGGCCTGCGATAACGCTCAGGTCATTCCCCTGACGGGCGATCTGCTTCATCTGACCTGCCGCGATTTCGCCAGCTTCCAGCAAAAGCAGCTCAACTATGCCACCGCCTGGGCACAGGAGCGGCATGCGCGCGGCAAGAAGGCCACGCTGACCGGCATTTTCACCCATACGCTGGGCGCATTTTTGAAAACGCTGCTGCTGCGTGGCGGCGTGCTGGACGGTAAGCAGGGCTGGTTACTGGCGGTGGTGAATGCCCAGTATACTTTCAATAAATACACCGAGCTGTGGGCGCTCTGCCGCGGCTACTCAGAGAAAACGTGAGCCATGAGCACAAAAGCGATTTATCCGGGTACCTTCGATCCGATCACTAACGGTCATCTTGATATCATCACCCGTGCGGCGAGTATGTTCGACAAGGTGATTCTGGCCATTGCCGCCAGCCCAAGCAAAAAGCCGATGTTCGACCTGAACGAACGCGTGCAGCTCGCCATCGATGCGATTGCGCACCTGCCGAATGTTGAAGTCGTCGGGTTCAGCGATTTGATGGCAAACTTTGCCCGTGCCCAGCAGGCTAATATCCTGATCCGCGGTCTTCGCGCGGTGGCAGACTTCGAGTATGAGATGCAGCTGGCGCACATGAACCGCCATCTGATGCCGGAGCTGGAGAGCGTATTCCTGATGCCCTCCAAAGAGTGGTCCTTCATCTCTTCTTCGCTGGTGAAAGAGGTGGCGCGGCATCACGGGGACGTTACCCACTTCCTGCCGGTTAACGTCCACCAGGCGTTGATGGAAAAGCTAAAGTAACCTTACTTCTGGCACTGACGGCAGTAGAACGTGGCCCGCTGGGCGTGCTTGGTGGCAATAATCGGCGTTCCGCAGGCTCTGCACGGTTCACCCTTACGACCATAAACCTGCAACTCCTGCGCAAAATAGCCCGGCTTCCCGTCGCTTTGCAGGAAGTCCTTCAGCGTTGTCCCGCCCTGCTCAATTGAGCGCAGCAGTACCGCTTTTATCACCCTGACCAGCAGCTCGCACTCCTGCGCAGACAGCGAAGAGGCCAGCCGATCGGGATGGATCCCGGCGGCAAACAGCGATTCGCTGGCATAGATATTCCCCACGCCTACCACCAGCTTGTTATCCATCAGCCAGGGCTTGATCGGGGTTTTCTTTTTCGCGCACTTCTCTTTGAGATAATCCGCGTTAAATGCCTCCGAGAGCGGCTCAGGTCCGAGATGCGCCAGCACGTTGTGCCCTTCCAGCTCTTTTGTCCACAGCCATGCGCCAAAGCGGCGCGGGTCGGTGTAACGCAGCACTTTGCCGTTACTCATGACCAGATCAACGTGGTCGTGCTTTTCCGCAGGCAGTTCTTCGGTGAGGATGCGCAGGCTCCCGGACATCCCCAGATGGATAATGATCCAGCCGTCAGGCAGTTCCAGCAGCAGATATTTTGCGCGGCGCTGCACGCTCAGGACGGGTTTGTCGCTTAACGCGTGGATCTCATCGGACACCGGCCAGCGCAGACGCCCGTTGCGAACGACAGCATGAAGAATAGTCGCGCCAACCAGATGAGGCTCAATGCCGCGGCGGCTGGTCTCTACCTCAGGTAATTCAGGCATGGTTCCTCCGTTGAGATGCAGAATGCAAAAAACCCCGCAGTTGCGGGGTTTTTCAATACAAGGAGACTAAAATTATTTGATTTTAGCTTCTTTGTACAGTACGTGCTGGCGTACAACTGGATCGAATTTTTTCAGTTCCAGTTTTTCCGGCTTAGTACGTTTGTTCTTCGTGGTGGTGTAGAAGTGACCTGTACCAGCAGAAGAAACCAGCTTGATTTTCTCGCGAATACCTTTAGCCATGATTTATTTCCTCTTTAAGTACTTAGTACTTTTCGCCACGGGCACGCAGTTCGGACAGAACTGTATCGATGCCTTTCTTATCGATTACACGCATACCTTTAGCAGATACGCGCAGGGTGACAAAACGCTTCTCGCTCTCAACCCAGAAACGGTGAGAGTGCAGGTTCGGCAGGAAACGGCGTTTAGTCGCGTTCAGTGCGTGGGAACGGTTGTTACCGGTCACCGGACGCTTGCCAGTAACTTGGCAGACTCGGGACATGTCTATTCTCCAAAAATCAAATTAGCTCGAGCTTCGTATGGGGTATCGGCGCCTCGTCAGGCTTTACAGCCCGGTCATCGCATAGTTCTATTGAACTCTCGATTGCCAGGCCCAAATGCCAAACCCGAGATTCTCAAAGGTGGCGTAGTATACGCTGACTCGGCGGTGTGCTCAAGTCCCGAACAGACAAAGATCCCGATGGATCGCGAGAAAAGGCCTAAATCCAGCCACGTTCGGCAAAAGAAATGTACTCTCCGCGGCCAATTATCAGATGGTCCAGCACACGAATGTCCATGAATTGACAGCATTTGATAATACGTTCGGTAATTGCTTTGTCAGCTCTGCTTGGTTCTGCACAGCCAGAGGGGTGATTATGCGCGAGGATCACGCCGGCTGCATTCACTTTTATCGCTTCCCGCACAATTTCACGCGGATGCACCTCAACGTGGCTCAATGTTCCCGAAAAAAGGCGGGTATGTTTCAGTACCCGGTTTTTGTTGTCGAGAAAGATCACCATGAAGATCTCCCGCTCCAGGTCGGAGAGCTGGCTTTGCAGAAATTCGCGGGTCATGTCAGGGGTCAGGATCGGGTCTTCTTCCTCCATACGCACGTTGTAAAATCGTCGGGCCAGCTCCGCAATGCCCCGCAACTGGGCATATTTCGCCACGCCAATCCCCTCAACGTGCGTAAACGCCTCCAGTTCGGCGGTCAGTAAACCATACAGTGAACCGAAATGGTCTATCAGCTCTTTCGCCAGCGTAAACACCGTTTTTCCCGGCGTGCCTGTGCGTAAAAAGAGCGCCAGCAGCTCGTCATCTTTTAACAATGTGACGCCATGACGCAGCATTTTTTCACGCGGTAACAGCAGTTCAGTCTCTTCCATGCCCGGCCTCCTTCTGTTTGCCATTATGCTGCCACAGGCAAATTCGAGGCTCGACGCTAACGTTTCGTTCTTGCGTAACGCCTCGCAAAGTGAATAAAGGACATCATCACCCCGTTTTAGGGATTGTGATAAAATGCCCGCTCTCTGGTGAAACCCAACAGGAAAGAATCATGATGAGCCTGGCCGGTAAAAAAATCGTTCTTGGCGTCAGCGGCGGTATTGCTGCCTATAAAACGCCAGACCTGGTGCGCCGTTTGCGCGAGCGCGGGGCCGACGTACGGGTCGCGATCACCGAAGGCGGCAAAGCCTTTATCACCCCGCTGAGCCTGCAAGCCGTCTCGGGATACCCGGTATCCGACAGCCTTCTCGACCCGGCGGCCGAAGCCGCAATGGGCCACATTGAGCTGGGGAAATGGGCCGATCTGGTTATCCTTGCCCCCGCCACGGCAGATTTAATTGCCCGCGTGGCGGCCGGTATGGCGAACGATCTGGTTACGACCATTTGCCTCGCCACGCCAGCCCCCGTCGCGGTTGTGCCCGCCATGAACCAGCAGATGTACCGCAACGCCGCCACCCAGCATAATCTGGACACGCTGGCCTCGCGCGGGCTGCTGATTTGGGGCCCGGACAGCGGCAGCCAGGCCTGCGGCGACGTGGGGCCGGGTCGTATGCTCGACCCACTGACGATTGTTGATATGGCCGCCGCCCATTTCTCGCCTGTCAACGATCTGCAACATCTCAACATCATGATTACCGCGGGCCCCACGCGCGAGCCGCTGGATCCGGTGCGTTACATCACCAACCACAGCTCCGGCAAAATGGGCTTTGCGATTGCTGCCGCGGCAGCCAAACGCGGCGCAAACGTCACGCTGGTGAGCGGCCCGGTGTCACTTACCACACCTGCGTTTGTGCAGCGTATCAATGTGACTACCGCGCTGGAGATGGAAGCCGCCGTACAGGCGCATGCTCAACAGCAGCATATTTTTATCGGCTGTGCGGCCGTCGCTGATTACCGTGCTGAAACCATTGCTGACGCCAAAATTAAAAAGCAAGGTGATGAATTAACAATAAAAATGGTGAAGAACCCGGATATCGTTGCCGGTGTCGCCGCATTGAAAACTCATCGTCCTTACGTTGTTGGGTTTGCCGCAGAAACGAATAATGTGGAAGAATATGCCCGGCAAAAACGTACCCGCAAAAACCTCGATTTGATTTGCGCGAACGACGTATCGCTGTCCACGCAAGGATTTAACAGCGACAGCAACGCATTGCACCTTTTCTGGCAGGATGGAGATAAAGTCTTACCGCTTGAGCGCAAAGAACTCCTGGGCCAACAATTACTGGACGAGATCGTTACCCGTTATGATGAAAAAAATCGACGTTAAGATTCTGGACCCGCGCGTTGGCGAGCAATTTCCGCTGCCAACGTATGCCACCTCCGGCTCTGCCGGTCTTGACCTGCGCGCCTGTCTCGATGACGCCGTAGAACTGGCGCCGGGTGCAACGACCCTGATCCCGACAGGGCTGGCGATTCACATTGCTGACCCGTCACTGGCCGCGGTGATCCTGCCGCGCTCTGGCCTGGGCCACAAGCATGGCGTCGTGCTGGGTAACCTGGTCGGCCTGATTGACTCTGACTATCAGGGTCAGCTGATGGTATCCGTCTGGAACCGTGGTCAGGACAGCTTCACCATTGAACCGGGCGAGCGTATCGCGCAGATGGTGTTTGTACCGGTGGTGCAGGCAGAATTTAACCTGGTGGCAGACTTCGACGCTACCGACCGTGGCGAAGGCGGCTTCGGCCATTCCGGGCGCAGATAACCGCCCGACAAACACGCACCTCACAGCGCCATAATGCAATAACAAACCGCAAACGTCAGTTTGCGGGTCGCTGTGTGGTTGCCAGCCTGGCAAGTGCTTATTTTTCAGGGGTATTTTGTAACATGGCAGAAAAACAAACCGCGAAAAGGAATCGTCGCGAAGAAATACTTCAATCTCTGGCTCTGATGCTTGAATCCAGCGACGGCAGTCAACGCATCACCACCGCAAAACTGGCGGCCTCTGTGGGCGTGTCAGAGGCGGCGTTGTATCGTCATTTCCCGAGCAAAACCCGGATGTTTGACAGCCTGATCGAGTTTATTGAAGACAGCCTGATCACGCGCATCAACCTGATCCTGAAGGATGAAAAAGACACCAGCGCGCGTCTGCGTTTGATTGTGCTGCTGATTCTGGGTTTTGGCGAACGTAACCCGGGTCTGACCCGTATTCTGACCGGCCACGCGCTGATGTTTGAACAGGATCGTCTGCAAGGCCGTATAAACCAGCTTTTTGAGCGTATCGAAGCCCAGCTGCGTCAGGTTCTGCGCGAGAAGAAAATGCGGGAAGGCGAGGGATATGAGACTGATGAGACGCTGCTGGCAGGCCAGATCCTGGCATTTTGCGAAGGGATGCTCTCCCGGTTTGTGCGCAGCGAATTTAAATATCGACCAACGGACGATTTTGACGCCCGCTGGCCGTTAGTGGCTGCTCAGTTACAGTAACGCCATCGCCGGATGGCGGCTTCGCCTTATCCGGCCTACGACTGGTAGGCCCGGTAAGCGTAGCGCCACCAGGCAATGTCATTAAACCCCGAACGCTTCGCGATACGCTTTTACCGCCGCCAGATGATCCGCCATCTCAGGCTTCTCTTCCAGATACACAATCAGGTCTTTCAGCGTGATAATCGATGTGACTTTGCAGCCATAATCACGTTCCACTTCCTGAATAGCAGAGATGTCGCCGCGCCCACGCTCCTGACGATCAAGCGAAATCAGCACACCCGCAAGCGTCGCTCCGTTAGCCTGGATAATCTCCATCGATTCACGGATCGCGGTGCCTGCGGTGATCACGTCATCCACCAGCATCACGCGGCCCTGCAAGGCGCTCCCTACCAGATTGCCGCCTTCACCGTGGGTTTTGGCCTCTTTACGGTTAAAGCAGTACGGCACGTCGCGGTCATGGTGCTCCGCCAGCGCCACCGCCGTGGTGGTTGCAATCGGAATGCCTTTGTACGCGGGGCCGAACAGCAGGTCGAAATCAATCCCGGAATCCACCAGCGCTTCGGCATAGAAGCGGCCTAACAGTGCCAGGTCACGCCCGGTATTAAACAGCCCGGCGTTGAAGAAATACGGGCTTTTACGCCCGGATTTCAGCGTGAACTCGCCAAACTTAAGTACCTGCTTGTTAAGCGCAAACTCAATAAACTGGCGCTGATACGATTTCATGGATTTGCTCCTTTGTTTTTTCTGTCTTACAGGCAAAAAAAAGGCGACTCATTGGTCGCCTTTAAAATCAATTTTCTAACGCCGCTTTCTGCGTCGTGACAATAGATTCGATACCCCCTCGGGCCAACGCCAACAGGGAGAGAAGTTCTTCATGGGTGAACGGCTCGCCTTCTGCCGTCCCCTGCACTTCAATGATGCGACCATCTTCAGTCATCACCACGTTCATGTCGGTTTCTGCGGCAGAATCTTCAACGTATTCCAGATCGCAAAGCGCTTCGCCGTTAACGATACCGACGGAAACCGCGGCAACCATCCCTTTCATTGGGTTGGTTTTCAGCTTACCGGCGGCAACCAGCTTGTTCAGCGCATCGGCCAGCGCTACGCAGGCACCGGTAATGGACGCGGTACGCGTGCCACCATCGGCCTGAATGACGTCGCAATCGAGAGTGATGGTGAACTCACCCAGCGTTTTCAGGTCAACCGCAGCGCGCAGCGCACGTGCGATCAGGCGCTGGATCTCCATGGTACGGCCGCCCTGCTTACCTTTTGCCGCTTCACGGGCATTACGGGTATGGGTTGCACGCGGCAACATACCGTATTCGGCGGTGATCCAACCCTGGCCCTGACCTTTCAGGAAGCGAGGCACGCCCTCTTCGATGGAGGCAGTGCAAAGCACTTTGGTGTCACCAAACTCAACCAGCACGGAGCCTTCAGCGTGTTTTGTATAGTTACGGGTCAGGGTGACGGGACGCACCTGATTGGCGCTACGACCTGATGGACGCATGATGGATTCTCCGGCTTGAAACGAATGTGGCTGCGCATTATACGGATAAAGGACGCTTATTCCTATCCTGAGAAGCCCCTGAAAGCTATAATCCCCCCATCTCTCCTTTAAAAACGGGAATGTCTATGATCCGCAGTATGACCGCCTACGCCCGGCGTGAAATCAAGGGTAGCTGGGGTAGCGCTACCTGGGAAATGCGCTCGGTAAACCAGCGCTATCTGGAAACATATTTCCGTATGCCGGAACAGTTCCGCAGCCTGGAGCCTGTGGTGCGTGAGCGTATCCGTACGCGTCTGACCCGTGGCAAAGTGGAATGCAACCTGCGTTTTGAACCCGATGCCAGTGCACAGGGCGAACTGATCCTTAACGAAAAGCTGGCAAAACAGCTGGTTAATGCGGCGAACTGGGTCAAAATGCAGAGTGATGAAGGCGAAATCAACCCGGTTGATATTCTGCGCTGGCCTGGCGTGATGGCCGCCGGAGAGCAGGATCTGGACGCGATTACCGCCGAAATCCTGGCTGCACTCGATGGCACGCTGGATGACTTTATCGTTGCCCGTGAAACCGAAGGTCAGGCGCTGAAAGCGATGATTGAGCAGCGCCTTGAAGGCGTGAGCGCCGAAGTCGCTAAAGTGCGCGCTCATATGCCAGAAGTGCTGCAATGGCAGCGTGAGCGTCTTGTCGCCAAACTGGAAGAGGCGGAAGTCCAGCTGGAAAACAACCGTCTGGAACAAGAGCTGGTGCTGATGGCGCAGCGTGTGGACGTGGCTGAAGAGCTGGATCGTCTGGAAGCGCACGTTAAAGAGACCTACAACATTCTAAAGAAGAAAGAAGCGGTAGGCCGCCGTCTCGACTTTATGATGCAGGAGTTCAACCGCGAGTCGAACACGCTGGCGTCTAAGTCTATCAATGCAGAGGTAACCAATTCAGCGATTGAACTGAAGGTCCTGATTGAGCAGATGCGCGAGCAGATCCAGAATATCGAGTAATTCCTTTCAGGGTGGTGCTGCCTCGCACACCACCCATTACTTTTTCTAATCCTTATTTAGCCTGACTTTCTTTCTCTCCCGCCTGATAACAAGCCTGCCGGGCATGCGTTGATAAATGTCTGTAGGGCAAACCGCCTCGCCTTAGAAAATCTCAATCGTGATCTTCCGCACAAATCGCTAATCTCCTCCTCTTCATTCCGGAGGTTTTATGCTGCTTCACATTCTCTATCTCATTGGCATTACCGCAGAAGCCATGACCGGCGCGCTCGCCGCCGGGCGTCGCAGGATGGACACCTTCGGCGTGATCATTATTGCCACAGCCACTGCACTCGGCGGCGGGTCCGTGCGCGATATCCTGCTTGGCCATTATCCGCTCGGCTGGGTCAAAAACCCTGAGTACGTCATTATCGTGGCAACAGCAGCGGTGCTAACGACGATTGTGGCCCCGGTGATGCCCCATCTGCGTCGTTTGTTCTTGGTGCTGGATGCGCTTGGCCTGATAGTTTTTTCCATCATTGGCGCACAAATCGCACTCGATATGGGTGAAGGCCCGGTTATCGCCACCATTGCTGCGGTGATCACGGGCGTGTTTGGCGGGGTGTTGCGGGATATGTTCTGCAAACGTATCCCGCTGGTTTTCCAGAAGGAACTGTATGCCGGCATCTCTTTTGCCGCGGCAGTGCTTTACGTCGCCTTGCAGCACTATGTCACCAGCCACGATGTGGTGGTTATCTCCACGCTGCTGTTTGGTTTCACCGCGCGTATGCTGGCATTGCGCCTGAAGCTGGGCCTGCCCGTTTTCCATTACAAACACAATGCGCATTAATGTCAGAGCGGGCAGGTGCCGGATAATCAGTTACTCGAATAGTTGTAACCGTAGTGATGGTAGCCGTAGCCGTAAGCGTTGCTTGCCCGCTTAACGACGCCGTTGAGAATCACCCCTTTGGTGTTGACGCCACTCTGCTCCAGACGCTGTACACAGACCAGCATCTCCTTCACGCTGTTCATTCCGAAGCGGGCGACCAGCAGCGTGGTGCCTGCGCGACGGCCAACAACCGCCGCGTCGGTGACCGCCAGGATCGGCGGCGTATCGATAATCACCAGATCATAGCGTTCGTTCGCCCAGTCCAGCAGCTTCCGGAAGCGCATATGCATCAGAAGCTCCGCCGGATTAGGGGGGATCTGCCCGCGCACGATGGTATCGAATCCGCCTTTATCAAAGGTCTGAACGCCCTGCGCATACTCCGCCTTACCGGACAATATCTCCGACAAGCCGCAGGTATTGTCGAGCTTAAACAGATCATGGGCATACCCGCGACGCATATCCGCATCAATATAGAGCACTTTCTGGCCCGCCTGTGCCACGACTGCCGCCAGGGTACTGCTGACAAACGTTTTTCCGCTGTCCGGCGTGGCGCCAGAGATCATCAGTATATTGTTCGCTGACTCCATCATCGCGAAATGCAGGCTAGTGCGCAGGCCACGAATCGCCTCCACGGAGAGATCGACAGGATTATCCGCCGCCAGGAAGGGGATATGTTTTGTCTTATGGCTCAGACCCCGGGACAAAAAGTCTTTTTTGCGCAACCGCATCTTTTTAGCCAGCCATTCCGACAGCGGCACGGTGGCATAGACGTTAATCCCGTGCTCTTCCAGCTGCTCCGGCGTTTCAATGCCCATACGCAGCATACTGCGCGCCAGGATCCAGCCTGCTGAGACGAACAGACCCAGGAGAACCCCCAGAACAACGACCAGCGCTTTTTTCGGCTTAACTGGCTGCGGCCGGGTCACGGCCGGATCGATAATGCGGACGTTGCCAATCGCACTCGACCGGGCGATGCTCAGTTCCTGTTCGCGGTTAAGCAGCTGCTGATAGATAACGCGTCCCGACTCCACATCGCGGCTCAGGCGCAACACCTCCTGCTGGGTTGCGGGCATGGACGATACCCGTTTATTCAGGCGGTTTTTTTCCTGCTCCAGCGTCTGGCGTTTCTCAATCAGCGCCCGGTAAGTAGGGTGATCTTTTTTGTAGAGCTGCGAAATTTCCGCTTCCCGGAAGGTCAGTTCATTGAGCTGATTGTCTGCATTCACAATCTGCTCCAGCACCGCTTTTGCCTCCAGGTTCAGGTCAACGGAGTCGTTTTGCTGACGATAACGGTTGAGCTTCTCCTCGGCCTGGTCCAGTTCGCTTCGCACCTGCGGAAGCTGCTGCTTCAAAAATTGCAGGCTTTTCGCATCCTGCGCCGCCTGGCGAGCCACGTTCTGTTGTAAATAGTTGTCGGCGATGCAGTTAAGCACGCGGGCCATCTCGTCGGGATCTTCCCCCGTGATGGTCAGGCCAAGCATCCCGCTATCCTTGCTGCGCTCGCTCACGGAAAAACGCAGCTGTAGCGCGTCAATGGCCTCCAGCTCGCTCAGCTGTGAAATCGTAAATTGCGTACCCGGCTTCGCCTGGATATCGGCAATG
The DNA here is from genome assembly GCF_001875655.1 of Enterobacter hormaechei ATCC 49162. Taxonomy (NCBI): domain Bacteria; kingdom Pseudomonadati; phylum Pseudomonadota; class Gammaproteobacteria; order Enterobacterales; family Enterobacteriaceae; genus Enterobacter; species Enterobacter hormaechei. The sequence goes on from NZ_MKEQ01000001.1 coordinate 2,789,185, forward strand.
TTAATGGCGATATTCGCCGCGCTCAGGGGGTGTCCCACAACGCCCTGTAACGTCACGTTATCGCCCTCCAGCTGATAGTGGCCCTTCTCGCCGACGGTCAGCGTCAGCTTTTGCGCCTGGCCTGCGACAGGAGGGAGATTGAGCATACTGATATCGACGATGCCCGGCTGCTGGCCGGTGAGCCGCGCCCAGCCGCGTCCGACAAGGGGAAAATAGTTTTCACTCACCTGTGTGCGCATGTTCAGGTCATCAATCGTTTTACCGAGGATCATGCGCGACTGGAGAAGCTGAAGCTCCGGCGCCGACTCCGGCGAGGAGTCAGGGATGAACTCGCTAAGGTTACTGAGTAGCGCGTTGCCCTGCTTCTGCTCCACCTGTATCAGCGCATCGGCCTGATAAACCGGCGTGGCAAAGAACGCATAAAGCAGGGCCGCCAGCGTGAACAGCGCGGTAAGGATGAGAATAAATTTTCGGTGGTCGAGCAGCTCACCCAACAGGCGCACCAGATCGATCTCGTTATTCGCGGCAGACGCATCATGGGCGTGAAGGTTATTTGTTGACATAAAACGTAACTATCCCGTGTGATTAACTGAGCCGTTTTGCCCATTCCAGACTGGCCTGCTCCAGCAGCCCATAAACATATTCAAATGCGTCCCGGTTTTTACGGTAGGGGTCCGGGATCTCTTTTCTGCCCGTCCAGTGACCAAAGAGCATCATTTTGCCGCGCGCCTCCGGTGCGATAGCCGTGACCTGCTCGATATGTTCCAGCTCCATCGCCAGAATCAGATCGTAGTCGCGTACCATGGCGGGGGTGAGCCTGCGCGCTACGTGGCCCTCAAGCTGGGTGCCGCGTTCGGCGGCGATCTCTGCCGCCTGTGAATCGGCTGTGCGTCCTTCCAGGCCACAAATACCCGCTGAATCGACCCGGGCGGCGGGAAGCAGCTGGCGCAGCAGCCGTTCCCCAATGGGGGAGCGGCAGATATTGCCGGTACAGATCACCAGGATGGCGTTAACCGTTAATTTGGCCATGTTCTGATATATCTCCCTGTTTCAGTCAGGTCATGTACACCCGTAATGGTCGGTACAAGCTGAGAGATCACGCGGTTCCAGCGCACCAGCGGCGCGGTGGTGACATAGACGATGTCGTAAGGCTCCAGCTGGAATTCGGTGCTCAGTACCATTGCGGTGGCATCCCGGGCGTTAAGCTGGTAGACGTTGGCGATTTTGCCGTTCTGCTTGCCCTGCAACGGACGAATCACAAAGATCCCCGTGGCGTCGGCCATATCCTGATTCACACCCTGGGCATTACCCAGCGCTTCCGCCAGCGTCATCCCGCTACGATCCATCTTCAGGGTGCTCTGTTTACCCACCTCGCCCATGACAAACACTTTCAGGTCGTCATTACGCGGAATGAAGAGAATATCGCCCGGATAGAGGAGTTTGTTCTGGGTGAGATCGCCGCGCTGCATCAGCGCGTAGAGAGAAATGTGCGTGTCCTTGCCGTTGTGGGTCAGCACCACGTGGCGCCAGTCCGCCTCCGCCGTCAGGCCGCCTGCCGCATTGATCGCATCCATTATCGTCAGCGGAATATTGGTGATGGGCTGCTGGCCCGACTTAGCCACTTCGCCCGTCACGTAGGCTTTTTGTGAGCGGAACGCCGCCACGCTGACATCCACCTGCGGGCTTTCAATCACCGAGTCCAGCCGGGCGGCGATCTCATCGCGCACCTGGGCCAGCGTTTTGCCGACGACGTGGATTTTGCCGATATAGGGATAGAAGATCGTGCCGTCGGCGTTCACCCAATTGCCCGTATCGCTGGCGCTACGGTACTGGCCTGCGGGGGTGGTCAGCTCCGGGTGGTCCCAGACGGTAACCATCAGCACGTCGCCGACGCCGATGCGATATTGATAATTCTGGAGCTGGCGATCCAGTTCAGGATTGGCGCGGGAGTCAACTTTGCCAGGCAGCAATTGCTCGACCAGCCCCGGCGTGAGCGGATAGACGTTGACCATCTTCTCCAGATCGTAATTGCTGTCAGGCAAATCAATAATATCTTTGCCCTGGGTGCTGAGTCCCTGGCCCGGTACGATAGTACAACCGCTTAACGCCATCATAGCCAACGCAAGCACGGAAAATTTAACGTTTTTCATTCAGGAAAATCATCTGGTTAAGTAATGCCTAATTCATCCGGTACTACTGCCCTACCGGGGTTTCGCGTTCTGACGTCATGTCATAGAGCTGGTATTTACGGCCTAACATCTGGCCGCCATCACGCGTAAGAGGCGTCCACGAGACCACCGCCCGGTTGCGGTTTGGGCCGATCGTCATCAGATCAAGCGGGATCGAGATGTAGAAGCCTTTGCTAAAGCCGCCTTCGCCATAATCCTCTTTCGAGACGTTCGTCAGCGCCGCCCAGACGCCTACCGTCACGCCGCTGTCGAATCGCTTCGCGACGTCGAGGGTGGCGCCTTTATCCTTCGCCAGGTACTGCCCGACGCTCAGCTTCATCAGCACACTGTTGAGCTTCGCCGGGTTCCAGTAAGCGGTGATAAATCCGGTTGGCACGCTGTAATCGGTAAAGCGCATCATGTCGTCCCAGTCGCGCTGTTTGACGTAGTTCGCATCCACGCCCAGCGCCCAGTCGTTATCCAGCGGACGCCAGAGCGCCTCTGCACCCACACCGCCGTACATGGTTTCGAGGTAGCCGCCATAAATCTGGGCATAGAAGCCGTGCCCCAGCGCATCGACATAGTTGGCCTGTAAGTTGTTGATGTAGACGTCATTGCTGACGTAATCGCGAATGTGGGTTCTGACGCGCGGCAGGCTGGAATCTGCGGGGAGTAGCGAGGATTTGAACTTGTCGTAGTTGTTATAAAGGTTGGCGAACACGCCGCCGTCGAGCAGCAGACGGTCGGTCAGCCAGTAGTTGGCGCTGGCCATCACGCCCACCTGGAACATATAGAAATCTTCCGGACCGCCCAGCGACTGCGCCAGCGTCGGTTTGACGCTGTAGCTGAAGCGATCGGCGCGAATACGGTAGCCGCGCCCGAACGCTGTGGTATCCACAGGCTCGACGCGCTGCTGCTTCAGCGTCTCCTCCTGACCGAGCGGTTGCCCGATCAGCTGTTTGCGCAGGCTGGCGACATCGGTTTGCGTCGTGACCAGCGGCAGATGGTCACGCTGCTGGGTGATAGCGATCGTGTCGACCCCATCAGGCAGGTTATTGATCAGAATACGGTTGGCGCGATCCACCGCTTCGCGCGGATCGCGATAGCGATACTGTTCGCCGGTCACGTATAAGGTATTGCCGTGCTGAAGGATCTCCGGCGCATCGAAGCCTGCGTTGTACTTAAGCGCGGTGAGCTGGTTTGCCGCCGAGGTATAGTCCAGCGTCTCGCCTGTCGGTGCCGGTTGCCAGGCCGGTTTCGGGTTATCACGCAGCGCAGGGCGCAGGTCGTTGAAGTTGGTCCGCAGGGTAAAGCCAAACATCAGCGTATTGCCGCGCTCATAGCTGAGATTGAGATCGGCCCAGTCGGCAACTCGATAGACCGCCCCCACGTTGATATGGCTCGACTGCTTAAGGGAGCCGGCAAAATCATCGGCATAATTGTTGCCGTCATACTCCAGCTTCAGGCGCAGGGGCTGCCAGGGCGTCTGATACTGTAGGCCGCCAAACAGCGACGCCGGACCACGAAACATATCGCTAAAGCTGATATCCCCGGCATCATGCGACTCGGCGCGGGTGCAATACTTATTGTTGTCGTGGCAAAGCGGGTTGCCCACGTTATCGCTATTACCGGGATATCCCCAGGCTATTCCAAAGGTAAAATCGACCGGTCCGGCCATTTTGCTGGCAACCAGATATTCACCGTCGAACAGGCCAGTGCCTGCAATATCACGCTTGCCGAGTGCCACCTGCGGCAGGCTGTAGTCCTCTTCCCACAGACGAACCTTAAAGTCGAACGACTTATCCTTGTAGCTTTGATCGCCGCTGAAATCCTCGTCGCCGCTGTATTTGCGTGTGCGGACGTCGGTATAACGGATCGTCCCTTCCAGCCACGGGAAGAGGACGACCGAAGAGGAGTAAAAACGGTACTGGTCGTTATCGCGGTAATTGACGCTGAATTCCCCTTCCCGGCCAAAGCGCGCGTCGGGCATTTGCATCAGGCCGGTGCCGCCAAAGTCGGACTGCGAAGGTCCAGTCGGATCGGGCCAGGTACGCAGCTCCGCGTGGCAGGCAGAAGAGATCGCCAGAGCAAGGCCGCTCAGTAAAAAAAGTTTGTTCATTAGTCAGGTATCCGCCGCGTCAGGAGCGCAACGATTTGCTCATTCAGCCCGGTAAAATCATCCGGCACCGCCCGGGGATCAAACCCCACCCACAAAACAGCGCCCGGCTCTGCTTCGATATGGCGTGCGTTCCAGTACCCCACCTGCGCAACAACCGTACTGCCGTCCGGATCGATCACGGTCACGTTATTCCTGTCAGCACCGGCCAGCCGCGGCTGCCCCTGTAAGTAATCCCGAATGCTTGCGCCCGGTCGCCAGGCCCGTTTTCCCGGCGTTGCGACCGCCCCCATCAGCGTAACGGTGCGGGGTGCAGGCGAAAGCCACAGATCGTAACGGCCTTCCAGGGGACGATCGCCGTGGGCGTCGGTACGCACGGCGTCTGGATCGAGGTTGACAAACTGCCGTCCGACGATCCGCAGGGATCGGATTTGTGCAGCGACAGCGCGCACGGTCGCGGCCCGCTCGTCATTGGCGCGATTCTGCCAGGCTGTAAGCAGCGCCAGTACCTGCTGTTGCGTCTGTTGTGCGCGCCGCGTGGCGGAAGGGGTTGCGATCGCTGCCCCCTGCCACCAGACGTTGTTAAACTGCGGCTGGGTGACCAGTCGGGAGAGCGTATCGGCCTGTTCAGCAGACCACGTTTTTCCCGGCTGATGCACGGTAACCACGCTTGCACCTAAGGCGGACAGGCTGAAGAGAGATAGCCCTACGCCTGGTAACCATTTTTTGTGTCCGTTCATGGGGCGGGCTTCAACATCGTCATGGCGACAGGAAATACGCCAGCGCCGAGCATCTGTTCACTCTGCCGTACCTGGCCGGTGGCGGAATCAATCCAGAAGGTGTTATGCCAGCGACGATCGAGGCCGTCGGCCTGCACCGTCTCCTGCCAGACCTGACAACGTAGCGTGTTTCCGGCAATGGTCAGGTTTTCTGTTCCACTCAAAGAGAAGTGCGAGGTCAGGTGTGCGGAGCGATGCCGCCCCTCCTCTTGCCAGCGCACATCGCGCGACCACTGGCTGCCGTTGTGGAGCTGCGGCGTGTGGCGCAGCGGATCGTGCTCAAGGTTTGTTACCTCAAGCAGGTTATAAGGGAGCTTGAGCGTGCGGATAAGGCGACCGTTATGCGTGACGATCATCGCATTATCCTGCGATAACCATTTACTGTTTCCCTGTTCGATATATCCGAGAACCACCAGGATCCTCGGGCCATCATCAAGACGCAGGTACATGGTTGAGTAAGGGAGCGCCTGAATCTGACCGTCCGTTACCGTCACATCCTGGCGCCCGTCCAGGCTGGCGTTAAAGGTCTCAATTATGCTCTGCTGGCTCGGCGTACATCCCTGGATCAGCAGAATCATGATGAGCAGAATAAACAGTCTCACCAGGAATCCTTTATTAAATAACATTGAAATCAATTAAATACCCGGCTTTGATATCGCCACCGGGTCAAGTCGTTGCGCTGTTCAGCACAAGGCTGCATCGCCTTGCGCACCAGCCTTAGCGGGTTACTGTCGTCGTTGAAGTACCATTGCCTGAGTCATCGCCACTGTCGCTTGCCGCGACAACGGCTAACGTCGCTACACCGGCAATCGCAGCGGTGGTGACTACAGCGGTTGTTCCAATCGCGCCTGCTGCCAATCCCCCCGTGGTGCCAGCGGTGGTTCCCACCGTTGCTCCGGTTGTTGTTCCGGTCGTTGCTGCACTGGTGCTACCTGCTTCGGTGGTAGCGCCCATAGCAGGCAGGGCAGTCGCCAGCGTGAGTGCCGTCAGCACTGTACAAAGCGTCCTTTTCATTTTTGGTCCTCATTCAAATGAAGGAAAAGATGAGCACCTGGAAACCAGGTCCCGGTTAACGGGCATAAAGCCCGGGGCTGAATCCCGACCCGACAGGGACGGAAAATCATCCATGTAAAAGCCCTGGGCTCTGAACACCAGCGCATATAAACCGCCAGGATATATTTCGATACCCTTAATGGCTTCAATTGGAGTTCAGATAGTTAACTCCCTCACGGGGCGCAAAAAGAAAGGAAAACGCAGATGTGATGCAAATTGCACCCCAGCGGTAACTACCTTAAAAATTTTGGATAAGATAATTCTTATAATAATTTGACGCAATGATTTCCGCCAGAATAAATATGACCAAGTGTTAACCAGGGAAAAACGCAATACGCTATTAACAGCTCAGCTAACACAATGAAATAACAGAAAACATCATGAGTCACTTTCAGGCTGCATCGCCAATAACACCTTCATTGCTGGCTACTGCTCTCGATTAATAGTGATTGAGATCAATTAAGCCAGTCGTCTAAAAAAAATAAAAACCAAAACAGAACAAATTCTGAAATCAGGTTCAGGGATAATATTCTCTCAAAATATATTTACCATGAATGTTTTATTTATATTCATAATTACTGCGTATATAAACGCGTGTCATAAAGACGCTTTTTCACGGCTGCGGAATTGTGCGCCCCTCGCCAGACTGTCCAGAAGCGCACGCAAATTAAAATCCACCGATGTGCTCTGCGGCCAGCCACTTCGCCAGCGCATCAATCTGGGGCTGATGCAGCCAGTTGACGATCTGGCGGGCCTTCTCCTGTCCGACACCCGGCAGCCTCCGCCACTCCGCTTCGCTTCGCTGAATCAGCGCCTGCCAGGTGCGATCCCCTGCCGCCTTGAGCGTCGACCGGGCCAGCGGTATTCCCATCGCGGTGCTCCAGCGGATAAAAGGACGCTCCCGCGCCAGGTTAAACTGATGCCATAGCGCAGCGCCATGCGTTGCTGATATCCCCGGCGTCGCGGTGAGTTGCTCCTGCGTGAGCTGTAACCAGGAGAAGAGGTGCTCAAACCGATGCGCCTGATAGAGGGTCCGCCATCCTGATTCACCTATTCCTTCGATATCTAACGCCTGTCTCGAGCTTAACCACGTCAGCCGGGCAAAGAATTGCTCCATGCATTCCGGGGAGGCGTAGAAACAGGTTAAGCCGTTATAGCGCGATGAGGGTGGCTGCGGTTTACGGCGATCGACATTGCGCCACACCACGTTATCCAGCCGGGGAATACCTTGTCCCGCCAGGCTTACCAGCACCTGATCGCCGGGGGCAATATCCAGCCTCTGCCAGCGGTTAACCGACCCCAGGCTGACGCGCTGTACGCGTTTGTCGTCGAGCATCAGCGGCTCAAGCTGCGCAATCGCGGTGATCCGCCCGGTACGTCCCACGGTAAAGTGGATTGCTTTGACTTCCGTCACCTGGGCCACAGGAAGGTATTTCCATGCGACGACCCAGCTCCCTTCACCCGGCAGCCACTGCTCGCCCGGCGGCTCTGCGGAGGCGCGGACCACGATGCCATCCGTGGCAAACGGTAGCGAAGCCTTAAACCAGGCCGCCCGCTGCGCCTCCACGTCAGCCGCGTTTTTTACCGGTAGGGTATAGCGCGCCGTCAGGGTAAAACCTGCCTCCGCCAGCGCGGAAAGGCGTGCCTTCATCGTTTTTGGGCCGTTCGGCCAGGCCCAGATAAAAATGCCTGTCTGCTTCAGCGCTGCGCGATCGGTGGCGCGCATCATCGCTCCTGCCACCTTCGCACGCGCGTTCATACCGCCCATCCGCTGCTGGATATGCCCCTCGCGCAGCAGAAAAAGTTCACCCTGCAACACGCTGTTGGCAAGCGGCCCGGTCAGCGTTTGCGGGATAGCGGAGATCATTCGCGCCTGTGCCGTCCACTCTTCCCCCTGTAAACCGTCGCCCCGGCTAATCGCCTGCGCCAGCTTGCCGTTTTTGTAAACCAGGGTGACCGCTACGCCATCCACCTTTGGCTGGACCCAGAGATCCTGCTGCGTCGCCATCCAGCGGCTAAGCGCCTGCTGGCTTTCTACTTTATGCACGCCAGTATGGGCGAAAGGATGCTTCACCGTCCCGCTGGCGGCAGGGAGATCGTCGTGCAGCGGCTCATCGTGAAAACAGCGCTGCCACTGTTTTAAGCGGGCGTTAAGCCTGTCGTAAACGTCGTCGCTTACCTCGCTGCTGCCCTGCTTCCAGTAATCATCATTCCAGCGGGTCAGCTGCGCCTTCAGGGCCGCGATCTCCTGCCCGGCTTTAGCCGGTGACCAGACCGGGCAGATTGCCATCGCCCCGCTGCTTAAGAAGATCATCAGTATGCTTATCCATCTCACCATCATTATCCCTCCCTGTTTTGCGAAGGGTATACCCTGCCCGCCCGCCGCAGACCAGCTGCAAAAATGCATTTTACGAGCGCGCTTCAGCGCATTGTTTTTGTTGCAGCAAAAGGAAGGGAAAAGCTGAAAACGGCACGCAAAATTTAATCATCCACGGGAAAAAGTGTGACAAAGGCTACGTCACACAGCGGCGACGTGTATAATAAGCCCGTATGTAGGACTTCTTCGTTAACACATACAAAAGACTCTCATGGCTCAAGGCACGCTTTATATTGTTTCTGCCCCTAGTGGCGCGGGTAAATCCAGCCTTATTCAGGCACTGTTAAAAACCCAACCGTTGTACGATACGCAGGTTTCTGTTTCTCACACCACGCGAGCACCGCGTCCGGGTGAAGTGCACGGTGAACACTATTTCTTTGTGAATCACGACGAATTCAGGGCGATGATTGGCAGAGATGCGTTTCTTGAACACGCAGAAGTATTCGGTAACTACTACGGTACCTCGCGTGAAACCATTGAGCAGGTTCTGGCGACCGGCGTGAACGTGTTCCTGGATATCGACTGGCAGGGCGCGCAGCAAATTCGTAAGAAAATGCCTGATTCGCGCAGTATCTTTATTTTACCGCCATCGAAAGATGAACTGGATCGCCGCCTGCGTGGTCGCGGCCAGGATAGCGAAGAAGTTATCGCGAAGCGTATGGCGCAGGCTGTTGCAGAAATGAGCCATTACGCGGAATATGATTACCTTATTGTGAATGATGATTTTGATGCCGCGCTGAGCGATCTCAAAACTATCCTTCGCGCAGAACGTCTGCGTATGAGCCGCCAGAAGCAGCGACATGACGCATTAATCACCAAACTGTTGGCAGACTGAACCCACTTTCAGTATCATGCCCAGTCATTTCTTCACCTGTGGAGCATTTTAAGTATGGCACGCGTAACTGTTCAGGACGCTGTAGAGAAAATTGGTAACCGTTTTGACCTGGTGCTGGTCGCCGCGCGTCGCGCTCGTCAGATGCAGGTAGGCGGTAAAGATCCGCTGGTACCGGAAGAAAACGATAAAACCACCGTTATTGCACTTCGCGAAATCGAAGAAGGTCTGATCAACAATCAGATCCTCGACGTGCGTGAGCGCCAGGAGCAGCAAGAGCAGGAAGCCGCTGAATTACAAGCTGTTACCGCTATTGCTGAAGGTCGTCGTTAATTAAACCTGCGGGTCGCCCTTGTATCTGTTTGAAAGCCTGAATCAACTGATTCAAACCTACCTGCCTGAAGACCAGATTAAGCGTCTTCAGCAGGCGTATCTCGTTGCACGTGACGCTCACGAGGGCCAGACACGTTCAAGCGGTGAACCCTACATCACGCACCCGGTAGCGGTGGCCTGTATTCTGGCCGAGATGAAACTCGACTACGAAACGCTGATGGCCGCCCTGCTGCATGACGTGATCGAAGATACCCCTGCCACCTACCAGGACATGGAACAGCTGTTTGGCAAAAGCGTTGCCGAGCTGGTGGAAGGGGTCTCTAAGCTTGATAAGCTGAAATTCCGCGACAAGAAAGAGGCGCAGGCCGAAAACTTTCGCAAGATGATCATGGCGATGGTGCAGGATATCCGCGTCATTCTCATCAAACTTGCTGACCGCACCCATAACATGCGCACGCTGGGCTCACTTCGCCCGGATAAGCGTCGCCGCATCGCCCGTGAAACCCTCGAAATCTACAGTCCGCTGGCGCACCGTTTAGGTATTCATCACATTAAAACCGAGCTGGAAGAGCTGGGTTTTGAAGCGTTGTACCCAAACCGCTACCGCGTGATTAAAGAGGTGGTTAAAGCCGCTCGCGGTAACCGTAAAGAGATGATTCAAAAAATCCTCTCTGAAATCGAAGGGCGTTTGCAGGAAGCCGGTATTCCATGCCGCGTGAGCGGTCGTGAAAAGCATTTGTACTCTATCTACTGCAAAATGGTGCTCAAAGAGCAGCGTTTTCACTCGATCATGGATATTTACGCGTTCCGCGTGATCGTCCATGACTCTGATACCTGCTACCGCGTGCTGGGGCAGATGCACAGCCTGTACAAGCCACGTCCGGGGCGCGTCAAAGATTACATCGCCATTCCAAAAGCGAACGGATATCAATCTTTGCATACCTCCATGATTGGCCCGCACGGCGTCCCTGTTGAGGTGCAAATTCGTACCGAAGATATGGATCAGATGGCGGAGATGGGTGTCGCGGCGCACTGGGCTTATAAAGAGCACGGCGGCGAAAGCAGCACCACTGCGCAAATCCGTGCCCAGCGCTGGATGCAGAGCCTGCTGGAGCTGCAACAGAGTGCAGGTAGTTCGTTTGAATTTATCGAGAGCGTTAAATCCGATCTCTTCCCGGATGAGATTTACGTTTTCACGCCGGAAGGGCGCATTGTCGAACTGCCTGCGGGCGCGACGCCGGTCGACTTCGCTTACGCCGTGCATACCGATATCGGCCATGCCTGCGTAGGTGCCCGCGTCGACAGGCAGCCTTATCCGCTGTCTCAGCCGCTCTTTAGCGGGCAGACGGTGGAGATCATTACCGCGCCGGGCGCACGTCCTAACGCCGCCTGGCTGAACTTTGTTGTAAGTTCAAAAGCGCGCGCAAAAATCCGCCAGTTGTTGAAAAACCTCAAGCGCGATGATTCCGTCAGCCTGGGGCGTCGTCTGCTCAATCATGCGCTGGGTGGCAGCCGCAAACTGGCCGAGATCCCGCCTGAGAACATTCAGCATGAGCTTGAGCGCATGAAGCTCGCCTCGCTGGATGACCTGCTGGCAGAGATTGGCCTCGGCAACGCCATGAGCGTGGTTGTGGCGAAGAACCTGCAACAAGGCGAAACGACAGCCGTTCCAGCCAACACGCAAAATCATGGTCACCTGCCGATCAAAGGCGCTGACGGGGTGCTCATCACCTTCGCCAAATGCTGCCGTCCTATCCCGGGCGACCCGATTATTGCGCACGTCAGCCCGGGTAAAGGGCTGGTGATCCACCACGAATCCTGCCGTAACATCCGTGGCTACCAGAAAGAGCCTGAGAAGTTCATGGCGGTCGAGTGGGATAAAGAGACGGCGCAGGAATTTATCACTGAAATCAAGGTGGATATGTTCAACCACCAGGGTGCACTGGCGAACCTGACGGCAGCGATCAACACGGCCTCCTCCAACATTCAGAGCCTGAATACGGAAGAAAAAGATGGTCGAGTTTACAGCGCCTTTATTCGCCTGACCGCCCGTGACCGCGTGCATCTGGCCAATATTATGCGCAAGATCCGCGTGATGCCGGATGTCATTAAAGTCACCCGTAATAGAAACTAGCATCATGAATTCAAAACGTTACGAGCGAATCTGCGAAATGCTCGCCAGGCGTCAGCCTGATCTGACGGTCTGCATGGAGCAGGTCCATAAACCTCATAACGTCTCTGCTATCGTCCGCACCGCAGATGCCGTCGGCGTGCATGAAGTCCACGCCGTCTGGCCCGGCACACGTATGCGCACCATGGCCTCCACCGCCGCAGGCAGCAACAGCTGGGTATCCGTCAAAACTCACCAGACCATTGGTGAAGCGGTCTCACACCTGAAAGGGCGTGGTATGCAGGTTCTGGCAACCCACCTCTCAGAAAAAGCCGTGGATTTCCGTGAGATCGACTATACCCGTCCGACCTGCATTTTGATGGGACAGGAGAAAACGGGGATCACCCAGGAAGCACTGGATTTAGCCGATCGGGATATCATCATCCCGATGATCGGCATGGTCCAGTCACTGAACGTGTCGGTCGCCTCTGCGCTGATCCTGTATGAAGCGCAGCGCCAGCGTCAGAACGCCGGAATGTACGAGCGCAGCAACAGCATGCTGCCGGAAGATGAACAGCAGCGCCTGCTGTTTGAAGGTGGCTATCCGGTGCTGGCTCGCGTTGCGAAGCAGAAGAAATTGCCTTACCCCCACGTCAACGCGCAGGGCGAAATTGAAGCCGATGCCGAGTGGTGGTCCACCATGCAGTACGCAGGGTAAACCATGAAAGGCCGCCTGCTGGACGCCATACCGCTCAACAGCCTGACGGGTGTGGGCGCGGCACAAAGCAGTAAACTGGCGAAGATTGACCTGCATACCGTGCAGGATCTCCTGCTCCACCTCCCCCTGCGTTACGAAGACCGCACCCAGCTTTATAAGATTGGCGATCTGCTGCCTGCCATTTATGCCACCGTTGAAGGGGAAGTGCTGAACTGCAACATCACCTTTGGCGGACGCAGGATGATGACCTGCCAGATCAGCGACGGCACCGGCATTCTCACCATGCGCTTTTTCAACTTCAATGCGGCGATGAAAAACAGCCTTGCCACTGGACGACGTGTGCTCGCGTACGGCGAAGCCAAACGAGGCAAATACGGCGCGGAGATGATCCACCCGGAATACCGCGTGCAGGGCGATCTCAGCTCACCGGAGCTACAGGAGACGCTCACGCCGGTCTATCCAACCACCGAAGGTATTAAGCAGGCCACGTTGCGCAAGCTCACCGACCAGGCGCTGGAGCTGCTCGATACCTGCGCCATTAACGAGCTGCTGCCACCGGAACTGGCGCAGGGGATGATGAGCCTGCCAGAGGCGTTGCGCACCCTGCACCGTCCACCGCCAACGCTTCAGCTTGTTGATTTAGAAAGCGGTAAACACCCCGCCCAACGGCGTCTTATCCTTGAGGAATTACTGGCTCATAATCTGAGCATGCTGGCACTGCGCGCAGGTGCGCAGCGTTTCCACGCGCAGCCATTAAGCCAGCGTGATGAGCTCAAAGATAAGCTGCTGGCCTCACTGCCGTTTAAACCCACCGGCGCCCAGGCACGGGTGACTGCCGAGATCGAGCGCGATATGGCGCTGGATGTGCCGATGATGCGCCTGGTGCAGGGCGACGTGGGTTCCGGGAAAACGCTGGTCGCCGCGCTGGCTGCTTTACGCGCCATCGCCCATGGCAAGCAGGTGGCGCTGATGGCGCCGACGGAACTGCTGGCCGAGCAGCACGCCAACAATTTCCGTAACTGGTTCGCCCCGCTGGGAATCGAAGTGGGCTGGCTGGCCGGGAAGCAGAAGGGCAAAGCACGCCTTGCGCAGCAGGAAGCCATTGCCAGCGGGCAGGTGCAGATGATTGTCGGCACGCACGCCATTTTCCAGGAACAGGTGCAGTTTAACGGCCTGGCGCTGGTCATTATCGACGAACAGCACCGCTTTGGTGTTCATCAGCGTCTGGCGCTGTGGGAGAAAGGTCTGCAACAGGGCTTCCACCCGCATCAGCTGATCATGACCGCCACGCCTATTCCGCGCACCCTGGCGATGACGGCCTATGCCGATCTGGATACCTCCACCATCGACGAGCTGCCGCCTGGCCGTACGCCGGTGACGACGGTCGCCATTCCGGACACGCGCCGCAGCGACATCATTGACCGCGTGCGCAACGCCTGTACGCAGGAAGGGCGTCAGGCGTACTGGGTCTGCACCCTGATTGAAGAGTCGGAGTTGCTGGAAGCGCAGGCTGCCGAAGCCACGTGGGAAGAGTTAAAGCTCGCCCTGCCGGAGCTGAACGTCGGTCTGGTTCACGGGCGCATGAAGCCTGCCGAGAAGCAGGCGGTGATGCAGTCGTTCAAACAGGGTGAGCTGCATTTACTCGTTGCGACCACGGTCATCGAAGTGGGCGTGGACGTGCCAAACTCCAGCCTGATGATTATTGAGAACCCGGAGCGTCTGGGCCTGGCACAGCTCCACCAGCTGCGAGGCCGCGTGGGTCGTGGCGCAATCGCCTCTCACTGCGTACTGCTGTATAAAGCCCCGCTGTCGAAAACCGCGCAGATGCGTTTGCAGGTATTACGCGACAGCAATGACGGCTTCGTTATTGCGCAAAAAGACCTGGAGATCCGCGGCCCGGGCGAACTGCTGGGCACGCGTCAGACGGGTAACGCCGAATTTAAAGTGGCGGATTTGCTGCGCGATCAGGCCATGATCCCCGAAGTACAACGCCTTGCGCGTCATATTCATGAACGCTACCCCGAACAGGCGGCAGCGTTAATTGAACGCTGGATGCCGGAAACCGAGCGGTATTCCAACGCCTGACGGTCAGCCAAACATCGGCAGCATCAGGTAAAGCTTAATGACCAGCGCGTTGACGATATCAATGAAGAATGCGCCCACCATCGGCACCACCAGAAACGCCATATGCGACGGGCCGAACCGTTCGGTGATCGCTTGCATATTCGCGATGGCCGTTGGTGTCGCTCCCAGACCAAATCCACAGTGACCCGCAGCCAGTACCGCCGCATCATAGTTTTTGCCCATCATGCGCCAGGTAACAAAGATGGCGTACAGCGCCATGAACACAGCCTGCACCGCCAGGATCGCCACCATCGGCAGCGCCAGCGAGGCCAGTTCCCACAGCTTGAGGCTCATCAGCGCCATCGCCAGGAACAGCGACAGGCTAACGTTCCCGAGCACGGACACCGCGCGCTCAAAGACGCGGTAGAAGCCCATCTGCGCCAGACCGTTGCTCAGGATCACCCCGATAAACAGCACGCAGACAAAGGTTGGCAGTTCGAAAGCCGTTCCCGCCAGCCATTGCGCAACAATTTTGCCCACGGTGAGACAGATAGCAATCATGGCGATGGTTTCAATCATTACCAGCGAGGTGATGCTGCGGCCAACGTCCGGTTTTTCGAAGGCGGTCGGCACCATTTCATCGTCTGGTCTGCCTTCCGGCGTGGTGGAGTGTTTAACCAGATAGCGCGCCACCGGGCCGCCAATCAGCCCGCCGAGCACCAGGCCAAAGGTCGCGCAGGCCATCGCCACTTCCGTTGCGTTTTCAAAGCCATAGCGTTCGATGAACAGCTTGCTCCACGCCGCGCCCGTTCCGTGGCCGCCTGACAGGGTAATCGACCCCGCCAGCAGACCCATCAGCGGATCCAGCCCCAGCAATGACGCCATACCGATACCGATGGCGTTTTGCATCAGCAGCAGGCCCACCACGACAATCAGAAACACGCCCAGCACCTTGCCGCCCGAACGAAGGCTTGCGAGGTTGGCGTTCAGGCCGATTGTGGCAAAGAAGGCCAGCATCAACGGATCTTTCAGGGACATATCAAAATCGATTTCCCAGCCCATGCTTTTTTTCAGTACCAGCAGGGCCAGCGCCACCAGCAATCCACCGGCGACAGGTTCAGGAATGGTGTACTTTTTCAGAAAGGAAACACTGTGTACCAGCTTGCGACCAAGCAGAAGAACCAGCGTTGCAGCAACAAGGGTCGATAACGTATCGAGATGAATCATAGAGGCTCCTGTTATGCGCGTGTTCCATACACACGCGGCGTTATCCTGGGCCGGGTTACACTCGTCATGAGCCACCGGCGCGAAAAGTGTAATTTTTTTTTCCTCTTCGTTGTAGAAAACCTGCTCACATCGGCAGATTTTCTCTCTTTTTTTGCTGGCAATCGTTTGCTTTTACCAGGTGGTCAGATAAAATGCCCGCTTTTCCACCGTGGGATTGCCGCCGATGTCTGTTAACACTCTGGAGTCTTCTGATGCGCAACCGATTGCGCAGAAGCAAAACAGCGAACTGATTTACCGCCTTGAAGATCGTCCCCCGTTGCCTCAGACCCTCTTTGCCGCCTGCCAGCATCTGCTGGCGATGTTCGTTGCGGTCATTACGCCGGCGCTGTTGATTTGCCAGGCGCTGGGGTTACCGGCACAGGATACCCAACATATCATCAGTATGTCGCTGTTCGCTTCCGGCGTGGCCTCCATTATTCAAATTAAAGCGTGGGGTCCGGTGGGTTCGGGGTTACTGTCGATTCAGGGCACCAGCTTTAACTTCGTGGCGCCGCTGATCATGGGCGGCACGGCACTGAAAACCGGCGGCGCAGATGTCCCGACCATGATGGCAGCGCTTTTCGGCACCCTCATGCTGGCAAGCTGCACAGAGATGATCATCTCCCGCGTTCTGCACCTGGCGCGCCGCGTGATCACCCCGCTGGTCTCCGGCGTGGTGGTGATGATTATCGGCCTGTCGCTGATTCAGGTGGGTCTGACCTCCATCGGTGGCGGCTACGCGGCAATGAACGACCACACCTTCGGCGCGCCAAAAAACCTGCTGCTGGCAGGGGTGGTGCTGGCGATCATTATTCTGCTTAACCGCCAGCGTAACCCGTATCTGCGCGTGGCATCGCTGGTGATCGCCATGGCGGCCGGTTACCTGCTGGCGTGGGCGATGGGTATGCTGCCGGAAAACACCGCACCGACCAACAGCGCGTTGATTACCGTGCCAACGCCGCTTTACTACGGTCTGGGCATTGACTGGAGCCTGCTCCTGCCGCTGATGCTGGTCTTTATGATCACCTCGCTGGAAACCATTGGCGATATCACTGCCACCTCCGACGTATCCGAGCAGCCGGTCTCTGGCCCGCTGTATATGAAGCGTCTGAAGGGCGGCGTGCTGGCGAACGGTCTGAACTCGTTTGTCTCGGCGGTGTTCAACACCTTCCCGAACTCCTGCTTCGGCCAGAACAACGGCGTGATCCAGCTGACCGGCGTGGCCAGCCGCTACGTGGGCTTCGTGGTGGCGCTGATGCTGGTGGTCCTCGGCCTGTTCCCGGCGGTGAGCGGCTTTGTCCAGCACATTCCCGAGCCGGTACTGGGTGGCGCGACGCTGGTCATGTTTGGCACCATCGCCGCCTCCGGCGTGCGTATTGTTTCACGCGAGCCGCTGAACCGCCGCGCTATCATGATTATCGCGCTGTCTCTCGCCGTAGGGCTTGGCGTTTCCCAGCAGCCGTTGATTTTGCAATTTGCCCCGGACTGGGTGAAAAACCTGCTCTCTTCCGGCATTGCCGCGGGCGGTATTACCGCTATCGTGCTGAATCTCATTTTCCCGCCTGAAAAGAACTGATCCCCCACACGGCAGGCTGTCAATGCCTGCCGTGACATCTCTTTACACCATTCCCGCCTTGAGCATTGCGCATAAATCGTGCATAACACCCTTATGTGCGTTTCGCGGGAAGGAAGACCATGAAATTTATTGGAAAGCTGCTTATCTCTCTTCTGGTAGCCCTGCTCATTGTAGTGCTCGCCTTCTATTTTCTGCTCCAGACCCGCTGGGGCGCATCGCAGGTCAGTAGCTGGATCACGGTAAATACCGATTACGAGCTTAACTTTGACCTGATGGATCACCGCTTTTCATCCCCTTCTCACATCCTTCTGGAAAATGTCACCTTCGGGCGAGATGGCAAACCGGCCACGCTGGTCGCTAAAAAAGTGGATATTGGCTTAAGCAGCCGCCAGATCACCGACCTGCTGCATATGGACGCCATCACCCTGTTCGATGGCACGCTGAATTTATCGCCGCAGACAGCGCCGCTGCCGTTCCAGGCCGACCGTCTGCAACTCAATAACATGGCCTTTAACAGCCCGAACACGGCGTGGGATCTCAGTGCGCAAAAGGTGACCGGCGGCGTCAGCCCGTGGCAGCCCGAGGCGGGGAACGTGCTGGGGAAAAATGCGCAAATCCAGATGAGCGCCGGGTCGCTCACGCTCAACGGCATACCGGCCAACAACGTGCTGATTCAGGGACAACTCAACGGCAAAGAGGTGGTGCTGAACACCATCGGTGCCGATATGGCGCGCGGCTCGCTTACGGGTTCGGCCCTGCGTAATGCCGACGGTGGCTGGGTTATCGACACCCTGCGGCTGAATGAGATCCGCCTGCAAAGCGACAAATCGCTGCTGGATTTCTTCGCCCCTCTCTCCACGCTGCCTTCGTTACAGATTGGGCGGCTGGAAGTGACCGATGCCCGTCTACAGGGGCCAGACTGGGCGGTAACCGACCTTGATCTCAGCCTGCGTAACCTCACCCTGAGTAAAGGTGACTGGCAAAGCCAGGAGGGACGGTTATCCATGAACGCCAGCGAGTTTATCTACGGCTCGCTGCATCTGTTTGACCCTATCCTGAATGCGGAATTCTCCCCACAGGGCATTGCGCTGCGTCAGTTCACCTCCCGCTGGGAAGGGGGCATGGTGCGCACCTCCGGCAACTGGCTGCGCGAGGGTCAGGCACTGGTGCTGGACGACGTTGCCATTGCCGGGCTGGAATATACGCTTCCGGAAAACTGGAAAACGCTGTGGATGGATCCGCTCCCGGCATGGCTGAACAGTGTGACGCTGAAAAAATTCGGCCTGAGCCGCAACCTGGTGATCGACATCGATCCTGCTTTCCCGTGGCAGATCACCTCCCTCGACGGTTATGGCGCTAATCTGCGGCTGGCGCAAGACCACAAGTGGGGCGTGTGGGGCGGTAACGCAACCCTGAACGGGGCGGCAGCAACCTTTAACCGCGTCGACGTGCGACGCCCGTCGCTGGCGCTGAATGCCAACGCCGCGACGGTAAATATTACCGATCTGAGCGCCTTTACCGAGAAAGGGATCCTGGAAGCGACCGCCACCGTTTCGCAACTGCCACAGCGACAAACCACCGTGAGCCTGAACGGGCGCGGCGTACCGCTCAACGTCTTGCAGCAGTGGGGCTGGCCAGCGCTGCCGATTGCGGGCGACGGCAATATTCAGCTCACCGCCAGCGGCAGCGTACAGGCGAATGCCCCGTTGAAGCCAACGGTGAACGGCAAGCTGAGCGCGGTGAATATGGATAAACAGCAGGTACAGCAGACCATGACGGGCGGAGTGGTGTCGACGATGGCTCCGGCACAGTAAACAGCCGGGTGGCGGCTATGCCTTACCCGGCCTACGATCCCCTGTAGGCCCGGTAAGCGAAGCGCCACCGGGCATTTTTCCAGCTCAGAGGTGAACCACCACCTCACCCCCCTGCGCTTTCACCACCACGCCCCACTCACTGCCCGTATGTGAACCGCCTTTTACGCCGCTCACCTTCTGCACGTTGCGCAAGCAGACGGACCAGTTACGTGCTTCCCCGTCGCCGGTAAGGGTCACGATGTCGCCCTGACGTGACGCTTTCAGCGTAAACACAACGGAACCGTCCGCCGCAGGCACTTCGCTCACCGCCGTTGCGCCGTCGTCCAGGTTAAATAGCTGGAAGGCTGTCCCCTCGTGCCACGCGTAGTCCGGCTTCTGGTTGTTGTTGCCCAACGCCAGCAGGGTGTTGTCGCGCACGTAGACCGGCAGGCTCATGAAATCGTGCTGCTGCTTATGCCAGCGGCTGCCCTCGATTTCGTCGTTGTGCCACAGATGCGTCCAGCGCCCTTCCGGCAGGTAGAACTGCACGTCGCCCGCCTCGGAGAACACCGGGGCCACCATCACTGAATCCCCGAGCATGTACTGGCGGTCGAGATAATCGCACGCCGGATCGTCCGGGAACTCCAGCATCATCGCGCGCAGCATCGGCGTACCGAACTCGCGGGCCAGCGCCGCCTGACGATACAGGTACGGCATCAGCTGACATTTCAACTGAGTGAAGTGGCGCACCACGTCGCAGGACTCATCATCGTACGCCCACGGCACGCGGTAGGATTTGCTGCCGTGCAGACGGCTGTGGCTTGAGAACAGCCCGAACGCGCACCAGCGCTTGTAGACGTGCGCCGGGGCGGTGTTTTCGAACCCGCCGATATCGTGGCTCCAGAACCCGAAGCC
Source organism: Enterobacter hormaechei ATCC 49162 (assembly GCF_001875655.1). NCBI lineage: Bacteria > Pseudomonadati > Pseudomonadota > Gammaproteobacteria > Enterobacterales > Enterobacteriaceae > Enterobacter > Enterobacter hormaechei. Next base: position 2,809,285 of record NZ_MKEQ01000001.1, read on the forward strand.
GGACAGCCCAATCGACAGCCCACCGCGCAGGCTTTCGGCCATCGACTCATAGTTGGCGTAGCAGTCGCCGCCCCAGTGCACCGGGAACTGTTGCGCCCCCACGGAGGCAGAACGGGCAAACAGCACCGCCTCTTCTTCCCCCACCGTCTCTTTCAGCACGTTCCACACCAGCTCGTTATAGATGTAGGCATAGTGGTTGTGCATCTTCTGCGGATCGGACCCGTCGAACCACTGAACGTCGGTCGGGATACGCTCGCCAAAGTCAGTCTTGAAGCAGTCCACCCCGATCTCCACCAGGCCTTTCAGCTTGTCGGCATACCACCGACACGCGTCCGGGTTGGTGAAGTCGTAGATCGCCAGCCCCGGCTGCCATTTGTCCCACTGCCACAGGGAGCCGTCCGGGCGTTTGAGCAGGTAGCCCTTCTCTTTCAGTTCCCGGAAGATCGGCGATTTCTGGCCGATGTACGGGTTGATCCACACGCAGACCTTCAGCCCTTTTTCCTTCAGGCGGCGGATCATCCCTTCCGGATCCGGGAAGGTCACCGGGTCCCACTCAAAATCGCACCACTGGAAGGCCTTCATCCAGAAGCAGTCGAAGTGGAATACGTGCAGCGGCAGGTCGCGCTCGGCCATGCCGTCGATAAAGCTGTTTACCGTGGCTTCGTCGTAGTTGGTGGTGAACGAGGTGGTCAGCCACAGACCGAATGACCACGCAGGCGGCAGCGCCGGACGCCCGGTAAACTGCGTATAGCGGTTCAGCACGTCTTTCGGCGTCGGGCCGTCGATCACAAAGTACTCGAGATATTCCCCTTCCACGCTGAACTGCACTTTGGAGACTTTCTCGGAACCCACTTCAAACGAGACGTTCTCCGGGTGATTCACCAGCACGCCGTAGCCGCGGTTGGTCAGGTAGAACGGGATGTTTTTGTAGGACTGCTCGGTGCTGGTGCCCCCGTCGCGGTTCCAGGTTTCGACCGTCTGGCCGTTGCGCACCAGCGCGGTAAAGCGCTCGCCCAGACCGTAGACCGTTTCCCCCACGCCCAGATCCAGACGTTCAAACACATAGTTGCGATCGGTATTGCTGTCCTGCACGTAGCCGTTGTTTTTCAGCTGGCTGCCGGTAATACGCTGGCCGTTGCGCAGGAAATCCAGCGCCCAGAACTCGCCTTTGGTGACACGCACGCTGACGCTGCCGCTTTTCAGCTCGGCAAATTCGGCGTTGTTTTCAATCTCTACCTTCACGTCTTTCAGAACGTTCAGCGGATAGTGCGGGCCGTTATTCAGCGCGCCCTGGAAGTGCTCAATGCGCACCCCGATAATCCCCTCCTGCGGAGCAAACAGGCGCACCGTGAACATCAACGTGTCAAGCTGCCAGGTGCGTTCGCGCACGTCACGCGGCGCCACATACACCACCAGGTCATTGCCCTGCTGCTCCACGTCGAACACCTGCACCGGATACGTCACGTTAAGGCCCGGTTGGATAAGCCAGTTTCCATCACTGATTTTCATGCTTACGTCCTCTTAGTTCTGCAATTCTTTGCTGACTGGCAGGTTTTCAAACTCCTGCTGATTGCGGCGCGCGCCCTGCGCCAGCTCGCCCAGGATTTTGGTCAGGAAGGGGGTTTTCAGCGTGTAGTAGCGTTTGGCGATGATGGCGCTCAGCACGTAGCAGACCGCCGGTGCCAGGGTAAACAGGCCGATAATGATGCTGATGGTCGCGCTGTTCTGGGTTTTGGCTGCCGCGTCGTAGCCGCCGCCAGCCAGCATCCAGCCGATCATCGCCCCGCCCAGCGCGAGGCCGAGTTTCAGCACGAACAGCGTGCCCGCGAAGCTGATGCCGGTCAGACGTTTGCCGTTGGTCCATTCACCGTAGTCGACGGTATCGGACATCATCACCCACTGGATCGGCGTCACCAGCTGGTGCAGCACGCCGATCACGAAAATAAAGCCGAACATCAGTACGGTGGCATGCATCGGCACGAAGAACATCGCCACGCTAACCACCGCCAGCGCGGCGTTGGTCCACCAGAAGATGCTGACCTTGCACTTCCAGTCGGTGAGCGGTTTCGCCAGCGCGGAGCCAATCAGGTTGCCGACGCAGTAGGTGGTGAGGAACGCGACGAACACCTCCGGCGAGCCCATGATCCAGGTGCAGTAGTACATCATCGCCCCGCCGCGCACGCAGACGGCGAGAATGTTGAGGATGGTCAGCACGCCGACGATGCGCCACTGGTCGTTTTGCCAGATATCACGCAGATCTTCACGCATGGAGGTGGTGCTCGGCGGCACCTGGATGCGCTCTTTGGTGGTGAAGAAGCAGAATGCCAGCATCAGGAACGCGACCACCGACAGCACGGCGATCCCGCCCTGGAAGCCGAACGCTTTGTCGTCGCCGCCAATCAGGTTTACCAGCGGCATCATCAGCACCGTGGAGAGCATGCCGCCCGCCGTCGCCAGCACAAAGCGCCAGGACTGAAGAGAGATACGCTGCGTCGGGTCGTTGGTGATCACGCCGCCCAGCGCGCAGTAAGGGATGTTGACCACGGTATAGAGCAGGGTCAGCAGGGTGTAGGTAACGGCGGCGTAAACCATTTTGCCGTTGAGGCTGAGGTCCGGCGTGGTGTAGGCCAGCACGCAGACGATGCCGAACGGGATCGCACCGAACAAAATCCACGGGCGGAACTTGCCCCAGCGGCTGCGGGTGCGGTCGGCAATCAGCCCCATGCACGGGTCGGAGATCGCATCCAGCGCGCGGGCCAGCAGGAACATAGTGCCGACAAACCCGGCGGGAATACCAAAAATATCGGTGTAGAAAAACATCATGTACAACATGACGTTATCAAAAATGATATGGCTGGCGGCGTCTCCCATGCCGTAGCCAATCTTCTCTTTTACTGACAGGACTTCGCTCATATTTTTATCCTTCACGCTGTAGGGGGCGCTGAGACCGGTTACCGTTTTTTAAACCATTGTTTCAGGAGCGGGTATTGCGTTTTCTGGTTAAGAGATTACGTTTCTTGTTTTTTGTGATCGGGATAAAAGTTGGTGAGCACGAAATGCTAACCTGAGGATTTTCTTAAGAATTAACTGAAACAGGGGGATTCAGGTCAAAAGAGAGGTGAAAAAAGTGGTGTGGGGTATGTGGTAAATGCCTGAAAGTAGCTATAATGCGCCCCGCCTCCATGTAGCAATGCAGGCGCGGAAGATCGTCATCTCCGGTGAGGTGGCTGGACTTCAAATCCAGTTGGGGGCGCCAGCGTTCCCGGGCAGGTTCGACTCCTGTGATCTTCCGCCAAAATCATTCCACCCTATGTTATTTCTGACCGATAAAAGTAATTTAGATTGATTTAAGTGTCATTTTTTAGTACACAACATTTAATTAAGAATGTACTGAGATTAATGAAATGAATAAGCAATCATTTAGCGAAAAAAATTTAAAGAAAACTTTGCAAACAAGGCAGAGAAAAGCTCGTTCGTTAAAATCAAAACCCACAAAGAACTCTCTTTCTGTACTTTCAAAATCAATTACAGATAAATCATTCACTCTAAATGACTTCAATCATTATAATTTAAATAATAAAAAAATATATACAACTGCTATAGTTGATGATGACATAGTATTAGCCAAACTAAATTCCAACATCGCTAAAGCATATAATTTAAGGCAAAGTGATAGACATAGTATTGTAAAGCAAGTTATTTCTTTATTAAAGGAAGAAACACCGAAATACATATATAAATTCGACATTAGCGATTTTTATGAAAGCATAAACCCAGTCATTCACTGCTCAAAAATATTAGAAAATAATTTTTTATCCGCTGAGTCAAACTTTGTATTAACAGAGTACATCAGGGTTCTAGAAAAAATGATAATTAATGGAATGCCCAGAGGCATAGGACTAAGTTCTACAATTTCAGAATTAGTCATGAATTCTTTTGATAAAAAAATGAAAAGTAATCAAAAAATATATTTTTACACACGCTTTGTTGACGACATATTAATATTTTCAACAGAACGAATAAATATAAAAAATGAAATTATAAAATTCCTGCCAAATGGTCTAAAACTTAACTGGAAGAAGAATAAAGTAATTGCAGTCACACCTTGTAGATGCTATGAAAAATGCATCTGCTCAAAAGAAAAATGTGATTGCTTTAATAAATGCAAATGTAAAGCGGTTAACGCCCAGATACAAAACTTTGACTTCCTTGGTTACAACTTTGAATTCCCTGAGCTATCTTTTAGTAAATCAAGCGATAAATTGAAAGTGGGCTTATCTAGCAAAAAAACCTTAAAAATAAAAAATAGATTATACAAAAGCTTCAGAGATTATCATAATAATGGCAATTATAATTTACTAGAAAACAGAATCAAATTCTTAACGGGAAATCATTTCATTTCCAATGGAAAACATAAATCTGATAGAATGAAATCAGGTGTTTATTATAATTACATCCATTTAACATCATTAACCAGATATGAAGAACTTGATTTATACTTAAAAAAAATGATCCATACTAAAGTTTCCACTAAAATATCCCTAAATAACACGCATAAAAATTCACTAAATAAATATTCCTTTATTTCAGGTTTTAAATGTAAATTCACACAGACATTCAACGGAAACCAAATAAACAAAATAAAAGGATGCTGGTAAATGGATAAAATAATCATAAAAAAACATGACACCCTTCGTACATTGTTAACAGAAACACTACCATATGAGGTACCATTAATCTTTTCCAACATTGGTTTCTATAAATTCCTCAAAAAAAGGGACAAGGCTAACTATTTCTTTAAGGACCTTTTAATAGAAAACAAATCACCGATGATTCCATTCAACTACTTTATTACTAAAAATGAAAAATCAACAAGAAAAATCAGTATCCCACATCCAATAGTACAATATGAGATTGGCAATTTAATACATTCTAATGCAGAGTATATTACATATTTATGTTCTAAATCTAATTTTAGTATAAGAAAACCTACAGCAGTGGCAGCATATTATTACGAGTCTTCGCCATTCGATTCTCAATATCATTCAGAACTAAAGGATGACGATGTCGCTCAGCAAGACACAAATGAAGAGGAAAAATATTCATCTTCGTATTTCTCTTATGATGGTTACACTCTCCTTTATAAGTTTTTTAATTCATTAAAATTTCAATCTATAGAGAAAAAATTCTCATATTCTTTGCGCTTTGACATTGCTAAATGTTTTAGCAGTATTTATACACATAGTATAAGCTGGGCAATTAAAGGAAAGGGTTTCTCTAAGGAAAATATTTCTTCAAATTCTTTTGACAGCAAATTTGATCATTTGTTGATGAAGATGAATGATAACGAAACAAATGGAATATTAATTGGGCCGGAATTTTCTAGAGTTTTTGCAGAAATAATTTTACAAGCTATTGATGTAGCTGTTGAGCGAGATTTAGAAGAAAAAGGATATAGAAACAACCTTGATTATGTTGTAAAGAGGTATGTTGATGATTATTTTGTTTTTACAAAAAGTGAAAATATTGCCGATATAATTTATGAGTTATTTATTCATGAAATGTCTAAATTTAAGTTATATATTAATGAGTCTAAGGAACAGAGAGAAAGAAGACCATTCATTACTAAACTTACTATTGCGAAAACGCATGTATTAAGTGAGATCAGCGATTTTTTTAAATCAATTAAACGAGATAAAAACCATTTACCTAAAAATGAGTGGAAAACAATCCCAAGCATTGTATTTATCTACAAACCGTATACTCGCTCCAACACTCTAATTACAAAATTCAAATCCATTGTCAAGCAAAATGATACAAATTATGATGCCTTTAGTGGGTTAATGATGTCTGTACTTAGATCAAGATTACAACGAATAAATAATGAGATAATGTATATTTCTGATATAAAAACCTATAGCTCTACGTATCGTAATTTCATCATATTCAATATAGATTTCTTAAGTTTCTTGTTCGCAATGAATATAAAATCAAGAACAAGTCATTTAATGTCACAACTAATTGTGATTATTGGCGAAATTAATGCAAAATTAGTAAAATCAGATCAAGATGAAGTAATAAAAAAACTTAAAGACGAAACAAGAATATTGATCGACATTGCTGTTCAAAATGGTAAACCTAGAATAGAATTTATCAACTTTATGATCGCAGTACGCTCCATCTTTAAGGATGCAGTTTTGGATGAAGAATCTATCAAACATTTTTATAAAATAGATAACAATAAGACCTCTCATCTTGATTACTTTGAAACGTGCTCATGCTTACATCTTCTTTGTAACAAAAATAACAATAATAATCTTATTGAAAGTATATACCGTTCATTTCATGAGAAAATTAGCAATACAAACAATCCGCGAAATCACTCGGAGATAGCACATCTACTTTTAGATCTTGGAACCTTTCCACACATCCCCATTGACATTTATAAAGACGCATTGAAATTATATATTTCTAAAACTTATGGCATATCTCCAGCAGTTCAAGATGTTAATGCAATATACAATAAGATTCGCGAAAGAAAATTGTTTTTTATTGACTGGAATGAATCAATTAATATTAAGAAATTACTACAGAAAAAAGAAATGCAAAGAGGGTATGATTCATAATAATTTTGTGTTAGTGTGTTTTTGCCCCTGCGGATGTTGCATCATTGACATAGGGTGGGTTAGAATTAACCGGGCACGCAAATGCTTGGAAGCTTTCCCATCAGTTATTCGTCATTAGTCGAATACTTCATACTTCGGTTTGAAGGGCAAAAGACAGTGTAAACGGGTAGTGCCGTGGACGGAACGCGACTAACGTGATGTCCCTCTGTTTTTTGTTACATACACACCAGCAGGGGCACAAATCCTACCCTGAATATATTTCAAATATTCGATATTTAATCTAATTTTTTATTAGCTATTTCTTTGCGCCCTAAACTTTTAAGCCAATTCCCCAAACTCATCCCTTCAGCCTTCGCTGCCGCCTCAAACAGCGCCTTCAACTCCGGCGTAATACGAATCTGAAACGTCGGTGCTTTTCCGGATTTAGATTTGTTAGGGTCACGTTTAGCTGTTGACATGTACGTACCTATAAGAGCAAGATATCTTCATTGAGGTACGTACCTTAACATACGACGACCTCAGATTGAAACGCCCTCGCCAGGTGCTCGCAACACCGGACGAGAGCTAACCTCACCAACTATCAAGGAGTTGATTATGGCTGATTCGCATTCTACCCCAGACACCGACCAATCCGGAACCGAGCGTTCGTTAATTGTGGGATACCGCCCGAATGTTTACGACAAATCCACGCCGAAAATCATCCTTTCCGGCAAGTGGCTGCGCGCGGCGGGGTTTGATACCGGGCAGCAGGTCACGGTAAAGGTAATGAAAGGATGCATCGTTCTGGTGGCGTATAACGAGCAGGAGCAGCGGTTGCAGGACGATTATAAACGGACGAAGGCAAAGCTTATTGAGATAGAGGACGCGCTTGCAGCGATCCAAATTCCACATGCTGGAAAGCGCCTCGCAAAATCAAATACAAACCATCTGGCTTAGCAGCTGTTTCTGTCATACTACGAGCTTACAGACATTAACCTTATGAAGCGGAGGCAGCATGACATATGAGGAATTAATAAATTCGCCAGCCGGTGAGTTTGTCATGTTTGCCAGCAAGGATGGAAAAGTACGCATTGAATGCCGCTTCGAAAGCGATACGTTGTGGCTCTCACAGGCCACGATCTGTGAGTTATACGGCAAAGCCAAAGCTACGATCAGCGGGCATATCAAGAATATTTTTGATGAGGGTGAGCTGGTCGAAAATTCAGTTGTTCGGTTTTACCGAACAACTGCCAGCGATGGTAAAGTATATAACGTTCAATATTTTAGCCTGCCCGTCATTCTCGCCATCGGCTATCGCGTCCGATCCACGCGAGGTACACAGTTCCGGCAGTGGGCCACCCAAACGCTTCAGGAATACCTGGTTAAAGGCTTCGTTATGGACGACGAGCGCCTGAAAAATCCGCCTGTGGGATCTTCCGCCGTCCCTGACTATTTCGATGAAATGCTGGAACGCATTCGCGATATACGGGCCAGCGAACGCCGGGTCTATCTTCGCGTGAGGGAGATTTTCGCATTAGCCGCTGACTATCAGCCGTCGCTCAAAGAAACCACGCAATTCTTTCAGACCATCCAGAATAAACTGCATTTTGCCTGCACTGGGCAAACCGCTGCTGAGTTGATTCACCAGCGCGCGGACGCCACTCAACCGCATATGGGGCTGACCAGCTATAAAGGCGAAGAAGTCCGTAAAAGCGATGTCACCACTGCAAAAAATTATCTCTCTCAGGATGAGGTGAAAGAGCTTAATCGTGTCGTTAACATGTGGCTCGATTTTGCCGAAGATCAGGCCAAACGCCGCAAGCAGGTATTTTTACGAGACTGGCAAACCAAGCTCGATCAGTTCCTGCAATTCAACGATCGGGAAGTTTTAGAAGGCGCAGGAAAAATCAGTAAGAAAGCGGCTGATGAAAAGGCGTGCTCAGAATACATCGAATATGAAAAAAAGCAGCGCCTGCTGAAAGAGGCCGAAGGTGAGAAAGATATTGTCGGCTTATTAAAATGGGATAAGCAGGCTAAGCGCTAATCCCGGTATTCCTGCTCAGCTTCATATGCAACAACGGAAACGGATTCCCCTGCCCATCCAGTTCCGAACGCCTGACCTGCTCGAACCCCATATGACGATAAAACGCCACCCCCTGCGGATTCTGCTCATTCACATCCACTTCATTTACGCCAAATTCTGCGATGGCATATTGCAGCAGCATTTTCCCGATACCCTTCCCCCGGCTCGCATCATCCACAAACAGCATTTCAATGCGATTTTTATCCACGCCCAAAAAGCCGTGAATAATACCCGCGTCATCACGAGCAACCACAACCCTGAGATTAGGCAAATACGCGTTAAGCAATAACGGACGCAGCGCCGTAATATCGCTCTCCTGCAAAAAGAGATGCGTGGCGCGAACGGACGACTCCCAGACTGCGACGAGGCGTTCAAATTGTGCGGGGTGTGCGGCTTCTATTTTCATGGTGAAATTCCGGTTAAGTAAAGTTTCGGGGAGGCAATGCAATGATATTCAACTCTGCGACGTACGCCACACGCCAGGCGTACAACCATACTCCATCTGAAAATGACGAATAAAGTGCGCGCAGTCGCTGAACCCCATCCGCTGCGCAATATCCGTTACGCTTTGCTGTGAGTTCTTCAGTAGCCAGCAAGCATAACGCAGTCTGGCGCTGCGGATAAATTCGCGGGCCGTTTTGCCGAATTCTGCGTGGAACAGCCGGTTGAGCTGGCGTTCGCTCAATGCCACCTCTCGCGCAAGCCCGGCGGTGGTGAGCGGCCGGGTCAGGAACTGTTCTATCAGCATGACGGCGCGGCGCAACCGCGAGTCAGGGATAAGCGCAAGATTCGCCGGACGCGGGGTGGCGATTTCATGCGGAACCAGTGACAAACGCTGACAGGTGGTGCTGGCGATATCATCCCCGGCATGGGTGCGGATAAGCTCAGTTGCCAGCGTCAGGGTGGAAATACCGCCCGGGCAGGTCAGCACATCGCCATCATCAATGAAATCATACCCTTGCTCAGCATAGACCAGCGGGAAGGACTGACGAAATGTATCAAGGTGGAAAGGATGAATGGACGCTCGTCGTTCATTCAGCAGTCCTTCCTGTGCGAGGACAAAACTGCCGGTGCCTATACCGATGAGCGGAACCCCGGCATGGTGGGCATGCGTCAGATACGCTTTATCCCCCGGATGCCCTAAATCCAGATACTGCAATTCACCGCCAATCACAGCGATGTAGTTAAAACTGTCCGGCGGGGCATGAGGGGAGTCCGGTCTCATGATAATCCCCGCATTGCTGACAATCGGGATATCGGGGAATTCGCTTATCAGGCTGATTTTGAATGCTAATTTATCCTGAGCTTTCGCTGCATAACGCAGCGCCTCCAGCAACCCCGAGACGGCCAGGAGTGAATAGCGGGGCCATAATAACAACCCAATATGTAGACACTTTTCCGGTACTGATTTCTCCCCCTCGGGAGAGTCAAATACAGTTTTCATTTACTTGCCAGATTTAAAATTAATTACATTATCGCAACATGATCTGCCGCATTTTATATTTCTAAGATAATCCTGATATTTTAAATCAAGCATAAATGAGACGGGAGCAAAATATACTATTTTTCTCGTTTGTATCATTCTTTTTTTGAACCGCGACACACATATGTCGGTAATGTTCCTAAGGTAAAGATATAGTTACCATTATGTTGTTCATTAATGTGCATATAAATACTCTTACCCGGATACACGAAAAATTGGGGTTCATATTTTTCCAGCCAGCTGTCTTCGACATTATCGTCCGGGAACGTCATATTTTTTTCTGACGTCAGCAAATAGAGATGATCCTTTCTCTCCACCCGAAAGGAAATTTTCCTGTCGATGGTTTTACGCGGATCGCTCTTTGCCCGGCCATTCATGCTCAGGGTGCCGTATTTTCCGTCGAAGGTGTAATTCAGCCAGACCGTCAGCGTCTCATCTGGATGGTGCTGTACCAGATTGGCCTGGCATGAAAAAGGCTGAACGTAGGATCGGTGCCACAGGTAATAGCCCATCAGCACGCCTGCCGTGACGAGCCCCGTCACGATGATGTACAGCATCTGCCGAAAACGAGTCATGCTAGCTATCCTTCAGGAAATAATCAGATATACAGCGGTTCGGTTCTTTCATTGGCCGGTCGCAGCGAATAACCGACGCACGAGGGAGCAAAGCGTACCAGCTGATGTAAACCCAGGGGTATTGCACGCATTCAGCCTTAAATTGCTCCATGTAGGTCAGTGCGGAAGCGCGTTCTGCATGGGTCTGGATGTCGTCTGCAAGATAAACGCGACAGGCCCCGACGGATGCCGCAAAGCGGTAGTCCTCAACAAAACGGTTTTCTCTGGCGCTCATATACCCCGTCACGCCTGCCCCGGCCAGTATGATCAACAGCCCCAGGACAACGGCCAGCCAGCGCGTGTGCTTCCTGACAACGGGAGCTGCTGGCGCAGAGGATGTTGACGCCTCCTCGATCGTCGGCGCCTCCACACACGGTTCCTCTGCGGGTTGAGCCGCGACAGGCGAAGACTCTCTGACGGTTATTTGCGTATCGCTTGCCAGCGTCAACCCAATCCGGGGAATGGTAACGATTGGGTCAGTTTCAAAACCAATCTTTTTGAGCCCTTTGCGCAGGATTGAGATGTTCTGGTAATAGGTATTAGAGGAGACAAGCATGCCGCGGCTTTGCCAGACAATATCAAGGAACTCTTGCTGAGTGACAATCGACCCCGCTCTGTCGATTAATAACAACAGGCATCGGCCTGCTGGCGAATTTAACACAACCACACGGTCAGGATTGTTGATATCACGTAACGTGCTGGCCGCAGGATGAAATTCGACGATATTATTTATAATGTAATGCTTATGCATAGGGGCAGTATGAATTCTCCGGTTAACAGATGTTGAACCTGAGTCACCGCATGTATGTGATGACATTCGCGTCGGGATTAATGTGACTGATTAACGGCATGCTGTATATCTTCGCCATTGGCGAAAAATCTTATTTTATATTCCATCCCTTCAGCTTCACTGAACCTGCATAAGAACTCAACCCTTGTAGAATGCGGCTTACAGGGCCACTTCATCCCTACTTTCTCTCGTTATGATCTTTTATGAAGTGAATTTCCGCCCCTCAGAAGTTTCTGACTACCGGCTGAATCTCATTAAGCAGAGATCCTCCTTTTGGCTTACCCCTCACCTCTTGACATTGACAAAACTCTACATAAAAAAAGATTGTACGCCACGGACATGGGTGTCTGAAATATTCAGCGCCCTTAAGCCTTAACTTTTCTTAACCTGCCTGATATCAATAACATTGCTGCTTTTTGACTGCTTTTTAGTCACCTTTTCATCAGTTTTTATCGATGATAACATTCGTAAATTGTTATTCCCCGTCAGCAACTACACACCCGCACTGACACCCGCAGACAAACTCCTTACAAAACATTTATCAAAGCTAAATTTTCATTAAAAATTGAGGCTATCATAATTTACAGAAAGCGAAGCGGAATAAGACCAATCAGAGGGAAGCGTCGTAACCGGTCTCGATCTTAGTAATTAATACAATTTTAGATTAATTCAGATTACCTCTTTATTGGCCGACGTATAGTAGGCCTACACTATGCAATACGTCATTGCTTCGAGAATACTGGCGATAACCTTATAACTAATTCGCCTGATTACTATTATAAATCGAGGGAATAACATGACGAACAATACTCGAATAACACCGCATATTACTGTTGCATTGATGGGCGGCGATCATTATGCAAGAAACGGGATTAAAACGTTATTAAGCAGCGTCCGCAGCGACCTTCACATCAATATCATCGAGGGAGGTTATCAGGAGCTGGACAAGGTGCTGTCGTCTGTTCGTATCGATATCTTATTTATCTCTGGCGCAGAGAAATACCATACCGGGTATGACTCGCTGAAATATTTAAAAAAAATCAAAGCCGCGCATCCTGAGGTGATTATCTGCCTGTACTCAACCTCTGCCCATTCCCTTTTGTGGGTGCGGGAAGATATTGATGCCTATATCTCGCTACAGAACACGGTTTATCAGTGGCGGGTAAAGCTAGCAAAAATGGTCGATAGCCATTATCGGCCCCAAAAGCAGCCAGCGGCGTTATCGCTGACGCCTGGAGAAAGGAGGGTATTAAAGGAACTCAGGAACGGACTGGATATACGTTACATCGCAGAACTGGAGAAACTGTCTTATCGCCGCGTGAGCGCCATAAAAAGCTCAGCGATAAGAAAACTCGGGCTCAGGAATAAGACAGATTTGCTGGTCTTTTTAACCAGTTAGACCTGCCGCTTTCAGAGCAAATCTCGTAATAAAAAAAACTAAGGAACCATGAAATGAAAGCACGCCTTACTTGCCATTCTCTGCTGGCATTCAGCATTGCCGCCCTGCTGCCAGCTGGCTCAGCACTGGCCGCCACCACCAGCGGCGGGACGGTTAACTTCAGCGGTAAAGTGGTGACCTCCGCCTGTGCCATCAGCGCCGGTAGCGCCAATATCGACGTCGACATGGGTGAAGTGCGTACCGCTACGCTGGCTGCCGCAGGCAGTGAATCCAGTACCGCAAAAGCCTTCTCCATCACGCTGGAAGATTGCGAAATCGCCGATACCTCCGCGTCCACGGAAGATAACCCTATTGCCGCAACGACCGTGGCTATCACCTTCACCGGTACGCCGGACAGCACCGATGTGAATAGTCTGGCCGCGGGAGTAAACGGCGGCGCCGCCTCGGCGCAGCATGTCGCGATTCGTCTTTATGACGAACAGGGCAACGTCGTCAGGCTGGGTGAACCGGCAGCAGCGATCCCCCTGCGTGCAGGGGAAAACACCCTGAACTTCAGCGCGAAATATTACTCCCCACTGGGCAACGCCACGGCGGGTGATGCCAGCGCGGTCGCCACCTACACCGTGACCTATTCGTAACCTCAAGGCCCGGTCTGCTGGCCGGGTCTGACTCAGCTTTCAGGAGACGCACAATGCGCGTAAACACATGGATTTGTCTGGCTGGCACGTTATGTTCATCCGCCGTGTACGCAGGCGGCGTGGGGTTAGGCGCAACGCGGCTGATCTACGCAGGCGCAACGACGCAGACGATGATGCAGGTAAGAAATACCCATCCTGATGCCACATTTCTGATCCAGTCATGGATGGAAGACGAGAAAGGGAGCCGTACCAACGACTTCGTCATCACACCGCCGCTGTACGTCATGAAGCCCGCCAGCGAAAGCGCGGTGAAAATCATGTTCAGCGGCAACGCCCTGCCAGCTGATCGCGAAACGCTGTACTGGATGACGGTCAAAGCGATCCCACAGCAGGTGAAAAACGGTTCCGGCAATTCACTGCAATTCGCCTCTGCCAACCGCATCAAGGTCTTTTATCGCCCGGAGGGGCTGAGGAATGGCGCAGGGGAGGCATGGAAAAACCTTGCCGGTGCCTGCCGCGCGGGGAAGGTCACGCTGACCAACCCAACGCCGTATTACCTCACCACCATTAACCTGAAAATTGATGGCAGTCCGGTGCCGCCCGTTATGGTGCCACCGAAAGCCAGCGTAACGCTGGCAGACACCTTCAGCCATGCGAGCAGCATGAGCTACCAGACGATTAACGATTATGGGGCCTGGACGCCCGTCACCCGCACGACGTTATCCCAATAATAAAAACAGTAAGGCGTGACCACATGAAAACCAAAATCCTGTGCGCCACGGTGATCGCCCTGGTGATTCGGCACGCCGTGGCTGCCGAAAGCGAGCTGCAATTTAACCCTGCGTTTCTCAACGGCGAGCGCGCCAACAGCGCCGATCTCGCCTGGGTCAACGCCGGGAGCGCGTTGCCGCCGGGCGAGTACAATCTTAACGTGTATATCAACACCCAGTTCGCGTTCACAGGTAACGTCACGTTCCGCGTCGCTGAAAACACGCCCGGTGAAGCCCTGCCGTGCCTGACGCCTGCGCAATTCGCCGCACTTGGCATCGACAGCCGTCAGGCTAAAGGGGGTGAGTTGCCGCCTGCGCAGCGCTGCATTTTTTTAACCCAGTCATTCGCTGATACGCAGTTTGATTTTGACCAGAGGACGCTTACCCTCAACTTCACCGTACCGCAAAGTGCGATGCGCGCTGTGCCGCGCGGGTACGTCAGCCCGGAGAGCTGGGAGTCCGGCATTCCTGCCGCGTGGCTGAACTATGTGGTTAATGGCGCGAATAATGACTACCGGGGCGAGACGCGCACGCGGGAACAACAGCTGTTTGTGAGCCTCAACAGCGGCGCCAACCTGGGCGCGTGGCGGCTGCGTGATTTCACCACGTGGACCAAAGAGAGTAACGAACTCACCCACGTCCAGACCTGGCTACAGCGGGATATCCGCGCCCTGCGTGCCCAGGTTTACGCCGGTGAAACGTTCACCTCCTCGCAGGTGTTTGACGCCGTTGGCCTGCGTGGAATTGCCCTGAAGACCGATGACAATATGTTGCCTGCCAGCCTGAGCGGTTACGCGCCTGAGGTACGCGGCATCGCGCGCAGCAACGCCACGGTGACGGTTCGCCAGAACGGTAACGTCATCTATCAAACCTCCGTTCCGCCGGGGGCGTTTGTGCTGAAAGATCTCTATCCGACCTCTTCCGGCGGCGATCTCGCGGTCACCATTCAGGAGAGCGACGGCAGCCAGACGCAATACACCCTGCCCTTTGCCAGCGTGCCGAATCTGGTGCGTAACGGTCAGGTGAAGTACGCCCTGGCGGCGGGGAAATACCGCCCTGCGAGCAATCAGATCTTCCCCTCCTTCGCGCAGGGCGAGCTGTTCCTGGGCTGGCGATACGGCCTCACGTTTTATGGCGGGGCGCAGTTTTCCGATCGCTACAGCGGCCTGGCCTTCGGTATCGGGCAGAATCTCGGGCGCTTTGGCGCCTACTCCCTCGACCTTACCCATGCCCGGAGCCAGCTGGCTGATAATCAGCACTACACCGGTGATTCGGTGCGCCTGCGGTACAGCAAGCTGCTGAACGATTTCGGTACGCGGGTCAATTTCTTCTCGCTGCGTTACTCAACGCAAGGGTTTTATACCCTCAGCGATACCACCTACAAAGGCATGGCGGGTGGAGCGCCAGAACAGACCGTGGAAGACGATGGCACCGTCACCACCCACTACGACACGGTTTACAACCTGCATATGTCGCGTAAGGCAAAAAATCAGCTGCTGTTGTCGCAGCCGATGGGCGAATACGGCGCGCTGTCGCTGTCATGGGATCAACAAACCTACTGGAATACGTCAAAAACCACGCAAAGTTTGCAGTTCGCGTGGAACGCGACGTTTCGTAACCTGTCGCTTGGCATCAGCGCCCAGCGTAGCTCAAGCCTGTATGACAACAAAAAAGACAATATCCTTGCACTGTCTCTGTCGGTGCCGCTGGGTAACCCGGCGCTGTCGACCCGTCTCCGTTTTACCGCTACCCATGCGGATCCCGCTGGCACCACCGCCAGTACCGGTTTAAGTGGCTATCTGCCGGGACAGGAAAATCTTTTCTATAGCGTCAACCAGCGCTACAGCGCGCAGCAGCACTACGGCGGCGATGCCGCGCTGCAATACGAGGGCGCGTGGGGAGACTATAACCTGGGCTACAGCTACGCCGGTGGCTCCCGCAACCTCAGCTACGGGATGAGCGGCGGGGCGGTGCTGCATGAGGATGGTTTGACGCTAAGCCAGCCGCTCGGGAACACCAATATTCTGGTGAAAGCCCCGGGCGCCAGCCATGTCGCCGTGCTCAACCACAAGGGCATCAAAACCGACAGCCGGGGCTATGCGGTGATCCCGTACGCCACGCCATATCGCGTTAATCAGGTTGCGCTGGATGTCACCACCGTGGGCAATGACGTGGAACTTGAGAACGCCATCGCCAATAAAATCCCCACCGACGGGGCACTGGTTCGCGCCACCCTCACCACGCGTCAGGGGGCAAAAGCGATGTTTATCGTGCGTCACGCTAAAGACGTGCTCCCCTTCGGCACGCTGGTCTCGTCAGCGGATGACAAAGCCAGCGGTATCGTCGGCGATGGCGGCAGCGTGTATCTGACCGGCCTGTCAGCGAAGGGAACCTTGCATGCCGTATGGGGACGCAACAGCACCCAGCGCTGCACGATCCGCTATGCGCTGAATTCGCAGAATTATCACGCCCGCACCGGGCTTTATTCCCAGGAGGTCACATGTCAGTAACCATCCGGTTTCTCCCCCTGATCCTGCTGATGTTCATCACTGTCCCCGTACGCGGCTATGACGTCCTGGTTTCCGTGACCGGCAATGTGATCGGCAATACCTGCATTGTCTCGGAAGATTCAAAGGAGCAAAACGTGCCGCTGGGCACCCTCGGCATAAAGCAATTTAGCGAGGCGGGGGCGGTCAGCAATATCAAAACGCCCTTCACGATCACCCTTGAAGCGTGCGGCCCCACCTTTGCTGGCGTGAAAATCCGCTTCAGCGGTACGCCGGATGACGAAAACCCGCAGCTTCTGAAAGTCGCTGACGGCGGCGCAACCGGCGTCGCGGTGCAGATTCTGGATAAAGACAGCGTACTTATCCCGCTGGACACCCAAACCGCAGCCTACGGCGCGGCGGGGGATGAGAGCGTAAAAATGACCTTCTATGCGCGACTGGCCGCCACGGGTGCGCCAGTCACTGCCGGAGACGTTTCGGCAGTGGCGACCTGGACGACGGAGTATCAATAATGCGTTTACTGTTTTTAGCCCTGTTTTTCATGACCTCTCAGGCCTTTGCCCTCTCCTGGACTTCGGATATCACCCTTTCGCCAACGCCCATGTCGTGGTCCGGCCCGGCAGATTCCATCGTGCCTGGAAAGACGATCGGCTCTGAATGGAGCGCCACTGCGAGCGTCTCGGAAGTGTTCTGGTGTGGCCTGGTTTTTACCTGCTCCAAAGGGACGCTGGAGCCGAGCGGCAGCGTAACGGCCACCGGCATCACGGTGATTCTCGATGGCGCAACTTACAGGGTATTTGAAACGGGCGTGCCCGGCATCGGCTTCATTCTTGGGCTTAAAGATTATAACGGCACCACCTATGTCCCGATGCAGACGGGCATTACGCAGAGCTATCCGGCCGACGGGACAAACGGGTACGCCACCGGACTGGGCTGGTCGGCAAAGGTGACGTTTATCAAGACCGGCGTTCCGCTGAAATCCGGCGTGTACCAGACCCCGACCATTAACGCGGCGATCCTGACGGCGTATAACAACGAAGTGAAAACCGCGCAGGTGATCATCAACCCGACCACCATCACGGTGACGGCAAGCGGCTGCACGGTGGGCACGAAAAGCGCCAACGTCGACCTGGGCAACATAGATATCCACACGCTGCCTGCCGTGGGCAGCACCTCGCCGTCCGGCGAGTTTAACGTCAGCCTGACCTGCGATGAGAACGTGGCGGTTAACGCTGTGATGACCGATCAGACCACGCCGTCAAATACCTCGTCGGTCGTGACGCTGACCGGAGACTCCACGGCCTCCGGCATTGGCGTGCAGTTTTTCTATAACGGCACCGGGCCGCTGATGATGGGGCCGGACAGCTCGGCCGCAGGTACGACGGGACAGTTTTTCATCCAGACCACCAGCTCGGCACAAACGCTGTCGCTGCCGTTTCAGGCGCAGTACATCCGAACCGGAGAGCTGGTCCCCGGCTCGGCCAACGCCCTGGCAAGCATCACCTTTTCGTATCAGTAGGTTAGTGCTTCACCCACACCAGCTGATCGACCCGGAAGCCCAGACCGCGTGCGGTGTTCAGGTAGTCCTGTTTTACCGCATCCGGGATGGTCGGCGTGCGCGATAAAATCCACAGGTAGTCGCGGTTCGGGCCGCTGACCAGCGCGTACTGGTACTTATCGTCCAGCTTGATCACGTTATAGCCGCCGTAGAACGGACCGAAGAACGATACCTTCAGCGCTGCCGTGGTCGGTTCGCCGGTAAAGTACGCCTTCCCTTCGCTCTCATTCCATTTGTTCTTCACCGGATCGTAGCCGCGGTTCAGTACGCTGATACCGCCGTCGCTGCGCTTGCCGTACGTCGCAGTGACCTGCTCCAGACCGCGCTCGAAGCGGTTTTCCAGTCGGGCGACTTCATACCATTTGCCGAGATAGCGGCTGGCATCAAAGCCGGTAATGGGCTGCACACCTTTCGGCGGCGTGGGAGATTTACAGGCAACCAGCGTCAGCGCAATGGCGACACCGGTAACTACAGGCCATAGCCTCATGAGAACTCCTTTCATTTACGCGGTTGGACGTTAAGTGTAGCGCACCCGTGCGGCGCTTCATCCCGTCGGGGAATATTCGTAGTATATTGAGACAACTCCTTCTCATCGGATGCAGACATGGCTTACTCCATCGGCGAATTCGCCAGACTCAGCGGCATCACCGCCACCACGCTGCGGGCGTGGCAGCGACGCTATGGCTTGCTCAAACCCGAGCGTACGGACGGCGGTCACCGCCTGTACAGCGATGAGGACGTTCAGCAGGCGCTGAAAATCCTCGACTGGGTAAAAAAAGGCGTACCCATCGGTCAGGTTAAATCACTGCTGGACCGCCCCGCGCCCCGCCGCGCCAATAACTGGCAAACCCTGCAACAGGCCATGCTGCAAAAGTTGCAGGAGGGGAAAATTGAATCCCTGCGTCAGATGATTTACGACGCCGGGCGCGAATACCCGCGTCCAGAGCTGGTCACTCACGTGCTGCGTCCGTTGCGCAGCCAGATATCGGCCAACGTCGCCGCCGCCATGACGCTGCGTGAGATCCTCGACGGCATCCTCATCGCCTACACCTCGTTTTGCCTGGAGGGCGATAAAAAAGCGCCGGGCGATAACATCCTCATCAGCGGCTGGTATCTGAACGACCCGTGTGAGATCTGGCTTGAAGCCCTGACGCGCACCGGCCAGGGGCACCGCATCGACATACTGCCGGTTCCCCCTGCCGCGCTGGCCCCGGAAATTTTCCCGGACCGCAAATGGCTGCTGGTCACCAGCGGTAAACTTACCGCCGCACGGAAAAAGCAGGTTGCGCAGTGGCAGCAGCAGGTTTCCCTTGAGGTGATTATCCTCTGATTATTTTCTGCTGTGGCAATCTTCACGAAAAGTTGAATATTTTTTCGCGCAGCGAGTGCTAACGTTTTCCTGTCAACGATAACTCAACAGGAAAACACGATGAAAAAGACACTCCCTCTGATGATGCTGGCTGCAATGGCTTTCGCGCCTGCCGCGTTCAGCGCCCCGGCAGGCACCCTCAGCGTCCACGTTCTGGACCAGCAAACCGGTATGCCGCCAGCGGATGTGGCCGTCACGCTGGAGAAACAGGAGCAGAACAAGTGGACCCCGATTGCCAGCGGTAAAACCGACCACGACGGGCGCATCAAATCGCTCTATCCGCAGGATCAGGATATGGCGCCTGGCGTGTATAAAGTGACCTTCAAAACCGCAGATTATTTCCACGGCAAAAAGCTGGAATCCTTCTTCCCGGAAGTGCCGGTGCTGTTCACCGTCACCCGCACCAATGAAAAACTGCACATCCCGCTTCTGCTCAGCCAGTACGGTTACTCGACCTACAAGGGCAGCTGATTAACATTGATTTTAAAGATGATTTAAAAATAACTCCGCCAATACTTGGACAAATACGCATTGTTGTGTAACTTTTAGATATGCGATCGGGAGGTGCACACCATGACAACAAAACCTGTGCTGGGTATTAGCGGATGTTTGACCGGCTCCACCGTGCGCTTTGACGGCGGGCATAAGCGTATGGGCTTTGTGATGGATGAGCTGGCTCAGTGGGTGACGTTTCGCCCGGTGTGCCCTGAAATGGCGATCGGCCTGCCTACGCCACGTCCGGCGCTGCGTCTGGTGATGACCACCCGCGGTGAGACAGAAATGCGTTTCAGCAAAGCGCCGCACGATGACGTCACCGAGAAAATGGCCGAATTTACCGCCAATTATCTGCCGAAAATCGGCGATCTGTCTGGTTTTATCGTCTGTGCAAAATCGCCAAGCTGCGGCATGGAGCGCGTGCGGCTGTATGACGAAAACGGCAACCGGGGCCGCAAGGAGGGTGTCGGGCTGTTCACCGCCGCCCTCCTTGAAACCTACCCATGGCTACCCGTCGAAGAAGACGGTCGCCTGCACGATCCGGTACTGCGGGAAAACTTTGTCGAGCGCGTATTCGCCCTCCACGAACTGAACGTCATGCGTAAAAATGGCCTGACGCGCCGTGCTCTGCTGGACTTTCACAGCCGCTATAAGCTTCAGCTTCTGGCGCACCACCAGGCAGGCTATCGTGAGATTGGCCCGTTCGTGGCATCGCTGCACGAGTGGGACGATCTGGAAGCGTTTTTCGTGGCGTATCGCGAAAAGCTAATGACTATCCTGAAAAAACCCGCTTCGCGGAAGAATCATACGAATGTGCTGATGCACATTCAGGGCTATTTCCGTAACCAGCTTAACAGCCGCCAGCGCGGAGAACTGCGTGATGTGATCCTGCATTACCGGGACGGGCTGCTGCCGATCCTCGCGCCGCTGACGCTGCTGAAGCATTATCTGGCTGAATACCCTGACCGGTATCTGATGACGCAAAACTACTTTGATCCCTATCCTGATGATTTGGGTCTGCGTCTGGCCGTGACCTGATAAGAAAGAAGCGAAGGCCCCATTGACCCACAGAGGCCCAAAGCTGTACCCCGTTTAGACGACACCCTCACTGTCGTCTTTTTTTTGCGCTTAGCGTAAAATACTGTAATTCTGTACAGGTTAAGCGTGCACAGCGGAGTCCCCCGATGATCAAAAATCTGCATATTCAGAACTACCGCTCGATTCGCGATATGTCGCTTGAGCTGGAACAGCTCAACATCGTGTTCGGCCCCAACGGAACGGGAAAATCCAATATTTATAAAGCGATTTACCTGATGCACAGCGCGGCGCAGGGGCAATTCTCCCAGGCGCTGGCGAACGAGGGGGGAATATTGAAAGTGTTCTGGGCGGGCAAAACCCGCAGCGACCAGCTGCGGCGCATGAACCTGGCGGTGGAAACGGAAACCTATGAATATGAGCTTCAGGTCGGATTCGTGGAAAAGCTGCCCTATCCCTCACAGTTTCAGCTCGATCCGGTGATCAAAGAAGAATCTATCTGGCTTAGCGGACAGCACCGTCGCCCGTCGTCACAGCTGATGAAGCGTAAGAATCAGGCGGTTTTCCTGAACAACGTGCATCACGAAAAAGTGACCCACAGCGGTACGCTGTATGAGAACGAATCGGTGTTCGGTCAACTCGGTGAACCGCACCTCTACCCCGAAGTGTCGCAGATGCGCGAGTCCCTGCGTAACTGGCGCTTTTATCATGAGTTTTCCGTTTCATCCGGCTCGGCGATCCGTGCGCCGCAGGTGGGCTTTCGCTCCCCGGTACTGGCCAGCGACGGCGCGAACCTGGCCGCCGCGTTTCAGACCATTGTCGAAATTGGCGACGAGCTGCTGCTGATGCGCATTCTCGACCAGGCCTTCCCCGGCTGCGTGTTTTACAGCGACAACACCGGCGGGCGCTTCCGCATGATGATGCAGCGCGAGGGGCTGAGCAGGCCGCTGGAACCGGCAGAGTTCTCCGACGGCACGCTGCGTTTTCTGTGCCTGGCAGTGGCGCTGTTAAGCCCGCGCCCTCCCGCCTTCATCGCCCTCAACGAACCGGAAAACAGCCTGCACCCGCAGATGCTGCCCGCCCTGGCAAGCCTGATTGCCGAGGCCAGCCGCTACTCGCAGATCTGGCTCACCAGCCACTCGCCGGAGCTGGCGCATTTGATTGAGAAGCACCGATCGTTTTCGCTGTATCAGCTGTCGATGGCGGAGGGGGAGACGAGGATGGAGAGGCTGGGGTAATTGCCAGGTGGCGCTACGCTTACCTGGCCTACTGGCGAGTACGAAACGTCTTGCGCCACTCCGCCGGGCTGACGCCAAAGCGCGCCTTAAACTGCTGCCGATACGTCACCGCTGATAAAAAACCCACCTGCCCGGCGACGTTTTCGATTGGCAGGTTGCCGGACTCCAGCAGGATCTGGCTGCGCCGCAGGCGCTCGGCGGTAAGCCAGTCGGCAACGCTCATGCCCGTCGCCTTGAAAAAATGGCGGGTCAGCGTGCGCCGGCTCATCGACACCACTTCCGCAAGAGAGTCCAGGTTATGTGGTTCGGAAATATGCTGCTGAAGGTAGTCAATCAGACAGTTGATCCGCCCATCACGGGTATCTTTCGGTACAGGTTGCGCAATAAACTGCGCCTGCCCGCCCTCTCGGTGCGGCGGGACGATCATCCGGCGGGCAATCTGATTGGCGACGACGCTGCCAAAGCGCTGGCGGATAATGTACAAACAGCAGTCGAGCGCGGCGGCGGTACCCGCCGAGGTAATCATATTACCGTCATCCACGTAGAGGGCGTTGATATCCAGTCGGACGTCCGGAAATAGCGACTGGAACTGGCGTTCAAACTCCCAGTGGGTGGCGGCCCGTTTGCCGCTGAGTATGCCCGCATAGCCCAGCACAAACGATCCCAGACACAGCCCAACAATTTCCGCCCCGTTGTCTCTGGCCTGAACCAGGCTGTCGAGCAGCGTCTGAGGCGGGCGCTCCAGAACGTGCTGCCAGTAGGGTACAACCACAATTTCAGCCGATGCGATCGCGGAAAAATCCTGCGTCGCATGCAGGGCAAAACCGTCTTTCGAGTTCAGGAATCCCGGTTTTTCAGCGCAGATCGTGACGTTAAAGCGCTTTTCCCCGGATACCGTGTCGCCAAACAGGATGCAGGGGACGGAGTAGTGGAACGGGCTAAACCCGTCCACCGCGACAATGGCAACGTTAATAAGCGGCATCGGTCTCTCCTTTCCCCTTTAACAGTCAGAATATAACGGTTTCGCCGTCCTGGGGAATGCTCACCGCGTCACCTGCCTCGTTGGCATCAACATACTCGCGCAGCGCGCGGCGGGTCAGCAGGCAGTGGTTAAGAGCTTCCATATGGGTCGCCACGATTTTGGCCTGTGGCAGCAGGAAATGCACGTTAAGCAGATCTTCTTCCCCCATGATAATCGGCCCAAACCCAATGACATGAGCGTAACCGGCGTTGAGCACGACGATATCCGGCTGGTGCTTTTGCAGATCGGCCGCCACCGCATCGCGCCAGATGGTATCCCCTGCGATATAAAGCGTCTTTTCATCGGGATGACGGAACACCACGCCGCAGGCTTCCCCCAGAAACTCTGCCAGCTCCGGCACGGCGTAAGCGCGGTCAGTACCGTGCTGGCCGCCGTGGGTTTTCACTATCCGGATATCGCCGTACGTTGTTTCCCCGGTCATGATCGTCAGGTTGGTAAATCCCTGGCTGCGCAGCAGCGCGGCATCGCTATCATTTTGCACGTAGATCAGCTTGTCTTTGGCGATCAGCTCAACGGCGTACTGATCCCAGTGATCGGCATGAGTATGGGTAACGATCACTGCGTCAGCATCCAGAAGCGTTTGAACGTCAACGGGAAGCTCGACCATCGGGTTGCGAATGTCAGCCCGCGCCGTGCCGGGAAAACCCGGATAAGTGCCTTTTGGCGCCAGCATTGGGTCGATTAAAAAGCGTTTTCCCGCGTAAGTGATCAGTTGGGTGGCATTGCGAATTTGCGTAATGTTCATGGGCTATCCTCCGGTTGGTATAAGAAGGAGAATAGCCCCAAGGTGCCGTTAAGAATGTGGGCTAAAGGGCGATGATCGATGAAATCGGGTCAATCGATAAACCGCTTGCGCACCCTTTCCAGCGGCGCAATCAGCAGATTGATAAGCGGCTTACGATCGATAACGATATCGGCGTTCACCGTCATTCCGCCCATCAGCATGCGCTTTTTCTTGTCCGGGTCGGTAAACCAGGAGGGGACGCGCACTTTAGCCAGGTAATAGTTCTGCCCTTCCTGGAGCGGGATCAGCGCCGAATGGGCATCAATGTTTACCTCATAGAAATCGGACAGTGTTGCCTCCACGGAACCGTATTTATCCACGGGCCAGGAGTCGAAGCGCAGCTTGACCTTATCGCCCTTCGCCACGCGTCCCACCCCCGTGGCGGGCACATACAGATACCCCTCCATCGTCGCCGCGGTATTTTTACGGATCACCACCACCACCTCGCTGTTTTGCGTAATGGCCCGGCCAGGCGGGAAGTTAATCGCCACCACGTAGCCATCCGAAGGGGCCAGCATCGCCATGGTGGAACTTCCCCGGCTGGACAGGTTGCGATCGATTTCGCTGATGCGGTTTTTCACGTACAGCTGCTCTTCGCTCAGAGAGTCAATTTGCGACTGGGTACTGTCGGTCAGGCTGGTTTTGCGTGCCTCAAGTTCAAGGATAGTGCTCTCCTCCAGCGTCAGGTTGAGCTGCGCATTGAGCACATCGTTGTGGCTTTTATCGAGATCCACTTTGGAGACATAGCCCTTCCCGGAGACGGATTTCCACGCCTCATAGGTATCGGTGCTGTTTTTAAGCAGCGCACGCAGCTTCTTCACCTTATCGCGGGACACGGCTATCTGCTTGTCGGTGAGCGTCAGCTGCTGCGCCAGATTTTTGCGGTACGACGCAATCGAGTCCTCAATGGCCTGAATGCGCTGCTCGCTGCGCTTTTTCTCCGCTTCCATCTGCTGGCGGTCAAACTGCACCACCGAGCCCTGCTTGCCGCCATAGTCCTGCGACACGGTAAACAGCGGATCGTTTTCCTTCACGTACTGGCCAGGCCGTACGGCAAAATCCACAAGCGTACCGGACTCTCTGGCGCGGACTTCCACATCGCCCTGCGCCGGGATCAGCACCCCGCGTGCCAGCGTGGTTTCCGAAAAATTAAAGACAATCGCAAAGACCAGCAGGCAGAGAAAAAAGGCGATGAACAAGGTCAGCACGGTTTTCAGCCGTGGCGCGTTGATGTGATAGCTTTTTGAGAAGTGATGCGGGATCAGCGCCCGCCGCTGTCGGCTTCGGTTTTTTAATTTCACGATATGTCATCCATGATAAATCACTGAAAGATCGTCCCATGCACTCCAGAGCGTGGGGGTTTTGCGCAGCGCGTTCAGCGTGTCGGTAGCGGCCAGACGGTAATCCTCTGGCGCATACGCCTGACTCTCCAGCCCAAACTCCGCCGCGTGCAGCGAACAGACCGGCAGCAACGTTCGGACGCTGTAGCCATAGCGCGATAAAAACCGCGTTGAGACATCCGTTAACCACGCCTTTTGATCGCCTGCCTGAGTGGGGAACAGCGGCGCCTCCGGCAGACGTTCGTCCACCAGCAGCACCGTCACCAGGCGATGAGGGGCGAAAAAAGAGCTGGCGCGCCGGCCTTCGTGCGCGGCCATCAGCTTATGCAACGCAGGGTAACGGGTAATAAACTGAAAGCGCACATCGTCTGGCGCGGTGGCGAGCAGCGCATCCATCATCAGGCCAAAGCCCGCCCAGCGCATGCCCAGTAGCAGGGTGCGAGACGAGCTGTAAAATGCCTGCTCCTGCGTCCACTGCGCCACGTACCCGTGAAGATCGAAAAGAACGTTGCGCGCCCACAGCGCGGGCGGAAAGATCTGCTCCACGAAGTTAAACCCGCTCAGCTCATGGGCGTTCTGATGCAGAAAATCAGCCGGGACATCGGCCTCCGGGCAGCGCATAAACTGGCTGTAGTTTTGCGTGATCCGGTTTGCCAGCAGCGTGCGTCCGGCCTGACGCGCGCAGAGACGGGCATAGAGACGCGGCAGAAGCATCATGGCGCATTCTCCCGCAGAGTGCCGTTTTCCATGGTATAGAGACGCCCATGGCAACCCACCACGTCCGGCGAGTGGGTGACAAACACCAGGCCAATCCCCAGGCTTCGCAGGTTCGCCAGCACCTTTTGCGCGGTCGTCTTATCCAGGTTCGCCGTCACTTCGTCACACAGTAGCAGCTTAGGCTGGCTGTACAAGGCGCGCGCCAGAACCAGACGCTGCATCTCCCCGGCCGAGAAAAAGGTGTTCCCCGGCAGCATCTCCGTTTCGTAACCGTGCGGCAGCCGGGCGACGACGTGGTCCACTTCCGCCAGTCGGCACGCGGCAATGACCTGCTCTTTATCCGGCGCGCTGTCAAAGCAGGCGATGTTGTCCAGAATCGAGCCGGTGAAGAGAATATCGTCCGCATGGACGATGCGGATGTGCTGGCGCAGCGAGGAGAGATCGCACTCCTCAATGGGGATCTTATTGATCCGCAGCGTGCCAGACGATGCCAGCAGCATGCCGGAGATCAGACGCAGCAGCGTGGTTTTTCCCGACCCGCTCTGGCCAACAATCACCGCCTCTTCGCCCTGCTTCAGGGTCATATTGATATGCTGTAGCGTGGCCTCCCGGCCAGGA
This sequence comes from Enterobacter hormaechei ATCC 49162, assembly GCF_001875655.1. Classification (NCBI taxonomy): domain Bacteria; kingdom Pseudomonadati; phylum Pseudomonadota; class Gammaproteobacteria; order Enterobacterales; family Enterobacteriaceae; genus Enterobacter; species Enterobacter hormaechei. The sequence goes on from NZ_MKEQ01000001.1 coordinate 2,836,370, forward strand.
TAGGCAAATGAGACATCCTCAAATTGCAGACAGACCGGCGAGGTGACAATCCGCTTCCCAAACTGGCTGGTTTCAGAGGGGGCAAACAGCAGATCGCCCACGCGATCCAGCGGCCCCTTGAGGGCATTTTTGTCCAGCAGCTTCTGCGCCACCTGGACCATGGCATCGGAAAAATAGCGCTTGTAGCTGATATAGGCGTACAGCATCCCGATACTCATCTGCCCTTCCAGGATCAGCCACGCGCCAAAGCAGACCACCAGCAACTGCTCGGCATTGATCACCAGCAGCGACGCCACATCAAAGCGCGCCAGTAACCGCTCTTTACGCATCAGCCCGGCGATGTGTTCGCGCTGGGATTTGTCCATCACCGCATCCCGGGCCTGCTCCATGTTGTTCGCCTTGAGCGTGATGATCCCTTTCTGCGTCTCCACCAGCAGGGATTCATACTGGGCGGTGCGCTCGATGGAGTCATCCACGGCACGCTGATAGGGGCCAATCAGCGAAAAGCGGATCAGGAAAAACACGCCCATCAGCAGCATCGTCAGCAGCGCAATTTTGACGTTATACAGCAGCATAAACAGCAGGCTGGTGACGGCGATCAGGCTGGAAAAGAGAATTTGCACGTAGCCATTGCTGATGAACTCCGCGCAGGCGTGGAGCGATTTCTCGATGGCCAGTACGATGCCCGGCGGGCGCGAGCGGAACCAGCTGGTCTGGGTGCGTAGCATGTAGTGGCGCACGGACTGGCTTAAATCGTCATAGGCAATGTTACGCATCAGGATCTCAAGCAGCTGCTTGAGGAATTTACCGATGACTTCAAAGATAAAGACGATAGCGAAGATGGCGGTGAGCAGGATCACCAGATCGCTGTCGCTGCGGGCAATGGCCTCATCCATAATCAGCTGCACGTAGGTGGGGCTAGCCAGCATGGTAATGAGGGTAAAAATACAGAGCACAAACAGCAGCAGCTGGCGCTGGAACAGGCTCGGGGATTTATTGGCTAACCGGCCAAGCGTGAGTTTTTCATCCGGGGATTTCTTTTCGAAGCACGGCGTGGGCTTAAGCTCAAGCACATAGCCGGAAAAGAGTTTTTCCGCCTCTTTCAGGCGGTAACGACGCACGCCGCTGGCGGGATCGTGTACGGTCACGCTACGGCTGTCGATCTTCACGATAACCACGAAATGGTTGCCGCGCCAGAAGGCGATGAGCGGCAGCTCAGACGTATCTATTTCAGTGATTTCGCCTTTAAGCACCCGGCCAGACATATTTTTATCGCTGGCGAGGGTCATTAATTCCGCCATTGAGGTTCCCGCATCGGCGGAAACGGCAATCTCCCGGCGCAGCTGGCTGACGGAGACATGGTGGTCGTAATGCCCCAACACCATCGCCAGGCAGGCCAGTCCACATTCGGTAAATTCATGCTGGCGTATAACAGGGGTCTTCCCCTGTTTTTTATACTGAAAGAGCGAAAACATAATGATCCGTGGCTGAAATAAAAAAATGGCCCGGCAATGCGGGCCATGCGTACAACGTGCTTCTCGCTTATGCGCTGAAGAAACCACCGATGAAGCCGCCCACCAGGCCGAATACGCCGCCGATGGTGCCGCCCAGCGCGCCTAACATCTGGCTGCCCGCGTTATAGCCTGCGCTTGCGCCCTGAATAGCGGCAGCAAACGGATCCCAGCCACCGATGATGGCCTGTGCTTTTTTGAAATCGATAACTTGCATGAGTCTTTTCCTGTTAACGTGAATTAGTTGTAGCTACCAACCAGCGCGCCCAGGAAGCCCATTGCGCCACCCAGAACTCCGCCAACCACACCGCCAACCATGCCCATGATGCTGGCACCGGTGTCGTAACCCAGCTGTGCACCTTTAACCAGACCAGCGAACGGGTTTAACGCGCCGCCAATAATGTCTTTCGCTTCTGTGAATGAAATCGCTTTCATTTTTTTCTCCTGTTGTGATGGATCTTTAGCGTATTGCTAAAGGCTAATTTCCTTTTATGAAGGAAAGCGGTTGCTACGGGCAGGTGGTCAGCGGAATGATTTTATTGCCATAAATAATCATTCGCCTTGCAGCCTGCCCGGCATTATCTATTTCCAGCCGTTGTCCCGGTGGAATATATTTTGAATTGTTGTATTGCGTACTGCACCCGACCGAGGAAACATATTTAAAATAGGTGTTCCCGGTATTACTCACCACCCCGTTGCTAAACGCATAATCAAAATGTCGTGTCCATGGGCGGACAATCAAAATCGCCTCAAGCGAGACCACCACATCCGACTGGATGCGTTGGCCTTTGCGCGTGATAACCTTTGCCTGGAGCGGCGTCTCGGTGAATTTTACGCGATAATATCGCTCTTTGTTGTCATGCGGGCCGGTATAGTAAAATTTAAAACCCGCGCGCTCACCGCTCCCCAGCGTTAATTGCTTAGGCGAATACATGACTTCGCCGTCTTTTATTTCGGTTTCTTTTCCCTTCTCTTTAGGAACGTCTACCTGAATAAGCGATACAGTATAATTCTGACGTTCACTGGTATCGTTTTTAATAGGCTGAAAAACAACTTCTCTTTCGGGCAGAAAATCAATATTCAGACTTTCGATAATTAAAGCATTTGCCCCTGTGGAAATGAAGCAATTTATTGCAAAAATAGCCAGGAATTTTCCAGTCATGGTTGATTAATTCCAGGATGCACTAACATCTATTCTTCCCTGCGCGGTCACTTCGCCAAACCAGCTATTTCCGTCATAGGTGGTTTTCGATACCGGGTTATCCATAACGAACTGTAAGATCAGCGGGGTTTTCCAGAGCCACATATCGGTCACGCCGGAACTCATTTTGTCCCACTCTTCCGCATGGGTGGCCGGTGCCGGGATCGACAGCACGTCGCCTTTACAGTTGTGCGCCATCAGCGTCTGGCTTTTCCCCACCAGCACGTTGCCCGGAATGGGAACCGTAAAGCCGTTGCCGCTGAAGGCGCAGTAGTCCACCCCATTCAGGCTTTGGGTAGGCCCGGTGACTTTTACCGTGACCGCAATCGCCGCATCTTTTTGCGCCCCGCTGTAGGTGATGGTGTAGGGGATCTCAATGGGCGCTTCGCCGATAATGCCTTTCCCGGAGCCGCCCAGACCGTCAGGATCGAGGGTGTAATCCGGGTTGTCGGGCACAATCTCCAGCCCCGGCTCGATAGGGTTAATCACCAGGCCGCCTCCCGGCTGGAAGCAGAAATCCGCTGCCAGCGAGCTGTTGCCGGGCGTCAGACACAGGCTGACGATATTGCCAATGTTGCTGCCGTCCCCCGCCTGCGCCACGCTCAGAATCAACGCTTTCGGCAAAAAGATTTTAAGGGACGCTTTGCCGCCGTTTTTCTGCGGCGCTGCGAGGAACGTGTTCGCCAGGACGCGCGTATCGCTCAGGATACCGCCGGAGATGCTGTACCAGGTGTTTTCATCGAAGGTCAGCTCGGCGGCAAGGCCGGTGCCGCCGCTCATGTGCGATTGCAGCACGCTGTTGACGCGGGAAGAGGTGAGCGCCAGCCCCCCGTTGTAACCGGAGATATCTTCCCCGACAAACGTGTATTCGAGCAGATCGCATAGCACGCCAGAGACCGTGTTGCGGGTGTATTTCGTGCAGGTGGCCCCCGTTGATCCATCGACAATCGTCACTTCGCCGCTGATCGGGTCAATCCCCAGATTAAGCGCCCTGGCGTTGGTCATGGTCAGCGTGCCCACCTTATGAAGCGTATTGGTGGTGGTCACCTTGTTGATGGAGCTGATTTGCGGCGTGGAGGTGATGGTCACTTCATCCCCTGGCGCGGCGTTGAGCAGATAGTTAAAGAACGGATCGCCCAGTACCCAGCGTCCGTATGACGTGCCAGGCTCCATCACCGGGGGCTTAACCACCATCGACGTGTCGGTATAGCTGGTCGTCGGGGTGTACCCCGTGTTGCCGCAGGACGAAGAACACGCCGTCCCTTTAAAGAACGGCGAGGCGCTGGAGCCGGTCACCGAAAAGTCGATGGTCAGCGCGCTGCCTGCCGGACCGCTGTAGCTGTTGTCCGGGATATAGGTGGCGATACCGTTATTCGCTTTCGCACTCAGGGTCGGCCATTCGCGCGAACCGTGTAAAAACGCCGTGGACGTGCTGTTGAGACTAAACAGTCCCGCGCTGTTTCCCGTACCGTTATTGTCCGGGTTATTAATGGCGAAATAGGGCAGTTCCTGCGCCTGGGCCGCCGCGCTCATCAGCAGCAAATTAAGAGCGAATATCTTTTTCATCGTCACGTTCCTGCGTTCCTTTTGCTTCCTGCCAGACGAAATCGCCTTTGTCGCAGGAGATGTCCCCGAGCCACAGCGCACCGCGGTTAGACTCAATATCCAGGCGCACTTCGCAGACGCTGTCGTCCGGCGTGGCGATACTCAGGACAGGGTTGTTCTTATCAACGTCGATCACAAAGCGGCCGTCGTTTTCCGTCCGGGTCAGCCCGACGTGGTTTTTGATCTGCATGGCGCCAATCGGGGCACCGTTTGCATCCACAAGACGACCAAACAGGGTGACGATTTTCTTCACCTGCGGCTTCATCACCACGGTGTTGCCCGGATAAACGGTGATATGGCGACGTGCATTCGCGCCAATCTCATAGCTTTCCGTACCGGTTTCACTGTTCATCACCTCCAGGTCATAGGCCTGGTAAGCCGGTAGCGACAGCCAGGTTTTATCCCCTTTGATGCGTTCCGCCCGGCCATTAAGCTTCAGGGTCAGCGCTTCATCAGATTTGAGGCCGGTACTGACAATCACCCCTGCGCTTTCGGTCCCTTTCCCGGCGGCGATGGCCTCTTTGGACCAGCCCACGCTGCCGTCACTGGTCAGCGTGGAGTTCCAGCCTTTGCTCATGCCGCTCTGGACGCTAAGGATGTTGCTGTTCCACGGCGTGTCGAAATTCACGCTGCCGCCGCCGCTTACGCTGCGATCCTGGCGGCTGTTAAAGGCTTTCGACACGTTGGCGGTGGCCGACTTCAGGTAGTCGCCCTCAAACTGGCGGCTGGCGCTGACGTTCAATGCTGTGCCGGTATCGCGATTGTGGGAAACGCCAACCGACACGGTATTGCCGAGCGGGATGGCAAAATCGAGCATCACATAGCGATCTTTCTCTTCGTAATACCCGTCGTATTTGTTACGCGACATTCCCACCCGCAGGCGCGCCGTGCCGTAGCGACCGGCGTATAACCCCTGCGAGTAGTCCAGCTGATAACGTTTATAGCGATAGAGGTCATCCTCCTGACGCATCAGGCTCAGGTTGCCCGCCGAGGGCAGACCAAACGACGGCAGGCTAAATGAGGCGCCCCAGGTGTTGCCCTTGCTCTCATAGATATCCAGGAACTTGCCGCTGGAGAGCTGTTCATGGGAGTACCACACCGAACCGATCTGCCACGGCAGGCTAAGATTCGCACCATAGTTGGCGCGGTACGTTCCGTCGGAGGCGGCCATGGTCTGGGTATTCACCGAGAAAGAGTCCGTCAGGCTCAGGGAGGCCCACAGCTCGCTGACGATGTGTTCCCGCATCATGTAGGTGGAGGCATTCCAGTCGACCATCCCGCTGCGCTTGCTGAACGAGGCTCCCACCAGCGACATGGTGTCTTTATGTTTGGTGTCGTAATCGTAGTAGTAGGTGTTGTCCTGCTCGTTTTTGCGTTTCGCGTATTTTTTATAATTGACGACGGATTTATCGCGGCTATACATCCCGCCCCACATCTGCCAGCGCAGCGTTTCCGACACGTTGCTGGAGAAGGGCTTATTCACGGTGTACATGCTGCGCGACACGGTACGGCTTCCGCTCACCACTTCGACTTCGATGCTGTAGATCCCGTAGGGCAGGCTGCTGGTGTCGATCTCATGGTTACCGACGTCAAAGCGCTGAATGCCGATAAGCTGCCCGTCACGACGAATACGGGCCTCGCCCGCCGTGGGGAAATAGACCACCACCGGCGTCAGAGAGAGCGTGTTATCGCGCTTGCGGGAGTTGGCCTGGTTGCCCATGGAAACGCCGTAGACTTCCCCGCCGGAAATCCCGCTGACGCTTGCCAGAGACTGCATCGCCCAGCCGTTCAGCATGCCCGCGGCGTAGCGCATCCCCTGATAGTCACGCTCCCACATGACCGCGTTCATCTGGGTATCGCTACTGCTCTTGTTGACGTAGCCAGAGCCGTCGATCAGCACATGATCAACGCCCATCGAGATCCAGTTTCTCGCGTTCAGATAGCCTGACGACCAGCTGTCGCCGTAGCCGCTCTCGGTGTGATACGCCCCAAGATTGTAGGAGAACGTGCCGCTCAGGTCGTCAGACTCCGGCGCATCAATGTCCACCTCACGCGGGCGAATATTCACCCCGTAATCGCTCCGGGAGAGATTCAGCAACAGGCGCATTTTTTTCTGATCCAGCTCGAACGCGGACCCCGCACTCACCGGAATGCGCATCTGGTCATCAAACTGCTTGTCGTTAATGCTCTGCAATAACGTTCGCATCTCTTTTGACAGACGAATGCCGTTATCAGACTCCTGGACCTGGACGTCCCTTAGCCCCAGCTTCAGATCTTTGGCAAAGAGCGTCACGTCACCGATACGAACATATTTGCTCGCCGTGCCTTCGCGGTTCCCTTGTTGTGCTGAATGTGGACGCGTATTCACCAGATAGACGGGAATTTTGATCCCCTGCTCCAGCAGTGCATAAAGCGAGTCGGGAAAACGGTAATTAGCGATAACCACGGAGCTTGAGGCTGCATGCGCAAGCGCGGGCAGCGTGCCGGATGCGCAAGCCATCATCACCGGCAACACTAATTTATTTTTCACCATGCATCCTTACTTAACAGGAATGAACTGTTTCAGGTCCCATATTCCGAGATGAAAATGGTTATCCGTAACGTTGATATCCTCGATAGCGCGCGAGGTTTCTGGCATCAGGTAGAAGTTTTTGCTACACGGCGTGGTGGGTGATTCCGGATTCGGCTTCAGGCAGGTTCCGGTCGCATTGACGCGAAACGAGGTGTTCCCTTTATTGGTTATTTTTCCCGCCACATAGACGAAATCAATCTTCTTATCACGGGGCTGAACCACCAGAATGGTGCTCACCACCGCGCGCGTCATCCCGGTGCCGTTTTTTGGCGAACCGCTGTCCACCTCTTCGCTCACCCCCTCATCCGTGAAGGTAATGCGGTAGTAACGCTCTTTGTTATCGGCGTTACCGTGATAGTAAAATTTGACAATATTGCTGGTACCGGCAGGCATCACCATGCGCGTGGGCGTCAGCAACAGCTCGTCCACTTTCTCCGGATTAATGACGATCCCTTCATCCATCGGGCTGCTGATCCGCTGTGCGCGAACAGAAACAATACGCACGCTGTCTGCTTCGTTTTTTATTTCCTTGGCGGTGGAGTCAGCATCCGCAGGAATAATGGTGGTGACTTTTCCCACATTAATGGCCAGCGCGGAGGAAGAAATAAATAATAAAAATAAGAAGGCGGATTTGAGGTTAAACATGCTATTTCCCTAAACAGGGGCTTGCGCCCCTGGATCGATCAGGCCTTAGCCCCAGGTTGCGCGGAACGCAACAGACACGGTCCCTTCCCACAGGCTGTTGGTCAGGTCTTTGAACTCTTTCGCTGTACCCGCGTTGTCCTGAGCGGAGTCAACGTAGAAGACGAATTTGTCCTGGCCGGTAATTTCGGTATCAGCCACAGCGCCAGCGCTGGTGGTCAGGTTCCACAGGCCAGAAGAGACGCCGGTGTTAGAAGAGGAATCCACCAGCGTGGTCCATGCGGTTGATTTCGCTCCCACGGTGCCACCGATAGAGCCCAGGTCGTTACCGCCCCAACGTGCACCCACTTTCAGCTTGGTCGCTTCACCGCCCACGCTGAACAGCGTGTTGTTGGAATCGTCGAGGATGGCTTCGAGTTTGAAGCTGGTCGCCGTCGAGTGATCGCCACGGATAGCCACATCAAACAGACCGGTATCGGTGTTGAAAGATTTGGTATTGGCGCTGTAAACAAAGTTCAAAGCACGTGTTGGCGTAACAACCAGATCGGATTCGCTGTCTTTGGTTGCGGTTGCCTGCCAGGTGGCAGACGCCGTCGTTTCTGCTGCATTAACTGCGCTCAGGGCAGAAACAGACAGCAGGGAGCCCAGAACGATAGCGTTCAGTTTGTTCATTTATTTAGTCCTTCAAAAAAGAATCCACGTGTATAAAAAGGGGAGCCCCTTTTTCGAGGCGGAGTATAGACAGCCGCAAAATAACGAGGCAATACAGAAAAATTCACTCGACGTTGAGCAACAATAAAAATATAAATAAATTTTCCGTATCTTATTGTTACATATTGAGTAAATCACTCAATTTCTCGAGTAATAGATAAATATCGATTTTTCAATTGAGAGAAATATCAGGACGTCGGGACAGCCACACACATCATTACAGGCAATACCAGCCCCTTAATTAACCACGCATGTTCTTTTACGCTGGTAATATAGAAGAAGTTGATATTATCAAGTAACATTTCGTTTACAACGCCATCCGGCGCCGCATCATCCTCAGATTTATTCAGCTTTTTATCCTTAATATAAAAGATATTGCTGCCGTCGACTTTTTCCACGCTGAGCGTGTAATTTCTGTCAATCAGGTAGCTTTTACCCTCTTTCTTGAGTACGCCTTTATGGATAACCGTCACAATATCTTTGTTGTTAAACAGGAAGAGCGTGGTTAGCGACATATCGGTTGACTCACCCGTGGAATAGGTTTTCCAGGAAATGGTATCTGACTGGCAGCCAAACCCCTCATCCTGCGTTCTGGTAAAATAAACCCATAACAACACAATGACAGACAGCACCAGTACGATACTGAACATTACACTCATTTTAGTCCTTGACATATTTTAACTCCCGGTCAGGCTTCTGTAAGAAATGCAGTTCTTATAATCGTCGATACTGTCCTGCTGATAACAGATAGCCAGGAAATAATTTTCTATCTGCGACTTTTTAAACCTGGAATAGTAAGCATCTGCAACCTGGTGTTGACAGTCGATATGCTGACTGGCAATGACCTCTTTTACGTGATTAAAGTAGTGCTGTCGCGGCTGATACATATTCTTATCGATCAGGTATACCGTACACCGGTCCACTTTACCGAGCAGATGCATATCAGAATCTTTCAGGCTCTCGGCATAGGAGTCCCTTTGGTGCAACAGTAAAACAGCGGTGCCGATAACGGTAATCAGTAATAACGTGCAGAGAGAAATAAAGAGCGTATGCAGCGAGAGTATTCGTTTAGGCGGATCGGCATCTTTCTTATGCGCTACCGTAGCGAATGCTTCAGCGGCAGAGTGTTCGCCAGGCGTTGAAACAACCGGCGGCCTGACCGTGTGATGTTCAATATGCGCGGCAAGGCTAAATCCCTTGCCACGTATCGTTTTTATCAGTAAAGGGTCGCATCCTAATGTACGAAATGCTTTTCTGATTTCACTTACGGCAACATTCAGGCTCACCGAGGAACCGGAAAAACCATGATCCTCCCAGACCTTCTTTATCAGGTCGTCTCTGTCGAGTGTTTTACCATTATTGATGATAAGTTCATAAAGCAGACGGCCCGCCTGGTTAGATAACTTAATGGATGACTCTTCCTCTCCATTAATCATGATCATACCGGTGTCCACTTCATAAAGCATTGTGAGATCAATGAGATACTTCATATTATTATTACGCCATTGTTAAATTTTTGTGCATTTGCCAGGCAATAATAAGTCTAAAGTTTGTGTGGTCAAGTCGCGTGATATTAATTAAGAGATGAATTCATAAAGCTTCATTAATTAACGATTATTAAATCATTAATAAAAAACTTCTAAGTTCCGCATTTAGGTTAAAACATTAAAAAAAACGCCAGCACAAGATTATAATCTTAAATTTTAGAATTTGTTGGAATAATGTTTTGATATGTACTTTTTTAGTGCAACATAATATCGTCAGAGCACTCTCCCGCGTCGCCATGCGTCTAGCCGGTACATCAGGGACATGTGTAGCCGATTAACATTCATTTTAAATAACACAAATCTTTATGGAGTTTATCATGTTCAAATCGATCATGACCGTATCACTGCTGGCCGCCGCTATTGCCTCTACCAGCGCAGTGGCCGCAGACAATTCGGCGGGTGGTATCATTAACTTTACCGGCGCAATTACCGATACAACCTGTACCATTAACGGCGGTAAAAGCGCAGACTTTACCGTTGCGCTTTCCCCTATTTCGGTAAAAGATGCAGGCACCACGGTTGGCCTGATCACTAAGAATAAAAAATCTATTGCGCTGACCTTCTCGGGTTGTACGCCAGCCGCAGGCACGACCGGTACTCCGCTGAAAGTCTATTTCTCCAGCGCGGATAATATCTCCACTGACGGTAAATACCTGGTGAATAACAGCGTGAACGAAAACGATGCCAGCGTGGCGCGTAATGTCGGCTTTGCGTTAGTGGAACCAGGTTCGTCTACGCCGATTACCCTGAATCAGGCTTACACGACAAATATTATGGGTACCGCGACCGCGCCAGATTCCGAAACGCTGACGCTGGATGTTTATTACTATAAAACCAACGCCGCTGCCGCCACGGTGGGCGAGTTAAGCTCTAACGTAACATATACCATTTCCTACCTGTAATAATGATTATTCAGGCTCTGTTTTCGCAGAGCCTGCATTTAAGGTTGCAATCATGCGCAAGGCAATTTTGCTGGCAGGCTTACTGTTAAGCACAGGTCACTCATGGGCCAATATTGTCATTAATGGCACCCGTGTCCTTTATCCTGAAAATAATAAAGAGGTGATCGTCCAGTTAATGAATACGGGTGATGCGCCCGCTCTGGTGCAATCCTGGATAGATGACGGTGATATTAACTCCACGCCGGAAACAGCCAATGTGCCGTTTCTGCTGTCACCGCCGGTGATAAAGGTCGATGAACATAATGGCCAACAGCTTCGTATTAAAAAGCTGCCGTCCAGTTTGCCTGCGGATCGGGAATCCGTCTTTTTCCTGAATGTCCTCGACATTCCGCCAAAGCCTGAAAATCTGCAAAACCAAAATACCGTTCAGCTGGCGATTAAATCCCGTATCAAACTTTTTTATCGGCCCGCAGCGCTGAAAGGCACCCTGGATGACGCGGTGGCGAAACTGACGCTCGCCGCCGACGGCGATCGCTTTCGCATTACAAATAACAGTCCGTTCCATATTACGGTCGCCAATATTTCGCTGGGTAAAACGAAATTACTTCAGGAGTCCCCGATGGTTTCCCCGTTTGGGCAGCTGACGGTCGCCACAAAAAATACGGTTAAGCACGGGCAGACCTTCCAGCTGATGTATGTGGACGATCTTGGCGCGTATAAAACCCGGACTTTCACCAGTCAGTGATCGGAAAGACTCACCATGAAAATGAAACAAAACAGACTCTGTCTGCTGGCAGTCTGCACGCTTCTGCTTTCGCATAAATCAGGGGCCGTCTCGTTTGATCCCTCCCTGCTTGCTGGCGCATCCGGTGAGTCCGATCTGTCTCGCTTTTCCGAAAACAACGTCATGCCTGCCGGCAGTCAGGAGATGGATATCTACGTAAACGGCAGCTGGAAGGGACGTTATACCGTCATCTACGGCGAGCAGCGTGACGACATCCGCCTTGCCTGGAAAGATGCTCAGTCGCTTGGCATTAATACCGCGTCCGTTCCTGCCCCCGCCATTGCGCATGGGCAGGTCCAGCTGCGCGATCTGGTGCAGGGCGGTGAAGTCAAAACCGATACCAGTACCCTGAGTCTGGCGCTTACCGTTCCGCAGGCGGCCGTATTACGTACTGAAGAAGGTTATATTGCCCCCCAGTTCTGGAACGAGGGGATCCCGGCGCTGATGCTCTCCTGGAACACGACCTGGTATAACACCCATTCAAAAGGCACCGCGAAAGATACAAACGATGATTTTTATGCCGGGCTGGATTCCGGCGCCAACCTGTTCGGCTGGCAGTTTCGTGACAGCAGCGCCTGGCGCAAATCGGCCAGCGGGGAGAGCCAGTGGCAGAATAATACCCGCTATCTGCGCCGTCCCCTGGCCTCGCTGAAATCCAACCTGACGCTGGGTGACTTTTATATTCCGGGCGATCTGTTTGATTCCCTGCGCGTGCGCGGCGTGTCGCTGGCGTCGGACATGAAGATGCGCCCGAATTCACAGCAGGGTTTTTCACCGGTGATCCACGGCGTGGCGCGGACGAACGCCCTGGTAAAGGTTATCCAGAATGGCAACGTGATCTACCAGGAGAACGTGCCGCCGGGCCAGTTTACGCTCGACAGCATTCAGCCCACCGGCTCCGCGGGCGATCTGCTGGTGGTGGTGCGTGAGGCGGACGGTTCACAGCAGTCCTTCACGGTGCCGTTTTCCGCCGTGCCCGGCATGTTAAAAGAGGGGGTAAGCCAGTACAGCGTGGTGGCGGGTAAAGTACACCAGAACACGCTCGACGCCGAACCGGCATTCATGCAGGCCACGCTGCGCTACGGATTTAATAACCTCATCACCGGCTATACCGGGACGATTATTAGCGATAACTACCAGGCCGGGCTTGTCGGTACCGGGTGGAACCTTCCCTTTGGCGCGGTCTCGTTTGATGTCACCCACGCCAAAACCACCCTACAGGATCGCACCAGCAGCGGTCAGAGTTATCGCGTGTCGTACAGCAAATTTATCGATACCACCGCCACCAACTTCACGCTGGCGGCCTATCGCTATTCGACTAAAGGCTATTACAGCTTCAGCGACGCGCTCTATTCACGCGAAGGGTATCAGCGCCTGAGAGCGCAGTACGACGACTATGAAGATCGGTTTGGCGTGGCGCCCGATATGTCGCTAAGCACCTGGGATGCTCTGCGCGCGGCGCAGCCCAAAAATACCTTTACGCTTAACCTTAACCAGCGCCTGCTCAATAACTGGGGCACGGTGTTTGTCTCCGGCACACAGCGCGATTACTGGAACTCACAGCAAACCACGCGCGAATATCAGATGGGTTATTCCAACGCCATTGGCCGCGCCAGCTATACCCTGTCGGCCAGTCGGGTACGAAATAAGGACAGTGAAGAAGAGACGCGCCTTTATCTCTCCCTTAGCCTGCCGTTCTCCCTGTTTGATAATAATGCGTGGATCACCTCCAGCCTGACGGCCAGCGATTCGCATTATGAGCAGAGCAATATCAGCATGAGCGGGAATGCGCTGGCGTCGAACCGCCTGAGCTATACCCTCTCCGGCAGTAATGCGCGGGGGGGTAAAAATGCGGCTAGCGTTAACGCGGCGTACCGTTCGAACTTTGCCACACTCGGTGGCTCTTACAGCGAATCTTCCGACTACCGCCAGACCGGGCTAAGCGGACGGGGAAGCCTGGTGGCCTACCCGTGGCACGTTCTCGCCTCAAACGAAACCGGCACAACCATGACCATCGTCGATGCGCCTAAGGCAGAGGGACTGATGGTGAACGGCGATGAAAGCATTATGACGAACCGCGATGGCGTGGCGCTGGTGCCTTACGCCACCCCGTATCGCAAAAACGCGATTACGTTAACTCAAACGGAAAACAGCGCTGGCGCGGAGGTGATCGGCAACATGGCTAACGTGGCTCCTTACGACGGGGCGGTGAGCTATATCCGCTTTGAAACCGACAAACGCCAGTCGTGGGTGCTTCATGCAACCCGTGCCGACGGCAAACCGCTGCCCTTTGGCACCGAAGTGCTTGATGAACACGGTGGATCTGTCGGGTATGTCGGCCAGGCCAGCGTACTGTATATCCGCGCTGAACAGCCGCCGCGCGCGCTTAACGTGCATTTCCGCGGCGGGAAGTGCGAAATCTCCGCCCCGGCCTGGGGGCTGAACAGCCCCTCATCGGTTTGCCATTAATTACGGATTATCAAAATGTTACGATCATTCATTTTCCTGCTCCTCACCAGCATTAGCGGGATGAGCTATGCCACCTGCTCCGGCAGCAGCATCGTTTATGGCACACCGATTACCATTGATTTATCGGATAAGCTTAGCCCCGCCACGCCCACCTGGACCGGCAGCTTCACCACCCAGTACAGCGGCTCGTTCAACTGCACGACGGGTAACAGTGAATTTTCTTACACGCCGATCCTCTCGACCGACAGCAAATACGCGACCATTCTCGGGTTCAGCAATAACAAGTATATGGTGCGGGCGGAGATCACCAATCCCCCGGCCAATAAAACCCTGTCTGCCAGCGGTAGCCATACGGCGTCTGAACTGAACACACCGTTTACGGTTCGCTTCACCCTCGTTAACCAGAGCGGCACCACCCTGACGGGGGATACGGCGAACATGAGTGACGTTCTGTTCGTCAGCGACATGAGCGGATTGTCGATTTTGGAAATCATCCTCTGGCCAATTAATCAGGTCATCAAAATCGCCCAGTGGTTATTCAGCGGGTTCAAGTGGCCTTACGACAACCGCGATATGTTTGGACAGCCGATGATCATCAAATACGCGCCAAAACTGACCACCTGTTCCTTTGATAACGCGGGGCTGACCGTGGCGCTGCCGACGCTCGGCATTCCCCAGCTCAGTGCATCCTCACAGCCGGGGCTGACGCCTTTTTCACTGAACATGAGCTGTCAGAACGTCGGGGTTAACGGCAATTCCGATCGGGCAATTGAGATGTTCCTGTCCAGTACGCAACTGCTCTCAACCGACAGCTCGGTGCTGATCGACAGCAGCAGTAGCGCGGCGCAGGGCGTGGGGCTACGGCTGATAAAACGTGACGCCCCGCAAACGCCAGTGACCTTCTCAACCTCGACCACCAACCGTGGCAACGCCACGATGATTTTCAGCGTGGCGGCTGGCGCGGCGCTGGACGAACATTTCACCCTTCCGATGGCGGCGTACTATTACGTGTGGGCACCCGACCAGGTTAGCCAGGGTAAGATCAATACATCGGCTACGCTGAATATTATCTACCCCTGATGCGAACTATTCCTCCATCTTTCCAACCGTTTGCACATACTTAATCAGTTCGCTGTGGTTGGAAAGATTCAGCTTTTTCATCGCATTGTGCTTCTGCGTCGCAATGGTACTGACCGAACGGTTTCGATGACGGGCAATCTCCGTCGTTGAAAATCCTTCCACGATAAGATGAAGCACCTCCCACTCTCGGGCCGAGAGGATGGACCGCGCCCGGGAGCCGGATCGCATGACCCGCCTGAGCCACGACGAGACCGACGGTTTTTGCCCGTCTGCCATGAGCAGCGCGGGTAATTCCTTTTTCAGTTCAGTTAATTCATCCTGCTGGCTGATGGTTAATTCAAATTTCATCTCCAGAACTTTTTTTAACAGCCCGTAAGGCAGCTCGGGCACCAACAGAACACGCCTGACGTGATGGGTTTTACATAAAGAGGTGAAACGGCTGCT
The DNA here is from genome assembly GCF_001875655.1 of Enterobacter hormaechei ATCC 49162. Classification (NCBI taxonomy): domain Bacteria; kingdom Pseudomonadati; phylum Pseudomonadota; class Gammaproteobacteria; order Enterobacterales; family Enterobacteriaceae; genus Enterobacter; species Enterobacter hormaechei. The sequence goes on from NZ_MKEQ01000001.1 coordinate 2,851,838, forward strand.
GACCTCCGCACTCCACTCTTTATGATTAAGCAGATAATTAAATTCAGTGAAGAAAACATCCACATTATTATCCGCCACCGCCGCCAGCGCCTGTTCAGTAGAATCGACCTGAGTAATGTTCAGTACGTAATCGGGTAAAAGATCCTGGAGCGCCCGGAATATTATCTCTTTAAATATATTTATTTTGTAAAACACCATTACCCTTACGATACGTTCAGTATTATTCATGTCTTTTCTAAATTCTCGTGACCGGAGGAAAAGGATAATAGTTTATGTACTCACCACTCACAACCTCTTCACGCCAGGATTTTATCCTTCTCAGGCCTAAAAATCTGAACAAGGACATTAAATTTATAGAAAAAATTCTATTTTATTCTGCACGCCGTCTCCCCCCGCAGATAAAGGGATGTAGATAATCCTGCCACGATCACATCTTTTCTCACAGAAGCAGCAATAATCTACTGATAAAACAATGGATTAACGCCATTAACCCACTACCTGATGCTTATTATCCACTCATTTACAGAATAAAAAGCTGTCATAAATATTATTCGAAGATTAAAACAATTACATATACCATTAAAACCATTTTTCAATTTTATCTTTCTCTAACAATTGGCATCAGCTTTACTCGACGGTTTGTATTGGCTTACATTGATGCCATCGCATCGCGTTATTTAAATAAGTGCTCGCTATTCTTTTAATAAGAGAGTGCGATCCGCCATTTTCTCTTATATGGACTGTTTACTCAGCGAAAGGAGAATGCCAATGCAAAATAAAAAAACAATTCACGTTGCCGTTATTGACAGCTGCGAATTCACCATGATTGGCCTGCAATCGCTTGGAAAGCGTGAGCCTGATGAAAAGCACGACGTCATTTTCCATGGATTTACCCATATCGAAGAGCTTGCTATGAGTGAACAGCCCTTTGATATTATCATTTATGATCCGTTGAATACGCGTCATTTCCGGGTGACGACGAATGACGATATTCTCTGTATTAAACAGAAGCAAGCGACGGCGAAGATCTATATCTATTCGTTATCCGCTGGCTATTTGAAATTCAAACATGTTGATGGGGTAATCAGCAAAAGAGTCTCCCTGGGAGATATCAAAGCGCTGTGGCAAATACTGATGAGCCAGACGCCGCAAGAATCTGGCCGTTACAACGTGGGCATGACTACCCGCTTACGCACCCCGGCGAGGCTGTCCAGCGAGGAGGCCAGCGTATTGCGCGGCTATTCCTGTAACCTCAAAACCAAGCAAATCGCCCGCCAGCTGGGGTGTAACGTCAGGCTGGTTTATTTCTATAAGAACAACGCCATGAACAAGCTTAAAGCCGTGCGTGGTCCTTCGTTTTATCAGAGTATTCGCTGGATCCTGAATTAAGAATTTGACCGTGTGTCGTTTGCCTTTTGTTCCCGTGTCCGCGGGAACCTTTTTTCTTTTCCTGAAGGCTGTTCCATGTATACCGTTCTTCCCTCTCCCCTGTTGCAACGTATCTCCGGGCTGCGATTCCAGCCGCTTGTCGATCTTCATTCGGGCCAGGTGTTCGCGCATGAAGTTCTCGTGGAAATCCATAACGTCAATCTTGAGGTGTTGTTTGCCTCGCTGCCCTCGCGCAGCGCGCTGCAAATCTTCTTCTGGCAGGCCAACACCCTGTTACAGATCCCCGGCCGGGACGCTTACTGGCTTAACCTCCCGGCGGAACACCTTCTCGACGAACGCGCTATTCGGTTGTTGCTGGCGTTACGCCATCAGCAACGGTTAACGATTGAAATTCAGGATCCCCTCACCATCACACGGCTGAGTGAAGCTGAGCAATGTCGTCTTCATGCCACGCTTGTTCGGTTAAAAGAGGCGGGATGGCAAATCTGGCTGGACGATTTAACCCGGGAACTGGCTGAGACGTTCACGCGGCTTGCGCTGCCGCTGGACGGGGTGAAAATTGACCGTTCAGCGCTGCGCGAGCGCGCGCCGCTTGCCCCGTTTGTGCGGGAGATCAGGGCGGGCATCGCTCAATCAATCCTCACAGAAGGCATTGAGAACTCGCGGGATCTGGCCCGCGCCCGCGCGTCCGGCGCACAATCTGGTCAGGGTTTTCTGTGGCCCGAAAGCCGAACCGATGCCCGCGTAACGCTTTGACGGCCAGCGGATCGCTGGCCTTTTTACCGTGGCTTACCAGCCCGGCACCGCGCCGCCGTTAAAAATGGTCTCTGCCGCTTCCGCCACTTCCGGCGACTGATAGGACTGGATAAATTCCTTCACGTTTTCCGCATCTTTATTGTCTTCACGCGTGACCACAATATTCACGTAGGGCGAGTTTTTGTCTTCGATAAAGACGCTGTCATGCACCGGAGACAGCCCCGTTTGCTGGAGATAGGTGGTGCTGATGATGGCTACATCCACCTTCGGATCGTCCAGCACGCGCGGCAGCTGCGCCCCTTCCAGCTCCATAATCTGTACGTTTTTCGGATTCGCGGTAATATCCAGCACCGTTGGCAGCAGGCCAACGCCTGGTTTCAGGGTAATCAGCTGCTCTTTTTGCAGCAGCAACAGCGCGCGGCCCAGGTTAGTGGGGTCGTTTGGAATCGCAATGGTTGCGCCGTCCTTCAGCTCTGACACTGCTTTGATCTTTCGGGAGTACCCCGCCATCGGGAAGACGAAGGTATTGGCCACGGCGACCAGCTTGTAATTGTGCGCCTTGTTGTCCTGGGCGAGGAACGGGCGATGCTGGAAGACGTTGGCGTCCAGTTCACCCTGGTTAGTGGCATCGTTGGGTAGCAGCGAGCCGCTAAAGCCCACCAGTTCAACATCCAGACCGTACTTCTCCTTTGCCACCTTTTTGGCGACTTCCGCCACGTCCTGCTCTGCGCCATTAATCACGCCGACTTTAATGTGTCTGGCATCATTGCCGCTCTGGTCACAGCCCGCGAGCAGCAGGCCAGTCAGGAGAAGCGCACCCAGTTGAAGTTTCACGAGACAGTTCCTTTTGATAGACGTTTTGAAGACTATATCGACAACGAGACGGCAGGCTAAAAAACGAAAAGGAATCAGTAAGACGGTTAAGTTATATGAAAAGCGCAGAACAGCCAAACAAATTGCCAGCATGAATAAATAACAAAACACACAAAAAGCCAATGAATAAAAAGCAAATATAATAATTTAGCGAAAAAATACAATGTCGCTTATGAATTCGATACACAAATAGATCAATGAACATCCTGATCAAAAATAGCAATACTAGATAGCAAATTGATATAACTCAATCTTTTTGCGCCCATTTAAATTAATCTACGCATCGAACACCTCATTTGAAAATTCATTATGAAACAGTTAAATTGGCTTAAGGAAGTTGAAATGAAAGATCAAGGCATCAATGATTTTATTTCTATATGTGATGTAGTGAAAAAGCGAGGAAGAAAAGGAGGGCGGCAACCATACAGTAACAAATTAAGTATATCACAAACATGCCGTCGCATTAATGATCAACAGGTACGCTTTATGAATATAAATATCCCTGAGGATATAATGTCAAAAGCTCGACTCAAAAAAGGAGATCGTATAGATATTGCATTTACAGCAAATGGGATGAAATGGAGGTTAAAGGTAGTGCCTAATGGAGAGCAAGGTTACAGCATAACGACTCCTTCAACAAATTCAAAACGTGGACAAATCAGATTAACTTGGTGCGAAGGTATACCAATCATAGGTGGAGATGAAGCAATTCGTAAGGCGCGAGCAATTGCAGTTGAGGAAACAATGAGAGTATCTCCTGCGGAGTTAATCTTCGAGCTTGGAGAGATATCAGTCGAAGCCAAGCGCGAATCTTAATATTAAGTAAAAGTTGTTTATTTTTTTGAAGGCGACCTGTTCATGTAGAAAGGTCGCTTCTTATTGATTTATTGAGTCCAGTCCTCAACCGTAAGATCCTGTACCATCCCGAACGCATGATCGTTCGTGACAATCGTCGTGCCCCGGCTGATAGCATGTGCTGCAATCAACTGATCGAGATCCCCCATCACTTTCCCTTTCTTTTCCATTGCCGCACGCAGTTCACCGTAGGTGGCTGCGGCTTCGCTATCCCAGGCGCAGATAGTGATGGTTTTAAGAAATTCCATTATGGTTTCGTGCAGCTTGTTGTTTTGCTTTTTGGCTACGCCGTAAAGCAATTCCGCTTCCGTTACGCTTGAAATACACATCTTTTCAGGCGTAATTTGCGAATATCGGTTTACTACTTCAGGATGCTGCCTCACCAGATGGCTTACGATGTTAGTGTCCAGCATATGCAGCATCTTCTACAGCCCTTCCAGAGGATTTCTTGTCGTATAGCTCTGATTGCGCTCCTCTTTACTTAGAAAGGTATCAGGCACATGCGTTTGTCTTAGCATGCGCAAAAAGTTATCTCTGTGTCGTTCTTTCTCGGACCTTGCCGTCAAAACCACATTCCCCTCGTCATCCCGGCGGATATAAACACTCTCCGTTTCAAATGCAAATTCCGCAGGCAAGACCACGGCCTGGTTTCGTCCTTTTTTAAATAGTTTCGCTGTGCGTTCCATGGCAACCTCTGTCGGTTTATTGACCAGCCCACAGCATGCGCTAACGCCCGGGAAAGCGACAAGCGAGACAGTTAAAATTCAGAAAGCGACTCGCAATAAATAGCAGAACCGCTAACCTCACGCCTGTCGACGCAGTGGCGCTTCGCGCAAAAACCACGACAGCACAAACGCCAGCACCATAATCCCCGCCGCCAGCATGAACACCGCATGGATCGCCGAGCCGAACGCATCCAGGTAGTCCAGACGCAGAGCATCAGGCAGATGGTGAATGGCAACGGGATTCAGTTCGCGCGGCAGTTGCGCCCCTTCCGGTAGTCTGTCGATCAGGCCTGATTGCAGAATATGGGTGAACACCGCGCCAAACAGCGCAACGCCAATCGCCCCGCCAATGGAACGGAACAGCGTTACCCCAGACGTCGCGACACCGTATTGATCGGCAGACACGCTGTTCTGGACGGCCAGTACCAGCACCTGCATTACCAGACCCAGCCCCATGCCAAGCACGCCGGTAAACAGGTACAGCTGCCAGGTTGGGGAGGTAATTGAAATGCGCGTCAGTAAAACCATCCCCACCACGCCGAGCAGCGTGCCGAGGATCGGGAACAGGCGATATTTCCCGGTGCGGCTGATGATGCGCCCGCTGATGATAGAGGTGAGCAACAGCCCGCCCATCAGGGGGATCAGCTGCAAACCGGCCTGGGTCGGCGTGGCGTCTTTTACCACCTGCAAATAGAGTGGCAGGAAAGTGACAGATCCAAACAGCGACATGCCGATAATAAAACCAATCAGGCTACAGAGCAGGAAGCTGCGGTCGCGGAAGAGCGACAGCGGAATAATCGGCTCCCACGCCAGCCGCTCTTCGTAGATAAACCCGGCGATCCCCGTCAGGCCGAAGGCCAGAATGCACCACAGCTGCGGGTCGCTCCATTGGCGGATCGTCCCCCCCTCGGTGGTAAACAGAATGATGCACAGCAGCGCCATGCTGAGGTAAATCGCCCCCAGGTAGTCAATTTCATGCTTGCTGCGCCGCGCGCTGCCGTGGAATACCGCGCCAATCACCAGCAGCGCAAACAGCCCCAGCGGCAGGTTGATGTAGAAAATCCAGCGCCAGGAGGCGTGCTGAACGATAAACCCGCCGATCAGCGGCCCTATCACCGTCGCCAGGCCAAACACGCCGCCAAACAACCCCTGATAGCGACCCCGATCGGCAGGCGGGATCACGTCCGCCACGGCCGCCATGCTGATCACCATCAGACCGCCGCCCCCCAGCCCTTGCAGGGCGCGCATCAGCACCAGCTGAGTCATGTTCTGCGCCAGGCCACACAGCGCGGACCCCACAAGAAACAGCACAATCGCGATTTGCAGAACGATTTTTCGGCCAAACAGATCCCCGAATTTGCCGTAGAGCGGCACCACGATGGTCGAACTCAGGATATAGGCCGTGACCACCCACGAGAGCTTATCCAGCCCGCCCAGCTCACCCACGATAGTCGGCAGCGCGGTGGAAACAATGGTCTGATCCAGCGCCGAGAGCAGCATCACCAGCAGGAGTGCGCTGAACAGCAGCTTAATCGACGGCGCGTTTTTCGCAGGTTGAGTCATTACGTCGGACTCCATGAGACATCACTTGAAATTAATTAATCGTATAATTAATATTTGTGGAAGTGATGAATAAGATCAAGAGATACGGTGACCATGCCAGCACAAAAGGACAATTCTGAACCCCGCCGCCCCGGTCGGCCACGCGGCGGCAAGCGCGTTACCGCCAGCCGTGAACAGCTGCTGGACATCGCCCTGAACCTCTTTTCCCGGCAGGGGATCGCCAATACGTCGTTGAACGCCATCGCCCGCGAAGCAGGCGTGACGCCCGCCATGCTGCACTACTACTTCAACTCCAGAGAACAGTTACTGGATGCGATGATTGAGGAGCGCTTCCTGCCGTTACGCGAGCGGATCGGGGCGATTTTCGCCGACAACCGGGATTCGCCGGTGGATGCCCTGACGGAAATGGTCAGGGTGCTGGCCGAACTGGCGGAAAAGTATCGCTGGTTTGCCCCGCTGTGGATGCAGGAGGTGATTGGCGAGATGCCGGTACTGCGCACCCATTTGCAGGCACGCTTTGGCGATGAGAAATATCACACCACGCTGGCAACCATCAAAAGCTGGCAGCAGGAGGGAAAGCTGAATCCGGCGCTGGCCCCCGAACTGCTGTTCACTACGCTGCTGAGCCTGGTGCTGGTGCCGTTCTCCCGCATGCGCAATGACGAGAGGCTTAGCGCCCTCTCGCCGGAGATCGTGGTGCGCCACGTGTTAGCCGTAATTGGCACCGGGATCGGCGGTTAAAGATTTTTGGTCAGATAGTGTCTCTGCATTCCCTGATAAGGGTAATCCTGCAAGGACATCTGCACCTGATAGCCCTGTTTTTCATAGAACGGACGCGCCTGGAAGCTGACCGTATCCACCAGCGCGTGACGACAGCCTTTGCGACGGGCCTCCTCTTCAGCCGTTTTGATAAGCTGGCTTCCCACGCCCGTTCCCCGCACGCTGTCGCTGACCCACAGATAGTCGATGTTCAGCCAGTCGCCTTTCCGTACGCCGATTAACCCGCCCAGCATGACGCCATTGTCGTCTCGCATATATACGCCAATATCGCCGCCAAACGTCGCCAAATCTAAAAACTGCGCGTTATAGGCTCTTAGCCCCGTTAATAATTCTTCTTTTTCCTGGAGGGTGACGTTCTCCGTCGTGATCAGATGCATAGCGTTCTCCTTGTTTTTGTGCAGTTTAACTATCGCACAGCTGCATGGCAGGGAAAATTCATACTTTTGACCGGGGCCACGTCGCTGAAAATAACCCTACATTTCAGGGAAAGCCTGTGACTTTATCGGAGGTTTCGATGAAATCTGCACACCTGGTTTGCCTGCTCGTTTGTCTGATTTTCGCTGCGTTTGTTCACGCGCAGGAGAAGAGCGCTCCGGAGAAAGAGGCCCAGATAAAACAGCAGGTCCTGAAAGATGTGAAGAAAACCTGTACCCCGCAGAAAAAGCAGAGCGATAAGGCCTGGCAGGCGATGATTTTGTCGTCTGAGGCGAACCAGCTGCTGATCAAAAACGCCATCACCGCCGTGAAGCGTGACAACCTGGACGCCTACTGGGATGCGGTAAGTCAGGTGGATTGTATGGAGGATTACTAGGGTTGAGCGCCGGGTGGCGCTGCGCCTTACCCGGCCTGGAAAACATTTTAACGCTTCCGCACATCCGGAATAATCAAATCCCCGCGCAGCACGTAAGACCCCAGCATCTGCGTTTTCTCCGTCAGCCAGGTGACGATGCGCGCCGCCATGGCGTCCATAGAATATTCAATGGCCGGGATCACCGGAATACCCGGCAGATGCAGCGAACCGCCGAGGCTGAAGACCATGATGTCTTCCGGTACCGATTTATTAAACGCCTGAAGCTGCGGGATCACCCGCTGGGCTTCCTGCTCGTCCGCCACCAGCAGCGCGTTGAAGTTCAGCGTGGTCGCGTTGTTGAGTAATTCCTGAAGCGCAACGGACGATGAAGTCGCGTCCATAAACACGAGGTTGCGATTAAAGGGCAGGAAGTTTTTCTCCAGCGCATGTTTGTAACCCAGCAGCACCTGATCGGCAAAGCCGCTGCCGTGCGGGTGGATGAGCGCTATCTGGCGACGTCCCTGGCTGGTGAGGTAGTTACAGGCCGTTTCAGCCGCGAAGGCGTGGTCGAACTGAATGCTGTTGGCGTTATCGGCTTCCATACAGTCGACCAGAATGACGTTGTCCATGTCCACGTCCAGCGGGAAACGCGCGCCAATCACCAGAATGTCATCACATAAGCCACAGGAGAGTTCTTCAAGGGCATTCATCACTTCTGTTTTCGTGTGTGCGAAACGCAGCAGCAGATGTTTTTGATGCTGGCTGAGGTGTTTTTCCAGCGCATACAGGTAACCAGTGGTCTGGTTGATGTTCTCCTGCGCGCAAATCACCCCAATGCAGCCCGTCGACTGGCTGAGCAGCGACTGGGCAATCACGTTGGGACGATAGTTCAACTCATCCACCGCTTTCAGAACAGCCTGACGGCTGGCTTCTTTAACGCCACGCGACCCGCTCAACACCCGTGATACCGTGGCTTTGGACACCCCGGCCAGACGTGATACATCGTTGATTGTAGACATCTCTCTCCCCTGTCAGACGCAACTGGCGTCTGTAATTTCCATCACCGCTACGGCTCACATTATAGCCAGAACGGAGTATATCCGTTTCCGTTTTCCATGGAAACCGATTTTCCGTTTCCACTCAATTTGATGTCAAAACAGCCAAATTATGTGACCCACATCCAGTTAATTAGCCTCATAAGCAAGGGATATTGATGGTTGTCACACTTCTGTCTTTTATCAATGGAAACCGGTTTCCGTATCATGTCCAATCATCCTCGCAATAACTTTTTACATTTTGAGGATGGTTGTCGATGTTCAAGATTATGCTGTGCTGCTCTGCCGGGATGTCCACCAGCCTGCTGGTCAGCAAAATGGTCGATGTTGCAAAAGAACGGGGCTTGCCCGTGAAGATTGATGCGTATGGCGTATCCGAATTTGATACCCAGTTTCCGCACTATCAGGTGGTGCTTCTCGGACCGCAAGTGAAATACATGTTAAAGACACTCTCAGAAAAGGCAGCGACGCAAGGCATTCCGGTACAGCCCATCGACATGATGGACTACGGCATGCAGCGTGGCGATAAAGTACTGGACTATGCTCTGTCGCTCATCGAAGCGGCACACTAAAAGGTGTTCACATGAGTTCGTTATATCAATCCATGGTCGCGGTGATTGAGCAGTCAATTACCCCGCTGGCCGCTAAGCTGGGTCAGCAAAAGTATGTGATTGCCATCCGCGACGGCTTTACCGCCGCGCTGCCGTTTATGATCATCGGCTCGTTTATGCTGGTGTTTATCTTCCCGCCGTTCTCGGCGGATACCACCAACAGCTTCGCCCGCGGCTGGCTGGATTTCTCCGAGACCTACCGCGAACAGCTGATGCTGCCGTTTAACCTCAGCATGGGCGTGATGACCTTCTTCATCTCGGTAGGAATCGGGGCGAGCCTGGGACGTCAGTTTAACCTCGACCCGGTGATGTCCGGCCTGCTGGCCTTTATGGCCTTCCTGCTGGTCGCCGCGCCGTATGCCGATGGCAAAATCTCGACCCAGTATCTCTCTGGTCAGGGCATCTTCACTGCGCTGATCACCGCCATCTACTCCACCCGCGTCTATGCGTGGCTAAAGCAGAATAACGTCACCATCCGCCTGCCGAAGGAAGTGCCGACCGGCGTGGCGCGTTCGTTTGAGATCCTGATCCCGGTGATGGTGGTGATCGGTACGCTGCACCCGCTGAACCTGTTCATTGAAGCGCAAACCGGGATGATTATCCCGCAGGCGATCATGCACCTGCTGGAGCCGCTGGTGTCCGCGTCTGACTCCCTGCCCGCGATCCTGCTCTCCGTGCTGCTGTGCCAGATCTTCTGGTTTGCCGGTATCCACGGGTCGCTGATTGTCACCGGCATCATGAACCCGTTCTGGATGGCGAACCTCTCCGCAAACCAGGCGGCGCTGGCGGCGGGCGCGGCGTTGCCGCACGTTTATCTGCAAGGCTTCTGGGATCACTACCTGCTGATTGGCGGTGTCGGCTCGACCCTGCCGCTGGCGTTCCTGCTGCTGCGCAGCCGCGCCACGCACCTGCGCACCATCGGCAAAATGGGCATTGTGCCGAGCTTCTTTAACATCAACGAACCGATTCTGTTCGGCGCGCCGATCATCATGAACCCGATGCTGTTTATCCCGTTCGTGTTTGTTCCGCTGGTCAACGCCTGCCTGGCGTACGGCGCAACGAAGCTCGGCTGGCTGGCTCAGGTGGTGTCATTAACCCCGTGGACCACCCCGGCGCCGATTGGTGCCTCGTGGGCGGCGAACTGGGCGCTCAGTCCGGTGATCATGTGCCTGGTCTGTATGGTGATGTCCGCGCTGATGTACCTGCCGTTCCTGCGCGCCTATGAGCGCACGTTAATGAAAAACGAAGAGCAGAAAGCCCAGGCAACCGTCGGTAACGCTGAAGCCGCAAGCAATTAAGTCAAAGAGGAATGGTCATGAAATACGCATTTCCCGATAACTTCTGGTGGGGCAGCGCAAGCTCCGCTCTCCAGACCGAAGGGACACGAGAGGGTGAAACCACATGGGATTACTGGTTTGCCCGCGAGCCGAACCGTTTTCACAACGGCGTGGGGCCGCAGCACACCTCCACGTTTTATCAGCACTGGAAAACGGACATTCAGCTGTTAAAGCAGCTGAACCACAACAGCTTTCGTACCTCAATTAGCTGGGCGCGCCTGATCCCCGACGGTATCGGTGAAGTGAACCCGGACGCGGTCGATTTTTATAATCAGATCATTGATGAGCTGAATGAACAGGGCATCACGCCGTTTATCACTCTGTTCCATTTCGACATGCCGATGGCGATGCAGGAGATTGGCGGCTGGGAAAACCGTGACGTGGTGGAGGCGTACGCCCGCTATGCGCAGATCTGCTTCGAGCTGTTTGGCGATCGTGTGCTGCACTGGTTTACCTTCAACGAGCCGATTGTCCCGGTGGAAGGCGGTTATCTGTACGACTTCCACTACCCGAACGTGGTGGATTTTCGTCGGGCGGCCACCGTGGCGTATCACACCGTGCTGGCCCATGCGAAGGCGGTTCAGGCCTACCGCGCCGGGCATTATGCGGGGGAGATCGGCATCGTGCTGAACCTGACGCCGTCCTACCCGCGTTCGCAGAACCCGGCGGACGTGAAGGCGGCGCACATTGCGGATCTGATGTTTAACCGCAGCTTCCTCGACCCGGTCCTGCGCGGCGAATACCCGGCGGACCTGGTGGCGCTGCTGAAATCCTACGATCAGCTGCCCGCCTGTAAACCGGAAGATGGTTTCCTGATCGCGGAAGGGAAAATCGACCTCCTCGGCGTGAACTACTATCAGCCGCGTCGCGTGAAGTGTCGCGACAGCGCGGTGAACCCGCAGGCGCCGTTTATGCCGGAGTTGTTCTTTGATAACTACGAGATGCCGGGCCGCAAGATGAACCCGTACCGCGGCTGGGAAATCTACGCGCCGGGTATTTACGATATTCTGGTTAACCTGCGCGACAATTACGGCAATCCACGCTGCTTTATTTCTGAAAACGGCATGGGCGTCGAAAATGAACAGCGCTTTATTGAAAATGGCCAGATAAACGATCAATACCGCATCGAGTTTATTTCCGAACATTTAGCCTGGCTGCATAAGGGTATTAGCGAAGGGTGTAATTGTCTTGGCTACCATATGTGGACGTTTATTGATAACTGGTCGTGGTGTAATGCCTATAAAAACCGCTACGGTTTTATTCAGCTCGATATAGAGACGCAGCAGCGCACCATTAAGAAAAGCGGAGAGTGGTTTGCCGCCACCGCCTTAAATAACAGCTTTGATAAAGAGTAAAGATGATGATCGCATTAGAAGAAGCCGTAATGGAAATTATCGTCAACGCCGGACAGTCCCGCAGCCTGTGCTTTGAAGCCCTGCACGCGGCGCGCCAGGGCAACCTTGACGAGGCCAAAAGCCTGCTGCGCGAAGCCGATGGCTACGCGCGCCAGGCGCACAAGATGCAAACCAAACTGATCGAGCAGGATGCGGGCGAAGGCCGCCAGCCGATGACGTTAATCATGGTGCACGCGCAGGATCATTTAATGAATTCCTTATTAGCGCGTGAGTTATCCGAAGAAATTATTCATTTATATCAGAGATAGTCTATGGCGAAATAATTACGGTAATACCTCTGCACCCTAAATAAAGATCCACTTGTTCTGATGATAGCGACATACTCTGTCAGATCGGAGCGGGATGGTTATTGTCTGAATAAAATTAAACTATATTGAGATAACCATGAATACGATTAAAAAACTTCCATTAACCATGGCGGTTATCGCCGCGCTTTGCCCAATTTCCGTGCTCGCACAAGAGTTCACCCAGGAGCAAATCGACGCCATTGTGGCGAAAGCGGTAGATAAAGCCCTCGCCGAACGTCAGGCGAAAATGGATGCGGCGGTGGCGAAAAAAGCGGACGTAGTGACCGAACCGCAAAGCGCAGCGCAATCCCCGGATATGGCGATCCCGTTCGGGGTGAAATTTACCGGCTACGCCCGCTACGGCGCCCACTTCCAGGCCGCCGATCAGAAATACGTGGCTGTCGATGGCTCCTACAACGGCGCGTCCGCCATTGGTCGTCTGGGTAACGAAGGCAACGGCGGGGAATTCCAGCTCTCCAAGGCCTTCAGGGGTGACAACGGCGCCATCTGGGACATCAACGTCATGATCGACCACTGGGGCGACGAAGTTAACCTGAAAAAAGCCTACGCGGGGGTGACCAACATTATGGCCTCCAACCCGAACGCTTACTTCTGGGCCGGTCGTGACTTCCACCAGCGTCCGCAGCAGGGCATCAACGATTACTTCTGGATGAACCACGACGGCCAGGGCGCCGGGGTGAAGAACTTCGACATCGGCGGCGTGCAGTTTGACGTGGCCGCCGTGGCGGCGGTGGAATCCTGTAGCCCGGAAGTGATGGAAGACGAAGCCAACCCGTCGCGCATCACCTGTACCGGCGGTTCCGGCACGGGCGATAAAGGCAACTACGCTGCCACCTCAAAAATCCACGGCATGAAGCTCGGCCCGATCGACATGGAGTTGTATGCCAACTACGGCTTTGATTCCAAAGCGGTGGAGAGCGACGAGCGTCTGAACGCGTGGCAGGGCGGCGTGGTGCTGAGCCACACCAACGACAGCGGCGTGAACAAGGTAATTGCTCGCTACTCCGATAACGCGGACAACAGCGTGTTCAACAAAACCGAGGATCTGACCACGGTCTACGCCAGCTTTGAAGGGCTGTATAAATTCACCCAGGCGACGCAGGTGGAGTACATTCTCGCCTTCCATGACTACGACAACAGCCGCGATAAGACCGACAACCGCAAGAACTACAACGCCATCGTGCGTCCGATGCACTGGTGGAATGACGTTCACTCCACCTGGCTGGAAGCGGGCTGGCAGCACGTGGATTACGACAACGGCGGCGACAACAAGGGCTGGAAGCTGACCCTGTCGCAGAACATGTCCATCGCCATGGGACCGGAGTTCCGTCCGATGCTGCGCTTCTACGTGACCGGCGGCAAGGTGGATAACGAACGCACCGCGCGCGTGAACAACACCAAAGACGAAACGCTTGACGACTTCAATGTCGGCGCGATGTGGGAGGCATGGTTCTAGTACGACGCCGTTTGTTTCGCCCGGCGGCGCTGCGCTTGCACGGGCCTACAAAAGCTTGTAGGCCGGGTAAGCGCAGCGCCACCCGGCAAGATCCCATGTTATGCTACAAAAAAACCAACATAGCAGGGGAGAACATGGGTTCCACACGCAAAGGGATGCTCAACGTCCTGATCGCCGCCGTTTTATGGGGCAGTTCCGGGGTTTGCGCGCAGTACATCATGGAGAAAAGCCACATTTCTTCGCCTTACCTGACCATGGTTCGTCTGCTGTTTACCGGCGTGATCCTGCTGACGCTCTCCTTTGTTCACGGCGACAAGATTTTCTCGGTCATCAAAAACCGCAAAGACGCCATCAGCCTGCTGTTTTTCTCACTGGCTGGCGCGCTCACCGTGCAGCTCACCTTCCTGCTGACGATTGAAAAATCCAACGCCGCTACGGCTACCGTGCTCCAGTTTCTGTCGCCGACCATCATCGTGGCGTGGTTCGCCCTGGCGCGGAAAACGCGTCCCGGCATATTTGTCTTATCCGCGATTTTCACGTCGTTGATCGGTACCTTCCTGCTGGTTACTCACGGCGACCCGACGTCGCTCTCCATCTCGCCTGCCGCGCTGTTCTTCGGTATCGCCTCGGCGTTTGCCGCCGCGTTTTACACCACCTATCCGTCGACGCTGATCGCCCGCTACGGCACGCTGCCCATTGTCGGCTGGAGTATGTTGATTGCGGGATTAATGCTGACGCCGTTCTACGCCGGACGCGGCACCACCTTCGTGATCGACGGCGGCCTGCTGCTGGCGTTTTTCTACCTGGTGGTGATTGGCACCGCGCTGACGTTCAGCCTGTATCTGAAAGGCGCACAGATGATCGGCGGGCCGAAGGCGAGCATTCTGAGCTGCGCCGAGCCGCTGAGCAGCGCGCTGCTGTCGGTGGTGTTACTTGGGGTGGCATTCACCCTGCCGGACTGGCTGGGGACGCTGCTGATTGTGTCGTCGGTGGTGCTGATTTCGATGGATTCACGCAGAAGGGTTAAGGCATCGGCGTAGCGAATGTCTCCCCTCACCCTAACCCTCTCCCCACAGGGGAGAGGGGACTGCTCGGTGCGGTCTTTTCACCCTCGCCCCTTTGGGGAGAGGGCCGGGGTGAGGGGTGAGAAAATTTACTACTTCGCCTTCACCTTCCCCGCCACCAGCAGCGCGGTGAGTAGCATCAGCGTACCGGAAATCACCAGCGGTGACGTCAGCCCCAGGTGGTCGAGCGCCACGCCGCCCACCGCCGCGCCGCAGGTGTTCGCCAGCTGGATCACCGCCACCTGAATCGACCCGGCTTTTTCCGCCTGATCAGCAAGCGAGCGGGTGATCCACGTCGACCAGCCCACCGGCACCAGCGCAAAGGCAAAGCCCCAGATAATCGCGATGGCAGACGCGACCCACTTATCGCTGCCCCACAGCACCAGCACCGCGGCGCTCAACGCCAGCACCAGCGGCGCACCCGCCAGCGCGACCTTCAGGGAGCGTTTCAGGAACTGGGACGACAGCGAGGTGCCGACAAAACTGGCAATACCGAAGCTCAGCAGCACCAGCGTCAGGCCATCCACGTCAAAGCCCGCCATGGTCATGTACACCGGGCGGATATAGGTGAAGAAGGCAAACTGTCCAGCGAAGGACATGAAGATCGCGGTCATTCCCGCCAGCACGCCCGGGCGCTTCAGCAGCGCGAACATGTTCTGTTTGTGGTGCGCCGCTTCCCCCGGCAGGGACGGCAGCGCCTTCCACACCCAGATAATGCACAGCACGCCCATCACCGCCGCCGCGTTAAAGACGTTGCGCCAGCCGATAATCCCGCCGAGGAAGCTGCCGAGCGGCGCGGCGATCACCAGCGCGATGGAGACCGCGCCGAAGATAACGGACAGCGCTTTTGGCACCGTGCGCGCGGGCACCAGGCGCATGGTCAGCGAGGCGGACATCGCCCAGAAGCCGCCTAAGCCCAGCCCCAGACAGGCACGGCCGAGCAGCAGCAGGGTGAAGCTTTCCGCGAAAGAGACCAGCAGGCAGGAGAGCGTCAGCAGCACGCTGAACAGGATAACCACTTTGCGGCGGTCGATGGTGCCGATCGCCTGAGTGATAAACAGGCTGGCGAACATCGCCACGAAGGCGGTGACGGTAACGGACTGCCCCGCCACGCCTTCGGAAATGCCCAGATCCTGCGCCATCGGCGTCAGGAGGCTCACCGGCAGAAACTCAACGGTAATCAGGCAGGCGACGCAGAACGCCACGGCGAAAACCGCCGACCAGTTGGGGCGAGAAACCTCGTTGGTCTGCGGTCTGGTCGTGGGCTGGATATGTTCTGTCATGGCGTCACCTGAAGATAAAAACGTGCGGAAAAGTCGCGCAGTTTATCATCAAAAGTGTGACGGATTTAACGATTTGACAACTTTTGTCGTTTTTAATGATTCGGAAGGCAGATCGGCGGTGACTGATACCTTTTCAGCATAACGAAAATGAAAATTCAGTATCCACAATTGAGGTGAAACAATCATAGCGTCTGAAAAGGAGAAACTATGAAAACACGTACTTTATCTCAAAATCTTACCGTCAGTACCGTCGGCTACGGTGCCATGGGTCTGAGTGAATTTTATGGCCAGACTGATGACAAAGACTCACTACAGGTATTGCATAGCCTCATCGATCTGAACGTGACGTTTATTGATACCGCGAATTTATATGGCCGTGGCCATAATGAAAGGCTAATCGGTCACTTTCTTGCCGGGCTGGATAAAAACACTCGCGACCAGTTCAAAATCGCCACGAAGTGCGGCATCGATCGCTCTCCTGACGATTCCTACGCCCGCACCATCAACAATACGCCGGACTATATCATCCGCTGCTGTAACGAATCCCTTAAGCGGCTTGGCGTGGAGCGAATCGACCTCTTTTATCTTCACAGAGTGAGTAACGCAACCCCGATCGAAGAGAGTATGGATTGTCTGCGCACCCTTGTTAAAGAGGGCAAGATCAACCACATCGGCCTTTGCGAAGTGTCGGCTTCCACGCTGCAACGGGCTCATGCCGTGCATCCGGTCACCGCGTTGCAAACAGAATATTCTCTGTGGACACGCGACATCGAGGAAAGCATTTTGCCGGTCGTGAAAGCGCTAGGTATTGGTCTGGTGCCCTACTCACCTCTTGGCAGAGGCTTCCTGACGGGAAAATACCTGAACAACAACGATTTTGCAGAAGGTGATTTCCGCAAGAATAACGAACGATTTGTTCAGTCCAGCCTCGATCACAATCGCCAGTTGCTCGATATCATCACCCCGCTGGCGACAAAATACGGCTGTACCGCAGGTCAGATTGCGCTTGCCTGGCTGTTAGCACAATACGATCGGCTGGTTCCCATTCCGGGTACTAAGCACGTCAGCTATCTGGCCGAGAACGCGCGCGCTGCCGATATTGTGCTTGAGAAGAGCGATATCGAATCGTTGAACAACCTTCATCGCCGGGTAGCGATCAAAGGCGAGCGTTATTCTGCCGAAGGTATGAAGGGCGTGAATGCCTGATACAGCATCCTGAAAATAAAAAACCGGGTTTCCCCGGTTTTTTTATATCCACAGATACGCCGTTAGCGATAAACGCTCAACGCGACGCCTTCCCCGCCGTCACCGTACCCTCTTTTCGGAAGACTGGCTTCAGTTTCGTCAGACATTGCGTATCTACGGGCAATCCCGCATTCAATGCCGACTGTCGGGCCGGGTTCTGGCCGCACCCCGCAGTAAGAACCTGTCCCATAATGATCTGGGAGATATCACTGGCTTCTACGTCAGATTCTTTCAGGAGCGCCTGAAAGACGCGGCTTCCCAGGTCAGAGGCTGAATGCTCCGCAAGTGCGCCCTGAAATGCGCCCGTCGCCGTGCGGCGGGCTGCAATAATAACAATCTCGCTCATGCGCACTTCCCTTTAGTCCTGGCAAAGTATGGCCCGTCGCGGCCATTAATTTGACTCATAAGATTTCTCCATACGGGATTGTTTTGCGGTCAACGTTGATGGAATAACCGCGACAAGCAGAACGGACAGACCGATGGCCGAACCGGCAACGATATACAGGAGCGGCATTGAAAATGCTGAAACCATCCAGGCACCGACTGACGCACCGATACCAATGGCAGTATTGAAGAATGAAACGTAGATTGCGGAGGCCGGGAAAGCTTTATCCTCTGCCATACGTAAAACCCACGTCTGGAAGCCGACAAATATTCCTGATACGGCGACACCCCAGACAACCATACTGGTGAATATCAACGCAGCAGAGAGCGAAGAACCAGACAGGCCCAGGAACAGCAGCACCGCACAGATCAGCAGTACAGACAAAGAGACCGTCAGCTTGAGATACTTATCAATCAACACGCCGGTCAGGAAATTACCTGCCAGACCCGCGATGCCGTAAACAAAAAGCACAGCAGGAATAATGGCGGTGGACAGTAAACTCTGCGTGTGTAGCCAGGGTTCAATGTACGTAAAGGCGGCAAAGTGCGCCGTCACAGCCAGCAAGGTTGCTGAATAAATTTTCCATAATGTTGACGATTTCAGCACGCCTTTAAGCGCATCCAGCCCGAGCGCGCTTCTGCTGGTAATTCTGGGAACCAGAACGCTAATACCCACAAAGGCAATTACGCTCAGCGCGGCCATCAGCCAAAATGCCTGCCGCCAGCCGAAGTGGATACCAATATAGTTGGATACCGGTACGCCAAAAACGCTTGCTGCGGAAACACCACCAAATACGATTGACGTCGCCGCCCCTATATATCTGGCAGGGACCATAGCCACCGCCGTTGCGCCGATCATCGCCCAGAATGCGCCGTGAGCGAGCGCACCCAGTACGCGGGCGCTAAGCAGCATGCTGTACGTGTGTACCGTCGCAGCCATAACGTTAGAGACCAGAAGCACCACGGTGAGCACAAGTAAAAGCCGCTTCTTGGCTACATTCCCCAAAAAGACGGAGGCAAACAGCGCACTTAACGCCCCCACCCAGGCATAAAGCGACACGGTCATGCCCACCGCAGATTCCGAAGACTGTAGCCCCTCTGCGATTGGCGTTAATAACCCGACTGGCGCCAGTTCGGTGGTGACAATAGTAAAGGTTGAAATAGCCAGAATGAATAAAGCAAGCCATGACCTTAACGTCATATTTTGCAAAGAGAGTTCTGAAGTCATACTACTTACCTCAATAAGGATTTAAATAATGTGCCAGTTTTTTTCAGTTGCATATCTGGTAAGCGCGGAATGCTCTCCCACACATAATCTCTGTTCAGGGTTTCCCTTGGCACACCGTCTTTCACGTCGGTGCGAAAACGAGACATATAGCGTTGAAGACGATCGTTTTGATTATTTTCCCTGCACCAGAAATCATAGAAATCAAACATGCTTTTAATATTTATAAGCGTTTCATCAACATCAAAAAAAGCGGCATGTTTACGCAAACTTTATTCCTCGTAGTTTTTTCTTCGACTCTTAACTGGAAAATCTTTATCCGTACCAGACACGCCTGCATCCGCCCAGCGGGAAGGCGCAATTTCAGAAACCACCACGGAAATTTTATCCAGCGGCGCACCCGTGTTTTTGTGAACGGCAAATGTAATATCTTCCTGGAGTCTGATGATTTGATTTTCATCTTTCGCAGGCCAGGTCATAACATGAACAAATGGCATACTTTTCTCACTCTATAGTTGTAAATTCATCGAACGTGAGCCGGGCTCGTTTCTTATGTAATGGTTTCATCGCGCCACTGACGGTACTGCTGATAGTTATGCGCAGGCACTTCGACGTGTCGGAGTTGGATATAATTTGATTGTGGCAAGCTATTTTTATTATCAATTGGGGATTCAACAAACTTAAGCAGTTCGCGACGTATATCGGCAGAAAGAACTTCAGAGAAACGATGGAACATGGATTCCATTTCACTTTCAACCCATGCGATTTCTTTAATATCGTTGAATGCGCGTAATTCCAGCAATTCATTTACGCCGTTTTCTTCACAGGTATAGTAGCGAACGTTTTCATCGCTTTTTAAGGAAGTAAATTCTTTTTCAGAAAAAGTGTTTTTTAATGGGAAGCGTGATACCAGTACATATTTAGACGACATAATTACTCCGAATATTGATTAAGTGAGGATTCGGATAGAAATTTATCAATACAGGAAACTATTGGAATTGTTAAATTTGTAATATATTTTTTGTATTACTGTTAAAACGGGTTTTGCTGTCAGCATTTAGCGTGTAATATCGAAATGGAAAAAAGACGAAATACCTTTTCGCATTTAGGACCCACGTATGGCCTCAGCAGAACATTTAATCAGCAATAACCTGCCCAGTATCAAACAATTACAATGCTTTCTTGCTGTTGCACATGAACTGAACTTTCGTAAGGCTGCCGAACGTCTGCGCATGACTCAACCGCCTCTGACGCGTCAGATAAAATGCCTTGAAGCGGTGTTGAAACGTCAGTTGTTCAGTCGCAGCACGCATGACGTTAGCCTCACTGAAGCAGGTCGAGCGCTGGTCGTTCAGGCTGAAAAAATACTCAAAGACATCAGCAGCTTAAAAGAAGATCCTCACTCTTCAGAAACGAGTCTGCGCATCGGTCTCACGCGCACGCTTAATTTTGAATATATTGAACCTGTAAATACCCAGCTTCAAAAAATGAACGCGGGAGATGACGTTGAAACGCCCGACCTGACGTCAGCACAGCTGCTGCAAAGCTTGTCTAAAAATATGCTGGATCTGGTGCTGACCGGGGAAAAAGGAACGGGTCATGAAGACATTGTTCAATACCGCTGGGTCTGCCAGGAACCGTTGCTCATCGCAATGCCTTCTTTACATCCTGCCAGTCTGAAAGAGAAAGTCTCGCTGGAAGACATTAGCGATCTTCCACTTTTTTGGTTTTCGAGAAGCGCCAATCCGTCATTCTATGACAAATGCGAAAGTTACTTTGACACACTGAAAACGCCGCTGAAGCGTATTAAAGAGCCGGATGATTCCCTCGTGATGCTAAGCCGTATCGCAAGAGGGAAAGGGTTTGCGCTACTGCCTCAGTCAAAATGCACCTTCAATCAGGAGGGGCTATGCTACCGCGAGCTAACGGACGATGAGGCAAAGAGATTAAATATTGATATCTATGCCGCAACTCGCCTCAATGAAAACAGAGAGGAGATCCTGAACGCTCAGAATTTCTTGTGCGGCAAAAAGGCTTAATGCAGATAAAACACACCTTCTTCCGGCAGGAAGAGCTGGTTATAGCGTAACTGGAAGGCGTTAAGCTCCTGCGGATCGGGCTCCATTTCGCGCATAAAGCCAAGTGCCAGACGAATTTGCGCATCGGTAATGGGTGCGGCAAGGCGAGCTTTACGCAGCATACGGTACCAGGTATGCAGATTCTCTTCGCTACCATCAACAATACAGACCTGCCAGATAAGCAGCACCTGCGCGGCGTTTTGCAGATGCGCCTCGTCAGGTCGCTCAAGGTAGCGGATAAACTCATTGCCCGGCGTTTTACCGAACTGGTCGATCATTGATTCTACCGGCATCGGGGTGATCCCCAGCCGCTCGCTTAAACGTTTGATGGCGCGGCGGGAATCTGAAGTCAGGACGCGAAATCCCACCACAAACACCACGGCAAGCGTTGCCAGCATTATCCAGACCATGCGTTCTCCTTAGACTAGCCGCTCATCATAGCGGGAAACGCACCGTGTCGACAGCGGGTACGGCCAGAATAGTGAACCGAAAAAAGCTGGATAAATGCGATGAAAGCAATCCCGCGCAGGCGTGGCTGCGCGGGCTGTTGCTGGAGACCAGTCAGCGCGCCTGAAGCCCTTTCAGCAGCGCCTCGTGGAAGCGGGCAGGATCCTGCATCTGCGGCGCGTGGCCCATGTCGTTAAATTCAACCAGCGTCGCGTGCGGGATACGCTTCGCCGTCTCTTTGCCCAGCATGGCGTAGTTACCGAGCGTCTTGCGGATCTCCGGTGGGGCGAGATCTTTCCCGATGGCGGTGTTGTCCTTCGTGCCGATCATCAATAATACCGGCATCTTCAGCTCGCTAAATTCATAGACAACCGGCTGGGTATAAATCATGTCGTAGAGCAGCGCCGAGTTCCACGCCACGCGCGCTTTGCCCGGCCCGTTGTTCAGCCCGGCAAGCATGGTGACCCAGCGCTCGTATTCCGGCTTCCACTCCCCGGCGTAGTAGGTGTTTTTCTCGTACTGACGAATGCCGTCGGCGCTGACCTTCAGTTCGCGCTGGTACCACTGGTCGACCGTAATGTGCGGCACGCCGCGGGCTTTCCAGTCTTCCAGGCCAATCGGGTTCACCATCACCAGCTGCTCTACCTGCTGCGGCCACATTAGCGCGTAGCGGGTCGCCAGCATGCCGCCGGTCGAATGGCCAATAACCGTGACGCGATCGACGCCCAGCGTTTTCAGCAGCGCGTGGGTGTTATCCGCCAACTGCTGGAAGGTGTACTGATAATGCTCCGGCTTGGTGGATTTGCAGAAGCCGATCTGGTCGGGTGCGATCACGCGATACCCGCTGGCTGAAAGCGCGCGGATCGTGCCGTCCCAGGTACCGGCGCAGAAGTTTTTGCCGTGCATCAGCACCACGGTGCGGCCGTTGGGTTTTTCCGGCTTCACGTCCAGGTAAGCCATATCCAGAGGCTGGTTCTGCGAGGTAAAGGTAAAATGTTTTACCGGCCAGCCGTAGTCAAAACCTTCCAGCTTCTCGCCGTAGGTGGGGGCATCCGCAGCCATTGCGGGGGACGCCAGCGCCATCAACAGCGCCAGGCAGGACAATCGTCGGGTCAACATGCAAGCTCTCCGTTAGCAAAGGGGCTAAGGCTGCACGAAAGGCGGCAGCAAAAAACACTGTAGAGCATGGAGAGGAGTGGGTGTGTAAAGCGGGGTAAAGGTAGGACGTGCATATAAAAAAGCCCGGCATCACACACCGGGCAAAGAAGTCACCTGCACACTCAGGCTACTTTTAATTTCTGCGCACGATTCTCACGGCGAATCTTACGTTCTTCCAGCACCGCGACCATCGCCATCAGGACGATACAGCCAATCGCTGCTGCATCCAGCGCGGCGAAGGTGCCCGCCCAGCCGGTGAGGCCGAAAATCGGCGTGCCGTCGGCGATCATCCCCAGACCCAGCTTGGCGAAGCTGTCGCCGATCAGGTAGGCGAAGGTGCCCTTAATCCCGTCGGCGGCGCCGATCGCTTTTTTCGGGACGAAGCCCACTGCCGCCACGCCGATCAACAGCTGCGGACCGAACACCAGGAAGCCGAGCGCGAACAGGGAGGCCAGGTAAACGTACTGGTTGCTGGCGTGCTGGTAGACGCCGAGGGTGGCGATAATCAGCGCCAGCGCGACGCAGGCCACCAGCGCGCGACGGCCATTGGCGAGGTCAGAGAGCCAGCCCCACAGCAGCGTGCCGACCAGCGCCCCCACTTCGAACAGGGTGAAGCCCTGAATCGCCACTTCTTTAGAAAGCTTCAGCTCCTGGAAGGCATACACGGTTGACCACTGGTCGATACCGATGCGTACCACGTAGAGGAAGATGTTCGAGAAACATAACAGCCAGATCACTTTGTTTTTCAGTACGTATTCAACAAAGATCTGCCATTTGGACATTTCGTTTTCTTCGGTCTCTTTGTCCTCTTCGCTGATCTCCTCCCCGAACAGCTCTTCGGCTTTGCCGAGGCCGTAGGATTCCGGGGAATCGCTGCCGTAGCGCAGGCCGATAAAGCCGACAATCAGGGCAATAATCGACGGGAAGATAAACATGCCGATCACGTGGCCGTCGAACAGATAGTTGGCACCGAACAGCGCCACGCCTGCCGCACCCGCCCCGCCGAGGTTGTGGGAGATGTTCCACATGCCGAGGTATGAACCCCGCTTGCGGCGCGGCGTCCATTTGGTGATGGTGGAGTAGCTGCACGACCCGCCGGTACTCTGGAAGAAACCGCTCAGGGCGTAGAAGGCGATCATCAGGAACAGGCTGACGGAGCCTGCGCCCATGCTGGCGCTGAAGCCGAGCATGCAGATGGCGGAGAGGATCAGCATAAACGGCAGGAACTGCTTGGTGTTTTTGCCGTCCGCGTAGTAGGACACGACGGTTTTCCCCACGCCGTAGGTGATGGAGAAGCCCAGGCCGATCATCCCCAGTTGCGTCATGCTCAGCCCGTAGGTCGAGATCATGTCGTTCTGCGCGATGTTAAAGTTTTTGCGGATCAGGTACATGGTCAGGTAGCCAATAAAGACCACCAGATAGGACTGCATGAACGGTTTGAACCACATCTTACGCCGCACGTCGAGCGGCAGATCCAGGGTCGGCTTGCGCACCTGATTGAGGAAGGCCAGCATGGTTGGTTTACTCCTGAGCTGATTTTTGCAGCATTGTAAAAATCAGCCGGGAGAGATGCCTGAGACAGCTTCCAGGTGAAACCGGGAAAATGTCTTAGTTTTTCACCCTTCGGCAGCAAAAGGTGAAGCGCGTCACGCTTCGCGCGGTGCCTGGGCGTGCAAAAACGGCAGCAGCAGCAGGGCGGAGATCCCCGCCGCGATGGCGATCACCGCGAAGAAACCGCTCCAGTGCCAGACGTCGATCACCCGCGCCAGCGGCCAGCCGGAGAGCGATGCGCCAAGGTAGGCAAACAGCCCGACAAAGCCCGTCGCCGCGCCTGCCGCCTCCTTGTGCGAGCACTCCGCCGCCGCCATGCCGATCAGCATCTGCGGGCCAAAAACGAAGAAGCCGATGGTGAAGAAGCACGCCGCCTGCATCACGTAGCTGGCGAACGGCATCAGCCACAGCGAGCCGACGGAGAGCAAAATCCCGGCGGCGAAAATGAGGTTCATCGGACCACGGTTGCCGTTGAACAGCTTATCCGAGCCCCAGCCCGCCACCAGCGCGCCGATAAACCCGCCCAGCTCGAACATCGTCACCGCCGAGTTAGCGGTCACCAGATCCACGCCCAGCGTCTCGGACATGTACAGGTTGCCCCAGTCGTTGATGGCCGCCCGCACCACGTAGACCAGCACGTAGCAGAGCGACAGCAGCCAGATGTAGGGGTTTTTCAGCACGTATCGGGTGAGGATCTCCTGGCGGGTCAGCCCCGCGCCCTCCTGCTGCTGGGCGATCTCCATCTCGTCGTGCCGCCAGTCGCCCACCGGCGGAAGGCCGACGGTTTGCGGCCTGTCGCGCAGGCGCCAGCAGAGGAACAGCCCGGCGACAATCGCGAGGCCACCGGCAATCATCATCCCGGCCCGCCAGCCGTAGTGCAGCGCCGCCGCGCCTACCACCATCGGGATCAGCGCCCCGCCGACGTTATGCGCGGTGTTCCAGATTGCCCACCAGCCGCCGCGCTCGTTACGTGAGTACCAGGCGGTGAGCAGACGAGCGCAGACCGGCGCGCCCCAGCCCTGGAAAAAGGCGTTCAGCGCCCACAGCAGGGCGAAGGCCCACAGCGAGGTGGAGAAGCCAAACAGGATGTTCACCACGCCGGTGGCGATCAGCCCTACGCCCATAAAATAGCGCGCATTGGAGCGGTCGCTGACGATGCCGGAGAAGAACTTCGACAGGCCGTAGGTGATGTAAAACAGCGTCGCCAGCAGGCCGATGTCGGTGCGCGCCATCACGCCGCTGGCGAGGATTTCCGGCGCGGCGGCGTTGAAGCTTTTGCGGGTGAAGTAGAACAGCGCGTAGCCGAGCCAGATGGTTATCAGGATATGGCGACGCCAGTAGCGGTAGCGGGCGTCGATTTCCGCTTTGTTGCTTAGCGGGGCGGCGCTGGCGGGGGTTTTAAACATGCATCGTCCTTAACGGCAAACTGACGCTGACGCGCGTCCCGTTGGTGCAGGAGAGGGTCAGCGTGCCGCCCAGCGCCTTTACGCGCTCGCGCATGCCCGCCAGACCAAACCCCTGCTGGCCGGAGCCAGGCGGCAGGCCGCAGCCGTCGTCTTCAATCACCAGCATCAGGCGCTCGTCCTGCTGCCAGCCCTGGATCGTCACCGCGCTGGCGCTGGCGTGTTTGACGATGTTGTTTAGCCCTTCCTGACAGACGCGGAACAGCGTCACGCGCTGGCCTTCGCTCAGCGCAGGTTCGTTAATGCGCCAGTCGAGATGGCTGACAATCCCGCGGCTCTCCAGCTCCATCTCGCGCATCAGGGAACGCACCGCCTGCTCAAGCGACAGGTCGTCAAGCTGGCGCGGGCGCAGCCGTCCTAACAGGCGACGAACGGAATCATAGACACCCAGCGAAAGCTGTTCGATATGCGCCCCGCCCTGCTTCACGCCTGCGTTTTCTGCTGCCAGACGCTGAACAATGCCCGCCTGGGTGCGAATGGCGGTGATGGTCTGGCCGATATCATCGTGCAGCTCGCGGGCGACCTCCTGCCGCACGCTCTCTTCGGTTTCCAGCAGACGCTCCGCCAGGCGGCGGTTGCGCGCCAGCTCGGCTTGCAGGGACTGGTTCAGCTCGCGCAGGCGCTGAATGCCCGCCCCGAGCAGCAGCCCGGTCAGGCTCTGGGCCAGCAGGGACAGCAGTAAATCAACAGGATGATCGTGCCAGGTCTGGCTGGCGATCAGCGCGATGGCGTTCATCAGCGTGGCAATCAGCGCCCCCTGCCAGCCGTAGTGCCAGGCCAGGGCGATAATCGGCAGCGCCAGACAAAACGGCGTGAAGCGTGAAAGCTCGGCGGGCAGACCAAGCTGCAACCACAGGCTCACCACAAACAGCAGCAGATACCAGATGAGGTGCCGGGCGCGCCAGTTCACCGGTTGCGATACCAGCGCCGGGCCGAGCGGCTGCCAGACGGTGCTGGTGAGATAGTGCCAGAAAACCAGGCAGGTCGGCGCCAGCGTCAGGCCGCCGGTAAGGGTCAGCAGCAGGGCGTTAAGCACCTCCTTTTCGCCCACCCACGGCAGGGACTGCAACAGCGCGGCGGCAATCAGCGCCGCCCCCTGACGCAGCAGCGTGCGCCAGTCGCGCTGGTGACGGTAGCGGGAAATCAGCGCAACGGGGAGAAGCGTGAGCAGGCTTCCGGTCATCAATAAGGGCAGATTCGCCAGAGCGACTTCCTGCGCCAGCCAGATCAGCATCAGCCACTCTGCGCCGAATAAAACGGGCCAGTAGCCGCGCGGGCATTGCAGCATCAGCCCCAGACGCAGGCCGAAGGGAAACAGCAGCACCGCCAGTTCGGGGCGCTCGACAAGATGCAGGCTGATACTCCACAGGCAGAACCAGGCGGCGGAGAAGATGAAAAAGCTGGCAACGACGGCGATCAGCCGTGAAAACAGGGAATTCATTGCCAGCTGTCAAACATACGGCGCGCCAGCTCGACATCGTTACTGACGTTGAGTTTTTCCATCAGGTTGGCGCGGTGAACGTGCACGGTTTTTGGCGACAGCCCCAGCTCTACGGCGATCTCTTTCACCGACATGCCCTGGGCAAGTTTCTCTGCCACCTGACGCTCGCGCCTGGTGAGCGGATCCTGCCGTCCCGCCGCCAGCTTGATGGCGATATCCGGCGTCAGGTAGCAGCCGCCGGTGGAGACGGTGCGCACGGCGGCAATCAGCTCGTCGGGGCTACAGCGTTTAGAGAGAAAGCCGCGCGCGCCCGCGTTGAGCGCCTGCTCGACCAGCGCCGGGCTGTCGTGGACCGAGAGCATGATCGTCGCCATCCCTTTCGGCAGCTGGCTCAACAGCTCCAGCCCGGAGAGGTCGGGCATGGAGATATCGCAGATACAGACCTGCACCCCGCGCCCCGGCAGGCCCGCCAGCGCCTCGCGACCGGAGCCAAACTCGGCCACGACCTGAAAATCCGGTTCGAGGTTCAAAAGCTGGGCAAATCCGGAGCGAACGATAAGGTGGTCGTCGATAAGGGCGATGGTGGTCATGGGTGTTCCTGCGGTCTGAAAACGCCGGATGGCGCTGCGCTTATCCGGCCTACAAGAGCGAAAGACGCTTACCTTAAGCGATCTATTCGAAAAACACCGCAATTTTGTTAAACATGGTGGGATCCGACTGGTTGCGCGCCACTTTGGTGACGTCCTCCAGCTTGTCGATCTGCGCCATCATCTGTTCCAGACGCTGGTCATCGTTCACCAGTAGCCAGATGCGGCTGTGCTCGCTGCCCTGAATCGGCAGGCACAGAATGCCTTCCACGTTAAACGCCCGGCGGGCAAACAGCCCGCAGACGTGGGTCATAACGCCAGGATGGTTGCGGACGGTGAGTTCCAGAATGACGTTTTCATGTTGTTTCTGCATGGCTTATTCCCCCACCATCTCTGTATTGGCCGCACCCGGCGGCACCATCGGATACACTTTTTGTTCAGGGTCGATACGCACGTGGATCAGCGCCGGACCCGGACGAGAAATTGCTTCCTGCAACGCCGCATGGGCGTCTTCTTCGGCGTTCAGATCGCAGGTGTGCAGGCCAAAACCGGCGGCAATCTGCATAAAGTTAATCATCCCCGGATAGGTCGCGGCAAATACCCCCTGCTTGTAGAACAGGCTCTGCTGCTGATGGACCAGGCCCAGCGCCTCGTTGTTCATCAGAATGATTTTGACGTCTAACTGGTTTTCGGCCGCCGTCGCCATTTCCTGAATGTTCATCATCAGGCTGCCGTCACCGGAGAAGCAGATCACCTTGCGGTCCGGGTTGGCGAGCGCCGCACCAACCGCTGCGGGCAGGCCGAAGCCCATGGTGCCAAGGCCGCCGGAGGTCAGCCACTGGCGCGGACGGTTCAGCGGATACGCCTGGGCGGTCCACATCTGATGCTGACCCACGTCAGTAGTGATAATCGCGCTGTCGTCCACACAGGCGGCAACGGCGTTGATAAGTCCATAGTGGCTCAGCGGGTCGCCTTCGGTTGGGATAGCGCCCGGGAACTCGCGTTGCAGATCGGCCACCAGCTGACGCCAGTCGGCGCGCTCGGTTGCCTCCGTCTGCGGGATCAGCTGCGCCAGCACCTCGGCCACGTCGCCCTGGATCGCCACGTGCGGCTGCTTGATTTTACCCAGCTCGGCGCGGTCGATATCCACATGAATGATTTTGGCGTTCGGGCAGAACTGCTCGGTTTTGCCAATCGCCCGGTCATCAAAACGCGCGCCCATAACAATCAGCAAATCTGCCTCTTGCAGGATGTAGTTGGTGCTGCGCGCACCGTGCATGCCCAGCATGCCCAATGACAGCGGGTGCGCTTTGGGCAGCATGCCCAGCGCCATCAGAGTCATGGTGGTCGGCAGGTTGGCTTTTTCCGCAAACTGGCGGATTTCATCCGCGGCGTTGATCGCCCCGCCGCCCAGATAGAGCACCGGGCGTCTGGCGGCGTTAATCATGGCGGCGGCGTCGCGCACGCTTTCAGCGCTGAATTCCGGTGCGGGGGCACGCTCGCCCGGCTCCGGCAGGACGTCGATCTCGATCTCTGCTGTCTGAACATCCTTAGGAATGTCTATCCACACCGGACCCGGGCGGCCAGACTGGGCAATGCGAAACGCATCGCTGATCACCTGAGGAAGCTCGCTGATATCGCGAACTAAATAGTTATGTTTGGTGATGGGGATAGAGATACCGTAGGTGTCGACTTCCTGAAACGCATCGGTGCCGATCATTGAGGACGGTACCTGGCCGGTAATGCAGATCAGTGGAATAGAGTCGAGGCGCGCGTCGGCGATGGCGGTCACCAGGTTAGTCGCGCCCGGCCCGCTACAGGCCATACAGACCGCCGGTTTGCCCTGGGTACGCGCCATGCCCTGAGCGATAAAGCCTGCCCCCTGCTCGTGGCGCGCCAGCACGTGGCGGATCTGGGTGCTTTGGCTTAACGCATCGTACAGCGGCAGCACCGTGCCACCCGGGATGCCCGCAACGGTGGTGATGCCCTGTCGTTCCAGTAAATGAACGATCAGCTGCGCGCCGGTAAAACGCGTCTTTGTGGATGTTGTGCCCGAACTTGCCATGCTCCAGTCCTTTTCTTCTGAGCCAGCCTTCCGGGGAGGGTCCTAAACGAAAAACCCCGCCCGGTTTGCGCCGGCGGGGTTTTGGATTCGTGTGTTGATCCAGTCCCTACGGCGCATTGCCGACGACCACCACCACACGCACGACGACCACTGCGGCTGGTTGCGCAGTTTTTAGTAGGGTCGAAGTGAAGATGGATGAAGTCATTGGGGACCTGTGTTTGGAATCATTGATTGAATTTATACAAACACAGGTTTTCGGATGTGACAATGGAAATATTTTCATCTGCGCAAAAATGCGTCAGGGATCACGTTTCGTTGGTTGGGGGATGACACTCAAAAAAGGGGTTTTTACTCACTCTATAAACAGCGCAGGCGATACCCCAAATCTGGCCGCCAGCTTTTTAATATGGTTCAGAGTAAGCTGTCTCTGACCATTCAGAACCCGTGAAACCATCGATTTACTACCAATTTCATCCTGAAAATCCGAGATTGTCAGTTTGTACTGATCCATCAAGGTTCTTAAAACTGCAATTCCGACGGGAACGGACTCCATCTCCTTGCGTAATGCGACTATCTCTGGCCGATTAGCTTCATAACGGCTAATTCTGGCGCACACAATATCCAGCAAGGGGCTATTGGGCTCGTTCATAAGGAGATACTCAACCAGCTCAAGCGCATCCTTATAATCTTTCTCGCTCGGCTGTTCACCCAGTAAAGGAACGGCCGCAACAAGGGCGTGCGTAGCTTTCATTGCATCAGCGACGATCATCATTTCTTCCCCTTAGTGCGATGTTTCTCCGAAGATACTATTTTCACTTCGTCAGAAAACAAAAAACCTCGCCTAAGCGAGGTTTTTATCAGGGTTTTGCGGTTGGTCGCCGCAGAACACACTGTGTTACGTCAACGCGAAAAGTATACGCGATCGAAGACGAACGCGCAATTCCGGCACGGATTTTGACGTTTTTGAGTATGGATCGCCTTCCAAATTTTGTCCATAAAATACTGTTCATGCATACAGTATTTATCTATACTGAGGGTGTTCGCAGTGAGCGAGGGGGCCGCAGTTTACCGGCGCAACGAAGTCCTGGCTGAAACGGGTGGTGCCGTCAGTGCCTTAACCCCTGAAGTGAGCACACTGTGTTACGTCAATCCAGGTGCTGGTCACAGGCGGCGGAAAGGTACGCCAGCATCGTGCTCCTTTTAACCAAAAGGAGACGCGTATGAGCGTCGTGGATATGGTCATACTTATCCTCAAACTCATTGTTGCTGTATTGCAACTGCTTGATGCTGTCCTGAAATACGTTAAGTGATTCAGGTTCAAGTCGCACCTGAGAGGGGCGGGCAACCGCCCCTCTTTAATAACGAGGGAATGCTATGTCGCGTCTGTTAATTGAGCCTGTCACGCCTGATGAACCAGGGTATATCGCCCTGAAGGCGGAAAGTATCGCGTTGAATTTCAATATGCTGCACAGGCTGGAAGAGAACTGGCAGCGGGGTGAAAACCGCTTTAACGCGCCGGGTGAAAAACTGCTGGGGGCGTTTCTTAACGGCAGACTGGTGGGCGTGTGCGGCCTCAACCGCGATCCGTTTAGCCAGCAGCCGCGCGCCGGACGTATTCGTCATCTTTACGTCAGCGAGAAGTGCCGTGGGCAGGGCATTGGCAAACAGCTTTTGACCGTGGTGATGGCGGATGCCAGCATCTGGTTTGATTTTCTTAATACCTATGCGCCGGAAACCGCGTACGGATTTTATCATCAGGCGGGCTTCCGGCTGGTATCAGACGAACCCCGGGTGACGCACCGCCTTTTTTGTGCGGTGTAAGCGGCTGGCAGCCTCGCCGGGTGAATGTTACAGTTGTATGACATTTCACCAACCGATACGCCATGACCATCACCGTTTTCTGCATTTTACTGTTCGCCGCACTGCTGCATGCCAGCTGGAACGCCATCGTTAAAGCCGGAACGGATAAACTCTACTCTGCGATCGGCGTTAGTGGTTCAGCCGCGGTGATCGCCCTGATTTTACTGCCCTTCTCTCCACAGCCCTCTGCCGCAAGCTGGCCGTTTTTGTTTGTCTCCTGCGCCTTACAGGTGGTGTACACCGTGCTGGTAGCGAAGACCTATCAGGTCTCCGACATGAGCCAGACCTATCCGCTGATGCGCGGCACCGCCCCGCTGCTGGTGGCGCTGATCAGCGTAATGGCGCTCGGCGACCATCTCTCCTGGCTTGCCTGGTCCGGCATTGGGGTCATTTGTCTGTCGATTCTGGCGATGGCGATGAACGGCCGCATGCAGTCACGCAAGGGGGTCTGGCTGGCGCTGCTGAACGCCTGTTTTATCGCCGGATATACGCTGGTGGACGGCACCGGCGTGCGACTCTCGGACACCGCGCTGGGCTACACGCTCTGGACCTTCTTTATGAACGGCTTCTGCCTGCTGAGCTGGGCAATGGTAGCGCGGCGTCGTGAAGCGTCCAGCTACCTGCGCCTGCACTGGAAAAAAGGACTGCTCGGCGGCGTCGGGACGATGGGATCTTACGGTCTGGCGCTCTGGGCAATGACGCAGGCACCGCTGGCTGTGGTCGCGGCACTGCGTGAAACCTCAATTCTCTTTGGCGCATTAATCGCATTTGTGCTTTTAAAAGAGAAGGTTGTGGGCCTGCGCATCGCGGCAGCGCTGGGCATTGCCGCCGGTGCGATCCTGCTGCGTCTGGCGTAAATCACTGGCAACATTAGTTGCCGATCTTGTTTACAAATCCTGCCTTATCCGCTTTTTTCATTCACCGCGACAATGCTTAAATTGTCATCTCTCTGTGGTAGATTCCTCGCGCATTTATGGGAATGCGTAGTCACTTATTCTTTATTTATCTCTTTTGGCAAAAGTATTCAGCGACATGAAAAAACAACGGAACGTGAACTTATTGTTGATGCTGGTGTTACTGGTGGCCGTCGGGCAGATGGCGCAAACCATCTACATACCGGCGATTGCCGATATGGCAAAAGATCTGAGCGTCCGCGAAGGTGCGGTACAGAGCGTGATGGCAGCCTACCTGCTGACCTATGGTGTTTCGCAGCTGGTTTATGGTCCCCTGTCCGATCGCGTCGGGCGTCGTCCGGTCATTCTGGTGGGCATGAGTATTTTCATGGTGGCGACGGTGATTGCCATTACCACGCACAGCCTGACCGTCCTGATTGCCGCCAGCGCCCTTCAGGGCGTGGGCACCGGCGTTGGCGGGGTGATGGCGCGTACCCTGCCGCGTGATATGTATCAGGGCACCCAGCTTCGTCACGCCAACAGTCTGTTAAATATGGGCATTCTGGTCAGCCCGCTGCTGGCGCCGCTGATTGGAGGTTTGCTGGATACCGTCTGGTCCTGGCGCGCCTGTTACGCCTTCCTGCTGGTGCTGTGCATCATTGTCACCTTCAGCATGGCGCGCTGGATGCCTGAAACCCGTCCACAGGACGCGCCGCGCACGAAGCTTATCGCCAGCTATAAAACGCTGTTCGGTAATGGGGCATTTACCTGTTATCTGTTGATGCTGATCGGCGGTCTGGCGGGCATTGCCGTGTTTGAAGCCTGTTCCGGCGTGCTGCTGGGCGCGGGTCTGGGCCTGAGCAGTATGGTGGTGAGCATTCTGTTTATTCTGCCGATCCCGGCGGCGTTCTTCGGCGCGTGGTTTGCCGGACGTCCGAACAAACGTTTCTCTACCCTGATGTGGCAGTCGGTGATCAGCTGCCTGCTGGCGGGTCTGATGATGTGGATCCCGGGGCTGTTTGACGTGATGTCGGTCTGGACGCTGCTCATCCCGGCGGCGCTATTCTTCTTCGGCGCGGGAATGCTGTTCCCGCTCGCCACCAGCGGCGCGATGGAGCCGTTCCCGTTCCTCGCAGGCACGGCGGGCGCGCTGGTGGGCGGTTTGCAGAATATCGGTTCCGGCGCGCTGGCCTGGCTTTCGGCTATGATGCCGCAGACCGGGCAGGCGAGTTTGGGTTTACTTATGACGCTGATGGGGTTGCTGATTTTGCTGTGCTGGCTGCCGCTGGCGTCGCGCGTCCCGCATCACGAACAGCCGGTTTAACCGCATGATGGCCCGGCTTTTCGCCGGGCTTTTCACAGACGGGCGCAATCATCGCCTGCAATAACGGCTCCGGTGCAGGCCGCCACGCCCCCTCTTCCCCGTCGTAAAACTGAAAATCCGCGTTCAGCGCGTACGGGATTTTCGCGTGTTGCAGCTCGCAGGCCATAAACGTGGCAAACGCCATCTGCGAGGCGGTTGGCGTCAGACTTTTCGATTCCCCCACGCCCCAGCCGCCAACCCAGCTCACGTGCCCGGTTTTTTGTTGCCAGTGCAGCGCGGCGTTGATGCGGTTACGGATAGCCGCTTTCTCCGCCACGGTTCCGGACGTCCACGGGTACTTGCCGTTCGTTTTCAGCGGACCCCAGGGAAAAATATGCCACTCCGCCAGCAGGTAATTCTGGCTGTGCGCGGGCAGCTTCAGGCTGGATAAATCCTCCGGCGCGGCGCGCAGACGAGGGGCGATAAAAATCATGCGGCTGGCATCAATGGCGTGAATGTCTTTGATCGCTTTCTCATACACCCGGTTGAGCGAAGCAATATTGTGGTTGAGCTTGTCCGCCGGTTCGTAGATCAGGTCAAACCCCAGCAACGGCGAACGCTGACCAAAATAGTGCGCCACGGCTATCCACCAGTTGATCACCGCGTCTTCGGTATCCGCTTTCGGGTCGTTTTTATATTCATCAGCCTGATAAGCGATGATGGGGATGACGCCGTATTGCTCGCAGGCCTCCACCAGCTTGCGCAGGTGAATCAGCCGCGCTTCCGTGGGTTCGCCCGCCACCCGAATACGGACATGGTGTATGCCTTTCGCCTGGAAATCACGGACCACCAGCGGATCGAATTCGCGGATACCGCGCTCCGTGCGCGCCCAGTCGACATCCATCCCGACCCCCAGCATCTGCGCGTAACGGGCAGCCGTCAGGGGCGGCTCAGCAGCACAGGCCCAGCCGGAAGCGATCGCTAACATGGTGACAATCAACGGCTTTAACACGACGCCCCTTGCAAATCATCAAATGCTTTACTCTGTATTTAGCATGCTTTTTCACAATTGGTGTAGAGTCAGAACGAACTAAATTCTGAGACAGATTATGAAAACGACTGACCTTACCAGCCTCATCGACCGGTTTCCGCTGCTGGCGGATTTGATCGCCCTGAAAGAGACCACCTGGCGTAACCCACGTACCACCACGCTTGCCGAAGGATTGCCGTACGTTGGATTGACCCGCGCCGACGTGGACGACGCCCACGCGCGTCTGCAACGTTTTGCACCTTACCTGGCGAAAGCGTTTCCGGAAACGGCGGCCAGCAACGGGCTTATCGAATCTGAGCTGGTCGCGATCCCGGCGATGAAAACGCGTCTGGAGCAGGAGTCTGGCGCGACGATCCACGGCACGCTGCTGCTGAAAAAAGACAGCCATCTGCCGATTTCCGGCTCCATTAAAGCGCGCGGCGGTATTTATGAGGTGCTGGCCCATGCGGAAAAACTGGCGCTGGAAGCCGGGTTGCTGCGCCTCGAAGACGATTACAGCATTCTGCTGGAGCCACGCTTTAAAACCTTCTTCAGCCAGTACAGCATTGCCGTTGGCTCAACCGGCAATCTGGGGTTGTCCATCGGCATCATGAGCGCGCGCATCGGCTTTAAGGTCACGGTGCATATGTCTGCCGACGCCCGCGAATGGAAAAAAGCCAAACTGCGCAGCCACGGCGTGATCGTGGTGGAATATGAGCAGGATTACGGCGTGGCGGTGGAGCAAGGGCGCAAAGCGGCGGAAAGCGATCCGAACTGCTTTTTTATTGATGATGAGAACTCACGCACGCTGTTCCTGGGCTATGCGGTGGCAGGTGAACGCCTGAAAGCGCAGTTTGCCGAACAGGGCCGCGTGGTGGATGCCGATCATCCGCTGCATGTCTATCTGCCATGCGGCGTCGGCGGTGGCCCCGGCGGCGTGGCGTTTGGCCTGAAGCTGGCCTTTGGCGATAACGTCCACTGCTTCTTCGCGGAGCCAACGCACTCGCCGTGCATGCTGCTGGGCGTTTACACCGGGCTGCACGATGAAATTGCCGTGCAGGATCTGGGCATTGATAACGTGACGGCGGCAGACGGGCTGGCGGTAGGCCGCGCGTCCGGCTTCGTGGGCCGCGCGATGGAGCGTCTGCTTGACGGGTTCTATACCCTCTCGGATCAGAGCATGTACGACCTGCTCGGCTGGCTGGCGCAGGAGGAGGGGATTCGCCTGGAGCCGTCGGCGCTGGCGGGGATGGCCGGGCCGCTGCGCGTGCAGGCGGATGCCAACACCACGCACCTGGTCTGGGCGACCGGCGGCGGCATGGTGCCGGAAGACGAGATGGCGAAGTACCTGGCGAAGGGAAACGCCTGATCGTCAGCCGCTCTGTCGCAGCTGTTTCATCAGTTCAGCAGGCGAACGTTGATGCCTGATGAGGTCGCGCATGGCCCGCATGTACGGCGCGCTGTGAAAAAAGAAATCACGGTAGCCCGCGCACAGCACGCTTTTACCGTTCAGGCGATGGCGGGGGCAGTCGCCATTGCACAGGCCGATAACCTGACAGCGCTGGCACTCCGCTGCCAGCGTACGCTGTTTATCTTCGCCAAACGCGCGCGCCGCATCGCTGTCGTTGAGCGTCGCCAGGGGCGTCTGGTGAATATTTCCCAGCCGGTACTGCGGAAAGACGTAATGATCGCACTGGTACAGATCGCCGTTCGCCTCCAGCGCAAAAGCATGTCCGCAACGCCCGGCCAGCGCGCACATTTGCGATGGATAGCCGCGCCAGACGCCGAGCGTGGAGTCAAACAGCTGCACAAACACGCGGCCAATATCTTCTCGCACCCAGATATCGAAAACGGTCTTCAGAAAGTGGCTCCACTGCACGTCGCTGACTGACTCAGGATTACCGTGCTCCACCAGCGGGATAAACTGCACATAGGGGGTGCCGAGGTCGCGAAGATAGCGGTAAAGCCGCTCCGGCTGGCCACTGTTCTGTCGGTTAATGACCGTCAGCAGGTTAAACGACACCTGATGCGCGCGAAGTTTGTCTATCGCCGCGATGACTTTATGGTGAGTAGGGCCGCCGCTGCGGCTCACACGGTAAGCGTCATGCAACTCCGCAGGGCCATCCAGCGAAATACCGACCAGCCAGTCGTGCTCGCTCAGGAACGTACACCAGGCGTCGTTAAGCACGATCCCGTTGGTCTGAAAAGCATTAACGATCCGTTTTCCGCGAGCGTGCCGTGTCTGCAACGCCACCACGCGACGAAAAAAATCCAGCCCACAGAGCGTGGGTTCTCCGCCCTGCCAGGCAAACTGCACCTCCGGCCCCGGCTGCGCATCAATGTGCTGCTGAATAAATGCGTCCAGCGTGACGTCATCCATCATCGGCTGCTGAGGTTTAGCGATATAAAAACAGTAACGACAATCCAGATTGCAGCGTGAACCCGCTGGTTTGGCCATGACCTGACATCCTGTCATGCAATATCCCTTATTAAGCTAATGAGGTGATGAACATGACCAGCAGCAAACAGTAAAGCCAGAGAAAACACTGCGAGGGAGATCAAAAATTTAGATCTCAACGTGCGGGAGGCAGAAAAATCATAGTGCGAGACGTCCATCCGCGTACGGCTGCGGGTGTAATACCACAGGAGCAGCGCCACTGCCGCGAGAATGCCGAGTGCGGCCCAAAACAGCGGGCCTGCCTGCTGCCAGTTATGCCTGACTGCCAGCACCATCAGCGCACCATAACCCAGCAGCGTGCGCAGCCAGGCCAGCGAGGTTCGCTCCGGCTGAAGGCCGGGGTCCGCTTCCCGCCGCGCTTTGCGGCTATCCGGCATACAACACCAGTAACATCACTACGCCCGCAACCATCAGCAAAATGGTACTGATAATGAGCAAGCCGCGCGTGTAGGGGAGATCCTGCTTCAGACGCATCGCCTTTTCATTTTTCAGCCAGCGCAGATAGCCGTAGATCGCCAGCACGCCAGCAATCAGGCACAGCAGCAGGGCCAGCACTTCGCGAATCAACGGGGTGGCAAAATCGGGGGCGAGCTGATCAAGGCCGACGCCTGCGGCCAGAAAGCCCAGGGCGGTGCGGATCCACGCCAAGAACGTGCGTTCGTTAGCCAGTGAGAAGCGGTAGTCCGGCGCTTCACCGAGACGGGAAATGTTCATCAAGGTTCCTTGTCGTGCTGCATGCAGGCTTCAGCATAGCGTAATTCAGCCAGGACAAGGAGACCGGCATCAGGCGATGCCGGTCAGAAAGATTAGTGCAGCTCTGGCCAGTAATCCTTATTAGCTTCAATCAGATCGTCCAGAATCGCCTTCGCCACCGATGCGCTCGGTACGGTTTTCGACAGGGTAATCGCCTGCCAGAGTTTCTGATACGAGCGCTGCTCCCAGGCGTCCACCACCAGTTTTTCCACCGCCACCTGCTGGCTCATCAGCCCTTTCTGGAAGTGCGGAATATCACCCACGGTCAGCGGCTCCGGTCCGTTGTGGCCGACCAGACACGGAATTTCTACCATCGCGTCGGCGTCAAAGTTATGGATAGCCCCATTGTTAGGCACAATCAGCAGCATGCGTTCCTGGGTGTTAAAGGCAATCGCGGTCGCCAGATCGACGATGTACGACGCATGTTCGTCGATTTCCAGTTCACCGGCAGAAGAGTGACCGGCTTCGATAATCGCCCGGCATGAACTGAATACATGCTTCTCACGGTGATCCATCACCTCATTGGCGCGGGTCCGTTCCGGATTAGAATGCGCGACCACATAGTCCGGGAACAGGTAATACTTCAGGTAGGTGTTCGGCATGGTGTCCGGATCCAGCGCCTGTACGTCTTTGGCCTTGGCGAAGGTATCGTTCCAGCTAGCTTCAGTATGCGCATCTTCCGAAGGCGGAACATAGCCGTTTTTCGCCACGTATTCGCGCAGTTTCGGCATCAGATCGTTGCCGTTCAGATCTTCAATCGACGTCCACCAGCCGAAGTGGTTCAGACCGTAGTAGCGCACGCGCATCTCTTTACGGTCTTTCAGGCCGACGATTTGCGCCATACGCCCTTCAATGCCGATCGGCATGTCGCAGATGTTGAGAATTTTCGCGTTCGGACGCAGGCGGCGCGTGGCTTCCGCGACAATCGCCGCCGGGTTGGAGTAGTTCAGCATCCACGCGTTCGGGGAGTACTGCTCCATGTAATCCACCAACTCCAGCACGCCGCCGATGGAGCGCATGCCGTAGGAGATGCCGCCCGGCCCGCACGTTTCCTGGCCCAGCACGCCGTGGCGCAGCGGGATTTTTTCATCTTTTTCACGCATGGGGTATTTGCCAACGCGAATATGCGCCATCACGAAATCCACATCGGTAAAGGCCGCTTTCGGATCGGTGGTGTAACTAAATTCAATCTCCGGCGCCTGCTCCTTAAGGATGATTTTGCACGCCTCGGCGATGATCTCCTGACGTGCTCCGTCATTGTCATAGAACTTCAGCGCACGCAGCGGGAAACGGTCACGGTTGGCTAACAGCATCAGGACGATACCAGGCGTGAATGTACTGCCGCCGCCTGCAATAACAACTGAGAATTTTTTCATGATATAGCCTCTGTCAGAGTGGTTTGTTCGTTTGTTAAAGGGGTTTTCATCAGCGATTCCAGCTGGTCGCGCACCTGAGGAACGTGCAGACCGACAATCACCTGAATGCCGTTGCCGCGCCGCACCACACCGTGTGCGCCCAGGGCTTTGAAGACGTCGTCACTTTGGGTTTTCGTCATATCCACCAGGGCGATACGCAAGCGGGTGGCGCAGTTATTGATACTTTCGATGTTTGCTGCGCCGCCGAGCGCCTGTAAGAACCCAGCGGCCTGCCCGACCTGTTGGCTGCCTGCCGCCGGGGCGGTGGTTTGCCCGCGCGCGGCCTTATAGTCGGCTTTGTTGTAGAGTTTGATTTCGCTCTCTTCCCGGCCCGGCGTTTTGAGACTCAGACGTTCGATAAGCGTCCTGAAGACCACGAAATAGAGAGCGGTGAAGCAGAGGCCGATGCCAATCTGGGTGAATACCGTCGAGGCGTGGTTATGGAACATCGGGATCCAGTTTTGCGGCAGGAACTGGTCCAGCAAACCGCCCCCCATGTTCCCCACCACCCCGAAGGTATACATCACCGTCGCCATCGTTGCGGCCAGCACGGCGTGGATGGCAAACAGCAACGGCGAGATAAACAGGAAGGTGAACTCCAGCGGTTCGGTAATGCCCACCAGCACGGCGGTAAGCGTGGCCGGGACCAGCAGGCCCGCCACCTTAACGCGGTTCTCCGGCGACGCGGTATACCAGATAGCGAAGGCAATCCCGATCGAGCCAAACACTTTTGAATTGCCGTGTAGCGCGAATCCGCCCTCCGGGAACAGCGTTTTCAGCGGCACAGTGCTCTGGCTGAATTCCTGAAGGTGCTGTGCCCAGTAGACCTGAATGCCGCCTTCTACCGCAGCCGGGCCGAAGATAAACGGACCGTAGACAAAGTGGTGTAATCCGGTTGGGATCAGAATGCGTTCCAGGAAGGTATAAACCCATACGCCCAGCGCGCCAGCGGTACGGAGAAAGGCCTGCAACGACTCAATGCCCATCTGCACTTTCGGCCACCCCAGCAGCGTCAGCCAGGCGCAGGGGATCATGACGAAGAACGCGAGGATAACGACAAACGAAGTGCCCTGGAAAATCCCCAGAAAGACCGGCAATGGCTTGTCGAAAAATCGGTTGTGGAGGGCGGTGACGAGCCCGGAAATGATAATCGCCCCGATGATGCTGGTATCAAGCGTTTTGATTCCGGCAATCATCGCCAGCCCGCTCCCGGCAGTGGGTTCAGCAGAGAAGTCGACGCCAAAGAAGTGGCCCCAGGTCATCCCCATCGCATTGATAAAATAGTTCCAGGTCAGGAAGCTAATCAGCACCGCCAGACAGGCGCGGCCCTGCGCCTGCTTTGCCAGGCCAATCGGTAAGCCGACGGCAAAAATCAGCGGCATATTACGGAACACCGCCCAGCCGCCCTCTTCGATGATGTGAACAATTTGCGCAAACAGATTATCAGGCGCGGTTAAGGCCTCGCCGACAAACAGCGGGTTGCGAAGCATGATGGCGATCCCAACCACGATCCCGGCAAAGGGAAACAGCAAAACCGGGGTGAACATGGCGCCGCCAAAGCGTTGTATTTGACTGAGCATTTTTAAATCCTCATGAAACAACCTGTAGGGGATAGAGGCCTTTATGGTTTTTTACTGGCCTGAGGTGAGCATAAGAACTTACTGATACGGCAACATGGTATGCCGCTGCGATTCGTGATCGCATTCATGGTTTTATTTTGACCAATCAGGTCTACTTTTTGCTGTAAATATGGACATGTCAGGACACAATCCACGCCCTGATAAGGGCAGAGAGGTCTACTGGTGATCTACAAATCAATTGCCGACAGATTGCGGCTGCGGCTGAACTCGTCGGACTACAACAT
Source organism: Enterobacter hormaechei ATCC 49162 (assembly GCF_001875655.1). NCBI lineage: Bacteria > Pseudomonadati > Pseudomonadota > Gammaproteobacteria > Enterobacterales > Enterobacteriaceae > Enterobacter > Enterobacter hormaechei. Next base: position 2,893,318 of record NZ_MKEQ01000001.1, read on the forward strand.
CGGCAGCCCGCTGCCCGGCGAAAAAGCGCTGGCGCAGGAGTTCGGCGTGGCGCGAATGACCATTCGAAAAGCGTTAGACCTGCTTGTGAGTTGGGGGCTGGTTGAGCGGCGGCACGGCAGCGGGACGTTTGTCTCGCGCAAAGACGTTCATCATGAAACGACTAACCTGACCGGGCTGGTGGAGGTGCTGCGTCAGCAGGGAAAAGAGGTGCAGAGCAAGGTGTTGCAGTTTGAAGTGATGCCCGCGCCGCCCGCCATCGCCAGCCAGCTGCGGATTCAGGTTGATGAGCGGATCTATTTTTCAAGGCGGGTGCGTTACGTGGACGGCAAACCGCTGATGCTAGAGGACAGCTTTATGCCGGTGAAGCTGTTTCGCAATCTTTCCCTGGCGCATCTCGAAGGGTCTAAGTTTGATTACATCGAGAAGGAGTGTGGGATCACTATCAGCGGCAATTACGAGAGTCTGACGCCGGTGCTGGCAGATAAACAGCTGGCCGGTTATATGAATGTGCCGGAACAGACGCCGCTGCTGCGCATCACCTCCCTTTCCTACAGCGACAGCGGCGAGTTCCTCAATTATTCCGTGATGTTCCGGAACACCAGCGATTACCAGGTGGACTACCATCTGCGGCGCATCCACCCGGAAGACTTATTAACCCATCCCCCGGAACAGCAACGGTAACGCACCAGAGCAGATTTATATCAGCGTGCGCAATTCATCGAAGGAAAGAATACGGCCACGATAGCCCAACCCGGAATCAATATTGTATATCGACACCCCAATATTATTGTCGGTATCGAAGACGAAGAAGGACTGCTCGGCGCCAAAATAGACGTTGAAATTATCATCTCCCACGTCAAATACCGATGAAGTAAGCTCGCTTCGCTGACCAGTAATGTGGAACTGATCCAGCCGCTGAACCGTCCTGGCAGATAAATCAACGGCCAGCACGGTGGGTAAAGAATCCAGTGCCGCCGCAGTATAAGCGACTGGCGGCGATTCAATAATACGCACCAGTTCATTCCCCTTTTCATCGGCACAGGAGTTATTGTTAAACAGAGAAATGACGATTTTATTATCACCTCGCCAGGCATCATATTGACGATTTTTGGTAATAAACACGGCGTGCTCACCGTCAGGATAGGTGAAATTATCGGCATCGACCACGCTCAGATTGAGCGCGCTATTGAGGGTGGGGAAAGCGGGATTATCAATAATCCACTCTGGATCGCCCGAGTCAATATTAAGGCCAATAATGGTACAGCTTGAGCGGGAATTGATCATGAGCTGATTGGTTTGCGCGATATACTCCAGGCTGTTGAAATGTACGTCATTGGTATCGGTATTATCCAGCACCGTGGCCCCCATAAACTCGGCGGTGTAGTCACGCTGCCAGAGCAGCGTTCCGCTGGCGAGATCGTACCGGTAGAGCATGCACTCCAGCTTTTGCTGGTCGCTCCAGCCGTCCAGCAGCGAGCCTAACATCCACAAGTTGCCCTTGCCGTCGGTTGTCAGGTCGTGGTGAAAGCCATAGCCCGCCGGTGCGGCAAGGGTTTGTGTTACCTTTCCGGCAAGGTTAAAGCGGTAGAGCGTGGGGGCAAAGGCATGTTTATCGGGATCGTAGGTTTCACTGGCCAGCGCTGACCACAGCGAATTGTCGATAATTTTTAAATTACCGTACATCCACGGGAACAGACCCGTAATGCGTAAATCGCCGTTAATATCGTAGCCATTCCACTCGCTGGTCACAAACCAGCCCTGACCCAGCGTATTATCCGCCATGTCCCGATCGTCAATATTGATGGCTAACGTTAAGGCCACATCGCCATAATCCTGGCCCTCAGTGGAGATCGTGAAAACAGAAGTTTGTGTCTCTCCTTGTTCCGTGTAAAGCGTCAGCGTCACGGTATTGGCATAATTCGCATAGAGGCCGACAACGGTGACTTCGGGATTAACAGCGTAACGATCGCTGGCATAATAAAAATCCACATTACTGGACTTACCATGAACGGTATAATTAAATTTTACCGGCTGATAATAATCTATTTTAATAAGCGCACTGAGCTTATTCTTATCATAAGGGTTAACAATTACTGTAGAGGTTGCTTTCATTACAGAGTCCTTAGTTTGTGCTTAACATCGCTGGTGTATTGACGTCTTCACCCACAAACCTATACCTCGTTTTAATTGTATTTTGTGGAATAGCACACAAATAGATCGTTTTTTGCAAATTCATACTAATTAATCAGCAATAAAAACACTAAAATAAATCATTACACATAAATATATTCATCGATGAAATATAATCCCGATGAATACACGTTACGCCTGTTATTCACATTCATAGATTATATATAAATAATTAATTAAAAAATTCCAATAAATCACTGGGGTTTATAGCTTGCTATTTTTGCAAAGACACTCACAAAAAATCATATTTAATCTTCTAATGACTAATTTTGATTACTAGTATTCATCCCGTCATCAACAGCAGTGAACGGGATGTAATTATCTGGATAAAAATATCACGGAGGTTAAGTCGAACATGTTTTCTGAATTTATTGCCATAATACAATCTTTTTTGACCGAGCCTGCAATCTTAATAGGCTTGCTGGTCGGTCTGGGGTACGCACTCGATAAAAAATCACCGATAAAAATTATTACCGGCATGGTAAGCGCCATGGTGGGATTAATGATGGTGTTATTCGGTGGTTTTCAATTCTCGGCAACGTTTAAACCTGTGGCTGATGCTGTCAGCCAGTCTTATGGTATTCATGGCTACCTGATGGATTCCTACGCCATGAAAGCGGCGACCCAAATTGCGCTTGGCGATAATTTCGGTTTTGTCGGCTATGTGTTTGTGCTGGCCTTTTTTACCAACCTGCTGCTGGTGCTGCTGGGCCGTTATACGCGGGTCAAAGGCATCTTCCTGACCGGTAATACCGGCGTATCCCACTCTCAGGCTGTGCTGTGGCTCATCGTCTTCTGGCTGGGCTTAGGCTGGGTCCCCTCAATTATTATCGCCGGGATATTAACCGGGTTGTTCTGGGCTTTCGCCACGACGCTGATCGCGAAACCCATCGCCAAAATTACCAATAATGCGGGCTTTACCATCGCCCATAATCAGATGCTGGGGATCTGGTTTTTTTCTAAATTCGCCCATTTGTTCGGCGATGCGGAAAAACAGGATGCCGAGAATATGAAACTGCCCGGATGGCTGGCGATTTTTAACCATAACGTCACCTCTATCGCAATCGTCATGACGCTGTTTGTCGGCGGTTTTTTACTGACAACCGGGATTGATAACGTCCAGGCGATGGCGAAAGGCAAGCCCTGGTATATCTATATTATTAACCTCGGGCTGCAATTCTCCATGTATATGGTGATTTTGCTTCAGGGCGTGCGCATGATGGTCGGCGAAATTAATGCCTCTTTTAAAGGCTGGCAAGACCGTCTTATTCCTGACGCCATTCCGGCTGTCGACGTCGCGGCGCTGCTCCCCTTCTCACCGAATGCCGCGACGCTGGGATTTATCTTCTGTACCTTCGGCACCATATTTTCGATGGGTATTCTGCTTATCACCAAAAGTCCCATTATGGTGTTGCCGGGTTTTGTGCCGCTCTTTTTCTCCGGCGGTCCTATTGGCGTATTAGCCAACCGATTAGGTGGTTACCGCTCCGTTATTATTTGCACCTTTCTGCTGGGAATGATTCAAACCTTTGGCACGATCTGGGCCATTCCGCTTACCGGCCTTGCTGCCGAGGGAGTGGGCTGGACCGGTATTTTTGACTGGGCGACATTATGGCCCGCCATTTGTGAAATCCTTAAGTTTATTGCAGCCACATTCCACCTTGGGCCTTACGCGGGCTAAATCCCTTCACCTTTAAAAGGAACGTGTGATGAAAGAAAGAATTAATATTCTGTTTGTTTGCGGCTATGGCGTTGGTAGTAGCGTAATGTTACAGACGGTCGTGAAAAAAGCGTTAGCAAAATACAATATTGCTTTTGAGATGGAGCATACCGCCGCGGGCGAGGTGGGCGGGTTTACCGACTGGGCCGATATCTATGCAATATCGAAAAAACTCATTGATGTGGTCAGTCTCGATCCGCGTCACGGGCAATATCTCATCCCGATCGAAAATATTATGGACGGCGAAACGATCGGCAAACAGATCTACGCGGTTGTAGAAGAACATTTTCCGCATCTGATCCCGTCTCGCTAAGGAGCGCAGATGAAAGCCATTATTCTGCTCTTTGATAGTCTGAATAAACATTATCTGCCGCCCTACGGAGACGTTATTACCCAGGCGCCAAATTTCCAGCGTCTGGCGGCGCACGCGGTAACGTTTAATAACAGCTATGTCGGCAGTATGCCGTGTATGCCCGCCCGCCGTGAATTACACACCGGGCGGTACAACTTCCTCCATCGCGAATGGGGGCCGCTGGAACCGTTTGACGACTCCATGCCGGAGTTGCTGAAAAAAGCGGGCGTGTATACGCACCTTATCAGCGATCATCTGCATTACTGGGAGGATGGCGGAGGTAATTACCATAATCGCTACAACTCCTGGGAGATCGTGCGCGGTCAGGAGGGCGATAGCTGGAAAGGAAGCGTTGCCGATCCGGTTATCCCGGAGGTGCTGCGCGTACCGCAGAAACAGACCGGCGGCGGCGTGTCCGGGCTGTGGCGCCAGGACTGGGTAAATCGCGATTATATCCGCGAGGAGGCCGATTTCCCGCAAACTCGCGTCTTTGCTGCTGGCTGCGAGTTTATCGAAAAAAACCATTCGCAAGATAACTGGCTGTTGCAGGTCGAAACCTTCGATCCGCACGAACCGTTTTACACCACCGAAGAATACCTCTCGCTGTATGAAGATCCGTGGGACGGGCCTCACTACGACTGGCCGCGCGGCAAGGTGGAGGAGAGCGCGGAGGCGGTAGAACATATTCGCTGCCGCTATCGTGCCCTGGTGTCCATGTGCGATCGCAATCTGGGCCGCATCCTTGACCTGATGGACAGTCACGATCTCTGGCGCGATACGATGCTGATCGTCGGTACCGACCATGGTTTTCTGCTGGGAGAACATGGCTGGTGGGCGAAAAATCAAATGCCGTACTACAACGAAGTGGCGAATAACCCGTTATTTATCTGGGATCCGCGCCACGCCAGGCGCGCAGAGCAGCGTGATTCGCTGGTGCAGATGATTGACTGGGCGCCGACTCTGCTGGAGTTCTTCAGGCAGCCCATTCCCGCAGACGTACAAGGGCAACCGCTAACGCCGGTTCTGCAAGATGACACGCCGGTGCGTGACGCCGCGCTGTTCGGCGTTTTCAGCGGCCACGTCAACGTCACGGACGGTCGCTACGTCTATATGCGCGCCGCGCTTCCCGGGCGTGAAAATGACATCGCGAATTACACTCTGATGCCGATTAAGATGAACACCCGCTTTGATGTGGCCGAACTGCACGCCTTAACGCTGGCGCCTCCCTTCCGTTTTACCAAGGGCGTCAGTACATTGCGCATTCCGGCCAAAGAGAAATATAAGGGGATTAATCGCACTGGCCATCTGCTGTTTGATTTATACACCGATCCGCAGCAGTTGAACCCGATAAAGGATGACGCGATCGAAGCGCGTATGATTGCCCTGCTGGTGCGCCTGTTGCACGAGAGTGACGCGCCGGCAGAGCAGTTTGTCAGGCTGGGCTTATCCGGCTAGCCCATCCCCCAGAACAGCACCGCCAGTAACTGCGGTGTGATGATGCGCAGAAACATCACCAGCGGATAAACCGTGGCGTAGGACAACGCCGCCGCGCCGCTGGTGGTGTGCAGGTTATTGGCGAACGCCAGCGCGGGCGGGTCGGTCATAGAACCGGCCAGCATGCCGCACAGCGTGAGATAGTTCATTTTAGCGAACATACGCGCCAGTATCCCGACCGTTATCAGCGGAATGGCGGTAATAAATATGCCGTATCCTATCCAGCTCATCCCTTCGCCGTTGACCAGGGTATCGACAAAATCGCCGCCGGATTTCAGCCCCACCACCGCCAGAAACAGCACGATGCCTAACTCCCGCAGCGCCAGGTTAGCGCTCGGGGGCATAAACCAGTAGAGCTTGCCAATAGAGCCGATACGCCCGAGGATCAGCGCCATAATGAGCGGCCCGCCTGCCAGTCCCAGCTTCAGCGCTACCGGGAAGCCGGGCACGTACAGGGGGATGGAGCCAAGCATGACGCCAAGCCCGACGCCGATAAAGACCGGCAGCATCTGCACCTGCTGGAGTTTTTGCTGTGCGTTACCCACCATGTTGGCTACGGCATCAATGGATGACGGACGCCCAACGAGGTTGAGAATATCACCAAATTGCAGGCTGGCATCCTGGCTGGCTACCAGCTCGACGCCAGCGCGGTTAAGCCGCGAGATCACCACGTCGTAACGCTCTTTCACCTGCAAATCGCGTATTTTCTTGCCCAGGACCTTCTCATTGGTCACCACCACCCGCTCCACGCGCATGTCTGTTCCACGGGTTGAGAGCGAGGTATCCACCTCCTGACCAATCACCAGCCGGGCATTGTTTAAATCCGCCGGTTGCCCAACCAGATGCAGGAGATCGCCGTGCTGAATAAGGGTGTCAGGTGAAGGCACCATCAGCGTGTCATCACGTTTCAGACGGGAACAGATGATGGTCGCGCTGTTCAGAATGGGAACATCCTGGATCGCCATATTGTTCAGGTTGGGGTTTTCAACACGAATGTTGATGGTTTTAATGAGTGCATGGCCGTTGGTCAGCGTGCTTTCATGCTCCTTCGCCTCGCGTTCGACGTTAATGCGGAACAGCACGCGCACCAGCCACATTGAGAGCAAAATACCGCAAATGCCAAACGGATAGGCCATGGCGTAGCTCATCCCCATCTGATCGACGACATCAGCAGGGATACCCAAATCGCGCAGAATTTGCTGGCCCGCCCCAAGCGCGGGCGTATTAGTAACAGCGCCGGAGAAGATGCCCAGCACGACGGGCAGCGGAATCGCGAAGAGTTTATGCAGAATGGCGGTCACCAGCCCCCCCATCACGACGATGCCGAAGGCAAAGAGATTAAGGCGTAAACCGGAGACGCGCAGGGAAGCGAAGAAGCCCGGTCCTACCTGAATACCGATGGTATACACAAAGAGGATCAGGCCGAACTCCTGGATGAAATGCAGCATATCGGCGCTGAGCACCCATCCAAGCTGGTCGGCAAAATGGCCGACAAAAATCCCGCCGAACAGCACCCCGCCGATGCCAAATCCGACGCCGCGGATTTTGATATTCCCCAGCCATAGCCCCACTACCGCAACAAGGGCCAACACGCTAACGGTTAACGCGATATCACTCATGATCCACATCCTGTGTATAACCATAGTTATCCTAAGGATTCTCTCAGAGCTGACGGCGGTTGTATGGGCGATGGCGCACAAAAAAGCCCTGCCGGGGCAGGGCTTCGTGCAGTCTGTGGGTATTGTCGGGTGGCGGCTACGCCTTACCCGACCTACAGGTTCGGCAGTTTTTGTGTAGCCTCTACCCGGCAAAAAATGTATTAGCTATTCAACGCCGGACGTTCGCTAATGGCGATGCGCTGCGGTGCAATGGCTTCCGGCACGTTACGGGTGAGGTCAATGTTCAGCAGCCCGTTAGTGAACGTCGCGCCAGACACTTCCATATGGTCTGCCAGGGTAAAGCTCAGGCTAAACGGCTGAGTGACAAGCCCCTGATGCAGCCATTTGGTCTCGGTATCTGGTTTTTCCGGCGACCCTTTCACGGTCAGGCGCGTCCCCTCAAGCTGGATGTCGAGGTCTTCCTGACGGAACCCGGCCAGCGCAAGCGTGATGCGGTAGTGGTTATCATCGCTTTTTTCGATGTTGTACGGCGGAAACGTCTGCTGTTCGGTTGCGCTTTGCAGCGCGTTAGCCAGTTTGTCAAAACCGATCCACTGACGCAGCAGGGGGGAAAAGTCATAGTTACGCATACTAAATCTCCTTCTGAGAAGCGAGTTCGGCACAGTTTAATTTTGTGCACAGTTGTTCCTGCAAACCCTTGCGGATTCGCATATGCTCCCTTTACGGCAAGCAAATTCAGGTGGGCCGCTTCCGCGACCCGCATAATTAGTTGATTTCGATACGGCGCGGTTTTTTCTCTTCCGGAATCACACGTTCCAGTTCGATAAACAGCAGGCCGTTCACCAGGTTCGCGCCCTTGACGTGGATGTTCTCAGCCAGCTGGAACTTGCGTTCAAAGTTGCGCTCGGCGATGCCCTGGTAGAGGTAGGTTCGTTCTTTCTGCTCCGCCGTATGGGAGCCTTTCACCACCAGCAGATTGTCCTGCGCGGTGATCTCCAGTTCGCTCTCTGCGAAACCTGCAACAGCAATCGCAATGCGATAGTGGTTTTCATCAACCAGTTCAACGTTGTAAGGAGGATAGCCGTTGCTCTGGCTCTGGTTGTTTTCTAAGTGGTTGAACAGACGGTCAAAACCAATGGCAGAACGGTATAGCGGAGAGAGATCGAAATTACGCATAGATAAAAGCTCCTGAAATCAGCGAGAAAATGTAGCCTTCCACCATGGACAGGCTTCTGTTTCCCCGAACACCCATCAGGCGTGTTCGTTATCGGGTTACATTCTTAAAATGGGTCTGGATACGGCCTTTTCAAGCCTGTTGATGAGAGATTTTTTTGCACTTTGCTGGTTGTCGCATAGACTCAGGGCACAGCACAAAGGGTTAAATTGCGATGGCGTCCACAGTGCGGAAGTTTTGGGCTGTCCATTTTAGACGCGCCTCGCTATAACCCTGAGTTGCAGGTCTATGCCGTGCTACTAATGATGACTGAGTGATGATGAGAAATGTTCTGATTAAGCTGGCGACGTTCAGCGGGGTTGTTTTACTTTGCGGGTGTTCGAGCGTGATGTCGCACACCGGCGGTAAAGAAGGAACATATCCGGGGACGCGCGCCAGTGCCGCAATGATCTCTGATGATGAGACAAACTGGGGTACCAAATCTCTGGCGATTCTTGATATGCCGTTTACGGCGGTTGCCGATACGCTTCTGCTGCCGTGGGATATGTTCCGCACCGACAGCTCAGTGCGCTCGCGGGTTGAGAAAAGCGAGCAGGACAATCTGGCGACCAATTCTGTCATCCCGCCCGCAGCGATGCCCCCACGCTAATTCTGTGCGGTTTCCGTTAGCCACAGCTGGCGGAAACCGTCCTTCTCTTCCATCCACGCAATAAAACGACCGTCCGGGGAAAATACCACAGCGTCAGCAGACGGCGGATTGCCGTGATCGGACGTCAAAAACGTTACGTCTCCGGTCTGCGCATCGCAGCTGGCAATGCGGCCTGCAAGCACAAACCCCAGGCTGTTGCCGGAAGGATGCCAGTTAAAGGCCGACTGAATACCACGCTCGGTGTGGGTCAACTGACGCGGTTCGCCGCCTTCAGGGGAGATAAGCCACAGCTGCACAACGCCGTTATCGTCCCGCATTAAAAACGCAATCTGCGTCCCCTGTGGATTACTGCGCACCCAGTGGCGCGGTACGTTCACCAGCCCCGGATACGCCTTCTGATGGGTGAAGGTTAGACGGCGTTGCATGACGCCCGCAGGCGGCGCGGGCATGGTATCAGGCGTTCCCTGCAATGGCGCGTCCCCAGCCCGTTTCCAGCCCTGCTCGTCTTTGGGGAGATCGACAATAAACAGCTCGGGCACTTTCTCGCCTTTCGCAGACAGGGTATCGCCGATAAACGCCAGCTTGTTGTTGCCCACCCAGCCCTCTTCATAAGCGCGGTTGATCTCATCGCTGCCCGGCTTCGGGTTCGGCGTAGTACGGCTTACCAGCACGCTCCAGAAGGTGCCAGCATATTCCCGTGGATGTTTCCCCTGTGGGTTCACCGGACCAAAAGGCGTCGCCACTCCGACGTTACGCAAATCCAGCTTCGGATCGCGCTCGTGCAACACATGGTCGTTATAAGTAAAGCTGACCCACTGCCCGTTCGGACTAAAAACGTGGACGTGACTGCCGCCACGCAGCGCGCCTGCCGTGTAAGGTGCGGTGATATCCATCGCGTCCAGATTGCGCACCTGGCCGTTTTGCGCGATCACCCCCTGACGATGGTGAAAATCATACTGCCAGTCTGCATCCGGGTGTGCCGGGCCGTGGATAAAAACATATTTTTCCTGCGCCGGATGCACGGTCACCACGCCGACATGCGCGCCATCAGTGGCACGGTAGATCACTTCCACCTCGCCAGTGCTGACGTTCACCCGCTCGATGGTGTCACCGGTAAATGACGCCCCGGACGGGCGCACATCATAGACGAGCCACTGGCTGTCCGGCGTCCAGGTGTTGATGTTGGTGAGCTGGTGGTTGCGGGAAGCGAAGGTGATTTGTTTCATGAAAATACCCTGATGCGCGGTTATCGCATCAGGGTAAAACATCCGAAGAGATTAGCCTACTCGTTTCACATCCCCCACCAGCAGGATGTAGGAGAGTGCCCCGATCAGCGCCACGGCAGAGATATACACCAGCGCCGGACCAAAGCCGTAGTCCTGTGCCAGGTAGCCGATGACCAGCGGCACGGTGATCCCGCCCAGCCCGCCAACGAAGTTAAACACGCCACCGGTGAGACCGATCAGATGCATCGGCGCCAGGGACGACACCAGCGACCAGGTGATGGAGGCAAAACCATTTCCGAAGAACGCCACCGCCATCAGGGTCATGATCCACACCGGATCGTTGGTGTAGTTCGCCCCCATGATACAGGTAGAGATCAGCAGCCCGCAGATAATCGGCGTTTTACGCGCAACGCCCAGTGAGAAGCCTTTTTTCACCAGTTTGTCCGCCAGCCAGCCCGAGAGCAGCACGCCGAAAAACGCCGCAAGGAACGGTACGGTGGTCATAAAGCCTGCTTTCAGTGCGGTAATTCCCTTCTCCTGGGTCAGATAATTCGGGAACCAGGTGAGGAAGAACCACAGCGTGGAAGTCACCGCGAACTGGCCCAGATAGACGCCCACCAGCTTACGGTGGAAGACCAGCTTCCAGTCCGCTCTGGTCAACGGCTGGCGCGCCTCTTTTTTCACCGGCGCATCGCCGTCCACCAGGCCACCGCCGTCGCGAATGTAGTCCAGTTCGGCTTTGGTGATGCTTTTGGTCAGGCGCGGCGGCTGATAAACCTTAAACCAGATCAGCGACCAGATAATGCCGATCCCGCCGGTGACGATGAACACCCAGTGCCAGCTCAGCAGCTCCTGGATCCAGATTAACAGCGGCGTCAGAAACGCCAGGCCCACAAACTGCCCGGAGGTATAGAAGCCGACGGCAGAGGCACGCTCATGTTCCGGGAACCAGCTGGTCACCATGCGGTTGTTGGTCGGGAACGCGGGCGCTTCAAACACCCCGGTGATGGCGCGCAGACCAATCAGCGACATCAGCCCGGTGGCGAACCCCTGGAACAGCGTCGCCACGGACCAGCCCAAAATGGCGATAAAGTAGGTCAGACGAGACCCCACGCGGTCAAGGAACCAGCCGCCGGGGATCTGGCAGAGCGTATAAAGCCAGGCAAATGCCGAGAAGACGTAGCCCATTTCCGCTTTGGTGATGCCAAACTCTTCCTGAATATGGGCCGATGCCACGGCAAGGTTGGCGCGGTCGACATAACAGATGACCACGGTAATAAAGATCATGATCAGCGTCAGGTAACGACGACGCCCGGTTTTTGCAGCAGTAACTGGAATATCCATCGCAATCTGTCTCCAGATTTTGGGCATAGCGAAGCCGCTCACCATGCCCTGTAATTTACAGAGGGTGTATTTGGTTTTTTTAATTAAAAACGTAAACGGAATGCGCTAAATAATTCGTGCTGGGGGAAGGCGGCAAGTTTTCGCATCCCCGGGAGCATACAAAAGTATGTGACCGGGGTAAGAAAACGCAGCCAACGCATCACCAGCGCGAAGTATGACGCGCATTTACCACTCGGCTACGGAACCGTCCTCATGACGCCACAGTGGGTTACGCCAGTCCGGCGCATTTTTACTCAGCTCAATGACTTTGGCTTCGTCGATCTCCACGCCAAGGCCCGGCTTCATTAACGGTTTAAAGAAACCGCCTTCCATGCAGAAGTCTTCTTTGTTTTTCACAAAGTCGAGCAGCTCCGCGCCCTTGTTATAGTGAATGCCCATGCTTTGTTCCTGGAACACCGCATTGCGGGAGACAAAGTCGACGTGCAGGCAGGCCGCCAGCGCAATCGGCCCAAGCGGACAGTGCGGCGCCAGCGCCACATCGTAAGCTTCTGCCATTCCGGCAATTTTGTAGCATTCGGTGATGCCACCCGCGTGGGAGAGGTCCGGTTGCAGGATCGCAATGCCGCCCGCTTCCAGCACGCGTTTAAACTCGAAGCGCGAGAACATACGTTCCCCCGCTGCGATGGGAATGTGCGTCTGTTCAGCCAGTTTCGGATAGTATTCCGCCTGCTCGGCCAGCACCGGCTCTTCGATAAACAGCGGGCGATACGGCTCCAGCTCTTTGATCAGCACTTTGGCCATCGGCGCGCTGACGCGGCCATGGAAATCCAGACCAAACTCGATCTCGTTGCCGAAAGCCTCGCGGATTTGCGCCACGGTATTCACCGCGCGGTCTACCGCACGTGAATTGTCGATAACGCCCATCTCTTCGCAGCCGTTGAGCTTGAAGGTGTCAAAGCCGATGTTGCGCAGTTGCCGGATACCGTCGATCACTTCCGCAGGACGGTCGCCACCGACCCAGCTGTAGGCTTTGATTTTGTCACGCACCAGGCCGCCCATTAGCTGCCAGACCGGGGCATTCAGCACTTTGCCTTTGATATCCCACAGCGCCTGGTCGATGCCAGCGATGGCGCTCATCAGGATCGGGCCGCCGCGGTAAAATCCCGCCCGGTACATCACCTGCCACAGGTCGTTAATGCGCGCCGGATCCTGACCAATCAGGTACTCGCCCAGCTCGTGCACCGCGGCTTCAACGGTGCGCGCACGTCCTTCAATCACCGGCTCGCCCCAGCCAACCACGCCTTCGTCGGTTTCGATTTTCAGGAACATCCAACGCGGGGGTAAACGGTACGTGGTGAGTTTGGTTATTTTCATTGCACTGCCTCTCGATACGCTTTCACAAATGCTGCCGCCTGCCGTGCGGTACGCTCTACGGGCTGCCCGGCACGATAGAGATCGCTGCCCAGCCCCGCGCCCACACAACCCGCGTTCATCCACTGCACCAGGTTTTCCGGCGTGACGCCGCCCACGGCAAAGACCGGCACGCTGGCGGGCAAGACCGCTTTCAGCGCTTTGATGTAATCCGGACCAAAGGCCGAGGACGGGAAAATTTTGAGCGACTGTGCGCCCGCATCGAGGGCAGTAAAGGCTTCTGTGGCCGTGGCGCACCCCGGACAGACGGTCATGCCGTACTCCACCGCCCGGCGGATCACCTCGGGGTTGATATTCGGTGTGACGATAAGCTTGCAGCCCATCTTCGCCAGTTCATCCACCTGCTCCGGCTGTAATACGGTGCCAGCGCCAATCAGCGCCTTATCACCGAACGCCTTCACAACTGCCGGAATGCTTTTTTCCCAGTCGGGCGAGTTGAGCGGGATTTCCACCGCGTCGAACCCGGCGTCGATCACCGCGCCAACGTGCGCTAAGGCCTCACCGGGCGTGATACCGCGCAAAATCGCGATCAGGGAAAGTTCAGTTTGCCACTGCATGAGCGATGCTCCTTATGCCTGCCTGAAATGCCGTGTCGCCTTCCACCGCAGCAACATCCCGTCCGATAGCGTGGAACGCCTGGCGGTAACGAGACGTCAGCGATGAACCCGCGACGAGCGTGATGGTCTGCTGCCCGGCGAACGTGTCGCTCAGGGTGGCGACTTCTGCGCCAATCAGCAGGCCGGACAGAAATTCGCTGACCTGTTCGCGCGGAAGGTTTCCCAGCACGTGCGAGGCGCGAACCTCAAAAAGTTGCGGCAAAATGGCAGGGGAGGCGATCCCGCGCTCAAGCCCGGCGGCAAACGCCTCCGGCGAAGGGGTCTGCTCCGGCAAACCGGCCCCCACCAGCGAATGCTTAAGCAGCAAATGGTGCAGTTCACCGGTCATCACGGTGCGAAAATCATGAATTTGCTCCGCATCCGCCTGGACCCATTTACAGTGCGTCCCGGGCATGACGTAGACAGCAGAAGGAGAAAGGGTGCGCGCCCCGAGCAGCTGCGTCTCTTCGCCGCGCATCACGTTATGGTTATCGTCGCGAGAGACGCATAAACCGGGAATAATCCAGACATTGTCGCCAACGGACGTTAACTGCTCGCCAATGGCAGTGAAATGTACCGGAACCGACAGATAAGGCGCGACCTTCCAGCCCACATTACTGCCAACCATTCCGGCCATGACCACCGGCGTGGTACCGTCGCGCCAGTTTTGTGTCACCTCTGCTAACACCGCTGCGGGGGATTTACCGTTCAGGCGCGTCACGCCTGCTTCTGATTGCCTGCTTTCCAGGCACTGCTCACCCTGGTAGAGCCAGGCGCGCAGATTGGTCGATCCCCAGTCAATTGCGATGTAGCGTGATGTCATGTGATTTCCTTCAACCTTCGTGTCGAGCTGGCGATCATGGTTAGCGCCGCCTGCTCTGCCGCATCGCCGTCCTGATGCCGTATCGCATCGAACAGCGCTTTATGTTCCTGAAGCGTTTTCGGCATGTTGGCCTCATCGCCCATCCAGGTACGTTCAAATACCGCTCGCTGTAGCGAGCTGATCGCTACGCTAAGCTGCTGTAACACCGGGTTATGCACCGACTGCAATACCGCCTCGTGGTAGCGAATGTCCGCTTCGTTGAACGCCTCCCGGTTCTGGTTATTGGCGATCATGTCGTTTAAAGCCGACTCAATCTGTGCCAGGTCACCTGACGTTGCGCGCTCTGCCGCCCAGCGGGCGATGGCCGGTTCCACCAGATTTCGCACCTCGCTCATCGCGCCGATAAGCCGTGGGTCGTAGTCGTTTTCCAGTACCCATTGCAGAACATCGGTATCGAGGTAGTTCCACTGGTTACGCGGGGCAACAAACGCGCCGCGATAGCGCTTCATTTCAATCAGCCGCTTCGCCATCAGCGAGCGGAACACTTCCCGGATGATGTTGCGCGAGGTTTCAAACTCTTCGCACAGTTCCGCCTCTGCGGGCAGCGGCGACCCGGGAACGTATTTGCCACCCACAATCTGAGTGCCCAGCGTGATGACAATGCGATCGGTTTTATTGAGTGTCATGGAGAGTCCTTGTGCTCTGTAAGTCCATCACTACTTTACCGCGACCGCTGAATTTCGCCTCACTTTTGCAGTACAAACGTGAGGCCTTTCGTCTTTGCCGTGGTGACAATGTAGTACAATCGTTTAATGTTGTACTACAATCCAGATCACAAAAAGAACAATTCGATAAATTCAGGGCCAAAAAAAGCCCCGGTGGATAACCGAGGCTGATGTTTTAAAGCACTTGTTACGACAGAACGAATTTCTCGATCGCCCAGGCAACACCGTCTTCCAGGTTGGATTTGGTCACGAAGTTCGCCACTTCTTTCACAGAGGGTATGGCGTTATCCATCGCCACGCCCATGCCTGCATACTCGATCATCGCGATATCATTTTCCTGGTCACCCAGCGCCATAATCTCTTCAGGCTTGATACCCAGCGCATCGGCAAGCGATTTCACGCCCGTCCCTTTATTGACGCGTTTATCGAGGATTTCGAGGAAGTACGGCGCACTTTTCAGCACGGTGTATTTCTCTTTTACCTCAGCCGGAATGCGTGAGATGGCTTTGTCGAGGATCGCGGGTTCGTCAATCATCATTACTTTCAGGAATTGCGTCGCCGGGTCCATTTTCTCCGCTTCGCAGAACACCAGTGGAATGGTCGCAACGTAGGACTCATGCACCGTGTAGTAGCTGATATCGCGGTTGGCGGTGTAAAGCGTATTACGATCGAGCGCGTGGAAGTGGGAACCCACCTCGCGGGAGAGTTTTTCCAGGAAACGGTAGTCATCATAGCTCAGTGCAGTTTGCGCCACCGTACTGCCATCCGCTGCCTTTTGCACCAGCGCGCCGTTATAGGTGATGCAGTAATCGCCAGGCTGGTTCATGTGCAGCTCTTTGAGGTAACTGTGCACCCCGGCATACGGGCGTCCAGTGGTGAGCACCACGTTCACACCTTTTTCGCGTGCGGCGGCGATCGCATTTTTAACGGCAGGAGAGATAGTGTGGTCTGGCAGCAGCAGCGTGCCGTCCATATCGATTGCAATGAGTTTGATGGCCATGAGGTCCCCGGGATAAATGAGTGCTACCTCATGCTAACGCGATTCGGCTCAAAAAACAGTAAAAGTGTCAGCGAGAAAGGGGGATGGGAAAAGGGGACTTCACTCCCCTATTAACCCCGGCGGTTCAGGCCCGCCGGGATCACGCCAGAAAAAATACTCAGGCAATCGTCTGTTTTTTACCTCCCAGCATCAACAGCACAGCGGAGCCGATGGCCAACGCGCCAACCAGGTAGAACGCGGAATAATATTGCCCGGTTCCTTGCACAATAAACCCGGTTAACATCGGCGCGAATACCCCTGCGAGATTAGCAAGGAAGTGGATAAAGCCGCTGACGGCGCCCACGTTATTGCCCTTCACCGTATCCTGAACGATAGCCCAGTAACATGATGTCGTAACATACATGGCGAACATCCCGACGGACATCAGTGCAATCGCCCCGTAGAGGTTAAGCACCAGCGCGGAGGCGGTGATGCATATCGCGGCGATGATCAGGCCAACAACGATAATTACCTTACGAGAAAACAGCAGGTTATTGGTCAGCTTGTAGATATAGTCAGAGATAAAGCCACCGGAGATCAGGCCGACAAAGCCCAGCAGCCAGGGCAGCACGTTGGCGATACTCATGTCGCGCATATTCAGGCCGCGCGCGTCCAGCAGATAGCTTGGGAACCAGGTCATAAAGAAGAACAGAATGTAGCTGTAGGCGAAAAAGGCCAGCGCGGTAAACAGGATGATCGGCTGCTTCAGGTAATACGAGAGCTTTTCATCCGGCTGGTCGTTCCCGGCTGTATCAGCCACGGTCCGGGCATCCGCCTCCTCTTTTGGCGCTTCGCTCCCCTTCGTGGCGATGAGCCAGACAACCACCCACACGAAACCGATAAGCATCATTCCAACGAACGTCATACGCCAGCCAAACGCCAGCGCAGAGGCGGCGACGATGGGCGCCGATACCGCGCCGCCCATCGGGTTACCTGAAAAAGAGACGCCGACAGCCCTGGCGCGCTCCCTGGCAGGAAACCACTTCACAATGGTTTTATTGGTTACTGACCCCATTGGGCCTTCCGCCGCCCCAAAAATAACGCGAATAATAAACAGGGAGGTAAAATTAAACGCGGCGCAGGTCAAACCGGCAAACAGCGACCATAACCCCATCGCGCCAGCAAATATGCGTCGTGGTCCATATTTATCAGCCAGCCAGCCGCCAACAAAACAGAACACCGCATAACCGATCGCGAAGCTACTAAAAATAAGACCCAGCTCAGCTTTATTGACATTCAAATCCGTCGTGATATAGGGGGCGAGAATAGATAATGCTGCCCGATCTATATAATTTATCATTGATGCAATAAAAAGGAGCACAAGGATAAAATATCGTCTTCCAGTATACATTTAATTCTCCAGGGTAAAGAGGTTTTACAGATGTATTTAGCTGTTATTGATATTCAAATGCACGATGTTGTTAATGTAAAACCCATATCATCCATTCACAACGCAGATAAATATTGATAAATACTTTCAACGACTGGAATGCCTTCGCTCTGGCATTTCTCTTTATAACGTACCTGTGGATCGTTAGGCGCCAGGACCTTTTCAACGCCAGGAACGGGTTTAACCGCCCGGAGTTCATCCCGCATCATTTTTATGGTGGCGGCAAAGAGCGGATTACCCAGTTTTTCAGGATCGATAACAATGACCAGGCTCGCCAGTTTGCGCATCTTATCGTAATCGCCATACATACGAACAATATGATTACCAAAGTTTGCACCCATTAAGATGCCGGTCAGCGCACTTGCCAGCGCAATCCCTGACCCTTTATGCCCGCCGAAGGGCAACAAATTTTCAATTTTATGCGGATCGGTGGTGACATTGCCTTCCTTATCCAGTGCAAGCCCTTCGCCGATGGGTTTGCCCGTCTCTTTGGCATGTAAAATTTTTCCAAACGCGATAGCGCTGGTTGCCATATCGACGATCATCGGTTCTTCGCCCGCAACCGGGAAACCAAAAGCAATCGGGTTCGTACCCAGGAAACGCTCTGCGCCACCGTGAGGGGCAACGCAGGTATCCGTTTGTGTCATGACGATAGCAATGGTGTTTTGTTGGGTAGCGCGTTCAGCAAACCAGGAGAGCGCCCCGCAGTGAGAGGCATTTTTTATCCCCACAAAACCCAGCCCGGTCTCTTTCGCCAGCGCTATCGCGTGATCCGTCGCCACCTTGAGTGCCGAATGCCCCATACCGTCGTCAGCATCCAGCACCGCCACGGACGGAGAAACAGTATTGATCGTCATTTTTGCAGCCGGATTAAGGCCGCCTGCTTGCAGGCGCGTACAATAATGTTCCACGCGCATGACGCCATGAGAATGCACGCCCGTCATATCCGCATGAACCAGCACGTCCGCGACATCTTGCGCCGTTTTTTCATCCAGCCCGGCGGGAATTAATTTATTTAACACCAGTGTTTTTAAGCAATCTTCTTTAATAAATACGGTGGTCATATTTTTTCCTTAAAATTTAATGACGCCTTTGACCAGATTTTTATTTTCCACGACATCCTGCTGATAGCGATCGCCAATGTTGTAGAAATCAAATTCCTGATTGACCATCAGATGTTCATTAAGCGTTCCGTTCGCCATTAAGGCGATTACGCATTCAAAATCTTCTCGCGTTGCGTTGCGACTGGCCAACAGCGTGGTCTCTTTTTTATGGAAAGTGGGATCGTCAATCGCCAGTTCACCAATATAAAGTCCAATAAAGACTATTTTTCCACCGTGACGAATCAGATCCACCGCCCGCGTCATAGAGCCTTTATTGCCGGTGGCATCCAGCAACGTACAGGCTAACTGTCCGTCAAAACAGGCTTTCACCGTTTCAACATAATTATCCTGCGCAGGATCGACGGTATGTACGCCAACCTTATCGGCGATTTGCTGGCGTCTTCCGGCGTCGATATCGGCGACCACGACGCGGCCCCCTTTCGCTTTAGCAATGGCGGCCGCCGCCAGCCCAATCGGTCCTGCGCCAACCACCAGCACATTTTGCTGCGGGGCGATATCTGCCCGGCGAACCGCATGCGCGCCAATGGCAAAACACTCAACCAGCGCGCCAGCGTTGTCGCTCAGCGTGGGCGGCAGCTCCACCAGATTTTCTTCCCGCACGGCCAGATATTCACTGAATCCGCCATCCTGATGTACGCCATAAAGCGAGACGTTTTCGCAGCAGTTGGTTTTTCCTTCCCGGCAGGCAGCGCAATCGCCGCATGGGATACAGGGGATAACGCTGTAGCGGCGGCCTTTCTGTACACGCTGGCAGGCGCGGCCTGTCTCTTCCACTACGCCGCAAATTTCATGTCCCAATACGCGCGGATAAGAAAAGAAGGGCTGGCGTCCCGCATAAGCATGGATATCCGTACCGCAAATGCCCACCGCGTTGATTTTTAACAGCGCTTCGGTCTCGTGTAATTCAGGCATCGCCCTTTCGATGTATTCAATATTGCCGGGAGCCTGGCAAATGAGCGTTTTCATACGTTAGCCTTCAAAAGTAAATGTTGAATAGCGGCTTTTACGCCGTGGGTTTCAATCGCTTCGAACGCCTGCCGCACATCGTGCAGAAATTGCGGATTGTCGCTCGCGAGCGAACCGAAAATGCTTTTTATCTGAAGCAGCGAGAGCGCTTTCGCCCATGCCTCTTTTTGCGCTGTCACGCAGGCATGAAACTCAGCGTTAAGCGGATCGGCAACCGCCTCCCCCTTGCCAATGGCGCTGATAACGAAGTGGAGCCAGCCGGCGACCAGAACCGTCAGGGCCGTGCCCTTAACCCCGCGCATCTGAAGCGTGCGCCAGGGATCGATAGCCCGTTGAGGCAGTTTTTGTGAACCATCCATGGCGATTTGGCTGGTTTTATGCCGGATATGCGGATTGCTAAAGCGCGCAATAAGCAAGTTAGCGTATTGGTTAACGTCCAGATCCAGGTGCGGACTCAGGGAGTTGGCCTGCTCTTCAACCATCAGATACCGCACGGCAGCGTTAAAAACCGCATCGTCCATGCACTGGTAAATGAACTCATGGCCTGCCAGAGTGCCGCAGTAGGCCAGAAATGAGTGACTGCCGTTCAACATACGCAGCTTCATCTCTTCATAGGGCAGAACGTCGGCGACAAACATGGCGCCAGCCCGGTCCCACTCAGGCCGCCCTGCGACAAAATTATCTTCGATGACCCACTGACGGAAATCTTCACATACCACACCCGCGGGATCGGCCTTGCCGGTTTCCGCTTCGATCAGAGCAAACGCCTCTTCCGTCATTGCCGGAACAATCCGGTCCACCATCGTTCCAGGGAAGGTGACGTTCTGCGCAATCCAGTCGGCCAGCCCAACATCCCGCTGCGCGGCGAAGGCAATAACGGCACCTTTCGTCAGCGCGCCATTCTCCGGGATGTTATCGCATGACATGACGCTAAACGGGGGCAGATTGTGGAGCCGACGCAGGCGTAGCGCCTCCACGATCAGGCCGATTGCAGACTGCGGCGCGTGCGGGTTGGCCAGGTCGTGACAAATAAGCGGGTTAAGCAGATCAAGCTGGCGAGACTGCGGATCGGTACAGTAGCCTTTCTCTGTCACCGTTAAGGAGACGATTTTTACCTGCGGTTCGATCAGTTTTTCTATCGCGGCCTGGATACCGCTCAGTGGCGTATGCAGCGCGCCGGTCAACGAACGTACCTGACGGCACAACGTGGCGTGTGACGATCGCTCGACCACGGTAAAAAGACCGTGTTGCGCATTTAACGCTTCCACGACGTCAGCGCTGCCGAACAGATTAATGCCAAAAATGCCCCACCGCGTTCCTGCCGCTTCATTGCTTAAATCGGTGTAAACCGCCTGGTGCCCCCTGTGAAATGCGCCAATACCGATATGTACGATGGCAGTTTCTAAATCCTGGCGGGAGTAAGCCGTGCTTTCCATTACGATCCCCTGATAGTTAACGTCGACCAATTATGCTTAATTGGTTTACCAAAACAGTGAGTAAGATCGCAAATGGTGAACAGATAATCCAGTAAAAAAAGATCATTCGAAGATAAATGTTTATAAAACAAATAAAATCAAAAAGTTATTTGATGATCGTTTTTCTTGTTACCGATGCATGTGCAAAAATGTGACCCGTCGCAGGGGAAAACACCTGCAAACCGGTGTACCATTCTGCAATCAGAGGACAACCAAATTCATTAACCATTTGTTTTTAATATAAATAACTCACTAACAAAACCGAATAAACCGCTAAACACACGAAAAATTGGTAAACCATTAAGGCGTAAAAGGTTTACCAGCAGGACTACTCCAGCAATGACTGATCATGAAAAGGATATGAAGATGGATACCGCTATTAAGACCGTTGAAACCAGACTCTTCAAAGTGCCGCTGGCAGAAGTGTTAGTCGATGCCAAACATGGGGATCACAGCCATTTCGAGCTGATTACCACCACCATTACCCTGGAAAATGGCGAGACCGGCACAGGCTACACCTATACCGGCGGCAAAGGGGGTTATGCGATTAAAGCAATGATCGATCACGATCTGGCCCCCGTACTGGCAGGCAAGGATGCGGCGGCCATTGATGATATTTATGACTTTATGGAGTGGCATATTCATTACGTGGGCCGGGGCGGGATCGCTTCTTTTGCAACATCGGCGATTGATATTGCCCTGTGGGATTTGAAAGGTAAACGCGAGCAGCTTCCGCTCTGGAAAATGGCGGGCGGCAAAAACAAGAGCTGTAAAGCCTACTGCGGCGGTATCGATCTCGCCTTCCCGCTGGAAAAGCTTCTGAACAGCATTAAGGGATATTTAGAAAGCGGCTTTAATGGCGTGAAGATTAAGGTTGGCCAGAAGAACCCGCAGGAGGATATCGAGCGAATCAAAGCAGTTCGTCAGCTCATCGGGCCGGATATCACCTTTATGATTGACGCCAACTACTCTCTGACCGTGGATCAGGCGATTGCGCTATCGAAGGCCGTCGAGTCATGCGATATCACCTGGTTTGAAGAGCCGACCATCCCAGATGATTACGATGGTTACGCCACCATCGCGGAAAATACCACCATCCCGCTGGCGATGGGCGAAAACCTGCATACCATTCATGAGTTTGGCTATGCGCTGGATCGCGCAAAACTGGGCTTTATTCAGCCGGACGCCTCTAACTGCGGGGGGATCACCGGTTGGCTGAGAGCCGCCCAGCTGTCGACCCGCTATGGTTTGCCGGTCTGTTCACATGGGATGCAGGAGCTGCACGTCAGCCTGGTTTCCGCCTTTGACACCGGCTGGCTGGAAGTTCACAGCTTCCCTATCGATCGCTATACCCGCCGTCCGCTGGTGGTCGAAAATTATCGGGCCGTTGCGCCGGATACCTGCGGTACGGGTGTTGAATTCGACTGGGATAAGCTGACCCCGTTCGAGGTCTGAGACATTTTGCGGGTCTGTTTGCTGACGGACCCGCAACACGGTCAGGTGGCAAAGAAAAAATCGTCAAAATCGTCGAGCGAATCATCCTGCTGGAAGATTTTCACCAGCTCGTTTTTACTGTGTTCCAGATGGTCCCAGGCGGCTTGTCTGGCTTGCTCTGCGTTACGTTTCTGAAGGGCGAGGAAGATGCTGCGGTGATCGTCCACCCACTGCATCCGCAGCTCTTTTTTATGCAGATATTTGTAGTTGAGGCGCTTCCAGCGCGGGTTCTCCGTGCGCACGGCACGCCACAGTTCGGCGGATTGTTTCATCAGCACCCTGTTCTGGGTCGCTTCCGCAATAATGTTGTGGAACTGACGATCAAGCTCTTCGAACTTGTCGCTGTTGCCATCAATCATCTTTTCTTGCTGCGTAATGATCTTCTTCAGCTCACGCAGCTCATTGAGCCTGATTTGCGTGGCGGCAAACCCGGTGATATTGCTTTCGATCACCTGACGGGCCTGGAGTAACTCAAAGGGACCGATATCGGAATAAGGCAACAGCGACTTCTGGTTGAGTTTTTCAGGGCTGTCGATGAAATAGATCCCCGCGCCCTGGCGAACTTCCACCACGCCTTTCAGCTCAAGCATGATGATCGCTTCGCGAATCGTTGTCCGACTGGTATTAAAACGCTCGCCAAGCTCCCTTTCCGAAGGAAGACGCTCTCCCGCTTTGAACACGCCGGAATAGAGCAACTCTTCTATTTGAAGCCCGATATCGTAATAGCGTCGTTTTGTGATCGCCTGTTCCATGCTTACGCCTGTAAAAAGCTGTGAGTTCAACCTGTAAAGCGATTCGCCTGCGCCTCCTCAAACGCTGAGAAGGCGCGAAGCGGGGTGCTTAAATATCGATATTCGCCGCTTTCAGGGCGTTCTCTTCGATGAAGGCGCGACGTGGTTCAACCGCATCACCCATCAGGGTCGTGAACAGCTGATCCGCTGCGATTGCGTCTTTCACGGTGACGCGCAGCATGCGACGGCTTTCCGGATCCATGGTGGTTTCCCACAGCTGATCCGGGTTCATTTCGCCCAGACCTTTATAACGCTGAATAGAGAGACCACGACGGGACTCTTTCACCAGCCACTCCAGCGCCTGTTCGAAGCTGGCTACCGGCTGACGACGTTCGCCACGTTCGATAAACGCATCGTCTTCGATCAGACCGCGCAGCTTCTCGCCGAGGGTGCAGATACGGCGGTATTCCGGACCGGTCACAAATTCGTGCTCCAGCGGGTAGTCGGTATCGACGCCGTGGGTACGCACGCGGACGATCGGTTCGAACTGCTGCTCAGCGTTCTGCTGGACGTCGAATTTCCACTGGCTGCCATGCTGCTCTTTCTCGTTCAGCTCGCTCACCAGGGTGTTCACCCAGCGGGTGACGGTCTGCTCGTTGCTCAGATCGGCTTCGGTCAGGGTCGGCTGGTAAATCAGCTCTTTCAGCAGCGCTTTCGGATAGCGACGCTCCATACGGCCAATCATTTTCTGCGTGGCGTTGAACTCGGAGACCAGACGCTCCAGCGGCTCACCGGCCAGCGCTGGTGCGCTGGAGTTTGCGTGCAGGGTCGCACCGTCAAGGGCGATCGCGATTTGGTACTGATCCATCGCGTCGTCATCTTTAATGTACTGTTCCTGCTTGCCTTTCTTCACTTTATACAGCGGCGGCTGGGCAATGTAGACGTGGCCGCGCTCAACGATTTCCGGCATCTGACGATAGAAGAAGGTCAACAGCAGCGTACGAATGTGCGAGCCGTCGACGTCCGCATCGGTCATGATGATGATGCTGTGATAGCGCAGTTTGTCCGGGTTGTACTCGTCGCGACCAATGCCGCAGCCGAGCGCGGTGATGAGCGTCGCCACTTCCTGAGAAGAGAGCATCTTGTCGAAGCGCGCTTTCTCAACGTTAAGGATTTTACCCTTCAGCGGCAGAATCGCCTGGTTCTTGCGGTTACGGCCCTGCTTCGCAGAACCGCCCGCGGAGTCCCCTTCCACAAGGTACAGTTCAGACAGCGCCGGGTCGCGTTCCTGACAGTCAGCCAGTTTGCCCGGCAGACCAGCAAGGTCCAGCGCGCCTTTACGACGGGTCATTTCACGGGCTTTACGCGCCGCTTCACGGGCACGCGCCGCATCGATAATTTTACCGACAACGATTTTCGCGTCGGACGGGTTTTCCAGCAGATATTCGCTCAGCAGTTCGTTCATCTGCTGCTCAACCGCCGATTTCACCTCAGAAGAGACCAGCTTGTCTTTGGTCTGTGAGGAGAACTTCGGATCCGGCACCTTCACGGAGACCACGGCAATCAGGCCTTCACGGGCATCGTCACCGGTGGCGCTGACTTTCGCTTTTTTGCTGTAGCCTTCTTTGTCCATGTAGGCGTTCAGGGTACGGGTCATCGCCGCACGGAAGCCCGCAAGGTGAGTACCGCCGTCGCGCTGCGGAATGTTGTTGGTGAAGCAGTAGATGTTTTCCTGGAAACCGTCGTTCCACTGCAAGGCCACTTCCACGCCGATACCGTCTTTTTCGGTGGAGAAGTAGAAAATATTCGGGTGAATTGGCGTTTTGTTCTTGTTCAGATACTCAACGAACGCCTTGATACCGCCTTCGTAGTGGAAGTGGTCTTCTTTGTTGTCGCGTTTGTCGCGCAGACGAATCGACACGCCGGAGTTCAGGAACGACAGTTCACGCAGGCGTTTCGCCAGAATGTCGTACTCGAATTCGGTGACGTTGGTGAAGGTTTCAAGGCTCGGCCAGAAACGCACCATGGTACCGGTTTTGTCGGTATCACCCGTAACGGCCAGCGGGGCGTCAGGCACACCGTGCTGGTAGATCTGACGGTGAATTTTGCCTTCGCGCTGGATAACCAGCTCCAGCTTCTGCGACAGGGCGTTTACTACGGATACGCCTACGCCGTGCAGACCGCCGGAAACTTTATAGGAGTTATCATCGAACTTACCGCCTGCGTGCAGGACGGTCATGATCACTTCCGCAGCAGAGACGCCCTCTTCCGGGTGAATACCGGTTGGGATGCCACGGCCATCATCGGTAACGGAGACGGAGTTGTCCGCATGAATGGTGACCACGATGTCTTTACAGTGACCCGCGAGCGCTTCGTCGATAGCGTTATCTACCACCTCGAATACCATGTGGTGCAGACCGGTGCCGTCATCCGTGTCGCCGATATACATACCCGGGCGCTTACGCACCGCATCCAGCCCTTTCAGGACTTTGATACTGGAGGAGTCATAAGAATTCGACATCAACGTTTCTCGCTCATTTCAACTTGGGTTAATCCGTTATTTTACCCTTTTCCACGGTAAACATCTTCGAATTTTCGTCCGACATGTCTATAACGTGTTCAGCGCTAATGGCGCTGACGAAAACCTGCGACTGCGTGGCTTTTAAGCGGCTGGCAAGCAGCCCGCGCCGCGCGTCGTCAAGTTCCGAGGCAAAATCATCTATCAGGTACAGGCAGCGTCGCCCGCTCTCGCGAGTGAGGAACTCCCCCTGCGCCAGGCGCAGCGCGCACATCAGGAGCTTGAGCTGCCCACGCGACAGCGTGTCTTCTACCGGCGCACCGTCGGCACGAATGCGGAAATCCGCCTTGTGCGGGCCGTGCGCGGTGTAGGTCAACATGCGATCGCGCTCGAAGCTTCTCTCTAACACCTCGGCATAATCCGTCTCTTTTTCCCAGCCACGCTGGAAAGAGAAGGTGAGAGAGAACTCGGGTAAAAACTGTTTGCAGGTGTCGGCCATGTCTTCGGCGATACCTGCGCTGTATTCGGCACGCCAGCGGCTGATCTGTTCCGCGAGAGGGATTAACTCCATGTCCCACGGACGCAGCTGGGCGTAACGGGTGACCTGGCGCAATGCGGCGTTACGCTGTTTAAGCAGACGCTTCAGGTTGCTCCAGGCGTTAAAGAAACCGGCTTCATTGTGAAAGCATCCCCAGTCGAGGAACGCTCTTCTGTATTTGGGGCCGCCGTTGAGTAAAGTAAACCCCTCGGGCGTAATCAGCTGCATCGGCATCAGCAGCGCCAGCTCCGCCACCTTGTGGCCGTCAGTGCCGTCGATGCGCACCTTGCTGTCGCCCTGCTTGTCTTTGGTCAGGCCGATGGCGGTTTCCCGCTCTGCGCCCTGCAAACGCCCGTGCAGAACAAAGGATTCCTGCTCGTGGCGAATCACGCGACCAATCTGCAAACTGCGAAACGCCCGGCCATGGCCGAGCGTATAGATGGCTTCCAGCACGCTGGTTTTGCCGCTGCCGTTCGCGCCAACCAGGAAATTAAAGCCAGGGGATAAAGCGAGATCCGCGCTTTCGATATTACGAAAGTCGCGGATCAACAGACGGGTGAGCGACATTACAGTCTCATTGGCATGACAACATAAGCAGCCGACTGTGATGCGGCATCTTCAATCTGTACGCTTGAAACGGAGTCGGTCAGCAGGATGCGAACGTTCTCGCATTTCAGTGCATTCAGCACATCCAGCACATAGCTGACGTTGAAGCCGATTTCCATCTCAGCCCCGGCGTAGGTGACGTCCAGAATCTCTTCTGCCTCTTCCTGCTCCGGGTTGTTGGCGGTGATTTTGATCTGGTTTTCACTCACGTACAGACGTACACCGCGGAATTTCTCGTTAGAGAGAATAGCCGCGCGGGCAAATGCCTGCTTGAGGATATCGCAACCCGCCTCCAGCGTTTTGTCCGGGTTCTTCGGCAATACGCGGCGATAATCCGGGAAACGACCGTCAACCAGCTTCGATGTGAAGACAAAATCACCCACGTGGGCACGAATATTGTTGCTGCCGATCTGCACGCGCAGCGGGGTGTCACCGCCGTCGAGCATACGCATCAGCTCAATCACCCCTTTACGCGGTACGATCACCGAATGGTTTGGCAGTGAATCGCCAATCGGCATGGAACAGACCGCCAGACGGTGACCGTCGGTAGCCACGGTACGCAGCTCTTCACCTTCGGTTTCGAACAGCATGCCGTTTAAGTAGTAACGAACGTCCTGATGCGCCATGGAGAACTGCGTGGCCTCAATCAGACGCTTCATCGTCGCCTGCGGCAGGGTAAATTCAACTTCGCTCTGCCAGTCGTCCAGGTTCGGGAAATCCGCAGCGGGCAGCGTGGAAAGAGAGAAACGACTGCGGCCAGAGCGCACCAGCATGCGGTCGCCCTCCAGCTGCACGGCGATTTCAGCGCCTTCCGGCAGTCCACGGCAGATATCAAAGAATTTACGTGCCGGAACCGTGGTCGCGCCTGCGTCGTGCGGCTGAGTCAGCGTAACGCGCGCGATCATTTCCATTTCCAGATCTGTGCCGGTCAGCGACAGCGTACCGTCCGCGACCTGAAGCAGCAGGTTTCCAAGAATAGGCAGCGTTGGGCGGCCGCCTAACGGGCCACTCACCTGTTGCAGCGGTTTTAATAAATGTTCACGTTCAACGGTAAATTTCATAGCGTCACGATGATAATGTTCTGATTAAATTGGAAAAATCTTCTTTTATGTCGTGGCTTTCTTCCCGTAACTGCTCAATCTTGCGACAGGCGTGCAGCACGGTCGTATGGTCACGGCCACCAAACGCATCACCGATTTCCGGCAGGCTGTGGTTAGTTAGCTCTTTTGCCAGCGCCATCGCCATCTGACGCGGACGCGCCACCGAGCGGGAACGACGTTTAGACAGTAAATCTGCCACTTTGATCTTGTAGTACTCGGCCACCGTCTTTTGAATATTGTCGATAGTGACCAGTTTTTCCTGCAAAGCCAATAAATCGCGCAGCGCTTCACGCACAAAATCGATAGTGATCGCACGACCGGTGAAGTTGGCATTGGCGATAACGCGGTTCAGCGCCCCTTCCAGCTCACGCACGTTGGAACGCAGGCGCTTGGCAATGAAGAACGCCACTTCACCCGGCAGGCGAATGTCGTTCTCATCGGCTTTCTTCATCAGGATCGCGACGCGGGTTTCCAGCTCCGGTGGCTCGATCGCCACGGTCAGGCCCCAGCCGAAGCGGGATTTCAGACGATCTTCAACGCCGTTGATCTCTTTTGGATAACGATCCGAGGTCAAAATGATCTGCTGATTACCTTCCAGCAGGGCGTTGAAGGTGTGGAAAAACTCTTCCTGAGATCGTTCTTTATTGGCAAAGAACTGAATGTCATCGATCAGCAGCGCATCAACGGAACGGTAGTAGCGTTTAAACTCTTCGATCGCGTTGTTTTGCAGGGCTTTTACCATGTCCTGAACGAAGCGTTCGGAGTGCATATACACCACTTTGGCATTGGGCTTACGCGCCATGATGCCGTTACCCACCGCGTGTAACAGGTGCGTTTTACCCAGACCCGTGCCGCCATAGAGGAACAGCGGGTTGTAAGCACCACCGGGGTTATCGGCAACCTGGCGAGCCGCCGCGCGCGCCAGCTGGTTCGATTTACCTTCAACGAAGTTATCGAACGTGTGTTTCACGTTAACGTTAGAGCGGTAGGTTGGCTCTGCGGGTGCAGGGACGTTATCCCAGCCCTGACGAGCCGGTGCAACGCGAGGCGCAGGTGCGGGCGCCGCCTGTGCAGGGGCTGCCACATTGACAACTTCACGAACGGTTTGGGTGACCGGCTTTGTGCCCACTTCAAAACGCAGCTGTGGGGCATCTGACCCGCAGAAATCGTTCAGCAGTCCATTGATGTTATTAAGGTATTTATCCCTTACCCAATCGAGCACGAAACGGTTTGGCGCATACAAAGCCAGCGTGTTATCGCTCAGTTCCGCCTGCAACGGGCGGATCCACATACTGAATTCTGTGGCTGGTAACTCATCCTGCAATCGGGCAAGACACTGCTGCCAAAGCGAAAGTGACACGGCGGACTCCACTCGAACAATAAAAGAAAACTATTGAATATTCATGATTGTTGGCGCACATCGACATGACCCCATCAGGGTGATGTGCGAACCGCTATCTGCGGTTATACACGCTATCGTTGATACAACCTGAACGACGTTGTGTTTATGCCCGACCAGGATCGCTGGATCCCGATCGGGACCGCGGATCATAGCCTAAACTGAGCCAGAGATCTTCTGTTTCTCACAGATTCTTCCCGATTTATCCACAGGAAGATCCGGAATCGGGTAAGTGTAAACGATCCTGACGCGAGTGCCCCGCGATTTAGGCCGCATATTGGAAAATTTAATGAGGACAGACAATTTTTGGCTTAAATGATCTAACGAAGATCCGGGACGATCCTTGCGCTTTGTTGGCGAGGCCGTATAATCCTCGCCCCGGCGCGTGATGCTCTTCTTCCTGCGTCGTCCGCTGCTCATTTTCCACGCGAAATCGTGCGGAAATACGCGGGAAATAAGGAAAGAGAATTGACTCCGGAGTGTACAATTATTACAATCCGGCCTCTTTAATCACCCACGGCTTCGGCGTCCGTCATTCGAAACTCGGTCGGGCATCCGCAAAAGTCATGAATTTTTTCAAGTTTAGGTAGAAATCGCCATGAAACGCACTTTTCAACCGTCTGTACTGAAGCGCAACCGTTCTCACGGCTTCCGTGCTCGTATGGCTACTAAAAATGGTCGTCAGGTTCTGGCACGTCGTCGTGCTAAAGGCCGCGCTCGTCTGACCGTTTCCAAGTAATAAAGCTAACCCCTGAGTGGTTAAGCTCGCATTTCCCAGGGAGTTACGTTTGTTAACTCCCACTCATTTCACTTTCGTCTTCCAGCAGCCTCTACGGGCTGGCACGCCGCAAATCACCATCCTCGGCCGCCAAAATTCGCTGGGGCATCCCCGCATCGGTCTCACAGTCGCCAAGAAAAACGTTAAGCGTGCGCATGAACGCAACCGGATTAAACGTCTGACGCGTGAAAGCTTCCGTTTACGTCAGCACGAACTGCCTTCTATGGATTTCGTGGTGGTGGCTAAAAAAGGGGTTGCCGACCTCGATAACCGTGCTCTCTCGGAAGCGTTGGAAAAATTATGGCGCCGCCACTGTCGCCTGGCTCGCGGGTCCTGATAGCCCTCATTCGGGTCTATCAACGCCTGATTAGTCCGCTACTCGGGCCACACTGCCGTTTCACGCCAACATGCTCAAGCTACGGAATTGAGGCATTGCGCAGGTTTGGAGTGATAAAAGGCAGTTGGTTGACGGTGAAACGCGTATTAAAATGCCACCCTTTACACCCAGGTGGAGACGACCCCGTCCCTCCAGGACCTTTTGATACCAGAGAACACTAACGATGGATTCGCAACGCAATCTTCTTATCATCGCTTTGTTGTTCGTGTCTTTCATGATCTGGCAGGCATGGGAGCAGGATAAAAATCCTCAACCCCAGCAGCAGACCACGCAGACCACGACCACCGCAGCGGGTAGCGCCGCCGACCAGGGCGTACCGGCCAGTGGCCAGGGGAAACAGATTACGGTTAAGACCGATGTGCTTGAGCTGACTATCAACACCCGTGGTGGTGATGTTGAGCAGGCGCTGCTGTTGACCTACCCGAAAGAGCTGAAGTCTACCGAACCGTTCCAGTTACTGGAAACCACGCCTGAATTTATCTACCAGGCGCAGAGCGGCCTGACCGGTCGTGATGGCCCGGACAACCCGGCTAACGGTGCGCGTCCACTGTATAACGTCGAGAATGACACGTTTGTAATGGCTGATGGCCAGAACGAACTGGTTATCCCGATGACCTACACCGACGCGGCAGGCAACACCTTCACCAAAACCTTCACCCTGAAACGCGGTGAGTATGCGGTGAACGTGGGCTACAGCGTACAGAACGCCGGTGCGAAACCACTGGAAATCTCTACCTTTGGTCAGCTGAAGCAGTCCATCAATCTGCCGTCTCACCGTGACACCGGAAGCAGCAACTTTGCGCTGCATACCTTCCGTGGCGCGGCATACTCCACGCCAGATACCAAGTACGAGAAATACAAATTCGACACCATTGCCGATAACGAAAACCTGAACGTCAGCTCTAAAGGCGGTTGGGTCGCAATGCTGCAACAGTATTTCGCGACGGCGTGGGTACCGAATAACGACGGTACGAATAACTTCTACACCGCGAACCTCGGCAACGGTATTGCAGCCATCGGCTACAAATCTCAGCCAGTTCTGGTGCAGCCGGGTCAAACCGGTAAACTGGCAAGCACCCTGTGGGTCGGCCCGGAAATCCAGGACAAAATGGCTGCCGTTGCACCGCACCTGGATCTGACCGTTGATTACGGTTGGTTGTGGTTCATCTCCCAGCCGCTGTTTAAGCTGCTGAAGTTCATCCACAGCTTCCTGGGTAACTGGGGCTTCTCCATCATCGTTATCACCTTTATCGTTCGTGGCATCATGTACCCGCTGACTAAAGCGCAGTACACCTCCATGGCGAAGATGCGTATGCTACAGCCGAAGATTCAGGCTATGCGTGAGCGTCTGGGCGATGACAAACAGCGTCAGAGCCAGGAGATGATGGCCCTGTATAAAGCAGAGAAAGTGAACCCACTGGGTGGTTGCTTCCCGCTGCTGATTCAGATGCCAATCTTCCTTGCGCTGTACTACATGCTGATGGGTTCCGTTGAGCTGCGCCACGCGCCTTTCGCCCTGTGGATCCATGACCTGTCCGCACAGGACCCGTACTACATCCTGCCGATCCTGATGGGCGTGACGATGTTCTTCATCCAGAAGATGTCTCCGACCACCGTGACCGACCCGATGCAGCAGAAGATCATGACCTTTATGCCGGTCATCTTCACCGTGTTCTTCCTGTGGTTCCCGTCAGGTCTGGTGCTGTACTATATCGTCAGCAACCTGGTGACCATCATCCAGCAGCAGCTGATTTACCGTGGTCTGGAAAAACGTGGCCTGCATAGCCGCGAAAAGAAAAAGTCCTGATTCGGTAACTTAACGCTAAAATAAGGGCGGTCGATTGACCGCCTTTTTTATTTGTATTGAACGAGAACAACCATGAGCCATAACGACACTATCGTCGCCCAGGCAACCCCACCGGGACGCGGTGGTGTAGGCATTCTGCGCATCTCCGGCCTGAAGGCGCGTGAGGTGGCCGAAGCGGTGCTGGGTAAACTGCCAAAGCCGCGCTACGCTGATTATCTGCCGTTTAAGGATGCCGACGGCACCCCGCTGGACCAGGGCATCGCGCTGTGGTTCCCCGGCCCAAACTCCTTTACCGGCGAAGACGTGCTGGAGTTGCAGGGTCACGGCGGCCCGGTGATCCTCGACCTGCTGTTAAAACGTATTCTGACCCTGCCTGGCCTGCGCATTGCGAAGCCGGGCGAGTTCTCCGAACGTGCCTTCCTGAACGATAAACTCGACCTGGCGCAGGCCGAGGCGATTGCTGACCTGATCGACGCCAGTTCCGAACAGGCAGCCCGCTCCGCGCTGAACTCGTTGCAGGGGGCGTTTTCCGCACGCGTGAACCACCTTGTGGAAGCACTTACTCACCTGCGAATCTATGTTGAAGCAGCTATCGACTTCCCGGACGAGGAGATCGACTTCCTCTCCGACGGCAAAATCGAAGCTCAGCTCAACCAGGTGATGAACGATCTCGACGCCGTTCGCGCCGAAGCGCGCCAGGGCAGCCTGCTGCGTGAAGGGATGAAAGTGGTGATTGCTGGTCGTCCTAATGCCGGAAAATCGAGCCTGCTGAACGCCCTGGCGGGCCGTGAAGCGGCGATCGTGACCGACATTGCCGGTACCACCCGCGACGTCCTGCGCGAGCATATCCACATCGACGGGATGCCGCTGCACATCATCGACACCGCTGGCCTTCGCGATGCGAGCGATGAAGTCGAGCGTATCGGTATCGAACGCGCCTGGCAGGAGATCGAGCAGGCCGACCGCGTGCTGTTTATGGTAGATGGCACCACGACCGACGCCGTTGACCCGGCGGAGATTTGGCCGGACTTTATCGCCCGTCTGCCAGCCAAACTGCCGATCACCGTGGTGCGTAACAAAGCAGACGTAACCGGGGAAACGCTGGGCATCAGCGATGTGAATGGTCACTCACTTATTCGGCTGTCGGCCCGTACCGGGGAAGGCGTGGAAGACCTGCGTAACCATCTCAAACAGAGCATGGGCTTCGACACCAGCATGGAGGGCGGCTTCCTGGCGCGTCGTCGTCACTTGCAGGCCCTGGAAGAGGCGGCTCGCCATCTTGAGCAGGGCAAAGCCCAGCTGATTGGCGCGTGGGCGGGTGAACTGCTGGCGGAAGAGCTGCGTCTGGCGCAGCAGAACCTGAGCGAGATCACCGGAGAGTTTACGTCTGACGATCTGCTGGGACGGATTTTCTCGAGCTTCTGTATCGGTAAGTAATTCCCGCGCGTATAGGGTGATTTCCCCCAGGGAAATCACCATTGTCCAAATGGCAACTCGCTTAATCATTCCATGCCCCCTATCCTGCATGCCTGCATTTATGGGGGATTTATGGCTCGTTTTCTGTTTTGTAGTTTTGCGCTGGTTCTGCTGTATCCGTCCGGTATTGATATGTATCTGGTGGGATTACCGCATATTGCCCGCGATCTGGGTGCCAGCGAGGCGCAGCTGCACATCGCGTTTTCGGCCTACCTCGCGGGGATGGCGTCGTCGATGGTGTTTGCCGGGAAAATCGCGGATAAAGCAGGCCGTCAGCCCGTCGCCATTACAGGTGCGGTTATCTTTGCGCTGGCATCGGTACTCTGTTCAGTGGCTCAGGAAAGCACAATGTTCCTGTCAGGACGTTTTATTCAGGGCATTGGCGCGGGCGGCTGTTACGTGGTGGCGTTTGCCATTCTGCGCGATACCTTGAGCGCTCAGCGCCGCGCCAAAGTGCTGTCGATGCTGAACGGCATTACCTGCATCATTCCGGTGCTGGCACCGGTTGTAGGCTACCTGATCATGCTTAAATTTCCGTGGCAGAGCCTTTTCTGGACCATGGCCGCAATGGGCGCCATTGTCTTTATTCTGTCCGTGACGGTGCTGAAAGAGACCCATCCCGGTTCGCAACAGTCACACCACGCCGCAACCCTCCATCCGGCTGAAAAGCTGGTGAATCGCTTTTTTTTGAGTCGACTGGCAATCACCACGCTGAGCGTGGCGGTGATCCTTACCTATGTAAACGTTTCCCCGGTGTTACTGATGGAGACGATGGGCTTCGATCGCGGTGAGTATTCGACGGTGATGGCGCTAACCGCGATGGTCAGCATGGCGGTTTCATTCTCGACGCCCTTTGCCCTCAATCTCTTCCGCCAGCGCACGCTGATGCTTACCTCACAGGGGCTGTTTCTCGCCGCAGGCGTGATCCTGGCGACCGCCACCTCACACGCGGTGATGCTGGTGGGCATTACCCTGATTTGCGCCGGGTTCTCCGTTGGCTTTGGTGTGGCGATGAGTCAGGCGCTTGGCCCGTTCTCGCTGCGGGCAGGCGTGGCAAGCTCGGTGCTGGGCATTGCGCAGGTCTGCGGTTCGTCGCTGTGGATTTGGCTGGCGGCGGTGATCGGTCTTAACGCGCTGAATATGCTGATCGGGGTTCTGATTGGCTGTAGCATACTCTGCATTACCTTACTTATGGTCATCCAGCCCGCGGCGCACTATGAAGAAGCCCATCAGCAGTCTCGATCTTAATCTTTTACTTTGCCTGCAACTGTTGTTGCAGGAGCGCAGCGTCACCAAAGCCGCGAAGCGGATGAACGTGACGCCGTCCGCGGTGAGTAAATCGCTGGCGAAGCTGCGCGACTGGTTCGACGATCCGCTGTTTGTGAAAACGCCTTTAGGGCTGCTACCCACGCCGCTGACGGTGAGTCTGGAACAGGATTTGGCCGACTGGATGCAGATAGGCAACCAGATCCTCGATAAATTCCACCATAGCTCTCCTGGCGGGCTTAAGTTTGTGCTCGCCGCCGAAACACCGCTGATGCTGATCCGCTTTAACACCCTGCTGGAGCAGGTGAATGAGCGCTACCCACAGGCGACGGTGAAGCTGCGCCAATGGGATTACGATTCGCTGGACGCCATTACGCGTGGCGAAGTGGATCTGGGCTTTACGGGGCGTGAAACGCATCCTCGCTCGCGCGAACTGCTAAAGCTGATGCCGTGGTTTATCGACTACGAAATCCTGTTCAGTGACCGTCCGTGTGTGTATTTGCGCGAGGACCATCCCGCGCTCCAGGAAGTGTGGGATCTGGAGACGTTTCTGCGCTACCCGCATATCAGCATCTTCTGGGAACGCAGCGATACCTGGGCACTCGACGAGGTGCTAAGAGAGATGGGCCGGGAGCGTAACATCGCCATGAGTTTGCCCGGATTCGAACAGTCGATGTTTATGGCGGCCCAGCCGGACCACAACTACATTGCCACTGCACCGCACTACTGCCATCACTATAATCAACTCCACCAGCGTAATCTGGTTTGCCTTCCCATTCCCATTGATGAGGCGCAGGCAGAAAAGCTTACCGTGCCCTTCACGCTGATCTGGCATAAACGGAACAGCCATAATCCGAAAATCCTCTGGCTACGCGAGACGATCAAAGCGCTGTATACCGCGCCAGGTCAGGTTTTTGCCTAAGATAATGTAAAGTTCGGTCCTCAGGCTTCTCTTATTTCCATTTACTGATTAAAACAAAAGCTGAGTTAAGCGATAATCATGTAACCGTTTAACCGACTACGACCATTATCAAGGAGCGAAAAATGGCTACGCACTTTGCACGAGGAACATTAACGGAAGGGCATCTCGTATCGGCCAGAATTTCTTCAGCCTGCCACAGTGAGGCGCTCAAACTACCTGAACACCGCAGGACGCGGTTTTTAGCCTCCAGAGCGCTCCTCGCAGAACTGCTTTTTATGCTGTACGGCACCAGCGAATTACCGGACATACTCACCCAGCCAGAAGGTCGCCCGGTTTTTGCGGACCCGGCACTTCCCCATTTTTCCATTGCGTATACCGGCAACATCGTTGGCGTCGCGCTGACCACTGAAGGTGATTGCGGGCTGGATATGGAGCTACAACGCGTCACGCGTAGCTTCCATGGCGCTAACGCGCTCGATGAATATCCGCTCTCCAGCAATGAAAAGCTGTGGATACGTAACCAGAACGACCCCATTGAAGCCAGAGCGCAGCTCATCACCCTTCGCCAGAGTATCCGCAAAATGAGCGGCGCGGCGTCAGACGACGCCAGCCTGTTGCAGCTGCTTCCCGGATCGGGTCGCCTGCGCGCCACAAAAGCCTCGCTGGTAGAGGCACTCAGCGATGCTGAGGATGTACTGATCTGGTCTGTTGCGGTGAGCCCTGCCATCGAACGGCTGAAAATCTGGGAATTTGACAGTACTCGCGGTTGGCGTAGTCTTCCGGATGTCCCTGAGCGCGCCAACGAGCCCGCCGCGCGCCTGATGCGATTAACCAGTTTACCGGCAGAAAAAGCATACACCCATAGCTGATCCGTCCAGGGTCATCATGATGAAACAGGAGTAATCATGTCTGATACGTTGAAAGTTGTTACGTTACTGGGAAGCCTGCGCAAAGGTTCTTTTAACGGGATGGTTGCCCGTACGCTGCCGCAGCTGGCGCCTGCGGGAATGGAAATCAGCGCCCTGCCGTCCATTGGCGACATCCCGCTTTATGATGCTGACGTTCAGCAGGAAGAAGGGTTCCCGCAGAGTGTGGAAGCAATAGCCGAGCAGATCCGTCAGGCTGACGGCGTGGTGATTGTCACGCCTGAATATAACTACTCGGTACCGGGTGGTCTGAAGAACGCCATTGACTGGTTATCCCGTTTGCCGGAGCAGCCCCTGTCCGGCAAACCGGTGCTGATCCAGACCAGCTCCATGGGCGCCATCGGCGGCGCGCGCTGCCAGTATCACCTGCGCCAGATCCTGGTGTTCCTGGATGCGATGGTGATGAACAAGCCGGAATTTATGGGTGGCGTGATTCAGAACAAGGTCGACCCGCAGACGGGTGAAGTGGTGGATCAGAGTACGCGTGACCATCTCTCTGGCCAACTGACCGCGTTTGGGGATTATATTAAGCGGGTTAAAGCCTGATAAAAAAGCCCGGTAGCGCTAGCGCTTACCGGGCCTACACTCGTCAGTAGGTCAGGTAAGCGAAGCGCCACCTGACACCACAAACCGCACCTTAGTGCGCGTCAATAAACACAATCTTCAGCACAAACAGCAGCGCCACAATAATCACGCACGGGCTGAGTTCGCGGAAGCGGCCAGTGCCGATCTTCATAATGCAGTAAGAGATAAAGCCCAGCGCGATACCTTCGGTGATCGAGAAGCTGAACGGCATCATCACCGCGGTAATAAACGTCGGAACGGCTTCCGTCAGATCTTCCCACTTCACGCGCGCCAGGCTTGAGGTCATCAGTACGCCGACGTAGATCAGCGCGCCGGCTGCCGCGTACGGTGGCACCATTCCGGCGAGTGGAGAGAGGAAGATCACCAGCAGGAACAGCAGACCCACGACGACCGCCGTCAGGCCGGTACGGCCCCCCACGGAGACGCCGGAAGAAGATTCAATGTAAGCGGTAACAGACGAGGTGCCGATGAAAGAGCCAGCAACGGACGAGATACTATCCACATACAGCGCCTGCTTCATGCGCGGGAATTTGCCTTTTTCATCCGCCAGACCCGCTTTATCGGTCACGCCAATCAGCGTACCGGAGGAGTCAAACAGGTTGACCAGCATGAAGGAGAAAATCACCCCCGCCAGACCCAGGTTCAGCGAGCCAGCCAGATCAACGTGACCAATCACGGTAGAGACGCTCGGTGGCGCAGAGACGATACCGCTGTAATGCACATCGCCCAGCATCCAGCCCAGCAGCGTGGTTACGATGATAGAGACCAGCACCGCAGCATGGATGTTGCGTGAGGCCAGGATCGCGATGATAAAGAAGCCCAGCACGCCCAGCAGCACGCTGTGGGAGGTCAGGTTACCAATGCTCACCAGCGTTTCCGGGTTCGCCACGATCACACCGGCGTTTTTCAGCCCCATCATGCCGATGAACAGACCGATGCCGCTGGTGATGCCCACGCGCAGGCTCACCGGAAAGTTTGCAATCATCCAGTAGCGCACGCGGAAGAGGGTCAGCAGCAGCAGGCCAACCGCACCCCAGAAAATAGCGCCCATCCCAACCTGCCACGGCAGGCCCATCGCCTGAACCACCACGAACGCAAAGAACGCGTTCAGACCCATCGCCGGGGCCAGCGCCACGGGCAGGTTAGCGAAAACGCCCATCAGGATGCTGCCAAGGGCGGCGATCAGACAGGTGGTAACAAAGACGGCGCTGGTGTCCATGCCAGCCACGCCCAGAATTTGCGGGTTCACAAAAACGATATAGACCATCGTCAGGAAGGTAGTAAAACCGGCGATCACTTCGGTGCGTGCCGTTGTGCCGTGCTCACGCAGTTTAAAAACGCGCTCAAGCAGCCCCTGACCAGACGTCTGGGTAGTGTGTTGTTGACTCATCATCAATTTCCGAACAAGGAGGGAAAATTCGTCGCTATCCTATACCAAAATGCGACAATAGTGGCGGTTACGGGATACTTTTTTCATTGATTTTGCTTATACGGCAACGATTGCGTCTCGTAAATCTGTCGTACGTAAACGTTAAACTTGTTAAAAGGGAAGGACATGTCCGGAATTGAAGCGGTATTTTTCGACTGTGACGGTACGCTGGTCGACAGTGAGGTCATTTGTTCCCGCGCGTATGTCGCCATGTTCAGGGAATTTGGCATTACGCTCGATCTCGAAGAGGTGTTCAAACGCTTTAAGGGCGTGAAGCTGTACGAGATCATCGACATCATTAACGAAGAACACGGGGTGGATCTGGCGAAAGCGGATCTGGAACCGGTGTACCGCGCCGAGGTCGCACGCCTCTTCGACGCCGAGCTGGAGGTTATCGCTGGCGCTAACGCGCTGCTGGATGCGATGACGGTGCCGATCTGCGTGGTTTCTAACGGCCCGGTCAGCAAAATGCAGCACTCGCTCGGCAAACTGGACATGTTGCATCACTTCCCGGAAAAACTGTTCAGCGGCTACGATATCCAGCGCTGGAAGCCCGATCCGGCGCTGATGTTCCATGCGGCGAAGGCGATGAACGTCAACGTGGAGAACTGCATTCTGGTGGATGACTCGTCTGCGGGCGCGCAGTCAGGGATTGATGCAGGGATGGAAGTGTTTTACTTCTGCGCCGATCCGCACAACAAGCCGATCGATCATCCAAAAGTGACGACCTTTACCGATCTGGCGCAGTTGCCAGCGTTGTGGAAGGCGCGGGGTTGGGATATTACGCGTTAAATTAACGTAGGGCGGGTAAGCGCTAGCGCCACCCGCCACTAACATCACTCTTTCGGATCTTTGCCCGCCAGCAGCTTGTCCAGCTCGTCGCCGCCCACGTGACGGAAGTCCTGACCTTTCACGAAGTAGAAAATGTATTCGCAAATGTTCTGGCAGCGGTCGCCGATACGCTCGATGGAGCGCGCGCAGAACAGCGCGGTCAGCACGCTTGGGATCGTACGGGAATCTTCCATCATGTAGGTCATCAGCTGACGCACAATGCCTTCGTATTCCTGGTCAACTTTCTTGTCTTCACGGTAGATGCGGACCGCTTCGTCCAGATCCATGCGCGCGAAAGCATCCAGCACGTCGTGCAGCATCTGCACGGTGTGGCGGCCAAGAGACTCCAGGCTCACCAGCAGCGGCTGGTGCTGCTGGGAGAATTTCTCCAGCGCGGTGCGGCAGATTTTATCCGCCACGTCACCGATACGCTCCAGTTCGGCGATGGTTTTGATGATCGCCATCACCAGACGCAGGTCGCTCGCCGTCGGCTGACGCTTCGCAATGATGCGCACGCAGGCTTCGTCGATGGCGACTTCCATCATATTGACGTTGTGGTCGCCTTCGATAACGCGCTTCGCCAGCTCGCTGTCCTGGTTGTGCATCGCCGTGATCGCATCAGAAAGCTGCTGCTCGACCATGCCGCCCATGGTCATCACCTGGGTGCGAATGCTTTCCAGCTCTGCGTTAAACTGGCCGGAAATGTGTTTATTAAGATTGAGGTTGTCCATGGTTTCTCCACATGCACTAAGGCAAATCAACCGTAGCGGCCAGTAATGTAATCTTCCGTTTGTTTCTTCGCAGGACGGGTGAACAGCGCGTCGGTATCGCTGAACTCAATCAACTCGCCCAGGTACATAAACGCCGTGTGGTCAGAACAACGTGCAGCCTGCTGCATGTTGTGGGTCACGATCACCACGGTGTAATCCTGCTTCAGCTCGGTGATCAGCTCTTCGATACGCCCGGTTGAGATCGGGTCGAGGGCTGAGCACGGCTCATCCAGCAGCAAGACTTCCGGGCGAATGGCGATACCGCGCGCAATGCACAGACGCTGCTGCTGACCACCGGAGAGAGAGTACCCGCTCTGGTGCAACTTATCCTTGGTTTCGTTCCATAATGCGGCCTTGGTCAATGCCCACTGCACGCGCTCATCCATATCCGCACGGGAGAGCTTCTCAAACAGACGCACGCCAAAGGCGATGTTGTCATAGATCGACATCGGGAACGGCGTGGGTTTCTGGAATACCATCCCCACTTTCGCACGCAGCAGGGCGATATCCTGGGTATTGGTCAGGATGTTGTCACCGTCCAGCAGAATTTCACCTTCTGCACGCTGCTCCGGATAGAGCGAATACATTTTGTTAAAGGTGCGCAGCAGCGTGGATTTGCCACAGCCGGACGGACCGATGAATGCCGTCACCTGGTTCTTCGCGATATCCAGGTTGATATTCTTCAGGGCATGGAATTTGCCGTAGTAGAAGTTCAAATCACGAACCTGAATCTTACCCGGGGCAGTATCAACCATACTCATTGACTCATTTCCTCATTCGGCGCCGCGATGTGCCGCGCCGTAAAAAATTAACCGTGTTTCTTCTTCGCGAAAATGACGCGCGCCAGAATGTTCAGCAACAGTACGCAAAGGGTGATGATCAGCACCCCGGCCCAGGCCAGCTGCTGCCATTCCGCGAATGGGCTCATCGCAAATTTAAAGATCGTCACCGGCAGGTTGGCGATCGGCTGCATCATGTCCGTGCTCCAGAACTGATTGGAGAGGGCGGTAAACAGCAGCGGTGCGGTTTCACCGGCGATACGAGCGATAGCCAGCAGGATACCGGTCATAATCCCCGAGACGGACGCTTTCAGGGTGATCGCCGAAATCATCTTCCATTTTGGCGTACCCAGCGCGTAAGCCGCTTCACGCAGGCTGTCCGGTACCAGTTTCAGCATGTTTTCAGTGGTGCGAATAACGATAGGCACCTGCAACAGCGCCAGCGCAATCACACCCGCCCAGCCGGAGAAGTGTTCCATTTGCGCCACCACAATGGTGTAAACAAACAGACCCACGACAATCGACGGGGCAGAAAGCAGAATGTCGTTGATAAAGCGGATGACTTCAGCGATCCAGGATTTACGCCCATACTCCGCCAGATAGATACCCGCCATGATGCCCAGCGGCGTGCCAAAGACCGTCGCCCACAGGATCAGCAGGCCACTGCCCGCCAGGGCGTTTGCCAGCCCCCCACCCGCCGTGTTCGGCGGCGGCGTCATTTCGGTGAACAGCGCCAGGGACATTCCATCAATACCACGGGTGATGGTGGACATCAGGATCCAGATCAGCCAGAACAGGCCGAATGCCATCGTCGCCATGGATAGCGTCAGCGCAATGCGGTTTTTAATCCGGCGCTTTGACTGCATTTTGCGACGGGATTCCGCAAGCTGAGCGGTGTTTTGCATGTCGAGAGTCGCCATTAGCGTGCCCCCTCGTTTTTAGCCAGACGCATAATCATCAGCTTGGAGATAGCCAGCACAATAAAGGTGATAACGAACAGGATCAGGCCCAGTTCCATCAGCGCTGCGACGTGCAGCCCGGATTCCGCTTCGGCAAATTCGTTCGCCAGCGCAGAGGTAATACTGTTCCCAGGCATATAGAGCGAGGCACTGTCGAGCTGGTAGGTGTTGCCGATGATAAAGGTCACTGCCATGGTTTCACCCAGCGCGCGGCCTAAGCCCAGCATAATGCCGCCAATCACCCCATTTTTGGTGAACGGAAGGACGATACGCCAGATAACTTCCCAGGTGGTGCAGCCGATGCCATAGGCCGACTCTTTCATCATCACCGGGGTTTGTTCGAAGACATCGCGCATGACCGCCGCAATGTACGGAATAATCATGATGGCGAGGATCACACCTGCCGCCAGAATGCCGATACCGAATGCCGGGCCAGAGAACAGCGCCCCCACAAACGGAATGGCAGAAAGCACGTTACCGACCGGCTCCTGGAAGTACGTCGCAAACAGCGGCGCAAAGATAAACAGGCCCCACATGCCGTAAACGATACTTGGGATGGCGGCCAGCAGTTCAATGGCGATACCCAGCGGGCGTCGCAGCCAGCCTGGTGCCAGTTCCGTCAGAAACAGGGCAATACCGAAGCTCACCGGAACCGCAATCAGCAGGGCGATAAACGAGGTCACCAGCGTGCCGTAAATCGGCACCAGCGCACCGTAAATATCGTTCGGCGCATCCCACTCTTTGGTCCACAGGAAGGCGAAACCAAATTTTTGAATGCTCGGCCAGGAGGAGAAAATCAGGGACACGATAATGCCGCCCAGCAGCAATAGCACAATCAGCGCAGCCAGTTTCACCAGCACGCTGAAAATCATGTCACCTTTTTTACCCGGAGGGTTAAATGCAGGCTTGGTTGCAGCCATAAATTACTCTTCTGTTTGAGACGTTTTT
The DNA here is from genome assembly GCF_001875655.1 of Enterobacter hormaechei ATCC 49162. NCBI lineage: Bacteria > Pseudomonadati > Pseudomonadota > Gammaproteobacteria > Enterobacterales > Enterobacteriaceae > Enterobacter > Enterobacter hormaechei. The sequence continues at coordinate 2,936,915 of NZ_MKEQ01000001.1, forward strand.
ACGAATATGCCCGGTGGCGCTGACGCTTACCGGGCCTACAGAGTAAACCGTAGGGCGGGATCGCTGCGCGACACCCGCCATCTTCGTTAAATATATCCTGTTAGTACAGCGCTTTACCGCTGCTGTCTTTCACGTTGGTTTTCCATGCAGCACGGATCTGCTCAACCACGCTGTCTGGCAGGCTGGCGTAATCCAGGTCGTTAGCCTGTTTGCCGCCATTTTTGTATGCCCAGTCGAAGAACTTCAGCACTTCAGCACCCTGCTCAGGCTTCTTCTGCTCTTTGTGGACCAGAATGAAGGTGGTAGACGTGATCGGCCATGCATCGTCGCCTTTCTGGTTGGTCAGGTCCTGAGCGAAAGATTTGCTCCAGTCAGCGCCTTTCGCGGCGTTGGCGAAGTTCTCTTCGGTCGGGCTAACCGGTTTGCCGTCGGCAGAAACCAGTTTGGTGTAAGCCAGGTTGTTCTGCTTAGCGTAGGCGTACTCTACGTAGCCGATAGAGCCAGGCAGACGCTGTACGAAGGCAGCGATACCGTCGTTGCCTTTACCGCCGAGACCGGTTGGCCAGTTAACGGTAGAGCCGGAACCGACTTTCGATTTCCACTCTTCGTTCACTTTCGCCAGGTAGCTGGTGAAGACGAAGGAGGTACCAGAGCCGTCAGCACGACGAACCACAGCGATGTTCTGCGAAGGCAGCTTAACGCCCGGGTTCAGTTTGGTGATGGCTTCGTCATCCCATTTTTTAATTTTACCCAGGTAGATGTCACCCAGGGTTTTGCCGTCCAGCACCAGCTCGCCTGATTTCAGGCCAGGGATGTTAACAGCCAGCACAACGCCGCCGATCACGGTCGGGAACTGGAACAGGCCTTCCTGATTCAGTTTCTCATCAGACAGCGGAGCGTCGGATGCGCCGAAATCAACGGTATTTGCGGTAATTTGTTTTACGCCACCGGAGGAGCCGATACCCTGATAGTTAACCTTGTTGCCGGTTTCTTTCTGGTAGGTATCCGCCCATTTGGCATACACCGGCGCAGGGAAGGTTGCACCAGCGCCAGTCAGGCTTGCTGCTGCAAAGGCAGAGAAAGCGCTCAGAGATAAGGTCGCGGCGACAACAGTTGCGACAGTGGTACGCATAACTTTCATAATGTCTCCTGCAAGGATTTCGTAAATCATTGTTTAAGTGGCTACGATGAGCAAAATAGGACAAACAGGTGACAGATAAATGTACGAAATATGACAGTTTTATGACAATGAAAATTTCACTTAAAGAAAAACAAAAATAGTTATATTTATCAGAAACTTAGATAGAAACATGACGGCAGGATTTCAGTAATATTTTCTTTATGTGACACTAAAAAAATAGCTGAAAATGACAGGTTGTCATAAAAAAACTCCACCCGAAGGTGGAGTCTGAAGGGATTATTCTACGGTAACGGACTTCGCCAGATTTCGCGGCTGGTCAACGTCGGTGCCTTTGATCAGCGCGACGTGATAAGCCAGTAGTTGCAGCGGAACGGTGTAGAAGATCGGTGCAATTACCTCTTCCACATGCGGCATCTCGATGATGTGCATGTTGTCGCTGCTGGCGAAACCGGCATCTTTATCCGCAAAGACGTACAGTACACCGCCACGGGCGCGCACTTCTTCGATGTTAGATTTCAGCTTTTCCAGCAGTTCGTTGTTCGGTGCCACCACGATAACCGGCATATCCGCGTCGATCAGCGCCAGCGGGCCATGTTTCAGCTCGCCCGCCGCGTAGGCTTCCGCGTGAATGTAAGAGATCTCTTTCAGCTTCAGCGCGCCTTCCAGCGCAATCGGATACTGATCGCCACGCCCCAGGAACAGGGAGTGATGTTTGTCAGAGAAATCTTCCGCCAGTGCCTCAATGCGTTTGTCCTGAGACAGCATCTGCTCAATACGGCTCGGCAGTGCCTGAAGGCCATGCACAATGTCATGTTCAACGGAAGCATCCAGACCTTTCAGACGCGCCAGTTTCGCCACCAGCATCAGCAGAACGGTCAGCTGTGTGGTGAACGCCTTGGTGGAGGCCACGCCGATTTCGGTGCCCGCTTTGGTCATCAGCGCCAGATCGGATTCACGTACCAGCGAAGAGCCTGGCACGTTACAGATCGCCAGCGAGCCCAGGTAACCCAGTTCTTTAGACAGACGCAGCGCTGCCAGGGTATCTGCCGTTTCGCCAGACTGGGACAGGGTAATCATCAGGCTGTTACGACGCACCGCAGATTTGCGATAGCGGAACTCAGAGGCGATTTCCACATCACACGGCACGCCTGCCAGGGATTCAAACCAGTAGCGCGAGACCATGCCGGAGTTGTACGAGGTACCGCAGGCCACGATCTGAATATGCTCGACTTTGCCCAGCAGTTCGTTGGCGTTAGCACCCAGCTCGCTCAGATCCACTTCGCCGTGGCTGATGCGCCCGGTCAGCGTGTTTTTAATGGCGTTTGGCTGCTCGTAGATCTCTTTCTGCATGTAGTGACGGTAAGCGCCTTTGTCGCCCGCGTCGTATTGCAGGTTTGATTCGATCTCCTGACGCTTAACCTGCTCGCCTTTGGTGTCGAAGACGGTCACGCTACGACGAGTCACCTCGGCAATGTCTCCCTCTTCCAGGAAGATAAAGCGACGGGTTACTGGCAGGAGTGCCAGCTGGTCGGAAGCGATAAAGTTTTCACCCATGCCCAGACCAATCACCATCGGGCTACCGGAACGCGCGGCCAGCAAGGTGGACGGATCGCGGGAATCCATGATCACCGTACCGTAAGCACCGCGCAGCTGAGGGATCGCACGCAGCACCGCATCACGCAGTGTACCGCCCTGTGCCAGCTCCCAGTGCACCAGGTGAGCAATTACTTCGGTGTCGGTTTCAGAGACGAAGGTATAGCCGCGCGCTTTCAGTTCTTCGCGCAGCGGTTCGTGGTTTTCGATAATGCCGTTATGTACCACCACAATGTGTTCAGACACATGCGGGTGCGCGTTACCTTCAGACGGTTCGCCGTGGGTCGCCCAGCGGGTGTGCGCAATACCGGTACCACCGTGCAGCGGATGTTCTTCCGCGGCCTGGGCCAGCATCTGCACTTTACCGAGACGGCGCAGACGGGTCATATGCCCTTCTGCATCGACAACAGCCAGACCGGCAGAGTCGTAACCACGGTATTCCAGACGACGTAAACCTTCGAGAAGGATTTCAGCAATATCACGCTGCGCAACTGCGCCAACAATTCCACACATAGTTAGATTTCCTGATTATGGCGTTATGCCATGCGTTGTCGCTGACCTGTATTTGCCCTTTCCGGGCGCCCCGAGCCTTGTAGAGAGTGGGGTTATTTTTATGGGTACTGCATTTGGGGGGAGGATTATGTTATCCCCTCACCCCGGCCCTCTCCCCAAAGGGGCGAGGGAGAAAAACACCGCACCCTGACCCTCTCCCCTTTGGGGAGAGGGTCAGGGTGAGGGGCGTATCTTGTTGTTACTTCTTCTTAACCGGGCGTTTCCAGCCCTGCTTGCTGACCTGCGGCACACGGCTTAACACCAGCTCGTTCTCGGCCACATCGCGCGTGACGGTTGTCCCGGCGGCAATGGTCACGCCGTTGCCTACGGTAACTGGCGCCACCAGCTGGGTGTCGGAGCCTACAAACACGTCATCGCCGATGATGGTTTTAAACTTGTTGGCACCGTCATAGTTACAGGTGATCGTCCCTGCACCAATGTTTACGTTGTCGCCAATTTCCGCATCGCCCAGATAGGTCAAATGGCCCGCTTTGGAGCCTTTGCCCAGACGCGCCTTTTTCATTTCGACGAAGTTACCTACGTGAGCACCTTCCAGCAGCTCAGCGCCAGGGCGCAGGCGCGCAAACGGGCCGATAGTACACGCCGCATCAAGACGCGCATCTTCCACCACGCTATACGGGCTGATTTCGCAGTCGTCACCGATAACGCTGTTTTTAATCACACAGCCGGTGCCGATTTTGACGCGATTGCCCAGCGTGACGTTACCTTCCAGGATAACGTTATTATCAATTTCAACGTCACGCCCGTGGGTCAGCGTACCGCGCAGATCGAAACGCGCCGGATCGCGCAGCATGACGCCCGCGAGCAACAGTTTTTCTGCCTGCTCGGACTGATAAATGCGCTCAAGGCGGGAAAGCTGGAGACGGTTGTTTACCCCGTCCGTTTCGCTGATACGCGCCGGGTGAACGGCGGCAATCTCACGCCCTTCCTGGTACGCCATCGCGATAATATCAGTGATGTAATACTCACCCTGCGCGTTATTGTTATTAAGCTTAGACAGCCAGCGCTTCATATCCGCACCGTTTGCAATCAGGATGCCGGTGTTGATCTCCTGAATCTGGCGCTGTTCGTCAGTGGCATCTTTATGCTCAACAATCCCCGTCACGTTGCCGTTTTCACGGGTAATACGGCCATAGCCGGTTGGATCGTCCAGCACGACGGTTAACAACCCAATACCACCCTGCGGTTTGGCTTCACGCAGGCGAGTGAGGGTTTCAACGGAGATCAGCGGGACGTCGCCGTAGAGCATCAGGATATCTTCATCATCAGAGAAGAAGGGGGCAGCCTGCTGCATTGCATGACCCGTACCCAGCTGTTCTGCCTGAAGCACCCAGTTGAGATTGTCGTCACGCAGCGTTTTTTTCAGCAGATCGCCGCCATGTCCATATACCAAATGCACCTGGCTGGCGCCTAATGCAGTAGCTGCATCAATAACATGCTGCACCATTGGCTTTCCTGCCAGCGTGTGAAGCACTTTAGGCAGATCGGAATACATGCGGGTACCTTTGCCTGCGGCAAGGATCACCACGCTCATCGCACTGTTTAACATACGCATCCTGACGGTAGTTTGTGTGAGAAGTAAAAACGTTTGATGCTTAAAATTCTACATCTTTTTCATCATGAATTAAGGCCGAAAAAAAAAGCCAGCCTGGGATCCAGACTGGCTTTTGTGCTTTTCAAGCCGGTGTTACATCGCTTTTTTGGTCAACTCGATAACGCGCAGTTTCGCGATCGCTTTGGCCAGCTCCGCAGACGCCTGAGCGTAATCCACGTCACCATGAGAGCTGCTAATGTGCTCTTCAGCCTTACGCTTCGATTCCAGGGCTCGCGCTTCGTCGAGATCCTGGCCACGAATAGCGGTATCGGCCAGAACGGTCACACTGCCAGGCTGCACTTCAAGAATGCCGCCGGACAGATAGATAAACTCTTCATGACCGAACTGTTTAACGATGCGGATCATACCAGGCTTAATGGCGGTGAGCAGCGGTGCGTGACCCGGGAAAATACCCAGTTCACCTTCACTACCCGTTACCTGGATTTTCTCGACCAGACCAGAGAACATTTGTTGCTCTGCGCTGACGACGTCCAGGTGGTAAGTCATTGCCATATCACCCTCCGATTAAGGCGTTAAAGTTTTTTGGCTTTTTCCACGGCTTCTTCGATGGAACCAACCATGTAGAACGCCTGCTCTGGCAGGTGATCGTATTCACCTTCCATGATGCCTTTAAAGCCACGGATGGTGTCTTTCAGGGAAACGTATTTACCCGGAGAACCGGTGAATACTTCCGCAACGAAGAACGGCTGGGACAGGAAGCGCTGGATCTTACGCGCACGTGCTACCACCAGTTTGTCTTCTTCAGACAGTTCATCCATACCCAGGATGGCGATGATGTCTTTCAGTTCCTGGTAACGTTGCAGCAGGGACTGTACGCCACGCGCGGTGTCGTAGTGTTCCTGGCCAACAACCAGTGGATCCAGCTGACGGCTGGTGGAGTCCAGCGGGTCAACGGCCGGGTAGATACCCAGAGACGCGATCTGACGGCTCAGTACCACGGTTGCATCTAAGTGAGCAAAGGTGGTGGCTGGAGATGGGTCAGTCAAGTCATCCGCAGGTACGTATACCGCCTGAACGGAGGTGATAGAACCGGTTTTGGTCGAGGTGATACGTTCCTGAAGAACACCCATCTCTTCCGCAAGCGTTGGCTGATAACCTACCGCTGAAGGCATACGACCCAGCAGTGCAGATACTTCCGTACCGGCCAGGGTGTAACGGTAGATGTTATCGACGAACAGCAGAACGTCACGGCCTTCGTCACGGAACTTCTCAGCCATCGTCAGGCCAGTCAGCGCAACGCGCAGACGGTTTCCTGGTGGCTCGTTCATCTGGCCGTAAACCAGGGATACTTTGTCCAGAACGTTGGAGTCGGTCATTTCGTGGTAGAAGTCGTTACCCTCACGAGTACGTTCACCCACGCCCGCAAACACGGAGTAACCGGAGTGCTCGATCGCGATGTTACGGATCAGCTCCATCATGTTTACGGTTTTACCTACACCCGCACCACCGAACAGACCAACTTTACCGCCCTTCGCAAACGGACACATCAGGTCGATAACTTTGATGCCGGTTTCCAGCAGTTCCTGAGAGCTGGACAGCTCTTCGTAGGAAGGTGCCGCGCGGTGGATAGCCCAACGCTCTTCTTCACCGATGTCGCCTTTCATGTCGATTGGCTGACCCAATACGTTCATGATACGACCCAGCGTTGCTTTACCTACCGGGACTTCGATCGGGTGCTCAAGGTCTTTCACTTCCAGACCACGACGCAGACCGTCGGAAGAACCCATGGCGATGGTACGCACGATACCGCCGCCGAGCTGCTGCTGAACTTCCAGCACCAGGCTCTCGTTACCATTCTGTACCTCAAGCGCGTCGTACACGCGTGGTACGGCGTCCTGAGGGAACTCGACGTCCACCACGGCGCCGATTACCTGGACAATCTTTCCAGTAGCCATCTTGAATCCTCTACGTAATTCGTAAACCTGGTTAAACCGCGGCGGCCCCCGAGACGATCTCGGTGAGTTCCTGAGTAATGCTGGCCTGACGAGCTTTGTTGTAAACCAACTGCAGCTCTTTAATCAGGCTGCCGCCATTATCGGTCGCGGCTTTCATCGCCACCATTCGTGCGGCCTGCTCGCTGGCCAGGTTTTCTACAACGCCCTGATAAACCTGAGATTCAACGTAACGACGCAGCAGGGTATCCAGCAGCGGTTTCGGATCGGGTTCATACAGGTAATCCCAGGCTTTCTGCTTCAGCTCGTCATCTTCTGATGCCGGTAACGGCAGCATCTGAGTGAGCGTTGGAACCTGAGACATGGTGTTAATAAATTTGTTGCTGACAACGTACAGTCTGTCCAGACGGCCTTCATCGTAGGCCTGCAACATCACTTTAACCGGGCCGATCAGTTCGGACAGGGACGGGTTATCACCCATACCGGTCACCTGAGCGACAATGTTGCCACCAACGGAGTTAAAGAAAGAGACGCCTTTAGAGCCAATCAGTGCCAGATCGCACTGAACGCCTTTATCGGACCATGCTTTCATATCCGCCAGCAGTTTTTTGAACAGGTTAATGTTCAAGCCGCCACACAGACCACGGTCAGTCGACACCACCAGGTAGCCCACGCGCTTAACGTCGCGTTCTTCCAGGTAAGGGTGCTTATATTCCAGATTACCGTTTGCAAGGTGACCAATCACTTTGCGCATGGTCTCTGCATAAGGACGGCTGGCCGCCATGCGATCCTGCGATTTACGCATTTTGGAAGCGGCGACCATCTCCATCGCTTTAGTGATCTTTTGCGTGTTCTGGACGCTTGCGATCTTACTACGTATCTCTTTTGCGCCGGCCATGAGCTTCTCCTCAATGCCAGACGGCTTGTCCTGAGACAAGCCGCCGGACGATTACCAGGATTGGGTTGCTTTGAAGGAATCGAGGATAGCTTTCAGCTTGCCTTCGATTTCGTCGTTATAGCCACCGGTCTGGTTGATCTCTTGCATCAGCGGAGCGTGATCACGGTCGACGTAAGCCAGCAGAGCGGCTTCGAAGCTACCGATTTTCGCCAGTTCCACATCTTCGAGGTAACCGCGTTCAGCCGCGAACAGCACCAGGCCCTGCTGAGCAACAGACATTGGCGCGTACTGTTTCTGCTTCAGCAGCTCGGTCACTTTCTGACCGTGGCTCAGCTGTTTACGGGTTGCTTCGTCCAGATCGGATGCGAACTGAGAGAACGCAGCTAGTTCACGATACTGTGCCAGCGCGGTACGGATACCACCGGACAGTTTCTTGATGATCTTGGTCTGAGCAGCACCACCCACACGGGATACGGAGATACCCGGGTTAACCGCCGGACGAATACCGGAGTTAAACAGGTTGGTTTCCAGGAAGATCTGACCATCGGTAATGGAGATTACGTTGGTCGGAACGAACGCAGAAACGTCACCCGCCTGGGTTTCAATGATCGGCAGAGCGGTCAGAGAACCTGTTTTACCCTTCACTTCACCTTTGGTGAAGTTCTCGACGTATTCCGCGTTAACGCGGGAAGCACGCTCCAGCAGACGAGAGTGGAGGTAGAATACGTCGCCCGGGAATGCTTCACGTCCTGGTGGACGACGGAGCAGCAGGGAAACCTGACGATAAGCAACAGCCTGTTTAGACAGGTCATCGTATACGATCAGCGCATCTTCACCGCGGTCACGGAAGTATTCGCCCATTGCGCAACCGGCGTATGGCGCCAGGTATTGCAGTGCAGCAGATTCAGACGCGGTTGCTACCACAACGATGGTGTTAGACAGTGCGCCGTGCTCTTCCAGTTTACGAACCACGTTGGAAATGGTGGACGCTTTCTGGCCGATAGCCACGTACACACATTTGATGCCGGAATCACGCTGGTTGATGATGGCGTCGATTGCCATCGCGGTTTTACCGGTCTGACGGTCACCGATGATCAGTTCACGCTGACCACGACCGATTGGGATCATGGCGTCAACGGACTTATAACCCGTCTGCACTGGCTGATCAACGGACTGACGGTCGATAACGCCTGGTGCGATAACTTCGATTGGGGAGAAGCCATCGTGCTCAACCGGACCTTTACCGTCGATTGGCGCACCCAGGGTGTTAACAACGCGACCCAGCAGGCCACGGCCAACCGGCACTTCCAGAATACGACCCGTACACTTAACCTTCATGCCTTCGGCGAGGTCAGCGTATGGACCCATCACAACGGCACCCACGGAGTCGCGCTCCAGGTTCAGTGCGATAGCGTAACGGTTACCCGGCAGGGAAATCATCTCACCCTGCATACAATCGGCCAGGCCGTGGATGCGGATAACACCGTCACTTACAGAAACAATAGTACCTTCGTTGTGAGCTTCACTCACAACACTGAACTGAGCAATGCGCTGCTTGATCAGTTCGCTGATTTCGGTGGAATTCAGTTGCATGCTCCAGTCCCCTTAAGACTGCAAGACGTCTGCAAGGCGCTCAAGACGGCCGCGTACGCTGCCATCAATGACCATATCACCCGAGCGGATGATTACGCCTGCCATTACAGACTTATCGATTTTGCAATTCAGCTTAACTTTGCGTGACAGACGTTTTTCCATCGCGGCGGTGATTTTCGCAAGCTGTTCGTCACTCAGTTCAGTCGCGGAAGTCACTTCGACTTCGGCAGTGGCTTCACTGAGGGCACGTAAGTGCTCAAACTGCTCGAGAACATCCGGGAGCACACGGAGACGACCATTTTCTGCCATCACCTTAATCAGGTTCTGGCCGTTGGCATCCAGTTGCTCTCCGCACACGGCGATAAACGACGCGGCGAGGGTTTCAGGCGCTAACGCACCGGAAAGCAACTCAGCCATTTGTTCGTTTTTCGTCACTTCAGCGGCAAACGCCAGCATGTTCTGCCAGCGATCGACATTTTGGTGTTCGACAGCAAAGTCAAAAGCTGCTTTGGCGTAGGGGCGAGCTACCGTAACAAATTCAGACATCAGCCCCTCCCTCCTTACAGTTCAGCGACAAGTTTGTCCACGATGTCGCTGTTAGCAGCTTCATCCACGGAACGTTCGATGATCTTCTCGGCGCCAGCAACAGCCAGAATCGCAACCTGCTTACGCAGTTCTTCACGAGCACGTTTACGCTCAGCTTCAATTTCAGCCTGAGCCTGTGTCACGATCTTAGTACGTTCCTGTTCTGCTTCAGCTTTGGCTTCGTCCAGGATCTGAGAACGGCGTTTGTTAGCCTGTTCAATGATTACCTGAGCTTCAGCTTTCGCTTTTTTCAGCTGGTCTGTCGCGTTGGCCTGTGCAAGGTCCAAATCTTTCTTAGCGCGTTCTGCGGAAGCCAGACCGTCAGCAATTTCTTTCTGACGTTTTTCGATGGCAGCCATTAAAGGCGGCCATACATACTTCATGCAGAACCAGACAAAGAGAATAAACGCGATGGCCTGGCCGAGGATTGTTGCGTTCATGTTCACAGCACAATACCTCTTAAATTTCTGTGGCTTGGGGTTTTAAAACAACTACTACGCGACAGCAAACATCACGTACAGACCCAGACCTACAGCGATCATTGGGATTGCATCCACCAGACCCATAACGATAAAGAACTGAGTACGCAGCAGAGGAATCAGATCAGGTTGACGCGCTGCGCCTTCCAGGAATTTACCTCCGAGGATGCCGATACCGATCGCAGCACCGATAGCCGCCAGACCCATCATCACAGCGGCAGCCATGTACAGCAGATCCATATTCAGGTTTTCCATGACAGTCTCCAGTTTGTTTCAATTAAAACGTAGTAGTGTTGGTAAAAAATCAGTGCTCTTCAGACGCCATCGACAGATAGACGATCGTCAGAACCATGAAGATAAAGGCTTGCAGCGTAATGATCAGGATGTGGAAAATGGCCCATGGCACATTCAGAATCCACTGTGACCACCACGGCAGAAGACCCGCGATCAGAATGAAAATCAGCTCACCCGCATACATGTTGCCGAACAGTCGCAGACCCAGTGAAACAGGTTTGGACAGCAGGCTAACGCCTTCCAGGATCAGGTTGACCGGAATAAACGCCCAGTGGTTGAACGGCTGCAAGGTAAGCTCTTTCACAAAGCCGCTTACGCCTTTCATTTTGATGCTGTAGAACAGAATGAGGATAAATACGCCCAGCGCCATCGACAGGGTGATGTTCACGTCGGCAGACGGAACCACGCGCAGTGCAGGCAGGCCAAGTACGTGCTCACCGATCCAAGGTAAGAAATCGATAGGCAGAAGGTCCATCAGGTTCATCAGGAAGACCCAAACGAACACGGTCAGGGCCAGCGGCGCAATCAGCTTGCTCTTACCATGGTACATGTCTTTCACGCTGCCATGGACGAAGCCGATGATCATCTCGATGAACGTCTGGAATTTCCCTGGAACACCGCTGGTCGCCTTTTTAGCAACGCTGCGGAACATGGCCAGGAACAGAAGACCCAAAACCACCGAGAAGAACATGGAGTCGATGTTGATCGTCCAGAAGGTGGCCGGGGGGTTATGTGGATCCACCAGCGAGAATGTACGCAGGTCCAGCTGAAGGTTATTCAGATGGTGACCTATGTAATCCTGCGGCGTCATATTTTCTGAAGCCATGATGCCTTTTACCCTTTGTTATTGATTACAGCTGGAGCCAGAACTTGTACCACCAGCACCAAAACCCACGTTGCTATCAGCGGCATGAATACCACTTTCAAAACCGCCAGCGCCATCACCAGTAGAGCAAAGGTCAGCAACACCTTACACACTTCGCCGAGAGCGAAGGACCAGGCCACGCGGCCTTTGGCGGGTGTATGCGCCTGATGACGCCAGGCAAAAATCATAAACAACACGTTTGGCAGAACCACCGCCAAACCTCCGCACGCGGCGGAGATGCCCCAGAAGGGGTCTTTGAGGCTAAACAGCAGTCCACTTGCTATCACAGCCAGAAACTGAATGAACAGAAGCTTACGAGCAACGTTTCTACTCAAGAGCGACACAGACATCACGTTTTTACTCCTGCTCCCTTCGAGGTATGCCGCGTGTCGTATAAAACGTCCTTTAAGGCTCAGAGTCAAGCATCAAAAAGCGGTCAAATTATACGGTGCGTACCCGTGATTTCAAACATTAAGTAGCGAAAAGGTGAATAAATGTTTAAATATTTTTCCCCAGCGCTATTTTTCAACTTTTGACCAAAGCGTTGACCTTCAGGCGAAACTGCAAACAGCGCGAAAACGTTGGCGATAAAGCGTGCACGAGATCACAAAATGCATATTTGCGATAAAGTTGTATTTATCAAAGACGTAAAACGTTTTATTTCATCTTCATGAATTTAAAGCCAAAAAATCGCAACTATTTTTAAAACAGCCCTGTATACAACAAAAACCTTTTATTGACATTCTTAATAAATATTTAACATTGCATTCTGGTTGCTTCAGCCCACTTTTAGCAGGCTGATATTTTCATTGTTGATTATCTTCATGGTGAATGAATCACCTCAGGTTAACCGCAAGAAAATCCATGGTAACAACAAGGTTAAATTTACAACGGCCAAATCAGCGTGGATGTGCTGCTTTTTAACACGATCAGAACAGCACAAATTCCACATTTTTTATTAGTTTTTTAAAAAGAGTTTGGCTTAATTATCACCAGATGTCGCTCACCCTCGAGCTGAGGGATCTGGAGTTTCTCAATGGATTCGACAGCAAAACCGTCGGGAAGCTGCTCGATTTCGTCTCCCGGAAGTTGCCCTTTCAGCGCATAAAACCTTCCCTTCTCTGCTGGCAGGTGTTTGCACCAGCTCACCATGTCATTGAGTGAGGCAAACGCGCGGCTAATCACGCCATCAAACGGTGGCTCTGCCGGGAACTCCTCTACCCTGCTCTGCACGGGCGTGATGTTTTCCAGCTTCAGCTCATGCTGAACCTGGCGTAAAAAGCGTACACGCTTGCCCAGGCTGTCCAGCAGGGTGAAATGACTCTCTGGTCGTACAATAGACAACGGAACGCCCGGCAAGCCCGGGCCAGTGCCCACGTCGATAAACCGTTCACCGTTCAGATACGGTGCGACCACGATGCTATCGAGAATATGGCGTACCAGCATCTCGTTGGGGTCGCGCACAGACGTCAGGTTGTACGCTTTATTCCATTTGTTCAGCATATCGACATAGGCCACCAGCTGGTTTTTCTGGTGATCGGTGAGCGAAATACCTGCCTGATCCAGCAGACGAGAGAGTTTATTGAGCACGGTGAATACCTGTTGAGAAACTTAAGTGGCGGGTGGCGCTTCGCTAACCCGCCCTAGGGGTTCAGTAGGCCCGGTAAGCGCAGCGCCACCGGGCAATTTTCAGAGTATTACGCGCTGCGGCGCAGCATACCCTGCTTTTTCAGCCACACCAGCAGAATCGAAATCGCGGCAGGTGTGACGCCGGAGATACGTGAGGCCTGGCCAATCGACACAGGTTTGTGATCGTTCAGCTTAGCGATCACTTCGTTGGAAAGGCCCGTCACCTGACGATAGTCCAGCATTTCCGGCAGTAGCGTATTTTCGTTGCGCTGCTGTTTTTCGATCTCATCCTGCTGACGCGCAATATAACCTTCGTATTTCACCTGAATTTCGACCTGCTCAGCCGCTTCCGCGTCTTCAAGGCCCGGTGCGAACGCGGTCAGTTTGACCAGATTCTCGTAGGTGACTTCAGGACGGCGCAGCAGATCTTCGCCACTGGCTTCGCGCGAAAGCGGTGCTGTTAAGTGAGCGTTCACTTCAGCAGCAGTATCCGCCTGCGGGTTCACCCAGGTGGTTTTCAGGCGCTGACGTTCCTGTTCGATACGCTCCAGCTTCTCGTTGAAGCGCGCCCAACGGTCGTCATCCACCAGACCCAGCTCGCGACCGATTTCGGTCAGACGCAGATCAGCGTTGTCTTCGCGCAGCATCAGTCGATATTCCGCACGAGAAGTAAACATGCGGTACGGTTCTTTGGTCCCCAGCGTGCAGAGATCGTCGACCAGAACGCCCAGGTAAGCCTGAGAACGCGCCGGTGCCCAGCCCTCTTTCTCGGCAGAGAAGCGAGCGGCATTCAGACCGGCAAGCAGACCCTGCGCTGCGGCTTCTTCGTACCCGGTGGTGCCGTTAATCTGGCCTGCGAAGAACAGACCCTGGATGAATTTACTTTCCAGCGTCGGCTTCAGGTCACGCGGATCGAAGAAATCGTACTCAATAGCGTAGCCAGGACGAACGATCTTCGCGTTTTCCATCCCCTGCATTGAACGCACAATCTGCATCTGCACGTCGAACGGCAGGCTGGTGGAGATGCCGTTCGGGTAAATTTCGTTAGAGGTCAGCCCTTCCGGTTCGAGGAAGATCTGGTGCTGGTTACGATCGGCAAAGCGCATGACTTTGTCTTCGATCGACGGGCAGTAGCGCGGGCCGATCCCTTCGATCACGCCAGCATACATTGGGCTGCGATCGAGGTTATTGCGGATCACGTCATGGGTTTTTTCATTGGTATGCGTGATGTAGCACGGCACCTGCTGCGGATGTTGCGCCGCATTGCCCATGAACGAGAACACCGGCATCGGGTTATCGCCATGCTGCTGTGCCAGTACGCTGAAATCAATGGTGCGCGCATCAATACGCGGTGGAGTACCGGTTTTCAGGCGGCTTACGCGCAGCGGCAACTCACGCAGACGGCGGGACAGCGGAATCGACGGCGGATCGCCAGCACGGCCACCGCTGTAGTTGTCCAGACCAATATGGATCTTACCGTCCAGGAATGTCCCGACGGTCAGCACCACCGCTTTTGCACGGAACTTCAGACCCATCTGGGTCACGGCGCCGACAACACGATCGTTCTCCACGATAAGATCTTCAACTGCCTGCTGGAAGATCATCAGGTTCGGCTGGTTCTCCAGCGCAGTGCGTACAGCCTGGCGGTACAGCACGCGGTCTGCCTGTGCACGGGTGGCGCGAACAGCCGGGCCTTTACTCGCGTTTAGTATCCTAAACTGAATACCGGCATGATCGATCGCTTTCGCCATCAGGCCGCCAAGTGCATCCACTTCTTTTACCAGGTGTCCTTTCCCAATGCCGCCAATCGCCGGATTACAGGACATTTGTCCCAGCGTGTCGATATTGTGTGTCAAAAGCAGGGTCTGCTGACCCATTCGCGCTGCGGCCATTGCGGCCTCAGTGCCTGCGTGACCCCCGCCAATGATGATGACGTCAAAAGGATCCTGATAAAACATGGTGGTCTGCCTCGCGTAAAGCGGTATGAAAATGGATTGAAGCCCGGGCCGTGGATTCTACTCAACTTTAGTCTTTCGAGAAAGCATTGGGATCCTGGGCTATTAAAAAGAAGATCTTTTTATTTAGAGATCTGTTCTATTGTGATCTCTTATTAGGATCGCAGACCTTTGTGGATAAGTCCGATCCCATAAATAAGATCATGCAGTTAGGAAGGATCGTTTGCTGTGAATGATCGGTGATCCTGGACCGTATAAGCTGGGATCAGATCGCCCCTTTATCCACAGGTCAAAAACTAAGTCAACGTTATTCTTTGGATAACTACGGCTTAATACGAGCTTTTAACCAGAGTTATCCACATCTGATCGCACGATCTTTAATCGTTTTTGAGTAAATTTTTCCATTCCGCGAGCCAGATCTCGGCTGGATCTTCCGGAATATCATGATCGAGGATGTTGATCTTCAGCGTTTCACCCAGCTGTTTTGCTCCGCAGGCGGTTACCGCAGCGTCTACTTTCTCTATTGCGCCACAGAACGTGTCATATTCACGGCTGCCGATCCCCACAGCGCCAAACCGGACGTTTGACAGGTCGGGCTGCTGTTCCAGCAGTTCGTCATATAAAGGTTGCAGGTTATCCGGCAGATCGCCCGCGCCGTGCGTGGAGGTGATCAGCAGCCAGACCCCGTCAGTCGGGAGATCTTCCAGCAGCGGTCCGTGCAGCGTTTGTGTAGAAAAGCCCGCATCTTCCAGCTTCTCAGCCAGATGTTCCGCTACATATTCCGCACCGCCCAGGGTGCTGCCGCTGATAAGGGTAATGTCCGCCATTGATCGCTCGCTCAGGTAAAGAGGCGGCCATTGTACGCTGTGAACGAGCTGGGATCTACCTGTGGAAAATGTGGGAATGAAATTGCCCGATCACGGGCGGATGGTACGCATGATCGGGTTTTGCAGGGAGATCAGGGTTTCGGTGGACTGAATTTCATCGATTGTTTGGATCTTGTTGATAAGTACCTGCTGGAGGGCGTCAATGGATCGGCACATCACCTTTATAAAGATGCTGTAGTGCCCGGTGGTGTAGTACGCCTCGGTGACTTCATCCAGCGCGTTCAGTTTCTCCAGCGCGGAGGGGTAATCTTTGGCGCTTTTCAGAATAATGCCAATGAAGCAGCAGACGTCGTAGCCGAGTTGCTTCGGGCTGACATCAATGCGTGCGCCGGTGATGATCCCGGCCTGCTTCATTTTCTCTACGCGAACGTGAATGGTCCCCGGGCTGACGCCAAATTGTTTCGCCAGTTCGGCATAGGCGGTGCGCGCATTCGCCATTAGCGCTTCCAGGATGCCGCGGTCCAGATTGTCGATCTGATAATTTTCCATAGGTTTTTCTTATGAAGATTAATGAATACGTCTATTCTAGCGTCTTATTTTAACGAATCAAAAGTGAAGGCGGCTTTTTGTTGATGGGTTATTGAATTAACTGCCAGTTCTGTTGCTTAATCATTATCAACAGGACGCAGGAGTATAAATAATGAAAACCGCTTACATCGCAAAACAACGCCAGATCAGTTTCGTAAAATCCCATTTTTCTCGCCAGCTGGAAGAGAAGCTTGGCCTTATTGAAGTTCAGGCGCCGATTCTGAGCCGCGTGGGTGACGGGACGCAGGATAACTTGTCTGGTTGCGAAAAAGCGGTACAGGTAAAAGTGAAAACACTGCCAGACGCCCAGTTCGAAGTGGTTCATTCCCTGGCGAAGTGGAAGCGTCAAACCCTGGGACAACACGACTTCAGCGCGGGCGAAGGGCTTTACACGCACATGAAAGCCCTTCGCCCCGATGAAGACCGTCTCTCCCCAATTCACTCTGTTTACGTTGATCAGTGGGACTGGGAACGCGTAATGGGTGATGGTGAGCGTCACGTCGGTACGCTGAAATCCACCGTAGAGGCGATCTACGCCGGGATCAAAGCAACCGAAGCGGCCGTGAGCAAAGAGTTTGGTCTGGCACCGTTCCTGCCGGAAACGATCCACTTTGTTCACAGTCAGGAACTGCTGAGCCGTTTCCCGGATCTGGATGCCAAAGGCCGCGAGCGGGCGATCGCCAAAGAGCTGGGCGCGGTATTCCTGATCGGCATTGGCGGAAAATTGTCTGATGGTAAACGTCACGACGTCCGTGCGCCGGATTATGATGACTGGAGCACCGTGGGTGAAAGCGAATATGCCGGTCTGAACGGCGATATTCTGGTCTGGAACCCGGTTCTCGAAGATGCGTTTGAACTCTCTTCGATGGGGATCCGCGTGGATGCTGAAGCCCTGAAGCGTCAGCTGGCGGTGACCGGGGATGAAGATCGTCTGCAACTGGAGTGGCATCAGGCGCTGCTGCGCGGTGAGATGCCGCAAACCATCGGCGGTGGTATCGGTCAGTCCCGTCTGACCATGCTGCTGCTGCAACTGTCCCATATCGGTCAGGTGCAGTGTGGTGTCTGGCCGCAGCAGGTACGTGAAAGCGTCGGTTCTCTTCTTTAATTAACGCCGCCAGCGTCTGAGCAGGCGGCTACGCAACCCGGTATCAAAGCGCCAGATGTGATCGAAAATGCGCATGATGCCGGGTTTTCCATGTGCGGACATCGCAACGGCATGGAAACGGTGCTGATGTACCCGCTGTAACTCCTTCACCTTACTCACGACGTCATCCGGCAGCCGCTGGGCAATAAAATCGGAAATCACCACCGCGTCTGCGTCGTACCAGTCACCGCCCTGCATACGCTCAATGATGCTGCGAAAACAGCTGGCCAGATCGGTGCCGCCGCGAAAACGCTGGCTTAAAAAGCGGATCGCCTGCTCCAGACCCTGTGGGCTGGTCAGTTCATACCCCACCACTTCGCTGGAAAAGAGCATGATATAGCAGCGACGACGATCGGCGAGCGCCACGCGCATCAGGGCCAGGCAGAACGCTTTTGCACACTGTTCATTAAACCCCCCCATCGATCCGGACGTATCGACGCAAACAATAAAAGGCCCGCGCGGTTGCTCGTCAAAATCCTGATGCACCACCGGGCGCTGGCTGATCTTCTCGCGCCAGGCTTCACCGTGCAGCCGGTAGGTAAGAAGCTGCTTTTCCACCAGCCGACGATAAAACTCATACTCCAGTTCGGTCATTCCCAGCGTGCTGAGTTCCGTAGGCAGCAGGCGCAGGATGTCATCGCTTTGCTGTAACCCGTCCACCTGCTCCGGCACGGTGGAGGGTTCGCGTACCAGCGTACGGAAGGTTTCCATCGGCGCATCTTTCTTTGGGACCGACCGGGCCTCCCGGGACCGGCCAAGCTGTTCTGCGAGCTTCATCAGCTCCGGCTGTTGTGCCAGAAAGTCGCCGTACTTCACAATCAATTGATAATCGCCGCGTTTTAACTGACCGGCACTCATATCCCAGAGTCGACCGGCGGCGTTTTCATTTTCCACCAGCACCTGTTCTAACTGGCCGCTCAGGGTCATTCGCTCCTGGACTTCACTGAGCAACTGTTCGCGCTCTTCATCCAGCAACTGCTGATTAAGGGCCGTGGCCTGGACCACAAGACTCAGTCGCCAGCGCTGTAAAAACAGGGTATGCAGGGCGGGAGTGAAGCTGGGGTTGTCCGTGACCAGCGCTCTGGCCTGGCTGGCAAACGGGGAGTGAACGTTATCAAGCAGCGTCAGGGTTTGCTGAAGCTGAGCAATAAACTGCGGCGTTGAAAGCCGCTGGCACTGCTGGTAACCAGCCACTTCCTCTGTCAGTTCCGGCGGGACTTCCGTCTCCTTAAACCGCTGGCGCAGGTTATCGCGCCAGCGGGGGAGATCGTCCGTCATTGCCTTTCTGAGCTTCGGGAATTTTTCAAAGAAAGCCGCCAGCTGCGGTGACGCAAGAAGGGTAATGACAACTTCCTCGATCAACCCTTCCTCGCTAACCGCCAGCATGACGTTAAGCGTGTCCAGCGTTAGCATTGACGCGCCTGTTTGATCTGCGCGCTGACATCCTGCAAGCTGGCTTCAATACGACCTAACCAGTCGCTATGGATAAAGAGGCATTTCTGCTGCTCGCTGAAGCGCGTGTGCTGCTGATGCCATTCGTTATCCAGCGCTTCGAGCTGCTGTTTGATCTCCTCCGGAAGAGTGTCGGAGGCGGTGCCCGGCAGCGCCAGGCGCGATCCCTGAAGGCTGACGTCGCGGATCACAAGGTGCTGGCTGCTGTCGACTTCCATCGACAGCGGCTGTGCAAAGCCAATACCGTTGAGTTTACCGCGGATCTCGCCGCCCTTATCCAGCCACTGAACCAGCGCAACGCGTTCGATCGTCACGTGCACCACCTGCATATCATGAAGCTTCAGCGGCTGCTGAAGAAGAAGCGTGAGCGAGGCGTCAGTCAGCTCGGCTGGCAGTTCATAGTGCGGTTTACGGGCAAACATCCCGCCAAGACGGTTCACTTTCAGCGCGGTTTTGTCACTTTGCTGCTGCTGGAGCTGAAGGCGACGTTGGGCAATCGCACCCAGTTGATTAAGCATGGATTGCTGGCCCCACGCGTGTCCGGTCATCAAAACGTCCAGCTGCTGCTGCATCAGATTCATCCCTTCTGCGTCGTGCCAAAGACAGTCTTTCAGCAGGATCAGATCGACAGGGGCGACAGCATCGCGGCCGCTGAACAGGGCGCTTGCCTGGAGCAGGCGAATGGCTTTTTTCCAGCGACGGTCAGAGACATACGGCGCAGAAGGCAGTAAATCAAGCTGCTGGCGCAGCATGAAGATCAGCTCAAAAACGGCATCGGGCAGTTTTATCTTGCCGATCTCTTCCTGCCACTGGTGGTATTCCTCGTCCGTGACCTGTAATGACGCTGCCACCGGGTTTTCGTTTTCATCCTGCTGGCTCACCAGCATGGAGCGGAAGTTTGATTTATCCTGGACTTTATCCAGCCACAGGCGGATCAGCATACGGTCATACAGCGCTTCCAGGCTGCTGTCGGCTTCGGGCAGTTCGTTTGACGCGGCCACCAGCAGGCGCATGGGGATCTTCTCTTCGCTGGCGCCGTTGCGGAAGCGGCGTTCGTTAATTGCCGTCAGCAGGGTATTCAGAATGGCCGGGCCAGCTTTCCAGATCTCATCAAGAAAGACGATTTCCGCTTCCGGGAGATAGCCCGCTGTCAGACGTTCATAGCGTCCCTCATCTTTTAACGCCTGAATGGAGAGCGGGCCGAACACTTCTTCCGGCGTGGAGAAGCGCGTCATCAAATACTCAAATGCGCGCGCGTTCTGGAAAGCGAATTTGAGGCGGCGTGCGATCAGACTTTTGGCAATGCCCGGTGGGCCAAGCAGAAACACGCTTTCCCCGCTCAGCGCCGCCAGTAAACAGAGGCGAATGGCGTGGCTACGCTCGTAAAGGCCTTTCTCCAGCGCGCTGCTGAGGCGGGAAATTCTTTCTGCTAATAAATGTGAGTGAGCCATAATAGTTTTGCATCCTTTCGCCGTCGTGGCGGCTAATTGAAGCGAGTATAGACGTTTCGGTCTGGCCTGGTAATAGGCTGAAGTGCGGCGCTATTTTCTTTGCGCTACATTAATGCGGCTGCATTTAGGGGTACGATTTTGCATTGAATCGTGCATACTGTGCGCTTTTTGTGGGCCAAGGGACTAAGCACACATTTGTTATTCAAACGAAAAGACTAGTCTATGAGCACTGATAATAAGCAATCATTACCCGCAGTAACGCTTGCGGCGATCGGGGTTGTCTACGGTGATATCGGCACCAGCCCGCTTTATACGCTTCGTGAATGTCTGTCCGGTCAGTTTGGTTTTGGTGTAGAGCGTGACGCCGTCTTTGGTTTTCTCTCGCTCATCTTCTGGCTGCTGATCCTGGTGGTCTCCCTTAAGTATCTCTCTTTCGTTATGCGGGCTGATAACGCGGGCGAGGGCGGTATTCTGACCCTGATGTCCCTTGCCGGGCGCAATACGTCTGCAAGAATGACCTCCGTGCTGGTCATCATTGGCCTGATTGGCGGCAGCTTCTTCTATGGGGAAGTGGTGATTACGCCAGCGATTTCGGTGATGTCAGCCATAGAGGGGCTGGAGATTGTCGCGCCACAGCTTGATACGTGGGTGGTGCCACTCGCTATTATCGTGCTGACGTTGCTGTTTGCTATACAAAAACACGGTACCGGGCTGGTGGGTAAGCTGTTCGCGCCTATTATGCTGGCCTGGTTCCTGATCCTGGCGGCGCTGGGCTTACGCAGCATTATCGCCAACCCGGATGTCCTGCACGCGTTGAACCCAATGTGGGCGGTGCATTTCTTCCTTGAATATAAAGTGGTGTCGTTTGTGGCCCTGGGCGCGGTGGTGCTTTCCATTACCGGTGTTGAAGCGCTGTATGCGGATATGGGCCACTTCGGGAAACTCCCTATTCGCGTCGCCTGGTTTAGCGTGGTCTTGCCTTCACTGGTGCTGAATTACTTCGGTCAGGGCGCGCTGCTGCTTGCACACCCTGAAGCGATCAAAAACCCGTTCTTCCTGCTGGCGCCGGACTGGGCGCTGGTTCCGATGCTGATCCTGGCGACGCTGGCGACGGTCATTGCCTCTCAGGCTGTCATTTCCGGCGTCTTCTCCCTGACGCGTCAGGCCGTGCGTTTGGGTTATCTCTCCCCAATGCGCATTATCCATACCTCGGAGATGGAGTCTGGCCAGATCTACATTCCGTTCGTCAACTGGCTGCTCTATTTCGCGGTGGTGATTGTTATCGTCAGCTTTGAGCACTCCAGTAACCTGGCGGCGGCGTACGGTATTGCGGTGACCGGAACGATGGTGTTGACCTCTATTCTCTCCACCACCGTGGCGTACCGTAACTGGCACTGGAATAAGTTCCTCGTGGGGCTGATCCTGGTGGGCTTCCTCTGCATCGACGTGCCGCTGTTCTCTGCAAACCTCGACAAGATTGTCTCCGGTGGCTGGTTACCGCTGACGCTGGGCCTGGTGATGTTTATCGTGATGACGACGTGGAAGAGCGAACGTTTCCGCCTGCTGCGTCGCATGCATGAGCACGGTAACTCTCTGGAGGCGATGATCGCCTCACTGGAGAAATCTCCGCCGGTGCGCGTGCCGGGCACGGCGGTGTATATGTCTCGTGCGCTGAACGTGATCCCGTTTGCGCTGATGCATAATCTCAAGCACAACAAAGTGCTGCACGAGCGCGTGATCCTGCTGACGCTGCGTACCGAAGATGCGCCATATGTTCACAACGTGCGTCGCGTACAGATTGAACAGCTATCGCCGACCTTCTGGCGCGTGGTGGCAAGCTACGGCTGGCGCGAAACCCCGAATGTGGAAGAGGTATTCCACCGCTGCGGTCTGGAAGGTCTGAGTTGCCGCATGATGGAGACGTCGTTCTTTATGTCCCACGAGTCGCTGATCATCGGCAAGCGCCCATGGTATCTGCGTCTGCGCGGCAAGCTGTATCTCATCCTGCAACGTAACGCCCTGCGTGCGCCTGACCAGTTTGAAATCCCGCCGAATCGCGTGATTGAGCTGGGGACGCAGGTCGAGATTTAAGTCCTTCTGAAAATGCCGGGTGACGCTGCGCTTACCCGGCCTACCAAACCCTCAACACACCCGCCTGAATTACCTCCACGTTTCACTTAGCGAAACGTTTCGACGTTGATCACAAATCCGTTACGTCATGATGGTTTTCTGAACACTTCTGCGGCTACACTGTTTTTAGCGAAACGTTTCGCTAGTGGAGCAAAAAATGAAGAAAGGCACAGTACTCAACTCAGAAATTTCATCGGTGATTTCCCGTCTTGGGCATACCGATACGCTGGTGGTTTGCGATGCAGGCTTACCGGTTCCGCGCAGCACAACCCGTATCGATATGGCGTTAACGCAGGGCGTACCCTCGTTCATGCAGGTACTGGAAGTGGTCACCGCGGAGATGCAGGTTGAGGCGGCCATTCTCGCAGCGGAAATCAAACAACATAATCCGCAACTCCACGAAACGTTGCTCAGCCACATTGAGCAACTGCAACAGCACCAGGGAAACACTATAGAAATTCGTTACACAACGCACGAGCAGTTCAAACAACAAACCGCAGACAGTCAGGCGGTGATTCGCAGCGGGGAGTGTTCCCCGTATGCGAATATCATTCTCTGTGCTGGCGTCACCTTCTGAGGCCATCATGGACGCATTACTGCAACTCAAAGGGATCGATAAGTCGTTCCCGGGCGTAAAAGCCCTCTCCGGCGCGGCGCTGAACGTCTATTCCGGGCGCGTCATGGCGCTGGTGGGCGAGAACGGCGCGGGCAAATCCACCATGATGAAAGTGCTGACCGGGATCTATCAACGCGATGCCGGTTCGCTACTGTGGCTGGGTAAAGAGACTACCTTCAACGGCCCGAAATCTTCTCAGGAAGCGGGCATCGGCATCATCCACCAGGAGTTGAACCTGATCCCGCAGCTCACCATTGCGGAGAACATCTTCCTCGGCCGTGAGTTTGTGAACCGCTTTGGCAAAATCGACTGGAAAACCATGTACGCCGAAGCGGACAAACTGCTGGCGAAGCTGAATCTGCGCTTTAAGAGCGACCGCCTGGTGGGCGACCTCTCTATCGGCGATCAGCAGATGGTGGAAATTGCGAAGGTGCTGAGCTTTGAGTCAAAGGTCATCATCATGGATGAACCGACCGATGCCCTGACCGATACCGAAACCGAATCCCTGTTCCGCGTGATCCGCGAACTGAAATCCCAGGGGCGCGGCATTGTTTATATCTCTCACCGCATGAAAGAGATCTTCGAGATCTGCGATGACGTGACCGTCTTCCGCGACGGGCAGTTTATTGCCGAGCGTGAAGTGGCCACCCTGACCGAAGATTCGCTTATCGAAATGATGGTGGGACGTAAACTCGAAGACCAGTATCCGCGTCTGGATAAAGCGCCGGGAGAGATCCGCCTGAAGGTGGATAACCTCTGCGGGCCGGGCGTCAACGACGTCTCCTTTACCCTGCGCCAGGGCGAGATCCTCGGCGTCGCGGGCCTGATGGGCGCGGGGCGTACCGAACTAATGAAAGTGCTCTACGGCGCACTGCCGCGCACCAGCGGTTACGTTACTCTCGACGGTCATGAAGTGGTCACCCGCTCGCCGCAGGATGGCCTGGCGAACGGCATTGTCTATATCTCCGAAGACCGTAAGCGCGACGGCTTAGTGCTGGGCATGTCGGTGAAAGAGAACATGTCCCTGACGGCGCTACGCTATTTCAGCCGCAGCGGCGGCAGCCTGAAACACAAAGATGAACAGCAGGCGGTCAGCGATTTTATCCGTCTCTTTAACGTTAAAACCCCATCGATGGAGCAGGCGATTGGCCTGTTGTCCGGCGGGAATCAGCAGAAAGTGGCAATTGCCCGCGGGCTGATGACGCGCCCGAAAGTGCTGATCCTCGATGAGCCAACCCGTGGCGTGGACGTGGGGGCGAAAAAAGAGATCTATCAGCTGATTAACCAGTTCAAGGCCGACGGTCTGAGCATCATTCTGGTCTCTTCCGAGATGCCAGAAGTATTAGGCATGAGCGATCGCATTATCGTCATGCATGAAGGGCATCTCGGCGGTGAATTCACTCGCGAGCAGGCCACCCAGGAAGTTCTGATGGCTGCCGCTGTGGGCAAGCTTAATCGCGTGAATCAGGAGTAAGAAGATGACTACCCAGGCTGTTTCTGGTCGCCGCTATTTCACAAAGGCATGGCTGATGGAACAAAAATCGCTGATTGCCCTGCTGGTGCTGATCGCGATTGTCTCGACCATGAGCCCGAACTTTTTTACCGTCAATAACCTGTTCAATATTCTTCAGCAGACCTCCGTCAACGCCATTATGGCGGTGGGGATGACGCTGGTGATTTTGACTTCGGGTATCGATCTGTCCGTCGGTTCCCTGCTGGCCCTCACTGGTGCTATCGCCGCGTCGATTGTCGGCATTGAAGTTAACGCGCTGGTGGCTGTTGCCGCTGCGCTGGCAGCTGGGGCGGCAATTGGTGCCGTAACCGGCGTGATTGTGGCGAAAGGCCGCGTTCAGGCGTTCATCGCCACGCTGGTAATGATGCTGCTGCTGCGCGGGGTGACCATGGTCTACACCAACGGCAGCCCGGTTAATACCGGTTTTACCGATAACGCCGATCTGTTTGGCTGGTTCGGTATCGGTCGCCCGCTGGGTGTCCCGACCCCGGTCTGGATCATGGCTATCGTCTTCCTGGCGGCGTGGTACATGCTGCACCACACCCGTCTGGGCCGTTATATCTATGCGCTTGGCGGTAACGAAGCGGCAACGCGTCTGTCCGGTATCAGCGTTAATAAAGTCAAAATTATCGTTTACTCCTTGTGCGGCCTGCTGGCGTCTCTGGCGGGCATCATTGAAGTGGCGCGTCTCTCTTCCGCACAGCCAACGGCGGGTACGGGCTATGAGCTGGATGCCATCGCGGCAGTGGTTCTGGGCGGTACGAGCCTGGCGGGGGGTAAAGGTCGTATTGTTGGGACATTGATCGGCGCACTGATCCTCGGTTTCCTGAATAATGGTTTGAATTTGTTAGGTGTTTCCTCCTATTACCAGATGATCGTTAAGGCAGTGGTGATTTTGCTGGCGGTACTGGTAGACAACAAAAAACAGTAACTGACGACACTACAGGACATCTTAGATATGAACATGAAAAAACTGGCTACCCTGGTTTCTGCTGTCGCGCTGAGCGCAACCGTAAGTGCTAACGCCATGGCGAAGGACACCATCGCGCTGGTTGTCTCAACCCTGAACAACCCGTTCTTTGTCTCCCTGAAGGATGGTGCGCAGAAAGAAGCAGACAAACTGGGCTACAACCTGGTGGTGCTGGATTCACAGAACAACCCGGCGAAAGAGCTGGCGAACGTGCAGGACCTGACCGTTCGTGGTACTAAAATTCTGCTGATCAACCCAACGGATTCCGACGCCGTAGGTAACGCCGTGAAGATGGCAAACCAGGCGAAGATCCCGGTAATCACCCTGGACCGTCAGGCAACGAAAGGGGATGTGGTCAGCCACATTGCGTCTGATAACGTCCTGGGCGGTAAAATCGCTGGTGACTACATCTCGAAGAAAGCCGGTGAAGGCGCGAAAGTGATCGAATTGCAGGGTATCGCCGGGACTTCCGCGGCCCGTGAACGTGGTGAAGGCTTCCAGCAGGCTGTAGCGGCGCACAAATTCAACGTGCTGGCGAGCCAGCCGGCAGACTTCGACCGTACAAAGGGTCTGAACGTTATGCAGAACCTGCTGACCGCGCATCCTGATGTGCAGGCGGTATTTGCCCAGAACGATGAAATGGCGCTCGGTGCGCTGCGTGCCCTCCAGACTGCGGGTAAATCAGATGTGATGGTTGTCGGATTTGACGGCACGCCGGATGGTGAAAAAGCAGTAAATGATGGCAAACTGGCTGCGACCATCGCTCAGTTGCCTGAGCAGATTGGCGCGACTGGCGTGCAAACTGCCGATAAAGTGCTGAAGGGCGAAAAAGTTCAGGCCAAATATCCTGTTGACCTGAAACTGGTCATTAAGCAGTAAAGGCGATTCAGGCAGTCGCTGGCTGCCTGAGGGACACCAAATAAAAGAAAAGTGTGGCATACGCCACCGGGTAATACCGGTGGCGCTCTCAGATGGACACCTCAATACATGAAAACCGCAGGCAACCTCGTCGTCCTTGGCAGTATCAATGCCGATCACATTCTTAACCTTGAAACGTTCCCCACTCCGGGCGAAACCGTCACTGGCAATCAGTATCAGGTGGCGTTCGGCGGCAAGGGCGCAAACCAGGCGGTAGCTGCCGGGCGCAGCGGGGCGAATATCGCGTTTATCGCCTGTACGGGTGATGACGATACCGGCGAGCGTGTACGCAAACAGCTGGCAAGCGACAACATCGTCATCGCGCCCGTCAGCGTGGTTGCCGGGGAATCAACCGGCGTGGCGCTGATTTTCGTCAATGCGGAAGGAGAGAATGTCATCGGTATTCATGCGGGGGCGAATGCTGCGTTAACGACTGAACGCGTCGAAGCACAACGCGGAATCATCGCCGGAGCGGAAGCCCTGCTGATGCAGCTGGAGTCACCGGTGGAAAGCGTGCTGGCCGCCGCGAAAATTGCGCATGAAAATCATACCTCTGTCGTACTTAACCCTGCGCCTGCCCGTGTATTATCAGACGAGCTGCTGGCGCTGGTGGATATCATCACCCCGAACGAAACCGAAGCGGAAAAGCTGACGGGTATCCGTGTCGAAAATGATGACGATGCAGCGCGTGCGGCGTTTGCACTGCATGAAAAAGGCATTGGCACCGTCATCATCACCCTCGGCAGCCGTGGGGTGTGGGCTAGCGTCAATGGCGAAGGCCGTCGCGTACCGGGCTTTAAGGTCAAAGCCATTGATACCATCGCCGCTGGAGACACCTTTAACGGTGCGCTGGTAACGGCGCTGCTGGAAGGAAAAGCAATGGATGACGCGATCCGCTTCGCGCATGCCGCCGCCGCGATTGCGGTGACGCGTAAAGGCGCTCAGCCTTCTGTTCCATGGCGTAAAGAGATTGATGAATTCTTAAGTCAGCAGGGGTAACGCTTGGCCACAATGAAAGATGTCGCCCGTATGGCGGGCGTTTCTACCTCGACTGTCTCCCACGTAATCAATAACGATCGCTTCGTCAGCGAGGCGATTCGGGAGAAAGTTGACGCTGCAATTAAAGAACTCAACTATGCGCCGTCTGCGCTGGCCCGCAGCCTGAAGCTTAACCAGACGCGCACCATCGGCATGCTGATCACGGCCAGTACCAACCCTTTTTATTCTGAACTGGTGCGCGGCGTGGAGCGCAGCTGCTTCGAGCGCGGCTACAGCCTGGTGCTGTGCAATACCGAAGGCGACGAGCAGCGCATGAATCGTAACCTGGAGACGCTGATGCAAAAACGCGTCGATGGGCTGCTGCTGCTCTGTACCGAAACGCATCAACCCTCGAAAGAGATCATTCAGCGCTACCCTTCTATTCCCACGGTCATGATGGACTGGGCGCCGTTCGACGGCACCAGCGATCTGATCCAGGATAACTCGCTGCTGGGCGGCGATATGGCGACTCAGCATCTGATCGATAAAGGTCATACCCGCATTGCCTGTATTACCGGCCCGCTGGACAAAACCCCGGCGCGCTTGCGTCTGGAAGGCTATCTTTCAGCAATGGAACGGGCGGGGCTTGCCATTCCTGATGGCTATCGCATCACCGGCGATTTTGAGTTTAACGGTGGATTTGAAGCAATGCAGAAACTGCTGGCGCAAGAGCCACGCCCGCAGGCGGTGTTTATCGGTAACGATGCGATGGCATTCGGCGCTTATCAGGCGCTGTATCAGGCGGGACTGCGTGTTCCGGACGACATGGCGATCGTCGGTTACGATGACATTGAACTTGCGCGCTACATGACGCCGCCGCTGACTACCATCCATCAGCCGAAAGATGAACTGGGTGAGCTGGCCATCGATGTGTTGATCCACCGGATGGCGCAGCCCACGCTGCAACAGCAACGTTTGCAGCTTACTCCTGTTCTGATGGAACGCGGTTCGGTTTAGCCTTCTCTTTATGACGCTCTTTAATCAGGTTCCGGCCGTCTTTTGGTTTTAACAACATAAAGACCACCGCCGATACCACGGTAAGCGCGCCCATGGTGATAAAGGTATAGTGGAACTGCTCAACGGTATTCGTACCGTCAAACCCTTCATAAAACCGCAGTACCGCTGCGCTCACGGCAACCCCGAGGCTGATCGACAGCTGTTGGGTGACCGCCAGTACGCTGTTACCGCTGCTGGCGTTTTCGTCGGTGAGGTCTGCAAGGGTGATGGTGTTCATTGACGTGAATTGCGTCGACATGGCCATCCCCAGTACAAACAGCGGCAGGATCAGCATCCAGATGGGTAACGCCGCAGATTGCAGGGAGAACTGTGCAATCATCAATCCGATAAAGACCGTCACGCCAACCAACGTCTTACGATAGCCAAACCAGCGCAGCACCTGCGTGACCGTCGATTTTGCCAGAATCGAGCCCATTGCCGTGGGGGCCATCATGCAGCCAGCAATCAGGGCCGGATAGCCGAAACCGACCTGGAGCATCAGCGGCATCAGGAACGGTACGCAGCCCGTGCCCAGACGCGAGGCAATATTGCCCGCGATCCCGACGGAAAACGTTCGGGTGTTAAACAGAGATAAAGAGATAAGCGGTGTCGGATGGCGACGCGCATGACGTATATATAGAAGGAACAGCAGAATACCGCTGAGGATGACGGCCAGCGCCAGCCATGTCGCTACGATTTTCTCGCCAAACAGCTCCATCCCGCTGGAGAACAGAACCAGGCTCAGGCCAAACAGGAAGAAGCCGCCCATATCGAAGCTGCGTCTTGGCGTGGTGAAGTTCGGCATATATTTGCGGGCATAAATCAGCCCTGCCACACCAATCGGAATATTAATCAGGAAGATCCAGTGCCAGCTTGCCCAGGTCACCAGTACGCCACCGAGAACCGGGCCAAGTATCGGGCCGACCAGCCCCGGCATCGTCACGAAGTTGAGTACCGGGAGCAGTTCGCTGCGCGGATAGGCGCGCAATAACGCCAGACGCGCGACGGGCATCATCATCGCGCCGCCTATTCCCTGTAGAACGCGGAAGACAACCAGTTCCGTCAGAGAGGTGGAGAGGGCGCAAGCCAGAGAACCGAGGGTGAACAGCGTCACCGCCAGCATGAACACTTTACGCGTACCGAAACGATCGGCCAGCCAGCCGCTGACCGGAATAAGCATCGCCACCGTCAGGGTATAACTGATGATGGCGGACTGCATCGCCAGCGGGGAGCGGTTAAGGCTTTGGGCTATTGCGGGAAGGGCGGTATTGAGGATAGTGGCATCCAGTGCCTGCATAAAGAACGCCATGGCTGCAATCCACGGCAATCCGGCCATACTGCGTGCTTTTTTCTCTGTCATTTATTTACCTGCTGGTGGGTTGGCGCGGCCAGCAACGCCTGGCACGCACTCAGGGCTCGCTGCCCGTCGCTCTCCTGGATGGCATCGACTATCGCCTGATGCAGATCCAGCTTCACCACCTCATCCTGTGTGATAGAGGTAAAGTAAGTGTGGTACACAGAATGGAATAAAGAAGCAAAGGAGGTCAGGAAAGGATTGGCGCTCATATTATAGATATGTTCATGCCAGGCCATATCGACCTCTATCCAGCGCTCGCGGTTAAAATGCTTTTTCAGATCCACCATCTCTTCCATAAGCGTATTGAGCTGCGCTTTTTGCTCTGCCGTACCGAGCGTGGCGGCAAGCAGGCAGGCCTGAGGCTCAAGACTGCTGCGCATAACCAGAAAGTGATCGACGACCTGATTAAAGTTATCTTCGGTCATCCACCAGGTGAGTAACTCCTGATCGAGAAAGTTCCAGTTTCCCTGAGGCATAACGCGGGTGCCAATGCGCGGACGTGGAAGCACCATTCCTTTCGCCGTTAATGTTTTTACCGCTTCGCGAACGGCGGTCCGGCTTACGCCAAACTGCTCGCCCAGTTCCATCTCGCTGGGCAGGATGCTACCTGGCGCATATTTACCCGCTAAGATCAGCTGCGCCAGTTTCTCTGCCAGCACATACGACAGGTTTTTTTGGGCTGCCAGCTGTTGTGCGCTTAATGGCATCGCTTTTATTCCTTAAATAGTGATGCGGCTAATTATGCCATCTCAGGTGTGATTGTGGTTGCAGATACATCAAATAGAACAATTTGTAGCTTGATCTCATCGCTTTTGGTGAAAAAAAACACGGTCAGAAACTTTTTTTAAATTTCCTCTTGTCACTTCAGAAGAACTCCCTATAATGCGCCTCCACTGACACGGAACAACGGCACGCAAGCCGCCGGGTCAGCAGAGAAAAGCAAAATAAACGCTTGACTCTGAAGCGGGAAAGCGTAATATGCACACCCCGCGCCGCAGCGAAAACGAAGCGGCACTGCTCTTTAACAATTTATCAGACAATCTGTGTGGGCACTCAAAGTGACATGGATTCTTAATGTCCTCGGACACTAAATGAATACCAAGTCTCAACGAGTGAACACGTAATTCATTACGAAGTTTAATTCATTGAGCATCAAACTTTTAAATTGAAGAGTTTGATCATGGCTCAGATTGAACGCTGGCGGCAGGCCTAACACATGCAAGTCGAACGGTAACAGGAAGCAGCTTGCTGCTTCGCTGACGAGTGGCGGACGGGTGAGTAATGTCTGGGAAACTGCCTGATGGAGGGGGATAACTACTGGAAACGGTAGCTAATACCGCATAACGTCGCAAGACCAAAGAGGGGGACCTTCGGGCCTCTTGCCATCGGATGTGCCCAGATGGGATTAGCTAGTAGGTGGGGTAACGGCTCACCTAGGCGACGATCCCTAGCTGGTCTGAGAGGATGACCAGCCACACTGGAACTGAGACACGGTCCAGACTCCTACGGGAGGCAGCAGTGGGGAATATTGCACAATGGGCGCAAGCCTGATGCAGCCATGCCGCGTGTATGAAGAAGGCCTTCGGGTTGTAAAGTACTTTCAGCGGGGAGGAAGGTGTTGAGGTTAATAACCTCAGCAATTGACGTTACCCGCAGAAGAAGCACCGGCTAACTCCGTGCCAGCAGCCGCGGTAATACGGAGGGTGCAAGCGTTAATCGGAATTACTGGGCGTAAAGCGCACGCAGGCGGTCTGTCAAGTCGGATGTGAAATCCCCGGGCTCAACCTGGGAACTGCATTCGAAACTGGCAGGCTAGAGTCTTGTAGAGGGGGGTAGAATTCCAGGTGTAGCGGTGAAATGCGTAGAGATCTGGAGGAATACCGGTGGCGAAGGCGGCCCCCTGGACAAAGACTGACGCTCAGGTGCGAAAGCGTGGGGAGCAAACAGGATTAGATACCCTGGTAGTCCACGCCGTAAACGATGTCGACTTGGAGGTTGTGCCCTTGAGGCGTGGCTTCCGGAGCTAACGCGTTAAGTCGACCGCCTGGGGAGTACGGCCGCAAGGTTAAAACTCAAATGAATTGACGGGGGCCCGCACAAGCGGTGGAGCATGTGGTTTAATTCGATGCAACGCGAAGAACCTTACCTACTCTTGACATCCAGAGAACTTTCCAGAGATGGATTGGTGCCTTCGGGAACTCTGAGACAGGTGCTGCATGGCTGTCGTCAGCTCGTGTTGTGAAATGTTGGGTTAAGTCCCGCAACGAGCGCAACCCTTATCCTTTGTTGCCAGCGGTTAGGCCGGGAACTCAAAGGAGACTGCCAGTGATAAACTGGAGGAAGGTGGGGATGACGTCAAGTCATCATGGCCCTTACGAGTAGGGCTACACACGTGCTACAATGGCGCATACAAAGAGAAGCGACCTCGCGAGAGCAAGCGGACCTCATAAAGTGCGTCGTAGTCCGGATTGGAGTCTGCAACTCGACTCCATGAAGTCGGAATCGCTAGTAATCGTGGATCAGAATGCCACGGTGAATACGTTCCCGGGCCTTGTACACACCGCCCGTCACACCATGGGAGTGGGTTGCAAAAGAAGTAGGTAGCTTAACCTTCGGGAGGGCGCTTACCACTTTGTGATTCATGACTGGGGTGAAGTCGTAACAAGGTAACCGTAGGGGAACCTGCGGTTGGATCACCTCCTTACCTTAAAGAACCTGCCTTTGTAGTGCTCACACAGATTGTCTGATGAAAAGTAAATAGCAAGGCGTCTTGCGATTGAGACTTATACGTCCCCTTCGTCTAGAGGCCCAGGACACCGCCCTTTCACGGCGGTAACAGGGGTTCGAATCCCCTAGGGGACGCCACTTGCTGGTTCGTGAGTGAAAGTCACCTGCCGTCATATCTCAAAACTGACTTGCGAGTCATGTTTGAGATATTTGCTCTTTAAAAATCTGGATCAAGCTGAAAATTGAAACGACACATCTTTAATGGTGTGTTCGAGTCTCTCAAATTTTCGCAATCAGAAGTGAAACATCTTCGGGTTGTGAGGTTAAGCGACTAAGCGTACACGGTGGATGCCCTGGCAGTCAGAGGCGATGAAGGACGTGCTAATCTGCGAAAAGCGCCGGCGAGGTGATATGAACCTTTGACCCGGCGATGTCCGAATGGGGAAACCCAGTGTGTTTCGACACACTATCGTTAACTGAATACATAGGTTAACGAGGCGAACCGGGGGAACTGAAACATCTAAGTACCCCGAGGAAAAGAAATCAACCGAGATTCCCCCAGTAGCGGCGAGCGAACGGGGAGCAGCCCGGAGTCTGAATCAGCGTGTGTGTTAGTGGAACGGTCTGGAAAGTCCGACGGTACAGGGTGATAGTCCCGTACACGAAAATGCACATGCTGTGAACTCGAAGAGTAGGGCGGGACACGTGGTATCCTGTCTGAATATGGGGGGACCATCCTCCAAGGCTAAATACTCCTGACTGACCGATAGTGAACCAGTACCGTGAGGGAAAGGCGAAAAGAACCCCGGCGAGGGGAGTGAAAAAGAACCTGAAACCGTGTACGTACAAGCAGTGGGAGCCTCTTTATGGGGTGACTGCGTACCTTTTGTATAATGGGTCAGCGACTTATATTCTGTAGCAAGGTTAACCGTATAGGGGAGCCGAAGGGAAACCGAGTCTTAACTGGGCGTTAAGTTGCAGGGTATAGACCCGAAACCCGGTGATCTAGCCATGGGCAGGTTGAAGGTTGGGTAACACTAACTGGAGGACCGAACCGACTAATGTTGAAAAATTAGCGGATGACCTGTGGCTGGGGGTGAAAGGCCAATCAAACCGGGAGATAGCTGGTTCTCCCCGAAAGCTATTTAGGTAGCGCCTCGTGAACTCATCTTCGGGGGTAGAGCACTGTTTCGGCTAGGGGGCCATCCCGGCTTACCAACCCGATGCAAACTACGAATACCGAAGAATGTTATCACGGGAGACACACGGCGGGTGCTAACGTCCGTCGTGAAGAGGGAAACAACCCAGACCGCCAGCTAAGGTCCCAAAGTCATGGTTAAGTGGGAAACGATGTGGGAAGGCACAGACAGCCAGGATGTTGGCTTAGAAGCAGCCATCATTTAAAGAAAGCGTAATAGCTCACTGGTCGAGTCGGCCTGCGCGGAAGATGTAACGGGGCTAAACCATGCACCGAAGCTGCGGCAGCGACGCTATGCGTTGTTGGGTAGGGGAGCGTTCTGTAAGCCGTTGAAGGTGTGCTGTGAGGCATGCTGGAGGTATCAGAAGTGCGAATGCTGACATAAGTAACGATAAAGCGGGTGAAAAGCCCGCTCGCCGGAAGACCAAGGGTTCCTGTCCAACGTTAATCGGGGCAGGGTGAGTCGACCCCTAAGGCGAGGCCGAAAGGCGTAGTCGATGGGAAACAGGTTAATATTCCTGTACTTGGTGTTACTGCGAAGGGGGGACGGAGAAGGCTATGTCAGCCGGGCGACGGTTGTCCCGGTTTAAGCATGTAGGCGGAGGTTCCAGGTAAATCCGGTACCTTATTAACGCTGAGGTGTGATGACGAGGCACTACGGTGCTGAAGTGATAAATGCCCTGCTTCCAGGAAAAGCCTCTAAGCATCAGGTAACACGAAATCGTACCCCAAACCGACACAGGTGGTCAGGTAGAGAATACCAAGGCGCTTGAGAGAACTCGGGTGAAGGAACTAGGCAAAATGGTGCCGTAACTTCGGGAGAAGGCACGCTGATATGTAGGTGAAGCCCCTGCGGGCGGAGCTGAAATCAGTCGAAGATACCAGCTGGCTGCAACTGTTTATTAAAAACACAGCACTGTGCAAACACGAAAGTGGACGTATACGGTGTGACGCCTGCCCGGTGCCGGAAGGTTAATTGATGGGGTTAGCGGCAACGCGAAGCTCTTGATCGAAGCCCCGGTAAACGGCGGCCGTAACTATAACGGTCCTAAGGTAGCGAAATTCCTTGTCGGGTAAGTTCCGACCTGCACGAATGGCGTAATGATGGCCAGGCTGTCTCCACCCGAGACTCAGTGAAATTGAACTCGCTGTGAAGATGCAGTGTACCCGCGGCAAGACGGAAAGACCCCGTGAACCTTTACTATAGCTTGACACTGAACACTGGTCCTTGATGTGTAGGATAGGTGGGAGGCTTTGAAGCGTGGACGCCAGTCTGCGTGGAGCCGCCCTTGAAATACCACCCTTTAATGGCTGGTGTTCTAACGTAGACCCGTAATCCGGGTTGCGGACAGTGTCTGGTGGGTAGTTTGACTGGGGCGGTCTCCTCCCAAAGAGTAACGGAGGAGCACGAAGGTTGGCTAATCCTGGTCGGACATCAGGAGGTTAGTGCAATGGCATAAGCCAGCTTGACTGCGAGCGTGACGGCGCGAGCAGGTGCGAAAGCAGGTCATAGTGATCCGGTGGTTCTGAATGGAAGGGCCATCGCTCAACGGATAAAAGGTACTCCGGGGATAACAGGCTGATACCGCCCAAGAGTTCATATCGACGGCGGTGTTTGGCACCTCGATGTCGGCTCATCACATCCTGGGGCTGAAGTAGGTCCCAAGGGTATGGCTGTTCGCCATTTAAAGTGGTACGCGAGCTGGGTTTAGAACGTCGTGAGACAGTTCGGTCCCTATCTGCCGTGGGCGCTGGAGAATTGAGGGGGGCTGCTCCTAGTACGAGAGGACCGGAGTGGACGCATCACTGGTGTTCGGGTTGTCATGCCAATGGCACTGCCCGGTAGCTAAATGCGGAAGAGATAAGTGCTGAAAGCATCTAAGCACGAAACTTGCCCCGAGATGAGTTCTCCCTGAGACTTTAAGTCTCCTGAAGGAACGTTGAAGACGACGACGTTGATAGGTCGGGTGTGTAAGCGCAGCGATGCGTTGAGCTAACCGATACTAATGAACCGTGAGGCTTAACCTTACAACGCCGAAGATGTTTTGGCGAAGAGACAGACAATCAAATTTCAGCCTGATACAGATTAACAGAATTTGCCTGGCGGCTTTAGCGCGGTGGTCCCACCTGACCCCATGCCGAACTCAGAAGTGAAACGCCGTAGCGCCGATGGTAGTGTGGGGTCTCCCCATGTGAGAGTAGGGAACTGCCAGGCATCAAACAAGTGAAGAGGCCATCCGGAAGGATGGCCTTTTTGCGTTTTTGTACCCCTGAATTTTGCAGGCCGGGTAAGGCGAAGCCGCCACCCGGCGAGTCACTGCATACTCCACGTCACAATAAACTCTGCAATGCCCTCCACGTCATTCAAATTCAGTACCGGTACTTCCAGCGTCAACGCAATGTCACTGGCCACGGCAATCACATGTTCATCCAGCGTTAATTCACTTACGTCATGCCCGGCATCGCTTCTGAACAGCAGGATCTTCGCAACAGCTTCATGCTTAAATCCCTCAACCAGTACCAGATCCAGCGTGGAGTGATCCATCCGGCTGACAAGGTAAGCGAGATCCAGCGGTGCTTCATCCGGTGTTTCGGTCATTAACGCCCAGCGCTGGTTACTCGCCACCATCGTTTGTGCAGCGCCAGCCTTACGCAGCTCATAGCTATCTTTCCCGGGCTTATCGACATCCATGTTATGGTGCGTATGCTTAATCAATCCGGGACGAATACCTTTGACGCAAAGCGCAGGTATCAATTTTTTTAGCAGCGTAGTCTTCCCGGTGCCACTCCAGGCAGAGATCGCTAAAACGGGTATCATTTCTTCACCTGCATCATCTTTAAATCTTCCGTGGTGTTCACATTCACAAATGCTGATTTCATGTCGCTGAAATCAACGGAATGACCTCCTGACTGGCGCATAAAAACCATTACGCGTCGCTCCCCTGCGGCCAGGTAATCTTCCAGTACGGGTATTAACGAGCGATTCATCAATGCGATAGTCGGATGGTCGCGTTCACCGTCGTGTACCCAGACGACGGGAGCACCATCGCGCCGCTGAACCAGACGTTCTACCAGACAGGACGGGATGAAGGGCGTATCACATGAACAAAAGAGAAACCACTCCCCGTGCGACTGCTGCATAACGGAAAGCATTCCCGCCAGCGGGCCAGGGTAGTCCACCAGGTTATCCTGATAAACCGGATACCCGCTGCGCTGATAAATATCAATATGCCGGTTAGCGCTGATCGCCATCGACGACACCTGATTTGCCAGCGTATCAGCAACATGCTGCCACAAGGGGGTATTGTTCAGGAGCTGAAGACCCTTATCCTTTCCGCCCATTCGCGTTGCCCTGCCCCCGGCCAGAACGACCCCGATGATTTCCTGGCATTGATTCACGAATATCGCCTCTTTTATTGTGGGATTGACCCTGCTAACGTGTCTCTCTAAATGAAAGGAGCACTACCATGAAATGTAAACGTCTTAATGAAGTCATTGAGCTTCTCCAGCCGGCCTGGCAAAAAGAGCCAGAGCTGAATCTGATGCAATTTTTACAGAAACTGGCGAAAGAGTCAGGTTTTGATGGCGAACTGGCAGACCTTTCTGACGACATCCTGATCTACCACCTCAAAATGCGTGATTCGGCTAAAGATGCTGTAATTCCTGGGATTCAGAAAGACTATGAGGAAGATTTTAAAACCGCATTACTGCGCGCCCGAGGCGTAATTAAAGAGTAAAAGCTTGTAAGCGGAGCCACCGAAATCGCCACAAGATGATATCCTGAATCATTCGTATAATTTCCGGATGATCGGATGAACGACCAGGCTTTTACTTTCCAGACATTACACCCGGATACCATTATGGATGCGCTGTTCGAGCAGGGTATTCGGGTGGATTCCGGGTTAACCCCTTTAAACAGCTACGAAAACCGCGTCTATCAATTTCAGGACGAAGAGCGCCAGCGCTTTGTCGTAAAGTTTTACCGTCCACAGCGCTGGTCCGCAGAACAAATTCAGGAAGAACATCAGTTTGCCCACGATCTGCTGGTTGACGATGTTCCCGTTGCGGCACCGCTCAAATTCAATAACCAGACGCTGCTGACCCATCAGGGCTTTTATTACGCAGTATTTCCGAGCCTGGGCGGGAGACAGTTTGAGGCGGATAATATCGATCAGATGGAATGGGTTGCCCGCTATCTGGGGCGCATTCATCAGACCGGACGTAAAAAAACATTTGTTGCCCGTCCGACGATCGGTGTTCAGGAATATCTTATTGAGCCGCGCCAGGTATTCGATACATCGGCGCTGATCCCGAATGCGCTAAAGGGTCATTTCCTCACAGCGACCGATAAGCTTATTGATGCTGTAAAAGCCTGCTGGCGTGATGATATTGCTGCTCTACGCCTGCACGGTGACTGCCACGCCGGGAATATTCTCTGGCGCGACGGGCCGCTATTTGTCGATCTTGATGACGCTCGTATGGGACCCGCGGTGCAGGATCTGTGGATGCTGCTCAACGGTGATAAAGCCGAGCAGCGCATGCAGCTTGAGACCATAATTGAAGCTTATGAAGAATTTAGCCCCTTTAATTCAGACGAAATTGCCTTGATAGAGCCTTTACGTGCGATGCGTTTTGTTTATTATCTCGCGTGGTTAATCAGGCGTTGGGAAGACCCGGCTTTTCCCCGAAATTTCCCCTGGCTTACCGGGGAGGATTACTGGCGCAACCAGATATCCACATTTACCGAGCAGGTTAAGGTTCTACAGGAACCCCCTTTGCAATTAACGCCGATGTATTAATTGGACACACCCAGGAGAGAGTTAATCATGAAAAAAATTTGGCTGGCGCTGGCTGGTATGATTCTGGCATTTAGCGCAACTGCTGCGCAGTTTACCGACGGCAAGCAGTACATCACGCTGGACAAGCCTGTTGCTGGCGAGCCTCAGGTGCTGGAGTTCTTCTCCTTCTACTGCCCGCATTGCTACGAGTTTGAGCAGGTACTTCATGTTTCTGACAACGTGAAGAAAAAGCTGCCGGAAGGCACTAAAATGACGAAATACCACGTTGAGTTCCTTGGCCCACTGGGTAAAGATCTGACTCAGGCATGGGCGGTTGCGATTGCGCTGGGTGTGGAAGATAAGATCACCGCGCCTATGTTTGAAGCCGTACAGAAAACCCAGACCGTACAAACCACGGCAGATATCCGTAAGGTGTTCGTGGATGCCGGTGTGAAAGGTGAAGACTACGACGCGGCCTGGAACAGTTTTGTGGTGAAATCTCTCGTGGCACAGCAGGAAAAAGCTGCCGCTGACTTCCAGTTGCAGGGCGTGCCGGCGATGTATGTTAACGGCAAATACCAGGTGAATACGCGTGGTATGGACACGACCAGCATGGATATCTTCGTACAACAGTACGCTGATACCGTGAAATACCTGGTTGAGAAAAAGTAACAAACATAAAGAAAAACGCCGGTCACTGACCGGCGTTTTTGTATGAAGATTTTACCTGCGCTATCTGTTCGTCTTTCTCTTTCCAGAGTGTATTAAGCCAAAGCTGGAAACGACGTTTGAAGTTTTTATCGTTTACGTAATCCCCGTGCAGTTCAGTGTTGACGGCGACCAGATCAACGTGGACAACGATACGCGTCAGCTTGCCGCTGAGCATATCGTAGAACGGCGTCCTGTCGTTTTCCGGATAGCAGAGCGTTACGTTCAGCAATTTATCGAAC
Organism: Enterobacter hormaechei ATCC 49162; assembly: GCF_001875655.1. Classification (NCBI taxonomy): domain Bacteria; kingdom Pseudomonadati; phylum Pseudomonadota; class Gammaproteobacteria; order Enterobacterales; family Enterobacteriaceae; genus Enterobacter; species Enterobacter hormaechei. Next base: position 2,976,680 of record NZ_MKEQ01000001.1, read on the forward strand.
TGCTCACCCAGCACGTTGAGCGCCATTGCGATGCCCGCAGCCTTTGGCGGCAACAGATTCTGATAGGGAGAGCGAGTCTGCTGACGCTTCTCTTCGGTAAAGCGAGATCCTTCGACGAAGTTAACAATGGTGGTGGGATGCGCGCGAAACTTCTCGCAGGAACGGCGCGTGGTTTCCACGTCCTTACCGCGGCGTTCCGGATGACGAAGCAAATAGCTGCGTGAATAGCGTTTCATAAACGGCATATCCAGCGCCCAGCAGGCCAGACCAATGAAAGGCACCCAGGCCAGCTGCTGTTTCAGAAAGTATTTGTTCATCGGAATGTGTTTGCGAAACAGCACACACAATACAACGATGTCAGCCCAGCTGTGATGATTGCAGATCAGCAGATACCAGTTCTTTTTGTTCAGCTTCTCCAGACCCTGAACATCCCACTTCAGCCAGGGGTTCAGATGCAACAGGATCGCCAGCCCTTCACACCAGCAGTACATCATAAAATTACAAAAAGCAGATACCGCACGCCATACCGGAGGGACAGGCAGCAGGAGCTTAATTATTCCGGCAATGATGATTGGCACAGAACAGGCGATGGTAACCAGGATAGTTAAAATGACGCTTAACAATAATGTTATCGCAGCGAGTATTCTCGACATGATGAATTTTTTCAGATAGTTAGCTGTAATTGAGCAGCCGGCTATCCGGTGCTGGGCGCCGATCTTATCAGAAATTCGCTTAGACCAGGGCGCTTTCACGCGAAGAGGCTTCCGGCCTTTACTGCCAGGCAGCCAATTTTTCTATATAGACAGAGTGCTTAAGTCTTATATCCACATAGACTAAATAACCATCAGTAAGGCATGATCTTCATTGATCTTATATTAATACATTGATTTTGTTCGATAATTTAGTTTCCGGCATCAGTTTTATCGAACTCTTATTCACCTGTATTAAAAATATGCACAAACTTATCCACAGTTTTGTTTTGCGAGCGATCTTCCCGATCGCAAAATCTTTTTCTGTATAAAGCGCTAAAACCTGATGTTTTCATCCTTCTGTGGCATCCTTTACCCATAAATTCATAAAAGGCACGGACATTATGGTTCAGATCCCAGAAAACCCACTTATACTCGTCGATGGCTCTTCTTATCTGTATCGGGCGTATCATGCGTTTCCTCCTCTGACCAACAGCGCAGGGGAACCTACCGGCGCAATGTACGGCGTGCTGAATATGCTGCGCAGCCTGATTCTGCAATACCACCCAACTCATGCGGCCGTGGTGTTTGATGCGAAGGGTAAAACCTTCCGTGATGAATTATTTGAGCATTACAAATCACACCGTCCTCCGATGCCTGACGATCTGCGTGCGCAGATTGAACCACTGCACGCTATGGTGAAAGCGATGGGGCTGCCCCTGCTGGCGGTCTCGGGCGTTGAAGCTGACGACGTAATAGGTACGCTGGCGCGCGAAGCGGAAAAAGCAGGCCGCCCGGTCTTGATCAGTACCGGTGATAAAGACATGGCGCAGCTGGTCACGCCTGGGATCACGCTGATCAACACCATGACCAACACCATTCTTGGCCCGGAAGAAGTGGTCACCAAATATGGCGTGCCGCCAGAACTCATTATTGATTTCCTCGCCCTGATGGGCGATTCCTCGGACAATATTCCTGGCGTGCCGGGCGTGGGCGAAAAAACAGCTCAGGCGCTGCTGCAAGGGCTGGGCGGGCTGGATACGCTGTATGCAGAGTCCGACAAAATTGCCGGTCTTACCTTCCGTGGCGCAAAAACCATGGCCGGAAAGCTTGCCGATAACAAAGAGGTGGCTTATCTCTCCTACCAGTTGGCCACCATCAAAACTGACGTAGAGCTGGAACTTACCTGCGAGCAGCTGGAAGTGCAGGAACCTGCCGCCGACGAACTGCTTGGCCTGTTCAGAAAATACGAATTTAAACGCTGGACTGCGGATGTTGAAGCTGGCAAATGGCTTCAGGCGAAAGGGGCAAAACCTGCGGCGAAGCCGAAAGAGACCATCGTTGTCGATGCTGAAGAGCAGGCTGAAGAAGAAGCAATAGCGCTCTCCTTCGACAACTATGAAACCGTCCTTGAGGAATCACAGCTCGTCGCCTGGATTGAAAAGCTGAAAAAAGCGCCAGTATTTGCTTTCGATACCGAAACGGACAGCCTCGATAACATTTCTGCCAATATGGTGGGCCTGTCATTCGCGACGGAGCCGGGTGTTGCAGCCTATGTTCCGGTAGCTCATGACTATCTGGATGCGCCGGAGCAAATCTCTCGCGAGCGTGCCTTAGAACTGCTGAAGCCGATTCTGGAAGACGAGAAAGCGCTGAAGGTCGGGCAAAACCTGAAGTACGACCGCGGTATTTTGCAAAATTATGGCATTGAGCTGCGGGGTATCGCCTTTGACACCATGCTGGAATCTTACATTCTGGACAGCGTGGCGGGCCGCCATGATATGGATTCCTTATCCGATCGTTGGCTGAAACACAAAACCATCACCTTTGAAGAAATTGCCGGTAAGGGCAAAAATCAGCTGACCTTTAACCAGATTGCGCTGGAAGAAGCAGGCCGCTACGCCGCGGAAGACGCTGACGTCACGCTACAGCTGCATCTCAAAATGTGGCCGAAATTGCAGAAGCACGAAGGGCCGCTGAATGTGTTCCAGAACATTGAGATGCCGCTGGTGCCTGTGCTGTCCCGCATTGAGCGCAACGGCGTTAAAATTGACCCAACGGTGCTGCATAACCACTCTGGCGAGCTGGCGCAGCGTCTGACCGAGCTTGAACAGAAAGCGCATGAGCTTGCTGGCGAGGCATTTAACCTGTCGTCACCGAAACAGCTGCAAACCATCCTGTTTGAAAAACAGGGTATCAAGCCGCTGAAGAAAACCCCGGGCGGTGCCCCTTCAACGTCTGAAGAGGTGCTGGAAGAGCTGGCGCTGGACTACCCGCTGCCTAAAGTTATTCTGCAATACCGTGGTCTGGCTAAGCTGAAATCGACCTATACCGACAAACTGCCGCTGATGATCAACCCGAAAACGGGCCGCGTACACACCTCTTATCACCAGGCAGTGGCGGCGACCGGGCGACTTTCGTCAACCGATCCCAACCTTCAGAACATTCCGGTGCGTAATGAAGAGGGCCGCCGTATTCGCCAGGCTTTCATTGCGCCAGAGGATTACCTGATTGTCTCCGCGGACTACTCGCAAATCGAACTGCGCATTATGGCGCACCTGTCGCGCGACCAGGGCCTGCTGACGGCATTTGCCGAAGGGAAGGACATCCACCGGGCTACCGCTGCCGAAGTGTTTGGGCTGCCGCTGGAAAGCGTGACAAACGAACAGCGTCGTAGCGCAAAAGCGATCAACTTCGGTCTGATTTACGGCATGAGTGCCTTTGGCCTCTCACGCCAGCTCAACATTCCGCGTAAAGAGTCGCAGAAGTATATGGATCTCTACTTCGAGCGGTATCCGGGCGTGCTGGAATATATGGAGCGGACCCGTGCGCAGGCAAAAGAGAAAGGCTACGTTGAAACGCTGGACGGGCGTCGTCTCTACCTTCCGGATATCAAATCCAGCAACGCCGCGCGCCGCGCGGGTGCCGAACGTGCTGCGATCAACGCCCCTATGCAGGGCACGGCGGCAGACATCATTAAACGCGCGATGATCGCCGTAGATGCCTGGCTGGAAAAAGAGAAACCGCGCGTGAAAATGATCATGCAGGTACACGATGAACTGGTCTTTGAAGTTCATAAAGACGATCTGGAGACGGTCTCCGGGAAGATCCACGAGCTGATGGAAAACAGCATGAAGCTGGACGTACCGTTGCTGGTGGAAGTCGGCAGCGGCGAAAACTGGGATCAAGCTCACTAAGGGTTATCGGAATAACGCGCGTTTTATGTAAGTAAGCAACATAAGTACGCGCTTTTTGTGACGATCATTAGAATTCCCTATGTAAAGAATGAAAAAAAACTACAAAAAGTGCTTTGTCCAGCGATAAAAAAAGAGTAGAGTTAACGACGTAGGGTACAGAGGTAAGATGTTCTATCTTTCAGACCTTTTACTTCACGTAATCGGATTTGGCTGAATATTTTAGCCGCCCCAGTCAGTAATGACTGGGGCGTTTTTTATTGCGGCAAAGAAAATTTTAGGCAAAAAAAAGCGCGGTCATCACCGCGCCTGTTGTTATTCTGCTTCCGCTTCTGTCGCCGGTTCCAGATCGTTAAACCAGCAGTCCAGCTTCTGTCGCAGTTTATCCACGCCCTGTTTTTTCAGCGAGGAGAACGGTTCGACCTGCACATCACCGTTGAATGCCAGCACCGCTTCACGCACCTTGTTCACCTGCGCCTTGCGCGCGCCGCTCGCCAGCTTATCCGCTTTTGTCAGCAGTACCAGCACCGCAATATCGCTTGCCACCGCCCAGTCAATCATCTGTTGATCGAGATCTTTCAGCGGATGACGAATATCCATCAGCACCACCAGACCTTTCAGGCACATGCGTTTTTCCAGGTATTCTCCCAGCGCACGCTGCCATTTGATCTTCATCTCTTCCGGTACCTGCGCGTAACCGTAGCCCGGTAAATCGACCAGGCGTTTGCCTTCAGCCACTTCAAACAGGTTAATCAGCTGAGTACGGCCAGGTGTTTTTGAGGTACGCGCCAGGTTTTTCTGATTGGTCAGCGTATTCAGGGCGCTGGATTTTCCCGCATTGGAGCGGCCAGCAAATGCCACTTCAATCCCTGTGTCTGAGGGCAAGTGGCGAATATCGGGCGCACTGGTGACAAAATGCGTCTGTTGGTAGTTCCAGGTAGTCACGTGGTCGTCTCCAAAAATCGTAATCTGCGGGGGATTATACCTGAATGCGGGCAAAAGGCTTTTCCCATCGTCATTGACATGTAAGTGAAAACCCTACTGAGTGTGAGAGATCTGCCCTTATGTGTATGAGAAATTTAAGAGAAATCGCAGGCGCAAAAAAACTCAAAATATTAAAATTCAATGAGTTAATAATGAGTAATTATCTGAAAATCCGGTTTTGTACCTTGTCATTGCTTGTTAGTTTAAGGGAACAAGGTAAAGTATGTGCCAGGGCGAGGATGCCAACAGGATAACGACTTAAGGATAAGGGTCAGGAGCGCCAGGAGGCGAAGACTCAGGATTGTCAGGACGACCGGCGCCTGGAGGCGTATTTAACAGGAAACGGAACCGTATCACGGACGGTAGTAGCCAAGGGATTAACAGGGTTTGTTGTAGGCAAACAGGGAATGTCTGACCCGCTAAGGGTTGTGAGTCAGGAAAAAAGGCGACAGATTGCTCTGTCGCCTTTTTTCTTTGCTTGCTTTCTGCTAGATTTCGCCGCAATTCTATACTGAAGAAAACGACTTAAAGATAAAACATCATGAAAAAACCGACCTCCGCAGCGGGCGCGAAACGCCCTGCAAAAGCACGCCGCAAAACGCGCGAAGAATTGAACCAGGAAGCGCGCGATCGCAAACGCGATAAAAAACATCGTGGCCATGCTTCGGGTAGCCGTGCTAACGGTGGCGGTGCCGCAGGCGCTTCTGCAAAAGGCAAACAGCAGAAAGATCCTCGTATCGGCAGTAAAACTCCCATTCCACTGGGCGTGACAGACACGCCGGTCACTAAGCAGCACAAACCAAAGAGCGAGAAACCTATGCTTTCACCGCAGGCTGAGCTGGATATGCTGGAGAACGATGAGCGCCTGGACGCGCTGCTGGAACGTCTTGAAGAGGGCGAGACCCTGACCGCAGAAGAGCAGTCCTGGGTGGACGCCAAACTGGACCGCATTGATGAACTGATGCAGAAGCTGGGTCTGTCCTACGATGATGAAGAAGACGAAGAGGAAGACGAAAAGCAGGAAGATATGATGCGTCTGCTGAAAGGTGGAAACTAACATTTGCACCCGGCAGGTACACTCGTCCTGCTTATAACCCTTCCGGTTATATGTTATCTGGTGTGGTTATTCGTTAAACTACGGCGGTTGTCGCGGCGACAGAAGTGGCTGCGCACCCGAATGATGTCCCGTAACGGGACCAGAACGGGCCGCCGTATACGAACGCGACACCAACGGAAGGAGTGAGCATGTCTGTACCATCTATCGACTGGGATTTGGCCCTGATCCAGAAATATAACTATTCCGGGCCGCGTTATACCTCATACCCCACCGCGCTGGAGTTCTCTGACGCTTTCGGCGAGGCGGATTTTCAGCAAGCTGTGGCGCGCTATCCCGAGCGCCCGCTGTCGCTCTACGTCCATATTCCGTTCTGCCACAAGCTCTGCTACTTCTGCGGTTGCAATAAAATCGTTACCCGCCAGCAGCATAAAGCCGATCAATACCTCGATGCGCTAGAGCAGGAAATTCTGCACCGCGCACCGCTGTTTAAAGGGCGCCACGTCAGCCAGCTTCACTGGGGCGGCGGTACGCCAACCTACCTGAATAAAGCGCAGATCAGCCGTCTGATGGCGCTATTGCGCGGCAATTTCAGGTTTAACGACGACGCCGAAATTTCGATCGAGGTCGATCCGCGTGAAATCGAACTGGGTGTGCTGGATCATTTACGCGCCGAAGGCTTCAATCGTCTGAGTATGGGCGTGCAGGACTTCAACAAAGAAGTACAGCGCCTGGTAAACCGTGAGCAGGACGAAGCGTTTATCTTTGCCTTACTCAACCACGCGCGTGATATCGGCTTTACGTCGACCAATATCGACCTGATTTACGGCCTGCCAAAGCAGACGCCGGAGAGCTTCGCCTTCACGCTGAAGCGCGTGGCTGAACTCAACCCGGACCGTCTGAGCGTCTTTAACTATGCACACCTGCCGACGCTGTTCGCCGCTCAGCGCAAAATCAAAGATGCGGATCTGCCTTCCGCCCAGCAGAAGCTGGACATTTTGCAGGAGACCATCGCCTCGCTGACCGAAACCGGCTATCAGTTTATCGGGATGGATCACTTTGCCCGTCCGGACGATGAGCTGGCGATTGCCCAGCGTGACGGGGTCCTGCACCGTAATTTCCAGGGTTACACCACCCAGGGCGATACCGATCTGCTGGGGATGGGCGTCTCGGCGATCAGCATGATTGGCGACTGCTACGCGCAGAACCAGAAAGAGCTGAAGCTCTACTACCAGCAGGTTGATGAAACGGGTAACGCATTGTGGCGCGGTATCGCGCTAACCCGTGACGACTGCATCCGTCGCGATGTGATTAAGGCGCTTATCTGCAACTTCCGTCTCGATTTCAGCGACGTGGAAGCGCAATGGGATCTGCAATTCAGCGATTACTTTGCCGAAGACCTGAAGCTGATTGCACCGCTGGCGAAAGACGGGCTGGTGGATGTGTCGGAAAGCGCGATTGTCGTCACGCCGAAAGGGCGTCTGTTGATTCGTAATATCTGCATGTGCTTTGACGCCTATCTGCGTCAGAAAGCGCGTTTACAGCAGTTCTCGCGGGTGATTTAAGCTGTAATGCCGGGTGGCGGCTTTGCCTTACCCGGCCTACTTAAGTGCGAGATGTAGGCCGGGTAAGCGAAGCGCCACCCGGCTTTTCATCGACATCTCGTTAGCTAAACAGCCCAACCAGCGCCGCACACAATACCGCCGCAACGGCAGTTTGTGGCGTGTGGCTTTCTGCTGCTCCGCTCGAAAGTAAAGTCACTAATGATTCCAGCATGATGCTCCCCCCAATTTCCGGGCACGATCATACAAAACTCATCGGAACAGTAAAGCGCAAAATAACGGCACTTTGCGCTCAATTAATAACCTTTACACAGCGGAGTAAGATCACTCCATTCCCAGCTCTTTCAGCTTGCGCGTCAGGGTGTTTCGACCCCATCCCAACAGGCGAGCCGCTTCCTGTTTGTGGCCCTGGGTATGACGAAGCGCGGTAGTTAATAACGTGCGCTCCATCTCAGGCTGCGCTTCGGAGAGCAGATTTTGATGACCGGAACGCAGCGCGCGATCTGCCCACTGGGCCAGCAGCGTCGCCCAGCTGTCCGGCAGCGCATGCCCGGCGGTGCTTTCGGGCACGGTGGCTTCAAACAGCTCGGCAGGGAGATCCTGAATCAACACCTCCTGTCCGGCAGCCATCACGGTCAGCCAGCGACAGGTGTTTTCCAGCTGACGCACGTTGCCCGGCCACGCCAGACGGGTGAGGGCGGCATCCGTTTCCGGATGAAGCTGCTTGGCTTCCACGCCCAGCTCGCGGGCTGCCACTTGCAGGAAATGGCGCGCCAGACGCGGAATATCTTCCCGACGCTCGCGCAGCGGCGGCAGGTGGACGCGGATCACGTTCAGGCGATGGAATAAATCCTCACGGAATTTCCCCTCCTGCACGCGCAGCTCCAGGTTCTGGTGCGTCGCGGCAATAATACGCACGTCCACCTTCACCGGCGCATACCCGCCCACGCGGTAAAACTGGCCATCTGCCAGCACGCGCAGCAGTCGGGTCTGCACATCCAGCGGCATATCGCCAATTTCATCCAGGAATAGCGTCCCGCCGTCAGCCTGTTCAAAGCGTCCCTGACGAATGGTATTCGCGCCGGTAAACGCCCCTTTTTCATGGCCGAACAGCTCAGATTCAATCAAATCTTTGGGGATTGCCGCCATGTTCAGGGCGATAAAGGGCGCTTTCGCCCGTGGGCTGTGGCGATGCAGGGCGTGTGCGACCAGCTCTTTACCGGTCCCCGATTCACCGTTAATCAAGACGCTGATAGACGAGCGCGACAGACGCCCGATGATGCGAAACACGTCCTGCATGGCCGGCGCTTCACCGATGATGTCCGTCGTAGGCCCGAAATCCGGCGCGTGGCGGGGCTGCTGCTGCTCCTGATAGTGGCTGATGGCACGTTCGACCAGGGCAACGGCTTCGTCGATATCAAACGGTTTTGGCAGGTAATCAAACGCCCCCTGCTGGTATGCACTGACGGCGGCATCCAGGTCGGAGTGGGCGGTCATTATGATGACCGGAAGCATAGGGTGGCGCTGTTTGATCTGCTTTAAGAGCGCCAGTCCGTCCATGCCCGGCATGCGGATATCCGAGAGCAGAACGTCCGGCGTTTTGGTGGTGAGTGCGTCGAGCACCTCGCTGCCGCTCTCAAACGTCGTGCAGCTTAATCCCGCTCCTGTGAGCGCGCGTTCAAGCACCCAACGGATGGAGCTATCGTCATCGACTACCCAGACTATCCCTCGTTGCATAAACGTCACCTTTATTTTTTAATCGGCAGGAAAACCGAAAACTCGGTATGTCCCGGCCAACTGGTAAATTCAATTTTGCCGGAGTGTTGGTCAATCAAATTTCGGGCTATGGATAACCCCAGCCCGGTGCCGCCTTCGCGACCGCTGACCATCGGGTAGAACAGGGTGTCCTGGAGATGCGGCGGGATCCCCGGCCCGTTATCTTCCACATCAATACGTGCCGCCAGACGATAACGCACGCCGTGCAGCGTCAGCTGGAACGCGGTACGGGTACGCAGAATAATTTCGCCACCCTCCTGGCCCAGCGCCTGCAACGCGTTACGCACAATGTTCAACAGCACCTGTTCAATCTGGTCTGGATCGTGCGCCAGCTCCGGCAGGCTTGGGTCGTAGTCTCGCACCAGCGTGACGTTATCCGGCAGCTCCATCGAGACGAGTTTCACCACCCGCTCCGCGACCTTGTGAATGCTTTCTGAAACATGCATCCCCGGCTGCTGCGGTCCGAGCAGGCGATCGACCAGATTACGCAGACGGTCCGCCTGCTCAATAATGACGTTGGTATACTCCGCCAGGGCCGGGTCAGGCAGCGCTTTGGTCAAAAGCTGTGCCGCACCGCGTAAGCCGCCCAGCGGGTTTTTAATCTCATGGGCCAGCCCGCGCACCAGGTCACGCGCCGCAATCTGCTGTGCATGCTGAAGCTGCTCCTGGCTGAGACGTCGCTGGTTATCCATCGGCGCCATTTCCAGCAGAATCATGCCATCTGGCAGGCGCTGTGCGGTGAGGGACAAAATATGCGAGCGTCCGTCAATCACCAGCGTCACTTCGTTATCGGTAAAGCCCTGACCCGCCTGCAAACTCTCCTGCATCAGGCCAATATTCAGCGAGAAATAGCTCAACAGTTCTGGCAACGGCGTGCCAAACAGTTTACGGGCGCTTTGGGCGAGCAGTTGCTGCGCCGCCGGGTTGGCGTAATGCACCGCCAGCTCGTCGTCGACCAGCAAAATACTGTTAATCAAAGAATTGAGGATCTGCCCAGCATCGGGCAGCGTGCCAGTTGCCATTCAGCAGTCTCCTGGAGTTGTTGCACTATTTTAGTGCAGTATAGCGTTTTAGAGGTAAAAAGCGCGTGAGATCAGGTTGTTGGTGGAGAAAAAAGCCCATCCGAAGATGGGCTAAAGTTTCCACGGCAACTACTCCCGACGCGTATGCGCCGGGTAAAACAAATCAATTAAACGCTGTAGTACAGTTCGAACTCAACCGGGTGCGGCGTCATGCGAACGCGGTCGTTTTCTTCGGTACGCAGCGCGATGTAAGCGTCGATAGCTTCATCGGTAAACACGCCGCCAGCGGTCAGGAACTCACGGTCCGCGTCCAGCGCTTGCAGGGCTTCTTCCAGAGAGCCAGCAACCTGTGGGATCTCTTTCGCTTCTTCTGGCGGCAGGTCGTACAGGTTTTTGTCCATGGCTTCGCCTGGGTGGATCTTGTTCTTGATACCGTCCAGACCGGCCATCAGCAGTGCTGCGAAGCACAGGTATGGGTTAGCCGCCGGGTCCGGGAAACGCACTTCGATACGACGTGCTTTCGGAGACGCAACCACCGGGATACGGATAGAAGCAGAACGGTTACGGGCAGAGTATGCCAGCATCACAGGTGCTTCGTAGCCTGGGACCAGACGCTTGTAGGAGTTCGTGGTTGGGTTCGCCAGGGCGTTGATCGCTTTAGCGTGTTTGATAACACCGCCGATGTAGTGCAGCGCCTGCTCAGATAGACCCGCATACTTGTCGCCAGAGAACAGGTTGGTGCCGTTCTTGGACAGGGACATGTGGCAGTGCATACCGGAACCGTTGTCGCCAAACATGGGTTTTGGCATGAAGGTCGCGGTTTTACCGAAACGGTGCGCAACGTTGTGCACAACGTATTTGTAGATCTGAATCTCATCCGCTTTTTTGGTCATGGTGTTAAAGCGGGTAGCGATTTCGTTCTGGCCAGCGGTCGCCACTTCGTGGTGGTGTGCTTCAACAACCAGGCCCATCTCTTCCATGATCAGACACATGGTAGAACGGATGTCCTGTGAAGAATCGACCGGAGGAACCGGGAAGTAACCGCCTTTCACGCCAGGACGGTGACCTTTGTTACCACCTTCGTACTTGGTGGAGGAGTTCCATGCGCCTTCGATGTCATCGATAGCCACGTGGGAGCCAGAAATGGAAGCACCGAAACGGATGTCGTCGAACAGGAAGAACTCTGGCTCTGGCCCGAACAGAACGGTGTCGGCGATACCGGTAGAACGCAGGTACTCTTCAGCGCGTTTTGCGATGGAGCGTGGGTCACGGTCATAGCCTTGCAGCGTGCCTGGTTCCAGGATATCGCAGCGGATGATCAGCGTAGGTTCTTCGTAGAACGGGTCAATGAGCGCAGTGGTTGCATCTGGCATCAGAACCATGTCGGATTCGTTAATGCCTTTCCAGCCGCCAATGGAGGAGCCGTCAAACATTTTGCCTTCTTCAAAGAATTCGGCGTTCACCTGATGAGCAGGGATCGTGACGTGCTGTTCTTTACCTTTGGTATCGGTGAAGCGCAGATCAACAAACTTCACTTCATGTTCGTTCAGCATCGTCAAAACGTGTTCAGCGGACATACTTAACTCTCCAGATTGGTCATTGTCGTCGTGGTAACGAGGTCTTCAAATCGGCTGGGCTGCCATATTTTTACTGTATTTCTGTAAAGCGAAATCTGTGCCAACTTTTAAAACACCCCAAAAAGGCGTTATCATGCGCACCATAGTGCAGAAGGGCTGCACCACATTGGATTTGTTGCACCATTATAGTGCTTCAGTGTGAACATTGAGCACCATATTGGTGCAATTTACGTTAAAGTGCCCTTTTACCGCTCCGTGAAAGCGATCACAAAGCATCTCTGCAATACTTGTTTGCGGGGGATGTTTGTGATCCTGTTTTGTAGTGCGATTAATCCGTGTACAATAACGCGCTATTTCTAAATGCCTGAGGCAAAGTTGTGATCGAAAAATTGCGTAATATCGCCATCATCGCGCACGTCGACCATGGTAAAACTACCCTGGTTGATAAGCTGCTACAGCAGTCCGGTACGTTTGATGCTCGTGCCGAAACTCAAGAGCGTGTGATGGACTCCAACGATTTGGAGAAAGAGCGTGGGATTACCATCCTCGCCAAAAACACCGCTATCAAATGGAATGACTACCGTATCAACATCGTTGATACCCCAGGGCACGCCGACTTCGGTGGTGAAGTTGAGCGCGTGATGTCCATGGTGGATTCCGTGCTGCTGGTGGTTGACGCATTTGATGGCCCTATGCCGCAAACGCGCTTCGTGACCAAAAAAGCATTTGCCCATGGCCTGAAACCTATCGTTGTGATCAACAAGGTTGACCGTCCTGGCGCGCGTCCTGACTGGGTTGTTGACCAGGTATTCGACCTGTTCGTTAACCTCGACGCGACCGACGAACAGCTGGACTTCCCTATCGTTTATGCGTCTGCGCTGAACGGTATCGCCGGTCTGGATCACGAGGACATGGCGGAAGACATGACTCCGCTGTACCAGACGATTGTTGACCGCGTTCCTGCGCCAAACGTTGACCTGGAAGGCACCCTGCAAATGCAGATCTCCCAGCTCGACTACAACAACTACGTTGGCGTAATCGGCATTGGCCGTATCAAGCGCGGTAAAGTGAAGCCTAACCAGCAGGTCACTATCATCGATAGCGAAGGCAAAACCCGTAACGGTAAAGTCGGTAAAGTGCTGACTCACCTGGGTCTTGAGCGTATCGAGAGCGACATCGCTGAAGCGGGCGACATCATCGCCATCACCGGTCTGGGTGAACTGAACATCTCCGACACCATCTGCGATCCGCAGAACGTCGAAGCGCTGCCAGCCCTGTCCGTTGATGAACCAACCGTATCCATGTTCTTCAACGTCAACACCTCTCCGTTCTGTGGTAAAGAAGGTAAATTCGTTACCTCTCGTCAGATCCTTGACCGCCTGAACAAAGAGCTGGTGCACAACGTTGCGCTGCGCGTTGAAGAAACCGAAGACGCTGATGCATTCCGCGTTTCCGGTCGTGGTGAGCTGCACCTGTCTGTTCTGATTGAAAACATGCGTCGTGAAGGTTTCGAGATGGCGGTTTCCCGTCCGAAAGTTATCTTCCGCGAAATCGATGGCCGTAAACAAGAGCCGTTCGAAAACGTCACGCTGGACGTTGAAGAGCAGCACCAGGGTTCTGTGATGCAGGCGCTGGGTGAGCGTAAAGGCGATCTGAAAAACATGAATCCAGATGGCAAAGGCCGCGTACGTCTCGACTACGTGATCCCAAGCCGTGGTCTGATCGGCTTCCGTTCTGAGTTCATGACTATGACCTCCGGTACGGGTCTGCTGTACTCCACCTTCAGCCACTACGACGACGTGCGTCCGGGTGAAGTGGGCCAGCGTAACAACGGCGTGCTGATCTCCAACGGTCAGGGCAAAGCGGTTGCGTTTGCGCTGTTCGGTTTGCAGGATCGCGGTAAGCTGTTCCTGGGTCACGGTGCTGAAGTTTACGAAGGCCAGATCATCGGTATTCACAGCCGTTCTAACGACCTGACCGTAAACTGCCTGACCGGTAAGAAACTGACCAACATGCGTGCGTCCGGTACTGACGAAGCAACGGTTCTGGTTCCACCGATCAAGATGACGCTGGAGCAGGCTCTGGAGTTCATCGATGATGACGAACTGGTCGAAGTGACGCCACAGTCAATTCGTATCCGTAAACGTCACCTGACCGAGAACGATCGTAAACGTGCTATGCGCGGTGCGAAAGAAGAGTAATTCGGTTATGCCGTAGGCCGGGTAAGCGCATGCGCCACCCGGCAACGAAAAAGCCGCTGAGCGATCAGCGGCTTTTTTATTAGAACGAATACCGCAACCCTAAACGGATCCGGTACTGCTCGCGGTTGTAATCATTCCATCGGTCCAGCCACTGGAGTTCGAGATACGGCAGCCAGTTTCTGTCGATCTTATAGCTGAATTTATTGGTAATTTCCCAGTGATGGTCTTTGCCATTTTTGCTGTGGTAATCATTCACCCGCTGGAAAAAGTGCGGCTCAAAGGTGTAGAAAAACGCATCCGTCACTTTGAAATTCCAGTAGTTAGCAAACTCATGCGTGTCGTTCTTATCCATCTGCCCGTTATAGTCCGGCGTATCGTAATTGTTATGGTTATAGCGATAGCGGAACGTCAGATTAAACCAGTCCGTAAATTTGTAATTGGTATCTAAATAAACCGCGCCACCCGAACCTGCGCTGCTGTCGTTAATTAACCCGCCGGGCTGGAAGGTCAGTTTGTCGGTCGGTTTGAAGAGCGGATACCACCCCTCGATTTCGTTATAGCTGTGCTTAAGTTCGTCCCATTTACCCACGTTATAAGCGTTGGTGAACATCAGTCCCGCGCCCATATCGAAGTTATAGCCTGCACGCAGGATCACCTCGTGCAGCTCCGAGGCCGTATTGTAGGCTTCACGCGTTTCGACATACGCCCCGGCAAATACCGGGCAGGACACAGACGACACGATCAGTACGGTGATGATTCTTTTCATAATTTGTCCATGTATCAGGTACAGAAAGGCCTCCCTCCTGATAAACAGGAAGGACATAGTGGCCGGATTTATTGTTATAAAGTGACTGCTGACGCTTTATTGTTGGTGGTTATCTCAGGGGTATTCGCGGTCTGTTTTTTCCGTTTTCCAATCTCCTCAATAATAAAGGCGAAGCGCGCTTCGTTGAGTTTATAAAACAGCCCCATGGTCACGGCGGCCACGATCGCCAGGCCGCACGGCCAGAGGAAAATCAGCTGACGCAACCCAAGCAGCGTGCCCGCGCTCTGCACCGCATGAGGAACGTAGCCAATCTGGGTCAGCATGATGCCGGGCAGAAAACCGGCCAGCGCCGCGGAGATTTTGCGTGAGAAGGTATAGCCGGTATACACCGACCCTTCGGCGCGGATGCCGGTTTTCCACTCGCCGTAATCGACGGTATCCGGCACCAGCGCCCAGTTCAGGCTGTTCACAAACGCCGTGCCGAAAAAGGCCATGCAGGAAAAGAGCACGAACAGCAGGGAACTGGTCCCCCAGAAGAAGTTCAGCACGTCGCCCACCGCCCACAGCGTCAGCCCGCCCAGATAGACCGGCTTCTTGCCAAAGCGCTTCACCGCGCCAGGCACCAGAAACACGCCAATCAGAATGCAGCCCATGCTGAAAAAGCCCATCCACGACAGCAGATGCAGATCGTTCAGCACGTACTGGGTGTAATAGACCTGAATCGCCAGCTTGATGTTAAACGCGGCGAGGGTACACAGGTTGGCGATGCACAGCACCAGCAGCGGCGGATTGCGGAAAATCGCGCAGAATGATTTCAGAATGCCGGGCTTATGGTGATCGGGCGTAAGCTCGACGTAGCGCTCTTTCACCCCGCTGTAGCACCACCACATGCAGAACAAGCCACCGGTGACGAACACCAGCGCGGCTACCAGATAGCCGAGTGAGGGCTGACTGACGAACAGCGCCTGAATGGGCATAAAGCCGACGGTGCAGAGCAACAGCCCTACCGTTGCGCCACCCTGACGCCACGCCGCAAGCTGTGCGCGCTCGTTCGGGTTTTTGGTGATGGCGGGAACCATCGCACCGTAGGCGCAGTTCATCAGGCTATAGCAGAGGCCAAACATCATGAAGAGTACGGTGGCGAGAGCCGTTTTCACCGTCAGGCTAAAGTCGTTGGCCATAAACTGCGCCGTCGCGACCAGCGCCACCGGCACGGAGGCATACAGAATGAATGGCCGGAATTTTCCCCGGGCACCGATATTACGCCGGGAGTCCAGCAGCACGCCGGTCAGCATGTCGGTGAACGCGGTAAAAAACTTCGCCACCAGGAAAATAATGCCGCCATAGAATGCTGGCATGCCCAGTTCATCGGTGTAAAACTTCAGCAGATACAGGGTGCCAATACACAGCATCAGATTCGAGCCAAAATCGCCCATCCCGTAGGCGCACTTCTCACGCAGGCTCAGTTTCAGGGTTAACGGATCACTGTTATGTGTCATGGTCGATCCTCAGAGCGCCCCGCAGGGCGCTCTATCTCGTCATTTATGCCGTACGTTTGCGCAGTTCAATTTCTTCCACGATGCGCACATACATCTTCTCGTTGAGGTTGTAGAAGCAGCCCATCGCCACGATGGTGATGACTGCCAGCAGGCTCGGGTAGATAAATATCAGCTGCCGCAGCCCTTCAACCGTGCCAGCGGATTGCACCACATTGGGCACATAGCCGATCTGCGTGAGCATGATCCCCGGGAAGAAGCCCGCCAGCGCCTGGGATACCTTACGGAAGAAGGTAAAGCCGGTATAAACCGTTCCCTCGGAGCGCACGCCGGTGCGCCACTCGCCGTACTCCACGGTATCGGAGACCAGCGCCCAGTTCAGGCTGTTCACGAACGCGGAGCCGAAGAACGCCAGGCAGGAGAACGCCACAAAGCTCACCGAGCCGCCGCCGAAGAAGTAGTTGAGCAGATCGCCCGCCACCCAAATCGTCAGCCCGCTGATGTAGACCTTTTTCTTGCCGAAGCGTCGCACCGCGCCGGGCATCATAAAGACGCCGATAAAAATACAGCCCATGCTGAAGAAGCCCATGTAGGACAGCAGGATCGGGTCGTTCAGCACGTATTGCGTGTAATAAACCTGGATAGCGAGTTTGACGTTAAAGGCACCCAGCGTGCACAGGTTCGCGATGCACAGGATAAACAGCGGACGGTTCCCGGCGATGGCGCGAAACGACTGCAACAGCCCCGGTTTCTGCGCCGGGTTAGCGGGCTGCGTCTCGACGTAACGCTCGGTCACGCCCTTATAGCACCACCACATAAAGAACAGGCCGAACAGCGAGAAGAGGGTGGCGGCAAAGATGTAGCCAAGCTGGTCATTGCCCTCAATGAGATTCATCACCGGGACAAAGCCCACGGTACAGAGCAGCAGGCCCAGCGTGGCGCCGCCCTGACGCCAGGCGGCCAGCGACGCGCGCTCGTCCGGGTTTTTGGTAATCGCGGGCACCATCGCGCCGTAGGAGCAGTTCATCATGCTGAAGAACAGGCCGTACAGCATGAACAGCACCGTTGCCATCACCGTTTTACCGGTGATTTCAAACGGTGTGCCGACGAAGTTGGCAATCGCCAGCAACGTCACCGGAAACGCCGCATACAGCACGAACGGGCGGAATTTCCCTTTCGGGCCGATTTTGCGCCGGGAGTCGAGCATGATCCCGGTGCCCATGTCAGTGAAGGCGGTAAAGAACTTCGCAATCAGGAAGATAATCCCGCCATAAGTGCCAGGCAGCCCCAGCACGTCGGTGTAGAACTTCAGCAGGTACAGCGTGCCGATATCCAGCAGGATGTTAGAGCCGAGGTCGCCCATCCCGTAGGCGAGTTTTTCTTTAAACGGCAGGCGCAGGGTTGCCGGATCAGAAGTATGTTGACTCATTATTGTTCTCCGTCTGCCCGCAGGTTTCCCTGCGGGCGAGCCTTATCAGATATGACGTAAGGTGCTAAACAGATCTGCCCATTCGCTGTGCTGGCGATAGAACACCGGCGGCTTGCCGATCGGGGCATCAACGGTCACGTCACCGCCCTGGCAGGTTTCTCCGGTCCACGCATTGACCCAGCTGTCCTGAGGCAGATAGAGCGTCCAGTCGCGGCGTCCCTCTTCATGAACCGGCGCCACCAGCAGATCGCGGCCAAACAGATACTGATATTTCAGCGTGTAGGCGCGCGCATCGTCTTCGTAGTGCAGGAACAGCGGGCGCATCACCGGCAGGCCGCTTTTCGCGTTCTGCGCGACGGCGGCTTTGATATACGGCTTCAGGGTGGTGAAGACGGTGGTCATGCGCGCGAAGTGCGCGATGGTTTCCGCGTCGCCGTCGAACTGCCAGTTATCGCCAGGACGGTTGCCCTCGTGGGTGCGCATCATCGGCGTAAAGGCGCTGAAATCGCACCAGCGCAGGAGCAGCTCTTTGCTGCGCTTCATCTCGAAGAGGGTGGTATAGCCGCCGATGTCGCTGTGGTGCAGGCCGTGCCCGGTCATCGCCAGCGACAGCGCTGCGGGCACGACGGACGCCAGACCGTCGTCCAGGCTCCAGTCAACGTTCTGATCCCCCGCCCACATCATCACCGAGTGCTTCTGGCTGCCGGTGTAGCCCGCGCGCATGAAGAACAGGATCTCCCCGAGCTTGCCGGTCTCTTCCAGCGCTTCGTAGTTACATTTCGCCCACAGGGCAGGCCAGGCGTTATGCATGATCTCCGCGCTCACGCCGTTATGCAGGAAAGTATCGGTCGGCAGATATTCTCCGAAATCGGCCATCCAGCCGCCGCAGCCCAGTTCGATCAGGTTCTTTTTAATGACCTCTTTGTACCAGCCGTAGGCTTCCGGGTTGGTCAGGTCGATAACGCCCGCGTAAAACTCACCGAACTCAACGTGGTAGTCCTCGCCGTCGGCGTTTTTGGTCAGATAGCCGCGCTTCGACGCCTCTTCGCAGAGATCTTTATCGCTGGCGACGTACGGGTTGATGTAAGAGAGGAACTGCACGCCCTCCTGCTTCCACTGCCCGATCCGCTCGTCAAGCTGAGGATAAAGCTCGCTGTTCCATTTCCAGTTCCACATCACCCGTTTGCCGAAGGAGGTCATGCGGATACCGGACCAGTCCTGCGCCCAGATGCCGTTCACCTTCACACCGCCCTGACGCATAGCGTCGAGCTTCTGCTGACACACGTCGGTGCCGCCCTGAATACCCAGCGTCACGCCATCGTAAACCCAGTCCGGCAGTTCAGGCTGACGCCCCAGCAGGCCGGTGAGTTTTTCCAGCAGATCGACGTAGGTTTCCGCACATTCGAAGCGCAGCGTGGCGTTATCTTCCCAGAACGCCAGCTCGTGGAAGTCCGGCTCGCTGAAGTCGAAGTTCATGTAGCAGCTGTTGTCCACGTGGCAGTAGTACTTCTGGGTGCTCACAAAGGTAGGCTGCGGGAAAAAGGTCCAGTAGTAATCGCCGCCTGCGTTCTCTTTGCAGTCGGCCTGCCAGGTCACGTAGGTCTGCTTATTGCGGCCCACGCCCTGCTCGCTGGTCCACAGCGGGAAAGGCTTGCCGCGCAGATCGAAGTACGAGAACTGCTCGCCGCAGCCGTAGATATGATCGTCAGGCTGAGCCGCCAGCCGCAGCCAGATGCGGTTATGGCTGGCGGCGTCATTTTTCAGCTTCAGCTCAAGGCGGCCTTCACCATCCACGCCCACCAGCAGCGTTGCGCTCACCGCATCGCCGCGGGTAAAGCGGATCGCCCAGCCCGCGCTTTGCTGCGTGACGGTCGCGTCCGTCAGGGCAATTTTTTCGTTGAGCTTGTCTTTGATGCTGAAGTTGCCGCGAAACATCTCGATATCCGCTTCACCAGCGCCGATCCACAGGCAGGGAGCATCTGCGGAGTGGGATAAAATCAGGCGGTTTTCCCAGCTGAGGGTGAAACCATGTTCATTATTTTTCAGATTTATATTGTGTAGGGTACGCATAAAAACTCCGTCTTTATTATTTGGCCTGGCTATCCAGTAATCCGGCGGCTACGGCAGGCGCTAAGCCCGGCGCCAGCGGCAGGCGGGGGATCACCAGGCAGTGCAGCAGATGGTAAATATCCTGCTTGCCGTCCCAGACTTTGGTGGTCACTTCGTTATTGGTGTCCAGCTCCTGCCACCATGAACCGTTTTCGTAGTCCATCAGGTACTTGATGCAGTAATCCCACCATTTCTGATACCAGGCTTCGTACTGGGCCTCGCCGGTTACGGTATAAAGCGCATAAGCCGTGCCCATCGCCTCGACGATTGGCCAGCGCACGCGTTCGCGCACGATAGGCTTGCCGTCCCAGCCTACGGAGTAGACAAAGCCGTCCGCCCCGTCAGGTGCCCAGGCGTCGCGGATGGTGGCGTGGAACAGGCCTTTCGCATCTTCCAGCAGCCACTCTGGCGGGGTTTCAAAGCGGGCTTCCAGCGCGGCGCGCAGATGCAGCATCAGGCGGCCCCACTCGATCCAGTGCCCCGGCGTGCCGCCGTAGGCGCGGAAACGGTGAGCAGGATTATCGATGTTGTAATCGCGGATCGGGTTCCAGTTGGTGTCGAAATGCTCGTTAACGCGGTACTCCCCTTTACGCGCCACGTCGTGAATAATCACCGAGGCGATGCGCAGGGCGCGGTCGAGCCATTTCCGGTCGTGGGTCACGTCATACACGATCAGGAAAGCTTCCACGGCGTGCATGTTGGCGTTACCGCCGCGGTAATCTTCCGTTTTGCTGAAGGCTTCATCCCAGGACTCCAGGCACATCTGCTCCTGTTCGCTCCAGAAATAACGCTCAATCACCTCGATGGCATCGTCCAGCAGCTTGCGGGCCTCCGGGTGGCCAGTGGTGACGGCGCTCGCCGCGCCCAGCAGCACGAAGAAGTGCTGATAGCCCTGCTTGGAGGCATCCACCACGCCTTCATCGTTTACGCAGGCGTACCAGCCGCCGTGCTGTTTGTCGCGCAATGGTCCGTTCAGGGCATTTATGCCGTGCTCAACCAGGGCATACGCGCCGGGACGTCCCATGTTCGCCGCCACCGCGTAGACGTGCAGCATGCGGGCAGTGATCCACAGATGGGTACCCATATCGCTGCGCACCTGCCCGTTATTGCCCAGCCAGCCAAAGCCGGTCGGGACAGCGGCGTTTTTGCCGAAATCAAGAATGCGGTCAGTCTCTTGTTCGAGCCAGCGGTTGTGGCTCAGGGTGTTAAACCATTTCATGTTCGGGTCCTTTCTTAACGGCGAGCCATCATTTCGTCGACGATCTCACCCAGACGCTGAAGTTTGGGTACAGAAATATCGCGTAGCATCAGTTCGGTATCCGGCAGGCCAATCACCGATGACCAGACGGCGCGACCGGCTAAAAAGCCCGACGCCCCTGCCTGCATCGCCACGCTTACGGCACGCGGGAATAACTTATCGTCCACGCCGGAGGAGAGGATCACCCACGGCATGGCGATGTTCTCGTTCAGCTTCTGCGAGGCCGCCAGCAGTTCCTGCTGCGTGCCCTTACCAAACAGCGGCATCTCCACTTTGTAGAGGTCAGCACCGCTGTCGCCCAGCTCTTTGGCCGCGTCGATAATCGCCTGTTCGCGGTCAAATGCGGCGCCGCGACGCGGCGGACGCACCACCGGTTCGATAATGCTCAGCAGTCCGTTGTCGTGGCACAGGGTGTTGAACGCCTTCACCATCTCAAGCCGCTGCTGCGGATCTTCATCGCTGCGCCACAGCACCAGCAGCTTCAGCGCCTTGCCGCCATCGCGTTTGA
Source organism: Enterobacter hormaechei ATCC 49162 (assembly GCF_001875655.1). NCBI lineage: Bacteria > Pseudomonadati > Pseudomonadota > Gammaproteobacteria > Enterobacterales > Enterobacteriaceae > Enterobacter > Enterobacter hormaechei. Next base: position 2,998,305 of record NZ_MKEQ01000001.1, read on the forward strand.
CCGCCTGCGCGTCAATGTTCTTGTCGATCACCACGCTGTCGACCGGAATGCCGTTCCCCGGGATAAACTCGTCGGCGGCCACAATCATCGCGCAGCTTTTGGCTACGGCCTGTTGCTCGACAATCTGGCGATAGCAGAACTGCTGGTCGACGAGGATCGCCGAGGCGTACGGCGACAGAATTTTCGCCGCGTTAACCTTAAAATCCGTCAGGTGCTGGTCGGTTACCGGCACCGGCGCGCCTGCGGCAGCAAACATCAGGCGCATTGCTTCACGCTGATCCACAGCCAGCATCGCAAAACCGCCGGAAGGTCGGGTGATATCTTTCAGGGTGTACATCGTCATTCCTCAGTCCTTTCGTATCAGTGTGATTTTTTCAGCCCGGCAGATGCGCGAACCTGTTCAAGAATGGCCGTCCAGTCTTCGCGCCCGCGCCCGGCGGCGCGTGCCTGGTTGTAAACTTCGCGGGACGCCGCGCCCAGCGGCATCGGAACGTGGAGCTGGTTGGCCACGTCGAGGGCGATCCCCAGATCTTTATGCGCAAGGTCGATCATGAAGGCGGGGGAAAGATCCCCTTTCAGTACCTTGTTCGGCCATGAGGTGGTGAAGTGGCCTTTACCCGCTGGCGTACCGCTCATGACCTTCAGCGCAACATCGAAGGAGAGGCCGAGCGCTTCACACAGCACCGCCGCCTCGGCGGAAAGCGCGTTCAGGGCGATGCTCATGTAGTTATTGATGAGCTTCACGCGGATGCCCATCCCCGGCCCGCCAGCGTTAATCAGTTCATTGCCCATCGCCATTAATACCGGGGTGGCACGCTCAACCTGCGGCGCCGTACCGCCTGCCAGCAGGAGCAGCGTACCGGCAATGGCATGGTCAGAGGTGCGTCCGACGGGCACGTCCATCAGGCTGAAGCCACGCTCAGCCATGTCGCGGATCAGCGCGTCGGTTTGCAGTGGGTGAATGGTGGACATATCAATCACCAGCGCGTCGCGGGATAACCCTTCGCACACGCCGTGCTCGCCGAACAGCACGCTGCGCACCAGGTCGCCGTTTGGCAGCATGGTGATCACGAATTCGGCATCCGTTGCTGCCTGCGCGGGCGTAGCCGCCGCCCGGGCGCCGCTCTCTACCAGCGCCTGAACCGCCTGCGGGTTCACATCAAAAACGTTAAGCTGATGGCCCTGTTTCAACAGATTCTTCGCCATTGGCGCGCCCATCTGTCCTAAGCCGATAAATGCGATTGCTGACATGCCTCTCTCCTGTCACATCGTGTCAATTTTTGCGCGTTTGTGGTGTCTGTTTTTGATCGTATTTGTAATTTATAGTCAAAAAATTGACACGGGTCACTTTTTAAACATTTGGTGAAATTAAAATGAAGGCATCAGAAATCGCAGAAGGAATCACCATGACTCGCATCGTTTGTGTCGGCATTACCGTGCTGGATCGCATCTGGTATCTCGATGATTTACCGAAAGAAGGTGGGAAATATGTCGCAAAAGACTATACGGAAGTGGGCGGTGGCCCGGCGGCAACGGCGGCGGTGGCAGCCGCGAAACTGGGCGCGGAAGTGGATTTTATTGGCCGGGTGGGGGACGACGATACCGGCAGACGGCTACTCGCGGAGCTGGAATCCCTGGGGGTGAATACCCGCTACACGCGCGTCTTTAAAGGTGCCCGCTCTTCGCAATCGGCGGTGCTGGTGGACGCAGGCGGTGAGCGAGTGATAGCCAACTACCCCAGCCCCGATCTGCCCGTGGCGGCAGACTGGCTGCATGAAATCGACTTCTCGCAATGGGATATCGTGTTAGCCGACGTGCGCTGGCATGACGGCGCAAAACAGGCATTTACCCTCGCCCGTCAGCAGGGCGTACCGACCTTACTGGATGCGGATGTCACCCCGCAGGACATTGCGGAGCTGATCGCCTTAAGCGACCACGCGGCCTTCTCCGCGCCGGGGCTGCGGCGTTTAACGCAGCGAGATGAAACCGAAGATGCGCTGAAGAAAGCACAAACGCTCACAAATGGACATGTGTATGTCACCCAGGGGCGAGACGGTTGCTTCTGGCTGGAGAAAGGTGCATTGCGTCATCAACCCGGCTTTGACGTGGACGTGGTGGATACCACCGGGGCGGGCGACGTATTCCACGGTGCGATGGCGGTCAGCCTGGGTCAGCAATTGCCCGCAGCCGACGCGGTGCGTTTTGCCAGCGCCGTCGCAGCGCTGAAATGCACAAAGCCCGGCGGGCGCGCGGGTATACCCGACTGTGATCAAACCCGCTCTTTTTTGTCACTTTTTGTATAAAATGCGGGGCGTGATGGTTTTCAGAGGACAGCCCATGAGCCTTACCGAACTGACCGGCAACCCGCGTCACGATCAGCTGCTGACGCTGATTGCCGATCGCGGCTATATGAACATTGATGAACTGGCGCAACTGCTGGATGTGTCGACGCAAACCGTGCGCCGGGATATCCGCAAGCTCAGCGAGCAGGGGCTGATCACACGTCATCACGGCGGTGCGGGCAGGGCATCCAGCGTGGTCAATACGGCGTTCGAGCAGCGCGAAGTCTCGCTGACCGAAGAGAAACGGGCGATTGCCGAAGCGATTGCGGACTATATTCCCGACGGCTCGACTATTTTCATCACCATCGGGACGACCGTGGAGCACGTCGCGCGGGCGCTGCTCAACCATAATCATCTGCGCATCATCACCAACAGCCTGCGGGTGGCGCATATTCTGTATAAGAATCCGCGCTTTGAAGTGATGGTGCCGGGCGGCACGCTGCGCCCGCACAACGGCGGCATTATCGGCCCGGCGGCGACGGCGTTTGTGTCTGGCTTCCGGGCGGACTACCTCGTGACCAGCGTCGGGGCGATTGAACACGACGGCGAGATGATGGAATTTGATGTTAACGAAGCCAGCGTGGTGAAAACCATGATGGCCCACTCCCGCCATATTTTACTGGCCGCCGATCATACGAAATACCACGCCTCCGCGGCGGTTGAAATTGGCAACGTTGCGCAGGCAACAGCGCTGTTCACCGATGAGCTGCCCGGCTCGGTGCTGCAAAATCACCTCAAATCCAGCAAGGTTGAGGTTGTCGAAGTCAATTCCGGAGAAGAGCAGCAGGCTGGCTGATCGTCTTATGGCCCGATATTGCGATACGGGCCTTTCCTTTCTGTAAGCTGAATCTGACGCATAGCTAAAGTTTCTCTTTCCCGCTACAGTTACTTTTCCACGGCGAAAGGAGATAAACATGCTTTATATCTTTGACTTAGGAAATGTAATCGTCGATATCGATTTTAACAGGGTGCTGGGCGCATGGAGCGATTTTAGCCGTGTTCCGCTGGCAACGTTAAAGCAGAATTTCGCGATGGGCGAGACTTTCCATTTGCACGAGCGCGGTGAGATCAGCGACGAAGCGTTCGCAGAGCGTTTCTGTCAGGAAATGGGCCTCTCGTTAAGCTACGAGCAATTTTCCCACGGCTGGCAGGCGGTTTTTGTCGCGATCCGCCCGGAAGTGATCGACATCATGCACAAGTTGCGCGCGCAGGGGCATCGCGTCGTCGTGCTGTCAAATACGAACCGCCTGCATACCACCTTCTGGCCGGATGAATACCCGGAAATCCACGCGGCGGCAGATAAAGTGTATCTCTCCCAGGAGATGGGGATGCGTAAACCTGAGGCGCGCATCTATCAGGCGGTATTGCAGGAAGAAGGATTCACGGCGGCGGATGCGGTCTTTTTTGACGATAACGCCGATAATATAGAGGGAGCTAACCAGTTGGGTATCACTTCCATTCTGGTGACCGGAAAAGAGACGATACCGAACTACTTCGCGAAGCAGTTATGCTAAAAACCGTTCATCAAAAAGCCAATCACCACACGCGCCCGCTCAGGGCGTGGCTGAAACTCCTCTGGCACCGTATTGATGAGGACAACATGACCACGCTGGCGGGCAATCTCGCTTACGTGTCGTTGCTCTCACTGGTTCCGCTGGTGGCGGTGATTTTTGCGCTTTTTTCGGCGTTTCCGATGTTTGCCGATGTGAGCATGCAGCTTCGCCATTTTGTTTTCGCGAACTTTATTCCTGCCACCGGCGATGTGATCCAGAACTACATTGAGCAGTTTGTCGCCAACTCCAGCAAGATGACGGCGGTGGGGGCGTGCGGGCTTATTGTTACCGCGCTGCTGCTGATGTACTCCATCGACAGTGCGCTCAACACCATCTGGCGGAGCAAAAAAGTCCGGCCAAAGGTTTACTCCTTTGCCGTCTACTGGATGATTTTAACCCTTGGCCCATTGCTGGCGGGGGCAAGCCTGGCGATCAGTTCCTACCTTCTTTCGCTGCGCTGGGCGACCGACTTAAACAGCGTGATCGACAACGTGCTGCGTATCTTCCCGCTGATTTTATCGTGGCTTTCGTTCTGGCTGCTCTATAGCGTAGTGCCAACCACGCGCGTACCCAACCGGGATGCCGTGGTGGGTGCGCTGGTCGCGGCGTTGCTCTTTGAGCTGGGCAAGAAAGGATTCGCGCTTTACATCACCATGTTTCCCTCTTATCAGCTGATTTACGGCGTGCTGGCGGTGATCCCCATTTTGTTTGTCTGGGTCTACTGGACGTGGTGTATCGTCTTGCTTGGCGCCGAAATAACTGTCACTCTCGGGGTCTACCGGGAACTCAAAAAAGCAGCAGAAGCTGAAAAACAACAAGAAGCAGACCAACCATGATTGCATTGATTCAGCGCGTAACCCGTGCCAGCGTCACCGTGGAGGGAGAGGTGACGGGTGAAATTGGCCCAGGACTTTTGGTGCTATTAGGTGTCGAAAAGGATGACGACGAACAAAAAGCCAATCGCTTGTGTGAGCGCGTACTGGGCTACCGCATTTTCAGTGATGCGGAAGGCAAGATGAACCTGAACGTTCAGCAGGCGGGCGGCAGCGTGCTGGTGGTCTCCCAGTTTACGCTGGCCGCCGATACCGAACGCGGCATGCGTCCGAGTTTTTCAAAAGGCGCGGCACCGGATCGTGCTGAAGCCCTTTACGAGTACTTTGTTGAGCGCTGTCGCCAGCAGGACATGAACACACAAACCGGACGATTCGCTGCGGATATGCAGGTATCGCTGGTGAACGATGGCCCCGTCACATTCTGGCTCCAGGTATGAGCCAACTGGCGGCGTGGCCGCGGGTAACAAGAGAGAGTACAGCTATGTATCACCTTCGAGTACCGCAAACGGAAGAAGAATTAGACGCTTATTACCATTTCCGCTGGGAAATGCTGCGCAAGCCACTGCATCAACCGAAAGGATCGGAACGCGACGCCTGGGACGCGATGGCGCACCACCAGATGGTGGTTGATGAAGAGGGCAACCTCGTTGCCGTAGGACGTCTGTATATCAATGCCGACAACGAAGCCTCAATCCGCTTTATGGCCGTTCACCCCTCCGTACAGGACAAAGGCCTCGGAACGCTGATGGCAATGACGCTGGAATCCGTCGCCCGTCAGGAAGGGGTCAAGCGCGTCACCTGTAGCGCCCGCGAAGATGCCGTTGAGTTCTTTTCCAAGCTCGGTTTCGTGAATCAGGGGGAAATCACCGCCCCGCAAACTACGCCGATTCGTCACTTTTTGATGATCAAACCCATCGCCACCCTGGACGATATTCTCCATCGCGCCGACTGGTGCGGGCAGCTCCAGCAGGCGTGGTATCAGCACATTCCGCTCAGTGAAAAAATGGGCGTGCGTATTCAGCAGTACACCGGTCAAAAATTCATTACCACCATGCCGGAAACCGGCAACCAGAACCCGCACCATACCCTGTTTGCCGGCAGCCTGTTTTCCCTCGCCACGCTCACAGGCTGGGGGCTGATTTGGCTGATGCTGCGCGAGCGTCATCTCGGCGGCACCATTATTCTGGCCGATGCCCATATCCGCTACAGCGCGCCGATCAGCGGTAAGCCGAGCGCGGTGGCGGACCTGGGCGCACTGGGCGGTGACCTTGATCGTCTGGCGCGTGGCCGCAAAGCACGTGTGCAGATGCAGGTTGAGCTATTTGGCGATGAAACACCGGGCGCGGTGTTTGAAGGAACTTACATCGTTCTTCCTGCGAAGCCGTATGGTGCGTATGAGGAGGGCGGGAACGAGGAGGAGTAACGGTCATCTGGAAAGCGGCTCGCAAATACACAACGTAGCTGGAAGTACCATTCGCTTTATTCAGCGTATCCCTTTAACGTAATTAGCCAGGGGTACGTCATTGACGTACATTGAGCATTTGTTACTATAAGCCAATGGCGTATGATTAATGCTATTCATTGAAACGGATATTTTCACAGAAGACGTCAAAACGTTACTGGATGACGACGAATATCATAGGTTCCAGATATTCCTGGCTACGCAACCGGAGTACGGCGATCTTATCCAGAATACGGGAGGCCTGCGAAAGATTCGCTGGCTTGCTGGCGGTAAGGGGAAGCGTGGTGGAGTCAGAGTCATCTATTTTCATCGTACGCGTGAGTTTGAAATCAGGTTGCTGCTCATTTATCGCAAAGGGATCAAAGATGACCTGTCCGCGAGGGAGAAAGCCATTCTGAAAAAGATGATAGAGAGGTGGTAAATGGAGAAGGCGCTGTTTGAGCGATTAACCCAAAGCATTGCGCAAATGAACGAAATTGCCGAGGGCCAACGCGAGCCGTCGCGTACGTTTCAAATCGATGCGATGAAAATTAAAGAAATCCGTCAGGCATCCGGTCTATCACAGAGTAAATTCGCGAATCTCATCTCTGTCAGTGTTGATACGTTGCGTAACTGGGAGCAGGGCAGACGCTCACCTACAGGCCCAGCCAAAGCGCTATTGCGCGCCATTGCTAACGACCCTCAACATGTCATCACTGCGCTATCGCAGTAAATAGCCCGGTTGCACAGAGGCTCACCGGGCTTTGGTGGAGATTACTCCCCTTCACCCGGGAACAGGAACGGGTTGATAGAGCTACGGGCAAAGCCCTCCTGCTCCATCTTCGCGTCCAGAATCAGCGAGGCGAGATCGTCGGCCACGGCTTCGACTTTCGGGTCTTTTTCCTGATACAGAATCTTCAGGTAGGTCCCGCAGTCGCCGCAGCTTTCAGCTTTCACCGCCGCATCTTCATTTTCCAGTGACCAGTAGTTCAGATCGCGGGTCTGCTCGCAGTTGCTGCACTTGATGCGCACCACATGCCACTCGGTTTCACACAGGTTGCAGTGCAGATAGCGCAGCCCCTGCGTGGTGCCAATCTGTACCATGCTGGAGACCGGCATTGAACCACACACCGGGCAGAACTGGCGCGCTTCGCCGTATTCGGCGCGGGCTTTGCCCGGGATCAGGCTCGCCATTTGTGCCCAGTAGAGTGACAGCGCAGCCCAGATGAACGGCGCTTTATCGCTGCTGACCAGCGAGAAGTCAGACGCGAACAGCGCGCTCGCCATCTCTTCCAGCTCCTGATCGGAGGCTTTTTCCAGGTTCTCAATGACCGCCAGCGCCGTGCCGCTCATCTCGGGCTTCAGCTCGGCAATCAGGGAATGCAGCAGCTTATGCCAGTGCTTGTCACGCGGCAGGACGTGAATATCCAGCGGCGGCTTGCCCTGCTCGCTGGCTTCCTTAATGCGTGCGGTCAGGTCCATTTGCAGTGGGTGGTCGTACAGCACCACTTCCTGCGCATGGGCGACCAGCGCGGCAAAACGCAGAAAATCGCCCAGCGGGTTGTTCTCTGCCAGCTCGCGCAGACGCTCTGCGCGGCGGTTGTAGAGGTTCTTGAGTCTGGGGAATAACAACGGCGGAATATACTCCGCCGTACGTTTCTCGCTCGACCCCAGCTCATCTTGCGGGATTATGCGAATACTCATTCAGATGACTTTTCCTGTTTCTGGCGGACTTCACGGTACCAGCGCGGGTGATGTTTCTTCGCCCACGTACTGGTTACCCATCCTTCCACCATCGCGGTAATGGTGCCTTTCACCCAGAGGGCGGCGTAAATATGCACCATGATAACCACAATTAACGCCACTGCGGCAAATGAATGCAGCATCAGCGCAAATCGGATCACCGGGATTGAGAAAGCAGGCGCAAAGTACGGACGCCAGATGATCACGCCGCTCACCAGCAACAGGACCAGGAAGATAATCGCCGCCCAGAATACGCATTTCTGGCCGAAGTTATAACGCCCGGTGTCACCCACTTCCTCGTTGACGACGATCTTACGAATATTCTTCGCCCAAAAGATATCATCCCGATTGATTAGGTTATGGTGCCAGTAGCGGAAAAACATGATGATAAACGAGGCAAACATCACCACACCCACGAACGGGTGAAGGATGCGCGCCAGCTGCGGCGTACCCAGTATCTGCATCAGCCAGTTGAAGGACGGGAAGAAGAATCCCAGCCCGCTTATCGCCGCCAGCATGAAGCAGAAGGCGGTGACCCAGTGGTTGATGCGTTCCGGCGCGGTGTAGCGCACGATGGTGTCACGTTTTCTCATTTGCGCACCTCGTCTTTCTCTTCATGCAGGTTGTCGTCTTCCTCTTCCGCGCGGTTCGGACCAACGCCGACGTAGTGGAAGATGCTCGCTGCGAAGGTGGCAGCAAAACCGACCGCTGCCAGCGGTTTCCAGATGCCTTTCCAGAACTTCACGGTGGCGCTGATTTCCGGGTTCTCCGGCAGGCCGTGATACAGATTCGGCTTGTCGGCGTGGTGCAGCACGTACATCACGTGCGTACCGCCCACCCCGGCTGGATCGTACAGGCCCGCGTTGTCGTAACCACGGGTTTTCAGCTCGCCCACGCGCTCTGCCGCCAGCGTTTTCATATCCTCTTTGGAGCCAAAGTGGATAGCGCCGGTTGGGCAGGTCTTCACGCACGCTGGCTCCTGACCGACATTGACGCGGTCAACGCACAGCGTACATTTGTAGACGCGGTTGTCTTCCGGGTTCATGCGCGGCACGTCGAACGGACAGCCCGCGATGCAGTAGCCGCAGCCAATGCACTGCTCGGACTGGAAGTCGACGATGCCGTTGGCATACTGAATGATAGCCCCTTCTGACGGACACGCCTTCAGACAGCCCGGATCCGCACAGTGCATACAGCCGTCTTTGCGGATAAGCCATTCCAGTTTGTCGTTCTGCTCCACTTCCGAGAAACGCATTACCGTCCAGGACTTGGCGGTCAGGTCCGCCGGGTTGTCGTACACCCCGACGTTGTGACCCACTTCGTCACGGATGTCGTTCCACTCTGAACAGGCCACCTGACAGGCTTTACAGCCGATACAGGTGGTCACGTCGATAAGCTTGGCCACTTCCTGCTGGTGGTCCCGCGCCTGAGGCGCGGGCGTGAAACCGTTAGTCGCGGAACGACGGATAATGTCCTGAGATTGATAAGCCATAAGTCGTCTCCGTTACACCTTTTCCACGTTCACGAGGAAGGCCTTAAACTCCGGCGTCTGCGTGTTCGCATCACCGACGAACGGCGTCAGGGTGTTCGCAATGAACCCTTTCTTCGCCACGCCCTCGTAACCCCAGTGAATCGGAATACCGATGGTATCCACCTGCTGACCGTGAACGTTCAGCGTGCGAATACGCTTGGTCACCACCGCCTTGGCTTTAATGTAGCCGCGGTTAGAGGAGACCTTCACGGTATCACCATGGGCAATGCCGAGTTTGTTCGCCAGCTTCTCGCCGATCTCCACAAACTGTTCCGGCTGCGCGATGGCGTTAAGCAGCGCGTGCTTGGTCCAGTAGTGGAAGTGCTCGGTCAGACGGTAAGTGGTGCCGACATACGGGAACTTGTCCTTTTTACCCAGCGCGTCAAAATCGCTCTTGAAGATACGGGCTGCCGGGTTAGAGACCACGTTCGGGTGCAGCGGGTTAGTGCCCAGCGGCGTCTCAAACGGCTCATAGTGTTCCGGGAACGGTCCTTCCGCCATCTTATCGATAGCAAACAGACGCCCCATCCCTTCAGGCTGCATGATAAACGGCCCGACGTCGCTGCCTGGTGCGGCAGTGCTGTAGTCCGGAATATCCACGCCGCCCCATTTCGCGCCGTCCCACTTCAGAAGCTGACGCTTCGGATCCCACGGGTTGCCCTGCGGGTCAGCGGATGCGCGGTTATAGAGGATGCGGCGGTTGAGCGGCCATGCCCATGCCCAGCCCAGCGTATTGCCGAGGCCCGACGGATCGGCGTTGTCGCGGTTGGCCATCTGGTTGCCTTTCGGCGTCCAGCTACCGGCAAAGATCCAGCAGCCGCTGGAGGTTGTACCGTCATCACGCAGGTGCGCGAAGGTGCTGAGCTGATCGCCTTTCTTCGCCAGCACGGTACCGGTCGCCGGGTCGATAACGTCCGCCAGTGCCTTACCGTTGCTCTCCATCGCCACTTCTTCCGGCGACGGATTCTCTGGCGTCGAGTAGTTCCAGGTCATGTTCAGTACAGGCTCAGGCGTTGCACCGCCTTCAGCCGCGTACATTTTACGCAGGCGTAAGAAGATACCGGCCAGGATCTCGCCGTCGTTCATGGCGATGCCCGGGGCATCCGCGCCTTTCCAGTGCCACTGCAACCAGCGGCCGGAGTTGACGATAGACCCGTTCTCTTCCGCGAAGCAGGTAGACGGCAGACGGAACACTTCGGTCTGAATCTTCGATGGGTCGACATCATTCGACTCACCGTGGTTCTGCCAGAACGTGGACGTTTCGGTATTGAGCGGGTCAATCGTGACCAGGAACTTCAGCTTCGACAGAGACTCGACAACCTTGTTCTTGTTCGGGAACGACGCTACCGGGTTAAAGCCCTGGCAGATATAGCCGTTAACCTGGCCCTGGTGCATCATTTCGAAGTACTGGAGTACGTCGTAACCTTTGTCCCACTTCGGCAGCCAGTCAAAGCCCCAGCTGTTATCAGCGGTCGCTTTGTCGCCGTAGAAGGCTTTCATCAGCGAGACGAAGAACTTCGGATAATTGCCCCAGTAGTTGACCTGGCCTTCGAGCAGCGGTTTTGGCGTGCTGGCCGTGAGGTAGGTTTGCAGGTCGGTCTGTTTCTCGTTTGGCAGGTTCATGTAACCCGTCAGGCTTTGCGACAGCAGACCAAGGTCGGTCAGACCCTGAATGTTAGAGTGGCCACGCAGGGCGTTCACGCCGCCGCCTGCCATCCCCATGTTGCCGAGGAGCAGCTGAACCATTGCCATGGTACGGATGTTCTGCGCGCCGATGGAGTGCTGCGTCCAGCCGAGGGCATACAGGAACGACGCGGTTTTGTCCTTCGCGCTGGTCTCCGCGATCAGCTCGCACACCTTCAGGAAGTCTGCCTTCGGCGTCCCACAGATGTTTTCCACAACGTCCGGCGTATAGCGGGATACGTGCTCTTTCAGCAGGTTCCACACGCAGCGCGGGTGTTGCAGGGTGGTGTCGCGCTTCGCAAAGCCGTTTTCGTCCAGCTCGTAGTTCCAGCTGGTTTTGTCGTATTTGCGTTTTTCGGCGTCGTAACCGCTGAACAGACCATCGTCGAAGCTGTAGTCCTCACGCACGATCAGGCTGGCGTTGGTATAGGCTTCGGTGTATTCGCGGTTGTATTTTTCGTTAGTCATCAGGTACAGCAATACGCCTGACAGGAAAGTGATGTCAGTACCTGAACGAATAGGGGTGTAGAAATCCGCCACTGACGCCGTACGCGTAAAGCGGGGATCGATCACAATCAGTTTCGCACCGTTGTGGATTTTGGCTTCCATCGCCCAGCGGAACCCGACCGGGTGCGCTTCAGCGGCGTTACCACCCATCACCACGACAAGGTTGGCGTTTTTGATGTCGACCCAGTGGTTGGTCATCGCACCGCGACCAAATGTTGGAGCAAGACTTGCTACCGTTGGTCCGTGTCAGACACGCGCCTGGTTGTCGACCGCGAGCATACCGAGTGCGCGCGTAAATTTCTGGGTTAAATAGCCGGTTTCGTTACTGGACGCAGACGCACACAGCATGCCGGTGGAGAGCCAGCGGTTGACGGTGGTGCCTTCGGCATTCTTCGCGATAAAGTTGGCATCGCGGTCTTCTTTCATCAGCTTAGCGATGCGATCAAACGCCTCTTCCCAGCTGATTTGCTGCCATTTGTCAGAGCCTGGAGCGCGATACTCAGGAAACTTCAGGCGGCTTTCGGAGTGGATAAAATCTACCAGACCGGCCCCTTTCGGACACAGCGCACCACGGTTGACCGGATGATCCGGATCGCCTTCAATGTGGAAAATGGATGCTTTGGCGTTTTTCGCACCGTCGCCGAGGCTATACATTAACAGCCCACAGCCGACGGAGCAGTACGTACAGGTGTTACGGGTTTCGCGGGTGCGCAGCAGTTTATACTGCCGTGTTTCCGCCAGCGCTACACCGGGCGCAAAGCCCAGTGCCGCCGCCGTGGTGCCTGCCATACCGCCAGCGCAGATCTTAAAGAACTGCCTTCTGCTGACCTGCATGGGTCACTCCTTGGTTCATTACGACATTGCTATGTAGTTTTACTTTGCGGTTGAGAATTAACCGCAAAGGAGAAAAATTTGCGTTAATCCCTCATTTCTCCGAGGGATAAGCCCAGAATACCACAATGTCGGTACGCCTGTTCCAACGGCGTTAAAACAAAGTGAACGTATTATCACGGCATTGATTATAAAATGTGATACTAATCACATTTTTCCCTGCGCATGTTAAAGAGGTGTAGCAGGCGACCGGTTGCACCCCTCCGTATTGAGTAGGAGAATGGTCGCTGAAAAATTGATCCATACTATGCGTAAGGTCTGCCGTTTGTGTTGCAATAGCAGGCTCACTTCCGTGGTTGTTCAGGAATACCGTCGTGTCTAAACAAAACCGTGCTACCCACATGTCGCCACTGCCTGCGGGCATTGTGGAACTGTCGGTACACAGACCGCCTCACATTTCACATGCCACGCCAGATTTTCTGGCGCAAGAAGTTCCCGTTGCCCTGGTATACAACGGGATTTCGCATGTGGTGATGATGGCCTCACCAAAAGATCTTGAGCTGTTCGCCATGGGTTTTTCCCTCTCGGAAGGCATCATTGCGCATCCGCAGGAGATCTACGGCATGGACGTGGTTCAGGCCTGCAATGGTCTTGAAGTTCAAATTGAACTTTCGAGTCGTCGCTTTATGGGGCTGAAAGAGCGCCGCCGGGCGCTGGCCGGACGTACCGGCTGCGGCGTGTGCGGCGTTGAACAGCTTAACGATATCGGCAAACCGATTATCCCGCTGCCATTCACCCAGACCTTTAACCTGGCGCATCTTGACCGGGCGCTTGAGCACCTGAACGACGTGCAACCCATCGGCCAGCTCAGCGGCTGCACGCACGCGGCGGCGTGGGTGTCGCCGTCAGGGGATATTGCCGGAGGGCATGAGGACGTGGGCCGCCACGTCGCGCTGGACAAGCTGTTAGGCCGCCGCGCTCGGGAAAGCAACGTCTGGCAGCAGGGCGCGGCGTTAGTCTCCAGCCGCGCCAGCTATGAGATGGTGCAAAAGTCCGCGATGTGCGGTGTGGAGATCTTGTTTGCGGTGTCAGCGGCAACCACGCTGGCGGTGGAGGTGGCGGAGCGCTGCAACCTGACGCTGGTGGGGTTCTGCAAGCCGGGAAGGGCAACAATTTATACCCATCCACAGCGGTTATTGGTTGATCAGTAATTTTGAATGATTATGGCAAATCCTTCCGCTATCAGTTGGCCGGGATGAGGACTAATATTTATCTCATCAAGGCACGGTGCCTTACCAAAACAACTTAACGAAAGGGTTAAAACACATGAATAGCATCAAAACTTTTGTCGCTGTAATCGCTCTGGCTACGTCTTTCGGTTCTTTCGCTGCGCAGACAGTGACCGCATCCTCCTCTACGCTGGATGGTGCTGAAGCTAAAATTGCCGCACAGGCTCAGGAAGCGGGCGCGTCATCCTACAAAATTACCCAGGCATTCACCGGTAACCGCGTACACATGACCGCTGAACTGAACAAATAAGTCAATTAGCCACTGTCCCCTGCTCTTCGGAGCAGGGACAGGTTGTACTTTTTTTCCCCTGTATTTACCCCTCCTTCCTGTTTCAATCGTCTGATATTTCAACCCATAAGAAGATAGCCGTATCCTTCGGATATTACTTATTGTCTGAATAATAGATTCCTTATATCGTTTTCTTGATATACCGTCCCTGAAAAATATTTTGTTACATACATGATGCAAATGAATGGTCTTACCAGTTTGCTATTTACATTATAGCGGTGAATGGTTATATCGGTTTTAAGCCTGTGCTTCGCGGTTACATATAGAAATAAATAATAATCCAGTCCTGACAATAAGGAAATCCTCGGGCGTTAATCCTAAAGAGATTTTGAGTCATTGATCGCGCTTATTCGTGATGGTATTTTCGGCAACAATATTAAATCACCAACCCTAAAACCAAATGTTTTTCTTTTGGTTTTTTTGTATTTCACTCAAATAAGGAAATTAAATGAACGCGATATTTAAAAAAGGAGTGCTGGCATCTGTACTGGCAGTAGCGGCTTCTTCTGCAATGGCGGCTTCCAGTATTGATATTCAGGTAACGGGAAAAATTTTACCCTCTTCCTGTACACCGGCATTTATTAGCGGCGGCGGTATTGCTGATTTCGGCACAATAAAAGTCGCTTCCCTGAATTCAACGACGGTCACGTCGCTGCCGGATGTGAAAATTATCCCGATCTCTATTACCTGCGAAGACGCGACCCGTATTGCGGTAACCTTTAACGATGCGCATGCTGACTCTGCGCCAACGGAAGATGTGCCTGCTTGGCCAGACTCAGACTTTGCGACTACCATGGATTATACCGCCGGACTTGGCATGTATAACGGCAAGCCGATTGGCACTTATTCACTCGGTATGCAGTTGACGAAGGGCGCTGTGACAAACGACGCCGGTGATGAGCTGTATCCAACCTACTCGTTTAATAACGGTTCAACTTGGGGTAATAAAGCAGGGAATCGTTATTTACAGCTTAAAACTAACAAAAGCGAAATCTATTCCTTCAGTTCAGAACTGGGTGGCACGCCTGTCCCACAAACCAAGGTTAACTTTAACGTCGGTGTTGTCGCGGCGATTAACCCAACCAACGATTTAAAGATTACGGATGAAGCCAAGCTGGACGGTTTAACCAACGTTGAGTTGGTTTATCTGTAATCGCCCCACACGTTATGAAATACCCGGCACCTCACTCCGGTGAGGTGTCATTTATCAATATTAATGGACTAATATTATGCTGTTTTTAAAAAGAACGCTGATCTGTGCCTGCCTGCTGGCCTCATTCAACAGTATGGCTGCCGGAATGGTGCCGGATACCTCGCTGCGTATTGTCAATGAAGACGAGCAGGGAGGCAGCATGGATGTCAAAAACACCGATGCTGAAGCTCAACTGCTTTACACTAAAATTATTGATCTCCCGGACGACCCAAAACCGGGCCTGATTGCCACGCAGCCGGTTGTGCGCGTAGATGCGGGTAAAACCCAGCGTGTGCGTTTTGTGCTGAAAAACAGCGCTGAGCCGCTGAAGGTGGAACATCTCAAGCGTGTCATTTTTACCGCCATCCCACAGCGCGAAAAAAACAAAGTTAAAGTGGTGTTTAGCCAGAACCTTCCTGTCATTATTCGCCCGGCTGGCCTGGCAGTAAATATCGAACCCTGGAAGGCCCTCACCTGGCAGATAAAAAATGGCAATGTCACGGTTGAAAATAATACGCCTTATGTTGTCCGGATTGAGCAAAAGGTAAAATTAATGGCGTCAGGAACGATTGCCAAACTGGATAAAGCCTATATCCTGCCTGGCGAAAAAATGACAGCCCGCGCGTCAGCCAAAATATCAGCATCCGAAAAACAAATCGAAATCTATCCGGCAACGCGTTATGGCTATAAGGCTGGCACTTATATCGCCGACCTTAAGCAATAAAATCACTTAACGGTACATGGAGTAGTTATGTTAAACGGTTCCTGTAAAAAGGGAATGCTCGTTTTTTGCCTGAGTGCGCTGGCATTTAATATTCGGGCTGAGATTTCCTCTAATGCGAATGAGTCTCTGGAATTGGCACGGGCCATATTTGACCAGGATGCGTTAAAAAATAACGGACTTGATCCGGCCATTGCGGATTACTATGCCCTCGCTCCCCGTTTTACCCCTGGCTACCATAATGTGACTGTGAATCTTAATGGTAAGCAGCGCAATATTATGCCCGTGAAGTTTGATGAAGAAGGAACGCCTTGTATCGATAAAGAGTTTCTGGAAAACGCGGGCCTGATTAAACAGACGAAAAGAGGTACCTGCCCGAAGATTCATCAGTACTGGTCCGGGTCTACGATTCAGACATCGCCGGACAGAGGTGAAATATCGGTTGTCGTTCCGCCGGAAGCGCTGGATCCTGATTATGGCCGCCAGTTCGCAGAGGTGCGCGGCGGACGTGCAGCCATGCTGAATTACTCCATGTTCGGCACCCATAATCGATACGATGATGACAATGCCGATCGTTTCCAGTCCACCTTTGAAATGGGCTTTAACGCCGGAGACTGGATTGTGCGCAGCACGCAGTTCATTAGCGACGGCAGCGATCAGGATTTTGACGTCGAATCTCTCTACACGTATGCCCAACGTACCTTTACCGATTATGGCGTGATGGTGCAGGGCGGCCAGATTAACGTCGCCAACAGCCGCTTCAGTATTCCGGGTATTTACGGGGTGCAGATGATGCCGGATACCGCACTGACTCCCCAGGCGGGGACAGGCGTCGAAGTCAGCGGTATTGCCCGTACTCCGCAGGCCCGCGTGGATATCCGCCAGGGCGGACAGCTTATTTACTCCACGCTGGTTCCCGCCGGGCCGTTCAGCCTGGATGACGTGCCGCTGGCTAACCTCAACACTGACCTGAACGTCACCGTGACCGAGACTGACGGCAGCGAAAACCGGTTTACCGTCTCGGCGAGCACGTTCCGCAGTAACCATGTGGGCCGTGCTCCGGGCTTTGCGCTGGCTGTGGGTCGCGTTGAAGACATGGACTCACGCTTTGAAAATCCGTGGGTGGTGTCTGCCAATAACGGCTGGTCTATCAATAAGCGTGTAAATTTCCTGGCCGGTATGGTGATGGCGGATAACCACTATTATGGCTTCTCCGGCAACCTCGATACCGTACCGATGCAGAACCTGTATGCCTCGCTGGGTTTTCTGGCATCAATAGACAACCAGTCGCAAACCGATGGCAACAAAACGACGCTGGATCTGGGTTACTCCCTGCCGTGGGGCATTGGGCTTTCGCTGGGCGGCAGCTACGGCACCCCGGACTACCGCGAGATGACGGAACTTTACGGCGACGATGATGATATGTCGCAAACCAAATACGACACTAATGTCGGCATCAACTGGTCAAACGCGACGCTAGGCCGCTTCTCGCTAAGCTATTACCGCAATGAGAGCTGGAACAGCGAATACGACAGCCGCCGGTTTATCTCGTCGTGGTCGCAAACCTTTAAATACTTCAACGTGAGCGTGAACTGGGAGTCGGATGTCAGCCGTCACGACAGCAGCGACAACGATCAGTTTTACGTGAATGTGTCGATCCCGCTGGGACGCTCCGGGGTGTCAACCAGCTCCTGGTATCGCGAGAGCGAAGGTCAGGCCTCCTACGGCACGCGGGCGATGGGCTCGCTCAACGCCGAGAACCAGTACATGGTAGGGGTGGCTCAGGATCATGAAGAGAACACCACCAGCTGGGATAGCTCGCTGAACAGTAATCTGCATTACACCAACCTGGCGCTGGCCGCTGGCGGAGATAACGACAACAACACCAACTTCTCCGCATCGTTAAGCGGCGGGATTGTCGCCCACAGCGACGGTGTGACCTTCTCGCCTTACCGCGTGAGCGATACGTACGCCATTGCCAGACTGGATAAACCGGTGGCTGGCATCGAGATAGCCACCTCGCGCGGCGCGGTATGGACCGATAAATGGGGCCAGGCGGTTGTTCCCGCGCTGTCACCGTTCCGTGAAAGCACAATTGAGATCAATACGGAAAGCCTGCCAGGCAATCTGGACGTAAGAAATGGCCGAACAGCGATCAACGCGTCTCACGGCGCCGTGGCGAAGTGGGAGTTTGCGACGTTAAGCCAGCGTCGCGTGCTGCTCAGTATTCGCCGTGCGGACGGTACGCCGCTGCCGGAAGGTGTCTCGATTGTGGATGCGGCAGGGGAGTATGTGACGAGTGCGCCAGAAGACGGCGTGATCTTCCTGAACGATATCTCCGCTACCCAGCAGCTGTATGCGAAGCTGGATGAAGGGCGTTGCAGGCTAACGTATACCCTGCCAGAGGCGGAACCGAATAAATTCTATGAAGAGGTGACAGGGAAATGTCTCTGAATAACGTTCGTCAATACGCGCTGATGTTTGCGTTGCTCTGTGGCTCAACGGGACTGTCGGGAATGGCACAAGCCGATGACGGCGACTGTGACATGATGTCGGCGGTGAAGAAAGTCGATTACGGGCGCTACCGTAAGGAGGATATGCGGCAGGCCTCTGCTGAACATGTTGGTAAGGTCTATAACGGCTATGCCTCGGTAACGCGCGAGTTTCAGGTGTCGGCCCTGTGTCCGAATGCACGAAAAATGCGCATCTCCATTGACGGTGCTGCCCGACAGAATATGGCGTATCGCTTTACGGATAATGGCGCGATGAAAATCGAATTTAGAGATGGGCGGGTGGACGGTATCCCGGTGCAGCTTGCTGCGGTCGATATTGGTGCGGTAGCCGTTCAGGGTGGCGCTTCCCAGGTGACGCTGAAGCCGGAAAAAGCACTGGCTGCGGTTAGCGGTACGGAAATAGCGGGCGAGCAGTTCACCGCCACCATGATGATCACGACCTATCTTTCCGATAAGGCGTTCAACGTCACTAACACAACGGATTTTGTAGAGACGCTGACGCTTAACGTCGATACGCTTCCTGCACATTAATCCCTTCGATGCCCGGCAGAGCTGTTCTGCCGGGCATTTTTCTTAGTGGATCCCCGCCAGGCGCAACAGCGCCGTCACCACCGCCGCCGCCACGATCACCACAATGAGCGGCATCTTACGCCAGGCCAGAAACACCGCGAACCCCACGCCCAGCACGCGCGCCATCCCGGCAAAATGTTCCCCTTCATAAAAGGTTGTCGCCAGCGCGACGGAGAACAGCAAAACCGTTGCCGCATCTGAAAGCAGCGCCTGCGATCGTTCAGAAAGCGCCAGCCGGTTGCCGAGTTTCGCCCCGCCAAGACGCATCAGATAAGTTCCGGCAGACAAAATGGCGATGCCGAGGATAAAGACCGTCATGTTTTCCATTATTTTTTCCTCGCGGCGAGTCCGAGCAAAGAGAGCAGCACCGGCAGGCCCACCGGGGCAAACGGTACGGCGGCCAGCGACAACATCGCGCCGCTACAGGCGCGGATCAGCGTGGTGCGGTTTTTAAATGCCGGTACCACTAACGCCAGCAGGATCGCCGGAAACACCGCATCCAGCCCGATGGTTTCCGGGTCCGGCAGCAGTTTACCGACCATCGCGCCCAGCACCGCACCCAAAGGCCAGATGATTGCCACGCCCAGGCCGCACAGCCAGTAGGCCGCTTTACGCTGCTCGGCGGTTTTTTGCGACAGGCCGAACACCACGCTTTCATCGTTCATGATATGACAGCCTAAAAAGCTCAGGCCGCGCTTGCCCACCAGTTCACGCACCGTCACGCCGAAGGGCACATGGCGGGCGTTAACCAGTAAACCCGCCGCGGCCGCCGCCAGCGGATTGCCGCCGCTCGCCACGATGCCGATAAACATAAACTCGGACGCGCCTGCCAGCACGGTGAGGGAGAGGACAAACGGCACCCACAGCGGGAAACCGTAGGCCATCGCCAGTGAGCCATAGGACATGCCGACCACGCCCACCGCGAGGCAGACCAGGACGATCGCTTTTATCGTGTCGCCTTTCAGGCAAGAGAGGTGTTTCTTCATACCATTTTAGCCATATCGAACGTATTTCCATTATAATGAACGCATCAAAACCGTTTTACAAGACGAACGATTCGTTCGTTATAGAGAGACAGAGGCCGTTTTTATGACGCAGCCAATCAGCGTGATCGCCAAAAGTCTGGTGCGAGAACGCCTGCGAACCGGACTTTCGCTGGCGGAAATTGCCCGCCGTGCCGGGATCGCCAAATCCACGCTTTCCCAGCTGGAGTCTGGCAACGGCAATCCTAGCCTGGAAACGCTGTGGTCGCTTTGTGTGGCGCTGGATATTCCGTTTGCCCGGTTACTGGAGCCGCAACAACCCGTCACGCAGGTGATCCGCCGCGGTGAGGGCACAAAAGTCGTTGCCGGGCAGGCGAACTACGAGGCGATTTTGCTCGCGGCGTGCCCGCCGGGGGCGCGTCGGGATATCTATCTGCTGCTGACTCAGCCGGGGGCTGACCGTATTTCCCAGCCGCATCCGCCTGGGTCGGTCGAGCATATTATCGTGACCCAGGGGCGGGCGATGGTCGGCCTGATCGACGCGGCGGAAGAACTCGGCCCGGGAGATTACATTTGCTATCCCGCTGACCAGCCGCATATCTTTAAGGCGCTGGAGCCGGATACGCACGCGCTGCTGGTGGCGGAACAAAACTAAAACCAGCCCCTCGCCCTTTCAGGAAAAGGGCGAGGGGTGGACATTACGCTAAATAAAACACCTCTTTAAGCTCCGTACTCACCGGGCTGTTGTCCGGGTTAGACGGCATAACATCACCCATATGCTTCCACCAGCGCTGGCAGACGTCAGTGTTCGCCACCGCGTTCCAGCGCTCTTCCGATTCAATCTCCACCGTCGCAAACAGCAGGTTGCGAGCTTTGTCGAGGTAAATGGCGTAGTGGTGCGCGCCGTGGGCTTTCAGTACCGCTTCCAGTTCAGGCCAGATTGGGTTGTGGCGGCGCGCATACTCCTCGTGCGCGTCCGGGTTTACCTGCATCACAAACGCCTTGCGGATCATAATGCCTCCAGGTACAGCTCGCGGACTTCATCGCGGCTGGCGGTGCGCGGGTTGCATGGCGCACACGGATCGGCGAGCGCTTTATCCAGCCAGCCTTCAATATCGGCTTTGGTGACGCCAAGCTGGCTGAAGCCGGACGGAATGCCGACGCGGGCGCTCAGGTCACGAATCGCCTGAATTGCGGACATGCTGGCCGCTTCATCGCTCATGCCGCGTGTGTCAACGCCCATCGCCTGCGCCACGCGGGCAAAACGCGCGACCGCGTTCGGGCGGTTAAAGTTTTCGATGATCGGCAGCAGGATGGCGTTGCACACGCCGTGCGGCAGGTTGTGCGTTGCGCCCGGCTGGTGCGCCAGGGCGTGTACCAGACCCAGACCGGCGCTGTTAAATGCCATGCCCGCCAGATACTGCCCAAAGGCCATCTGCTCGCGCGCTTCCAGGTTATGACCATCGTCGACCGCTTTTGGCAGCCAGAGGTTGATCAGGCGAATCGCCTCCAGCGCGTTGGCATCGGTCAGCGGGTGCGCGCCGACGGATACATAGGCTTCAATGGCGTGGGTCAAGGCATCCATGCCGGTTGCGGCGGTCACGGAGGCCGGAATATCGAGCATCACGCTGGCATCGTCCACGGCGATATCCGGGATGATGTTCGGGTCGATAATCACCTCTTTCACCTGACGCGCGGAATCGATGATCACCGCGTTGCTGGTCATTTCCGCCGCCGTGCCTGCGGTGGTGTTGATTGCCACCAGCGGCACGCCAGGGTTTTTCACCTTGCCGACGCCAGAGTAATCGGTGGACGGGCCGGGGTTGGCGGTGAGAATTTTAATCGCTTTGGCGGTATCAATCGGGCTGCCACCGCCAAAGGCGATGATGTAATCACACTCCGCGTCCTGATAAGCGGCAAAACCTTTCTGCACCAGCGCTTCCGTCGGGTTCGGGAATACGTCATCGAACAGGTGATACGACATCTGATGGGCATCAAGCGCGGTAAACAGGCTGTCGAGCAGGCCGAGTTTCACCAGCTGGCCGTCGGTGACAATCAGCGCTTTGCCCCACTGCTTGTTTGCTACCAGATTGACCATATCGCCGATCGCGCCCGCGCCGTGCAGGCTGATTTTTGGAAGTGCCAACATAAAACTCATGATAATTCTCCTTAATATGATTTTGAGGTAATCCGTTTCCCCTCACCCTAACCCTCTCCCCGGAGGGGAGAGGGGACTGCCCGGTGCGGTTTTCACCCTCTCCCCTCCGGGGAGAGGGCAGGGGTGAGGGGCAATTTAATTCCGTCTTCGCTGCATCACCCGGCGGGTAATAATTGGCAGTGAAATCACCACGATCAGCATCGCGCCAATAATCACCGACATCACAATGCCGGGCACGTTGAGCAGGCTCAGGCCAAAGGTCACCAGCCCCATCAGGAAGGCGGCGATAATCACGCCCACCATGCTGCCGGACCCGCCGAGAATATTGACGCCGCCGAGCACCGCCATCGTCACCACCGCCAGCTCCCAGCCCATCGCGATGGTCGGGCGGGTACTGCCCAGCCGCGAGGTGAGCAGCACCGACGCCAGGCCAGACATCAGCCCCACCAGCGCGAAGAGGAGCAGGTTGTGGCGCTTCACGTTGATGCCGGAGTACCACGCGCCGGTCGGGTTATTGCCGATGGCGTAGGTGCGGCGGCCAAAGTTGGTGCGGTGCAGCACAAAGGCAAACAGAGCGGCCAGCACGATAAACAGCGCGAACTCGAACGACAGCGCGCCCCAGACGTAGCCCTGGCCGAACCAGGCGAAGCTCTCCGGGTAGCTGTTCAGCGCCTGGTCTCCGAGCAGGATGTAGGTGATCCCGCGGTACAGGCTCATGGTGCCGATGGTGATGACGATGGACGACAGGTTAAAGCGCGTCACCAGAATGCCGTTGAACAGCCCGCACAGTAGCCCGACGCCTAATCCCACGCAGACCAGCAGCGGCGTATCGACGCCCGCCGCCGCGCAAAAGCCCATCACCGTGGAGCTGAGCGCGATGGTGGAGGCTACCGACAGGTCAATTTCCCGGGCGATGATCAGCATCGCCATCGGCAACACGATGATCGCCTTTTCGGTGAAGTTGAACGTCGCGTCGGAGAGGTTCCAGACGTTGAGGAAGTAGGGCGAGGCGAGTGCGTTCACCACGAACACCGCCAGCGTCACCGCCAGCAGGAAACCTTCCCAACACAGCAGGCGCTGGAAGAGGCCCGGCGCAGGGGTAGGTTTGATCGCTTCAGATGTCATCATTTTGCTCATGATTTCACCGCCAGTTTCTGACGTGCCAGCGCCGCGTCGCGCAGGATCAGCCTGCCTTTGCGCTTGCTGCCGCGCTCGTTCAGCAGCACCGCGATGACAATGACCGTGCCGGAAATCGCCATCTGCCAGAACGGGGAGACGCCGATCACCGGCAGGGCGTTGTTGATGACGCCAAGGAACAGCGCCCCGAACAGACAGCCGAGCACGCGCCCGGTGCCGCCCATGGTGCTGATCCCGCCAATCACACAGGCTGCCACCACCTGCAATTCAAAACCGTTAGCGACGTCAACATATGCAACGGCAAAGCGCGATATCCACAGATAGCCGCAGAACCCGGCCAGTAGCCCCGAGAGGCAGAAGCTGATGAACTGCATTTTCCCGGCGTTGATCCCGGTGTAGTAGGCTGCCGTGGCGTTACCGCCAGCGGTGTAGAGCGCGCGTCCGGTGCGGCTGTAGCGCAGGAAGTAGCCCACCAGCAGCAGCGCGGCGATGGCGCACCAGCTCAGCACCGGCAAGCCCAGCACTGACGCACGCGGCAGGCCGAGGAAGTCTGCACCCATCTGATTGGAGTTCACCCAGCCGCCGCCGGAGAGCAAAAAGATCATTCCGCGGTAGATGCTCATGGTGCCGAGCGTCACCACAATCGCCGGAATGCCCAGCTTCCACACCAGCAGGCCGTTAATCGCGCCCATCAGCAGCCCAAGCGCGCTGGCGAGGATCAGCAGCGCCCAGACGGGCACGTCCGGGTAATGGAAGTTAATCAGGGCGACAATCATCCCGGTCAGGGCCAGATTAGCCGCCATCGACAGGTCGATGCCTTTAGTGAGCAGCACCATCATCTGCCCGAGCGCGAGGACGATCAGAATGGCGGTGTCGTTAAACATCTCCACCAGGTTGCCCGGCGCGATAAATGATGGCACGCGGCTGCCAATGGCGACGACCATCAGGACAATCACCGCGCCAAGCAGCGCCTCGCGGTGTTTTAAGAGTGAGCTAAGCATTTATGCCGCCTCCTGTTTTGCACCGCTGGCGGCGCTGACGATGGTTTCCGCCGTCGCGTCTCCCGCCTGGTATTCGGCCACCATCAGCCCCTCGTGCATGACGATAATGCGATCCGCCATGCCCATCACTTCCGGCAGTTCGGACGAGACCATAATCACCGCCAGCCCCTGACTGACCAGCTCGGACATAAACTGATGCACGGCTGCCTTTGAGCCGATATCGATGCCTTTTGTCGGCTCATCGAGGATGATCACGTCAGGGTGCGTCGCCAGCCATTTGCCGATCACGACCTTTTGCTGGTTGCCGCCAGAGAGGGTCTCCACCGCCTGCTTCCAGCTGAAGGCTTTCACTTGCAGGCGTTTGGCGTATTCGTCTGCCAGCTTCCATTCGCGGTCGTCGTGCAGTACGCCGTTCGGATTGAGCCTGCTGAGCTGAGGCAGGCTGATGTTCTGGGCAATCGGCAGGGCGATAATCGCCCCCTGTTTCTGCCTTTCTTCCGGCACGCAGACGATACCGGCCTTGATCGCATCCGCAGGCTGGCGGAAGTGCCGGGGCTGGCCGTTAAGGATGATTTCACCCGACGACGGTTGCGTGATGCCGGAAAGCGCCTGCATCAATTCGGTACGCCCGGCACCCACCAGCCCGTAAAAGCCGAGGATCTCCCCTTTACGCAGGGAGAACGAGATATGCGCAAACTCGGTCGGATGGCAGAGGTTCTTCACCTCCAGCACCGTCTCGCCCTTTTCGCAGTCGATTTTCGGGAAGGTTTGGGTGATGGCGCGCCCGACCATCATCGATACCATCCTCTCCTCGGTGATCTCATTGATTGCCCCTGCACCAACGAACACGCCGTCGCGCAAAATGGTGTAGTGATCGGCCAGCTCAAAAATCTCGTCGAACTTGTGGGAGATAAACAGGATGGCTTTGCCCTCCTGCTTTAAGCGCTCCACAATCTGGTAAAACTCGAGGATTTCATGCTGCGACAGCGCCGCCGTGGGTTCGTCGAGGATCACCACCTGCGCCTCAAACGACAGCGCGCGGGCAATCGCCACCATGTGACGCTGGGCGATGCTCAGGGTTTTCAGCGTTGCGCGCGGGTCAATTTGCACCTCAAGGCGGGTAAGGATCGCCTGCGCCCGGCGGTGCATTTCCGGCCAGTCGAGCTTTTTCAGAAAGCCTTTGTGAAGGTACTGACCAACAAAAATATTTTCGGTGACCGACAGCTCATCGAACAGGACGGTCTCCTGGTGAATGGCGGTAATGCCCATTTTATGCGCCGACTCCGGCGTCGGAAGGTGAACGGGGATCGCCTTGTAGAGGATTTCGCCCTCGTCGGGCTGGTAAATGCCGGTCATCACTTTAACCAGCGTTGATTTGCCCGCGCCGTTTTCGCCGATAAGCGCCGTCACTTTGCCGGGCCATAGCGCAAGCTGCACGTTCTCAAGAGCATGCACGCCGGGGAACACCTTGGTGATGCCAGAAAGCTGTAGCAATGGGGTCATGATAGTTCTCCGTAGATTATACCCCTCACCCTAACCCTCTCCCCGGAGGGGAGAGGGAACCGATCGAGCCCCTTGCCCCTTTGGGGAGAGGGATTGGGGTGAGTTATTAGAAAATCTTCGAGAACTTATCAATATTGCTGGCATCGTAGACGAACGGCTCCGCCATCGCGCCGTTGCCGTCGGCATCCAGCTTCACTTTGCCCAGTTTGCCCATGCTGGCTTCGTCTTTGGTGGCCGTGCCTTTCACCAGATCGTCCGCTAAGTAAGTCGCGGCATAGCCCAGGTCAATCGGGTTCCAGATGGCAAAGCTTTTGCTCGCGCCGGATTTCACCGCGCCCGCCATTTCGGACGGCAGGCCTAACCCGGTAACGTACACTTTGCCAATTTTGCCCTGGTCCTTCACCGCCTGAGCCGCGGCGACAATACCCACGGACGAAGGCGAGACGATCACTTTCAGGTCCGGGTAGGTTTTCAGCAGGCCGACCGCTTCGCGGTAGCTTTTGTCAGAGAGATCATCCCCGTAGGCCACGGTCACCAGATTGACGGACGGGTACTTCGGCAGCACCTTTTTCATCTCCGCGATCCAGGTGTTCTGGTTGGTGGAGGTTGGCGTGGCGCTCAGCACCGCCACGTCGCCCTTCTCCACGTTGAGTGCTTTCAGGGCATCGGCGGCGAGCTTCACGTTGGTTTCGCCTATCAGCGCGTTATTCGACGGGTTCAGGTGGATTTGACGTCCGGCTTTCGCCACCCCGGAATCCCACGACACAACCTTGATGCCGCGCTGCATCGCTTTTTTCAGCACCGGCACAACGGCGTCCGGATCGTTCGCGGAAATGGCGATCGCGTCCACGCCCTGGGCGATCAACCCGTTCAACACCTCGATCTGTGCTTCCGCCGTGGTGGTGGTCGGGCCGGTATAAATCACTTTTACATCGCCTAACTCTTTGGCCGCCTCCTGCGCGCCGACGTTCGCTGCCTCGAAGAATCCATTCCCTAAGGACTTCGCCACCAGGGCGATTTTCACTTCTGCTAAAGCGGAACCGGACAACGCCAGAGCGGCAACGGTGAGGATCAAGCTTGCTTTTATTTTCATTGCTTTTACTCCACTGACTTGAGTTAGTTGTAGGGATTGCAGGTGGTTTTCGCCCCGTCTCAATGAGCGGGGCGCGATGTTGTTATTGGTACAGATCTAAGGCGGACTGCATCGGGGTAACGCCAAAGCGTTTGCCCAGGGCGATCAGCTCCTCCCGGGTGATGGTCTGCTTCATGCCGCCCATGGAGTAGACCTTCACCAGCACCTCCGCGGATTTCTCGGCGGTGTCGATCAGGCCGAAGGTTTCATCCAGCGTCGGGCCGCTGCCGAAGACGCCGTGGAACGGCCACAGCACCAGAGAGTGCTTTTGCATGTCTGTTGCGGTCGCCTGACCGATTTCGTCAGTACCCGGCACCATCCACGGCAGAATGCCGACGCCGTCCGGGAAGACCACCAGACACTCGGTGCTGCCTTCCCACAGTTTGCGGGTGAAGACATCGGAATTGTTTTCCAGCACGTAGGTCAGGGCGATCAGGTTGGTGGCGTGGCAGTGCATGATCACGCGGTCCTTGCCGTTGGTCGCCTTAATGCGTTCGCAGTGGGAGAGGAAGTGCGCCGGCAGTTCAGAGGTTGGCACTGCGTCATCCGTCAGCCCCCACAGAATGTGGTAGCCCGCGCCGTCGCTGTCCACTTTTACCACGCCGAGGTTGGCCTGCGGATCGAGCTGAACGTTGCGGAAGAACTTGCCGGAACCGGTGACGATAAACGGCGTGTTGGCGAGCAGCGGCATCGGCTGGCTCAGGGCGATATAGCGCGGCTTCTGGTGGAAATCGGCGGCAAATGGCTCGATATCCGCATCGTCCAGGCGCAGCGTAAGGTTGCCGCCGTTGCGCTCGTCCCAGCCCTTCAGCCAGGCGTCAGAGGTGGCTTTGATCATGCCCTGGACGAACCAGGAGGAGGTGATGGTCTGCATACTGTGTTTCCTTTGAAAATGCCGGGTGGCGCTACGCTTACCCGGCCTACTTTTACCTGTAGGCCCGGCAAGCAACGCGCCGCCGGGCGATGTTTTTTACTGACGAGCGGCAAGAACGCCTTTCTCATATGCCCGCACGTTGTCCAGCCACTGGCTGCCCGCCGGGGCGTCGTGACGCTGGCAGTACATCTCCCACACCGCCTGCCACGGCAGGGATTTCTGCTCTTCCAGCAGCGCCAGGCGCGCGGTGTAGTCGCCGTTTTCTTCCAGCTGTTTTAGCGCGGCGACAGGCTCCAGCAGGGCGCGCAGCAGGGCTTTCTTCATGTTGCGGGTGCCAATAACCCACGCCGCGATGCGGTTGATGGAGGCGTCAAAGAAGTCGAGGCCAATGTGTACGCGGTCGAACAGATCGTGGCGGATGATTTCGCTGGCAATGGCCTGGGTTTCGTCATCCAGCAGGACTACGTGGTCGCTGTCCCAGCGCACCGGACGGCTGACGTGCAGCAGCAGGCGTGGCACGAAGAGCATGGCGGCGGAGATCTTGTCGGAGATCACCTCGGTCGGGTGGAAGTGACCGGCATCCAGGCACAGCGCGGTCTGGCGGCTGGTGGCGTAGCCCATGTAGAACTCGTTTGAGCCGACGGTGTAGCTCTCTGCGCCAATGCCGAACAGCTTGCTCTCAACGGCATCAATGTGGTGCGCCGGATCCAGCTTCTCGCTGATGGCTTCATCCAGCGCGGCCAGCAGGCGCTGACGCGGGGCCAGTCGGTCTACAGTGATGTCCTTCATGCCGTCCGGGATCCAGATGTTCATGACTGACGGCGTGCCGAGCTGCTCGCCGAAGTATGCGGAGACGCGGCGGCTGGCTTTGACATGGTCGATCCAGAACTGACGGATGTCGTCGTTGGCGTGCGCAAGGGTAAACCCGTCCGCGCTCAGCGGATGTGAAAAACAGGACGGGTTAAAATCCAGCCCCAGTTTGTTGGCTTTCGCCCACTCCACCCAGTTCTTAAAGTGTTCCGGTTTGATTTCGTTACGCGCGACCGGCTCGTCGGACTCCAGATAAATAGCGTGCAGATTCAGGCGTTTTGGCCCGGGGATCAGGCTCAGCGCCAGCTCCAGATCCGCACGCAGTTCGGTGGCGTTGCGCGCTTTGCCCGGGTAGTTACCCGTGGCCTGAATGCCACCCGTCAGGGAACCGCCTGGGTTCTCGAAACCGGCGACGTCATCGCCCTGCCAGCAGTGCATAGAGACGGGCAGACGGTCGAGCTGGCGCAGCGCCTCTTCGACATCCACGCCAACGGCGGCGAAACGCTGTTTAGCCAGGTCCCAGGCTTGTTCAAGTTGAGTGGTCATGCGCAAAGCTCCTTAGTTAGTCGTTTTTGCTGAAACTGCGCCCGATAGCGGGCAATTTCATGGCAGGGATGGGGGGTGAAAGTGGTCAGGCTGTTATTCGCCGTCACCACCGAACGGAAATCGTCGACGTTTGAAAGTTCGTCCAGGGTCATCAGCTGAATGCCGATATTGCCGAGCGTGGAGGCTTCAATCGGACCTGCCACCACGGTAATGCCGCAGGCATCGGCGCAGAGCTGGTTCAGCAGCTGGTTCTGGCAGCCGCCGCCCACGATATGCAGCTGGCTGAACGGTTTACCGCGAAGGCTCGCCAGTTCACTCAGGATGTCGGCATAGAGCAGGGCGAGACTGTCAAAAATGCAGCGCGCCAGCTCGGCGGGGCGGGATGGTACCGGCTGTCCCGCTTCAAAACAGGCGGCCTGGATCTCGGCGCTCATGTGCACCGGGTTGATAAAGCGGTCGTCGTTCGGGTTAATCAGGAAGGTGCAGGCCTTCAGCTTTTCGGTTTCCGCGATAAGCGCGGGCAGGTCGGTAATGTTCTGCTCTTTCAGCACCCGCTGGAGCAGCCACAGGCCCATGATGTTCTTCAGCACGCGGTAGCGGCCTTCGGCGCCACCTTCGTTGGTGATGTTCGCGGCCAGCGCGGCATCGCTGGTGTAAGGGGTTTTGCTCTCAAAGCCCATCAGCGACCAGGTGCCGGAGGAGAGGTAGGCCGCGTCTTTGCTGGTGAGCGGCGAAGCAATGACCGCGCTTGCGGTGTCATGGCTGGCGACGGCGACAACGGGAATTTCATTCCCCTGCGGGCAAAGCCAGTGACCAATCACATTGCCCGGATGAGTTGGCGTGCCAAACCAGGACGGCGAGGCGCCCGTCCAGGCCAGCAGGTGTTCATCCCAGTTATCGGTGTTGATATTGACCAGCTGCGTGGTGGTGGCGTTGGTGTATTCCCAGTTCATGTTGCCGGTCAGACGGTAGCTTAAGTAGTCCGGGATCAGCAGCGCATGCGCCACCTTTTCGACCAGCTCTGGCTGTTGCTCCACCAGCGCGCGCAGCTGGTACAGCGTGTTAAACGGCAGAAACTGGATGCCGCTGCGACCATAGATGTTCTCCTTGCCAAGCTGCGCGATGGCGTGCGCCATCAGCCCATCGGTACGGCTGTCGCGGTAGGAGACGGGCAGGCCGACGCGTTCGCCGTGACTGTCCAGCAGCACGTAATCCACGCCCCAGGTATCAATGCCGATACTGTCGATGCGAATACCGTCGTTGCAGA
Organism: Enterobacter hormaechei ATCC 49162; assembly: GCF_001875655.1. Lineage (NCBI taxonomy): Bacteria > Pseudomonadati > Pseudomonadota > Gammaproteobacteria > Enterobacterales > Enterobacteriaceae > Enterobacter > Enterobacter hormaechei. Next base: position 3,028,754 of record NZ_MKEQ01000001.1, read on the forward strand.
CGTTGTGAAGTCCGGTACGGATCTCCGCTTCCAGCGCATCGATGTCCCAGGTAACAAAACCGTCCTGTTTTTGCAGACAATTGGCGAAACGGTGCATTTCGCGAAGCGTTAGGGTGTGCAGGTCACAGTCCCAGGTGGCGAGCATTACACGGCCGCTGGATGCGCCTAAATCGACAGCCACACAATGGCGAAAAGTCATGGTCGGGTCCTTTCTTAAGTCATTAGCGAGGAGTGTAAGAAAGGGAAGAAATAGCCACCTTCTCGCCACTGACAGCCCAAATCTCGCGCTGGCAAGAAAGCAAAGATGAACGTGAGGGAGTTCACAGTTTCCAGTAATGGCGGGGTTTGCAGGCAGTGTGACGTTGACCGCATTTCCCGATCTTTCCGCTCGTTTCTTGAAAAACCGGCAGCTTTTGCGCGGTTTGCTGTCAAAAATTTAAGGTGAGGGAGGAAGGCCTTAATTACTATTTTGAGAACTTTTCTCATTGGTGGGGGCCGTTATGACCGTACTGCACAGCGTCGATTTTTTTCCTTCGGGGGCATCTCCCGTCGCGATTGAGCCACGGCTTCCTCAGGCTGCGTTCCCGGAACATCATCATGATTTTCATGAAATTGTGATTGTTGAGCACGGAACGGGCATCCACGTGTTTAACGGTCAGCCGTATACCATCAGCGGCGGTACGGTGTGCTTCGTGCGCGACCACGACAGGCACCTGTATGAACATACCGACAACCTGTGCCTGACCAATGTGCTCTATCGTTCCCCGGATGCGTTCCAGTTTCTCTCCGGGCTGAATCAGCTCTTGCCGCAGGAGAAGGACGGCCACTACCCGTCGCACTGGCGGGTGAATCAGTCCACGTTGCAGCAGGTGCGGCAGCTGGTGAGCCAGATGGAGCAGAGCGAGGACGGGCAAGAGACGCACGCCATCGCTACCCGCGAACTGCTGTTTATGCAGCTGCTGGTCCTGCTGCGCCGGAGCAGCCTGGTGGAGGGGCTGGAAAATAACGACGCGCGACTGAACCAGTTGATGGCCTGGCTGGAAGATCACTTCGCCGAAGATGTCTGCTGGGAAACGCTGGCGGATGACTTTTCGCTCTCGCTACGCACGCTGCATCGTCAGCTCAAGCAGCATACCGGGCTGACGCCGCAGCGTTACCTCAATCGTCTGCGCCTGATCAAAGCGCGTCATCTTTTACGTCATACCGACGAAAGCGTTACCGATATCGCTTATCGCTGTGGATTCGGCGACAGTAACCACTTTTCGACGCTGTTTCGCCGGGAATTTAGCTGGTCGCCGCGCGATATTCGTCAAGGGAAAGACGCGTTGCTTCAGTAACGCGAGGGCAGTCACCGTTTTCAGGCCGCAAAAAAGCTAATAATGTCCGGTTATCCGCCGTAGAGGTTGTGGTGTGGCTGCTCAGTTAATTCTTCGCAAAGATGATTTTTTTGCCTCCGCGAGTCAGGCCGTCGCGGTGGCGGACCGCTATCCGCAAAATGTCTTTGCCGAGCACACCCATGAATTCTGCGAGCTGGTGCTGGTGTGGCGAGGCAACGGTTTACACATCCTCAACGACCGGCCCTACCGCATCACCCGCGGAGATCTGTTTTACATTCGCGCTGAAGACAAGCACTCCTACGCCTCGGTTAACGATCTGGTGTTACAGAACGTCATCTACTGCCCTGACAGGCTCAAACTGAATGTCGACTGGGCGGGCAGCATCCCGGGCTTTCTGGATACCAGAGGCGAACCGCACTGGCGCTTAAGCAGCAACGGTATGGCTCAGGTGCGCCAGACCATTTCCCAGCTGGAGCAGGAGAGCCAGAAGAGCGATCCGCTGGCTAACCAGATGTCGGAGCTGCTTTTCGCCCAGCTGGTGATGACCCTGAAGCGCCATCGTTACGCCACGGATAATCCCTCCGCCACCACGCAGGAAGCACTGCTGGATAAGCTGATCACCCGGCTTGCGGGCAGCCTGAACAAGAGTTTCGTGCTGGAAAAATTCTGCGAGCAGGAGCAGTGCAGCGAGCGCGCGCTGCGCCAGCAGTTCCGCACCCAGACGGGGATGACGGTAAACCACTATCTGCGCCAGCTGCGCATCTGCCATGCTCAGTATCTGTTACAGCATACGGAGCTGATGGTCAGTGAAGTGGCGATGCGCTGCGGCTTTGAGGACAGTAACTACTTTTCGGTGGTGTTTAACCGTGAGGTGGGGATGACGCCGGTACAGTGGCGTCATCGCAGTCGTAAGGCCGCCTGATCAGTTCGCCATGCCGAGGCCAACAATGTTAGCGGCGATAATAATCACCACGCAACCCAGGCTCAGGACGCCAACCGGACGACGCCCGGCGTTGTTCCACTCCTTCAGCACCAGCCCAACCAGCCCACCGCACAGCACGTAGAAGCTCATGTGCAGCATCCAGCTCATATAGTCATACTGTGGCGGAATGCTGGCGTGGCCCCAGGCGTAGAAGAAGAATTGCAGATACCACATCAGGCCGCCGAGGGCAGAGAGCAGGACGTTGGTGACGATCAGCGGTTTTGCCAGCGAGAAATCGGCTTTTACCGACAGGTTTTTTACTTTTGCCAGACGAATGAAGCAGAAGCCGAGGTTTACCAGCGCGCCGCCGCCCATGATGACTACGTAGCTTGGCAGGGCAACATACAGCGGATCAACGCCCAGCGCCGCAGCGGCGTCGTGCATCGGTTTGGCGGCGTTCATGGCGAACGACATGCCCGCCGAGAAGACGCCACACATCACCGCCAGCAGCAGGCCTTTCTTCAGATTAAACTCTTCGGCTTTGATGCCCATCTTGCGTTCTTTAAGCTGGCCTGCGCGGGTGACGATCCCCACGCCGATTACCGCCACCAGCACGCCCAGCAGCGTCATTCGCCCGCCCTGGGTGTTGATCAGCACGTCGAAATGGCCGTTGAGGATGGGCGTCATCAGGGTGCCGACGATCAGCGTAATGCCAATCGCGATGCCTATCCCCATCGACATGCCGAGATAGCGCATGGTAAGGCCATAGTTGATATTACCGATGCCCCACATCGCGCCGAACAGGAATACCGGCAGCAGGGTGGAAGCGTTGAAGGAGGAGAAGTAGCCCCAGTAATCGGGCAGCAGCATGGCGCTGATTGTCCACGGCAAAATCAGCCAGGACACGGTACCGCCAACGGACCACATGGTTTCCCATGACCAGCCTTTCACCTTTTTAAACGGGGCATAGAAACAGGCTGCACTGGCCGCGCCTATCAAATGCCAGAAGATACCCATCGTAATCGCATGATTCATTTTTACATCCTCATCGTTTTTATAGCCGGAGGCTTCCCGCCGACTTGATGAGTGTAAAAATTGGGCGGTTTGGTAACCTTCAGAAGGTTGCCGCACTTTTGTTCAGGATGGCAATCAGCACGTTAAGCACGTGAGCAGACTCACAATTTTGTCATTTATCAAAATGCGAATAACCTTATAAAAACTACGGCATTGATAATCATTTTCAATATCATTTAATTAACTATAATGAACCAACTGCTTACGCGGCATTAACAGCTGTGCCGCCCGACAATAATGGAGAGGATTATGAGTTATACACTGCCATCCCTGCCGTATGCCTACGACGCACTGGAACCGCATTTCGACAAGCAGACGATGGAAATCCATCACACGAAACACCACCAGACCTATGTGAACAACGCGAATGCTGCGCTGGAAAGCCTGCCAGAGTTCGCTAGTCTGCCTGTTGAAGAGCTGATCACCAAACTGGACCAGCTGCCAGCAGACAAGAAAACCGTGCTGCGCAACAACGCGGGCGGTCACGCTAACCACAGCCTGTTCTGGAAAGGCCTGAAAACCGGCACCACCCTTCAGGGCGACCTGAAAGCGGCTATCGAGCGTGACTTTGGTTCCGTTGACAATTTCAAAGCGGAATTCGAAAAAGCCGCTGCAACCCGTTTCGGCTCTGGCTGGGCGTGGCTGGTGCTGAAAGGTGACAAACTGGCGGTCGTTTCTACTGCGAACCAGGACTCCCCGCTGATGGGTGAAGCGATCTCTGGCGCATCTGGCTTCCCAATCCTGGGTCTGGACGTGTGGGAACACGCTTACTACCTGAAGTTCCAGAACCGTCGCCCTGACTACATCAAAGCCTTCTGGGATGTGGTGAACTGGGACGAAGCCGCAGCGCGTTTCGCCGCTAAAAAATAAGGTTGCATTGACGCCTGTGAGAAGCGAGTCTAATGACTCGCTTTTTTTGTATCTGAAGGAGTAGAGATGCATTATCCGGTGAATGTATTTACAGGCAAGGTAAGGGAATACGACGGCAGCCGCCCGAGCGCCATCGCCAAAGTGCAGGTCGACGGTGAGCTGATGTTGACCGACCTCGGGCTGGCGGGTGACCAGCAGGCTGAAAAGAAAATCCACGGCGGGCCAGATCGCGCGCTGTGCCACTATCCGCGCGAGCACTATCAGCACTGGAAAGCCGAATTCCCTGAACAGGCGGAACGCTTTGTCGCGCCCGCATTTGGCGAAAATCTCTCAACGGAAGGGCTGACGGAAAAGAACGTCTTTATTGGCGATATTTTCCGCTGGGGCGATGCCCTGATTCAGGTCACCCAGCCACGCTCGCCGTGCTTCAAGCTTAACTACCATTTCGGCATTCAGGATATGTCGGCTCAGCTGCAAAACGCGGGCAAAACTGGCTGGCTGTATCGCGTTGTGCAGGCGGGACAGGTTTCGGCGGATGCGCCGCTTGAGCTGGCTTCGCGCTTGAGTGAGGTATCCGTGTATGACGCTTGCGCGATTGCCTGGCATATGCCGTTTGATGATGAACAGTTTCACCGCCTGCTGTCGGCGGCGGGGTTATCCACCAGCTGGACCAGAACGATGCAGAAGCGGCGGATAAGCGGGAAGATCGAGAGCAGTTCGCGGAGATTGTGGGGGAGATAACTGCCCCTCACCCTAACCCTCTCCCCTATGGGGAGAGGGTTAGGGTGAGGGGTTTACGAACGCTTATACAGCGGTAGCCACAGGGTTAACCGCAACCCGCCCAGCGGGCTGTCATCGGCTTTCACCCAGCCACGGTGCTGCTGCATGGCGGTTTCAACAATCGCCAGACCCAGCCCCGTACCGCCAGACTCACGATCGCGCGCCTCGTCGGTGCGGTAGAACGGACGGAAAATCTGCTCGCGCTCTTCCGGGCTGACGCCTGGACCGTCGTCATCGACAATGATGGTAATCCCGTCTTTATCCACCGAGAACGCCACTTCAATCTTCGTGTGCGAGTAGCGCAGGGCGTTACGCACAATATTCTCCAGCGCGCTTTCCAGCGTGTTGGGGTTACCGTAGAGCGGCCACGGGCCAGGCGGGAAGTTGACGGTGAACGATTTGCCCATCTGCTCCGCTTCGAACGCCGCGTTGTCCAGCACCTCATGCCAGAGGTGATTGGCTTTCACCGTTTCGCTCACCAGCGCGTTTTTCTGCTGATTGCGCGACATCACCAGCAGGTCGTTGATCATGCTGTCCAGCCGATGCGCTTCCGTCTCAATACGCTCCAGCTCTTTGCTTTCTCCGCTGCGGCGGCGCAGCAGGGCGGTGCCCAGCTGTAGGCGCGTGAGCGGGGTGCGCAGCTCGTGGGAGATATCCGACAGCAGGCGTTGCTGGGCAGTCATCATGCGGTCAAGAGCAGAGACCATCTGGTTAAAACTGGTGCCGGCGGCCAGGAATTCCTGCGGCCCGGATTCCAGCTCCGGATGCTGCCTCAGGTTGCCTTGCGCCACTTCGTCCGCCGCATTTTTCAGCTTACGTGCCGGTTTCGCCAGGCTCCACGCCAGCCATAACAGCAGCGGAGAACTGACCAGCATCGTGACGATCAGCAGCAGGAGCGGACGGTCAAACAGCAGGTTGATGAAGTCGGACTGGGAACTGCTCGCAGGGCGAATCAGATAGAGCTGATAATTGTCTTCCCCATCCCGCACCGAGAAAGGACCGACCATCTCTACCCGACCATATTTCTTTTTCTGTGGGTGATCGGCATTATCCGCCTGGCCAATAAAGTTGCGGATAATCTGCATTTCATTGCGATCGGCCCCAATCACGCGGCCTTCGCTGGTAACCAGCAAAAGACGTTGTCCGGGAGGCGCCCACTTGTCGATAGCGCGAAACAGCCTGCGCCACCACATTAAATCGTTCGGCGGATCGTTTGCCAGCTCCGCTTCCACGTGCTGCTCGATCATCACGCCCTGACGTTGCTCGCTGTCGAGCAGCTCCGTCATCTGGCGTGAGTCGAGTTTTGGCAACATCAAAACGAGCATTAAAACCAGTGCCAGCGTCAGCCAGAAGATGGCGAAGATGCGGGCGGTTAAGCTGCCTATCATGAAGCGGAAACCATCAAATAACCGCGACCACGCAGGGTTTTAAACCAGGGGTGACCGTCTTTACGCTCCGGCAGCTTACGGCGCAGGTTAGAGATGTGCATATCGATAGCGCGGTCAAACGGGGTGAGGCGTTTGCCCAGCACTTCCTGGCTTAAATGTTCACGCGACACGACCTGGCCGAGATGCTGCGCCAGCAGATACAGCAGGGTGAACTCGGTGCCGGTCAGTTCCAGCGTTTCACCGTCGAAGCTCGCTTCCTGGCGGCCCGGGTTCAGGCTCAAGGAGTCCACTTCCAGCGTCGGAGAGCTGTTGTCGGTATTCTGCTGCTGCTCACTCCAGTGGGAGCGACGCAGGATCGCGCGAATACGGGCCACCAGTTCACGATCGTTGAACGGCTTAGGTAAATAGTCATCCGCGCCCAGCTCAAGGCCGAGAACGCGGTCAAGCTCGCTACCGCGTGCGGTCAGCATAATAACGGGGGTCTGGTGTGTCTGGCGAAGCTCTTTCAGCGTATCAATACCATTTTTCTTCGGCATCATTACGTCGAGCAAAAGTAAATCGATGCTGTCGTCAAGGAGAGTCAGCGCCTGTTCCCCATCATGGGCAACCAGGACGTTGAAACCTTCCATGTCGAGCAACTCCTTTAAAAGGGATGTGAGCTCTCGGTCATCATCAACTAACAGGATTTTATTCATTGTTTAAATACCTCCGAGGCAGAAATTACGACATCAAGGCTATCTAATCCATGACTTTACGTTGTTTTACACCCCCTGACGCATGTTTGCAGCCTGAATCGTAGACTGTCTCTCGTTGAATCGCGACACGAAAGATTTTGGGAGCAAGTGATGCGCAAAGTTACCGCTGCCGTCATGGCCTCAACGCTGGCCTTCAGTGCGTTTAGCCAGGCTGCTGTAGCTATCATCAGCGATAACGGTTCCTCAGCAGAGGGCGCAACGCAGCACAGCAGCCAGAACCATATGTTTGACGGCATAAGTTTAACCGAACATCAGCGTCAACAGATGCGAGATCTGATGCAGAGGGCACGACACGACCAGCCCCCTGTTAATGTTAGCGAAATGGAGACAATGCATCGCCTTGTCACCGCAGAAAATTTTGACGAAAGCGCTGTACGCGCTCAGGCCGAAAAAATGGCGCAGGAACAGGTTGCCCGCCAGGTAGAGATGGCGAAGGTCCGCAACCAGATGTTCCACCTGCTAACGCCCGAGCAGCAAGCGGTTTTGAATACCAAACATCAGCAACGTATGAACCAGTTGCGTGAGGTTGCACGGATGCAGCGAAGCTCAGATATGACGCTTTTCAGTAGCAATAGCAGTACCCGTAGTAACCAGTAAACCCTGTTTTCCTTGCCATAGACACCATCCCTGTCTTCCCCCACATGATGTGGGGGTTTTTTTATCAATAATTTACAAAAAACATCTATTTAAAACAGCCGCTTACAAAAAGCTGGAGCCAGCCTGAGCCACTTCAAATATCCCAGAGTGTGGACGCAATGTGGACACTCTTGGACATTATCAACTACACAGACACGCCACCGGCAAGCGGATTTAAAGCAACCGCATTTTGCAAATAGTCAGGCGATAAGTGAGCGTAGACCATCGTTTGCTGAATGCTCGCATGTCCTAGGATTTGCTATAGTGCGATTATGTTTCCCCCGTTCATCATGAAGTGACTCGCGAAGGTGTGGCGCAGGATGTGCGTTGACTGGTTCGGCGGGATAGATCCGGCGCTGGGTAGCGCTACGGGTTATGTCGTCAAATACATCTCAAAAAATATTTATGGTTACGCCCTGGACGGCGAGAGCGATCATGAAAGTGGACGCCCGCTGAAGGAAACCGCGAAGCACGCAACGGCCTGGGCGTCATGCTGGGGTATACGTCAATTCCAGTTTTTAGGGGGCGCGCCGGTGTCAGTCTGGCGTGAACTGCGCCGCCTGAAAAATCAGGATTTAGCCGACAGGGTTAGTCCTGTTTTTGGTGAGCTGCAGCGCGGCTCACGCGGGAGATTGGCAGGGTTATATCACTTTGCAGGGTGGCCCTTTTGTTTCCCGTTCCAGGTTGGTGCTGCGCGCCTGGTATCAATACAAAAACGAGCCAAGCAGTTACGGCGAGTATCAGAAAGCTATCAAGGGTCTGGTTATGCCAGCATCCAGCATTCCGCCAGTAGAAACGCGCCTCCATTCTTATCGCATTGTGAAGATGAAGCCTAAATCTTCAGACCGCGCCGATCCGGGTTTTGACCTTAAAGGCGCGTCTGCGCCCTCTTGGACTCGTGTCAATAACTGTGCAGAGTATAAAAAACATACAGACTCACCCCCTTTAAATCCGCCAGATCTGACTGTGCTAGCTGGCGAAATGCAGCCAGAGCAATTTGAAATCGGTCAATTAAGCCGAGATCAGAGAAAACAGATTGCGGAAGACATCAGAAACCACAAATTGAATCAGCGTGTTTCACCTGCTGATCAGTTTGAGGCGCTCGCTTTAAGCATTACTGCCGGTGATTGCACCGACTATGACCGGGCCAGGGCCGAAAGCTATATGAAGGCCGCACATGCTATTCGCCAGGAAGAAAGCGCGGTGAGCGAGGAAGTTGAATCCCTGGCCGAGGAAATTATGGGGTGGGCGAAGTTAAGAAAAATTTCAATCAACCCGGTTCAGGCCCTGAAGCTAGCTCAAGGGGGAGAAGTGACGGCACTTGATACTAAATATCGCGCCAACCCATTAACGGGTGAACTGATTGTGACCGGTACAGATATGCACTGGCGCAAGATGCTGGCACGGCACAAGGCAGAGGCATTGATTAGCCGCTGGCGTCAGGCTGCGAGGGAAGTGTGATTCAGAGAGCATACTGTAATTTCATATAGTATTCCGCTTTCCTGTTCGTTGAAAAAGTGCAATACTATAAGTAGTCCAATATTTTGTTTTTATAATTTGTTTAAAATTAAGAGGTTACGATTAAGATGGGCGATTTAAGTGGTATTCAGTCAGATTTAGCCCAGCTAGTTAGACTGGTAATAGCTGAACAGTATGATGATGTTCGGTTGTATGTCGCTCGCTTGGTGCGCAAATATCGGGAAACTATGCCTGCTCTATCTGAGCAGCTTGATCTTTATTTACGGAACAAACCGCAGAAGCCTGCCCAAGGTCTGCGAAAGGCTACGATGCCAAAACCGACTCAGTCTCAGGTTATGCCTGTGGACGAGGATTCAAGGTTAACCTTACTGAAAGCACCAAGTGAAAAGATTACCAGTAAGCCATTGCTTTCTAGTCAGATAGAAGACTCACTGGATCAGATTATTCTTGAACGTAAGCACATAGACCGTCTTAAGACCCTTGGCTTACAACCAACACGTTCCGCAATTTTTGTTGGCCCACCAGGTGTGGGTAAAACGCTTACGGCAAGTTGGTTAGCACAGAAATTAGGTGTTCCTTTCTATGTTCTGGATTTAACTGCTGTAATGAGTAGTTATCTTGGGAAAAGCGGAAATAATCTTCGTGCGGCTCTTGATTTCGCAAAGAGAGGGCCGTGTGTTCTTCTGTTGGATGAAATTGACTCAATAGCCAAAAAAAGAAGCGATGATTCTGATGTGGGAGAATTAAAGAGGCTTGTTACTGTGATACTTCAAGAGGTTGATGAATGGCCTTCTTCAAGTCTGTTGCTTGCTGCAACTAACTTTGCTGAGTTGATTGATCCAGCATTATGGAGACGTTTTGATTTGGTTCTAAATTTTGAGAAACCAAATAGTGAAAGTATTAAAGAGGCTATTAAGCGTTTTTTAGGTTCCGACTATGCCATTTTTGCTCGTTGGATAGATTTGCTTGTCATCATGTTCAAAGATGAATCATTCAGTAATATTGAGCGTTCTATTAATAAATTCCGCCGCTCAGTTGCTTTAGGCATATCTTCAGATGAGGAGTTGATTGAATCTTTCATTAAAGATGGTCTATCAGATTTAGAAAGGAATGAACGTATTGAAATAGCTGTTAACCTTAACAGACATTCTAAACTATCCCAACATGCCATATCAGACTTAACTGGGGTCAGTAGGGATACAATTAGAAAATATAGTTCTAAAAAGTCTAACGCAGCATAGATAAGGAATATGTATGGCGAAAACTAATTTTCTGATTGGACGCGGCGAGTTATTAACCAATGATATTCCCGGTCCAAAAAGAGCCCCAGGAAAAGCTGAGGTGTACTCTCTTTATGAATCGAAACAGCGCCTGTTGCCGCAAATTGCATCTACGATAGAAAATTTTGCTAAGTTACCTGGTCGGGCATGTCCTGACGATTATGCAGTTGCAAAGGTAACTATCAATCCAAGCTATATTGCGCGATCCTTTTTCCCTGCGAAGATGTTGAAATCTACCGGATTAACGTCAATTGGGAGCAGGACGGTTAGAGTTACGCCGCAAAGCTGGAAACGCAAAGTTGCTGTTTCTGAGGTTACAACAACACAGATGTTTATTGCGGGTAAAAGAGAATCATTCGAAGAGTTACCTCATTGGGTCTCTGGACTTAAAGAGTTAACTGATGAAGCGATTGATTTTGCGCGTATAGAAAAGTTTGAAGCTTATTTGCCTGATGAAGTGGTTTACTGAATTTGGCCACCTGAACAGAGGTGATATGCTCACCTCAGAACAACACAGGTGTCATAATGAAAAAAAGAAATTTCAGCGCAGAGTTTAAACGCGAATCCGCTCAACTGGTCGTTGACCAGAACTACACCGTGGCAGATGCAGCCAGCGCTATGGATGTCGGCCTTTCCACAATGACGCGATGGGTGAAACAATTACGTGATGAACGGCAGGGCAAAACACCAAAAGCCTCCCCCATTACCCCGGAACAAATTGAAATCCGTGAGCTCAGGAAAAAGCTACAACGTATTGAAATGGAAAATGAAATATTAAAAAAGGCTACCGCGCTCTTGATGTCAGACTCCCTGAACAGTTCTCGATAATCGGGAAACTCAGGGCGCGTTATCCTGTGGCCACTCTCTGCCATGTGTTCGGGGTTCATCGCAGCAGCTACAAATACTGGAAAAACCGTCCTGAAAAGCCAGACGGCAGACGGGCTGTATTACGCAGTCAGGTACTTGAACTGCATGGCATCAGCCACGGCTCTGCCGGAGCAAGAAGCATCGCCACAATGGCAACCCAGAGAGGTTACCAAATGGGGCGCTGGCTTGCTGGCAGACTCATGAAAGAGCTGGGGCTGGTCAGTTGCCAGCAGCCGACTCACCGGTATAAGCGTGGCGGTCATGAGCACGTTGCTATCCCGAATCATCTTGAGCGACAGTTCGCCGTAACGGAACCAAATCAGGTGTGGTGCGGTGATGTGACCTATATCTGGACGGGTAAGCGCTGGGCGTACCTCGCCGTTGTTCTCGACCTGTTCGCAAGAAAGCCAGTGGGCTGGGCCATGTCGTTCTCGCCGGACAGCAGGCTCACCATGAAAGCACTGGAAATGGCATGGGAAACCCGTGGTAAGCCCGTCGGGGTGATGTTCCACAGCGATCAAGGCAGCCATTATACGAGCAGGCAGTTCCGGCAGTTACTGTGGCGATACCGGATCAGGCAGAGTATGAGTCGGCGTGGAAACTGCTGGGATAACAGCCCAATGGAGCGCTTCTTCAGGAGTCTGAAGAACGAATGGGTGCCGGCGACGGGCTATGTAAGCTTCAGCGATGCAGCTCACGCAATAACGGACTATATCGTTGGATATTACAGCGCACTAAGACCGCACGAATATAATGGTGGGTTAACGCCAAACGAATCAGAAAACCGATACTGGAAAAACTCTAACGCGGTGGCCAGTTTTTGTTGACCACTTCACTGAAGAGCGTATTGTTACCGCAGGTGATATGGATACGTCGTATTTTGAGGTTGGCGTACATCTGTTGGCTGAGGATGGACAAGATTTGATCCAGCAACAATTTGTTCGATTCGCGTCAACTCTGAACATCAAAGTGCATACTTCTTTAGCTTTTACCGCAGGTACGTTGTGGTTCGTGCCAATTCAGGCAGATCGAATTGCTATTGATAAGCTCGCGAAATTTACATTTGTACGCGTAATTAGGCCGGTACCAAAGTTACGTGGTATTAGGCCTATACAAAGGGCTTCTGGGCCATTGGCCCAGTGTAAATTGCCTACTGAAGGGCCAATATCTTCAGAAATAAAAGTCGCTATTCTTGATGGTGGTTTACCATCAGAGCATGCTATATCTCCGTGGTTAAAATCCTATAGGGTTTTGGACGATCATGCAGAAGATGATCCTGATGGTTTAGAGCATGGTTTAGCCGTATCTTCGGCTTTTTTATTCGGGCCAATTAGTAACAAGTCAGAGGTGCAAAGGCCATACTCTTATATTGATAACTTAAGGGTACTGGATAATAAGACCTGCCAAGAAGACCCTCTGGAGTTATATCGAACGTTGGGCTTCATTGAAGAAGTATTGTTGTCTCGTCAATATCAATTTATCAATTTAAGTTTAGGCCCGGATCTACCAATTGAAGATACGGAAGTTCATGCTTGGACCTCTGTAATAGATGATTTATTAAGTGATGGCGAGACACTAATGACTGTTGCTGTTGGGAACAATGGCGAAATGGATCGTGAGTCAGGTAATGCAAGGATTCAAGTACCATCTGATTGCGTGAATGCCTTGGCTGTTGGGGCTTGCGATACTGTTAATGAAACTGAATGGAAACGAGCACCATATAGTGCTATTGGGCCGGGTAGAAGTCCTGGCGTGATGAAGCCTGATTTAGTTGCGTTTGGTGGCGATATCGACGAGTACTTTCATGTATTGGGAAAAGGTAAAAAACCTGTAATCACACCGCAACGGGGAACAAGTTTTGCTTCTCCTTACGCTTTGCGTGCAGCCGTTGGTGTTAGGGCGATTTTAGGAAGTGATTTGAGTCAACTGGCGATAAAGGCTTTATTGATTCATGCTTCAAAACCGCTTGATCACACTTGTGCTGAAGTGGGTTGGGGGAAACTACCTGAGGACTTAAACGACATCATTGTCAGCCCTGATGGTGTTGCTCGTATCGTCTATCAAGGTGAATTGAAGCCAGGAAAATACTTACGCGCTTCTCTTCCCATTCCTGAAGGTGGCTTGAAAGGTAAAATAAACTTAACGGCAACTTTCTGTTATGCCACAACAACAGATCCGCAAGATTCGGCTTCCTACACAAAGGCTGGTCTTGAAGTTACATTCCGCCCAAATGATTCAAGAGTTAAAGATGGTAAACAGAATGCTGAAACTAAAGGGTTTTTTGAGCTAGCTAAATACTCAACTGAAAGTGAGCGGCGCTCTGATATGGGCAAATGGGAAACTGTGCTGCATAGTTCAAAGAACATGCTGGGATCGACTTTAAAAAATCCTGTGTTTGATATTCACTATAACGCTCGTGAAGCAGGGGCTAGCATAGCGAGTCACAAGGCGGAAAAGATAAAGTACGCTCTTATCATCACCGTGAAGGCAGCGAAGCACCAAGACCTGTATAACGAAATTTTACGTGCTTACAATCAGGTACTGGTTCCAATTCAGCCTCAAACCTCCATTCCAATTCGTTCATAAATATCCATTACAACGAACCCCTCAATGTGAGGGGTTTTTTATATGCACAACAGTGCGCAAAATTGCACAAAAAAATCAGCCCTTTTATTTGTGGATCTCCCAAGGATCTATGCTGGTTCATGAGTATTTGGCAATCAAAAAAGGCATTTCTAACGGCGTGTCTGGGATAAACAACACACTTACAGAAGCGTGCAAAAGCCCGGCATTTAGCATCAAGATGGGCAACAAGGTACTTCAGGAACTGGCTGATCGAGTTATTTCACTTAGCCTGACTGATAACCGTGGATTTGAGGCCGATCAGCTAACGATGGAACTGGACGATACAGCCGGTGATGTGGCATTGCCAGGGCGCGGCGTCGAGCTGTCCTTATGGTTGGGGTGGATGGGGGAGGCGCTGATATATAAAGGGGTTTACACCGTTGATGAAGTGGCGCACGACGGCCCGCCAGACCGTATAACGGTTACGGCCCGTTGCGCTGATTTTCGTGAAGAATTCAACGTTAAACGCGAAGTGTCCTGGCACGATGTAACCGTGGAACGTGTAGTTTCGGCAATTGCCAAACGCTATGGCCTGAAAGCGCAGATCAGCGATATGTTGATGAATATTGAGATTGACCACGCCGATCAGACTCAAAAAAGCGGTATGTCATTTTTGACAAGGATGGCGGAAATGCTGGGTGCAATCGCCACGGTAAAAAATGGTTATCTGTTATTTATCATACCCGGCGGAGGCTTCACCGCGTCAGGCAAGCCAATCCCTTCCATAGCGATCACACGTAGCAGCGGTGACAGGCACAGATTCAGAATTGCAGATCGTGATGCTTATACCGGTGTCAGGGCGTACTGGCTGGATTTAAATTTTGGCAAAAAGAAAAAGGTCAGCGTAAAGCGCAGGGCATCAACGAAAAAGGCCGACAAGAGCAGCAGCCGTGAAAGGGATTATATTGAAGGCGCTGATGGTAATGTATTCATCATGCGTAAGACGTTCCAGAATGAGGATGCGGCCCGGCGTGCAGCGGCTGCGAAGTGGCAACAATTGCAACGTGGCGCGGCTGAGTTCTCGATCACCCTGGCGCGGGGGCGTGCAGATTTGTACCCAGAAATGCACGCAACAGTGACCGGCTTCAAAGCTGATATTGACGCCCAGGACTGGATAATCAGCAAGGTATAGCATGATGTAGACAGCAACGGGTTTACTACACAGCTTAACTTTGAAGCAAAAATATCTGACTGGATTGCTGAAACTGAATAGAATGAATGTGAGTTCAACTCCCGTGGGGAGTCATCATTATGTTCAAATGTCCACATTGCGGCGCTACGGCCCGCACTCGTACCAGTAAGCCACTCAGTGAAGTTACGATCAGTGCCAGAACATGGAATGCGGCCTGTCATTCACCACACTCAACAGCGTTGAAAAGATTGTCACCCGGCGCGAAAGAAGGGATCAGTTAGAACCCGGATTCATACCGGCGGGGGCATTCCCTGTTTCCCATTATGGACGCGATCAGCTTAGTCTGACTCTGTGAAGAAGGCCCCGCTTAAGCGGGGCTTTTTTTCGATGTGTGGACGATGTGTGGACATCGGTAGAAACAAATCCTTATTTTTCTGTAGCTTACAGGGATAAATTAATCACCATCCCTGTCTTCCCCCACATGATGTGGGGTTTTTTTTGCCTATCGTTCAGGTTTGTTAACGCTTTATTCATCCTTTCACTCCACCACCATCCGTTATACTAGCGCCATGGCATGACAGGAGTGTTTATGAATCAATCCTATGGACGGCTGGTAAGCCGGGCCGCAATAGCCGCGACGGTGATGGCGTCGTGTTTGCTGATCATTAAAATTTTCGCGTGGTGGTACACCGGCTCGGTCAGTATTCTGGCGGCGCTGGTGGACTCATTAGTGGATATTGCCGCCTCGCTGACGAACCTGCTGGTGGTGCGCTATTCGCTGCAACCGGCGGATGAAGAACATACGTTTGGCCACGGCAAAGCGGAATCGCTGGCCGCGCTGGCGCAAAGCATGTTTATTTCAGGCTCCGCGCTGTTCCTGTTTCTGACCGGCATTCAGCACCTTATTTCGCCTTCGCCGATGAACGATCCGGGCGTTGGCGTGGTCGTAACGGTAGTTGCACTTATAAGCACACTTGTTCTTGTAACGTTCCAGCGCTGGGTCGTACGCAAAACACAAAGCCAGGCTGTACGGGCCGATATGCTTCATTATCAGTCTGATGTTATGATGAATGGGGCTATTCTTATTGCGCTCGGTCTGGCCTGGTATGGCTGGCATCGGGCCGATGCGTTGTTTGCGTTAGGGATAGGGATCTATATTTTATACAGCGCGTTGCGGATGGGTTATGACGCGGTACAGTCGCTTCTTGACCGTGCGCTTCCCGATGCAGAATGTGATGAAATTTATACCCTCGTGACCTCCTGGCCTGGCGTCAGTGGTGCTCACGATCTTCGTACGCGGCAGTCAGGGCCGACCCGCTTTATTCAGATTCATTTGGAAATGGAAGACAACCTGCCACTGGTTCAGGCGCATCTGATAGCTGAACAGGTGGAGCAGGCGATTTTGCAGCGTTTCCCTGGGTCAGACGTCATTATTCACCAGGATCCGTGCTCTGTCGTACCCAGGGCGTTTTGAGCTTTCGTAATTCGTTGTAAAAAAGTGAGCCAGACCAGCATTTTGTGGATAAATTACCACCATATGGCCTGACCTGAATCAATTCAGCTGGAAGGGATTGATATACTATTTGCAGTATTCGACGGTTGAACAGTTTCTTCCGGCAGCAGATTTCAATTTTGCATTCCTAAGTTCAGAGGTAGTCATGATTAAGAAAATCGGTGTGTTGACAAGCGGCGGTGATGCGCCGGGCATGAACGCGGCAATCCGTGGGGTTGTCCGTGCAGCGCTGACGGAAGGCCTGGAAGTTTTTGGTATCTATGACGGTTACCTGGGTCTGTATGAAGACCGCATGGTTCAGCTCGACCGCTACAGCGTGTCTGACATGATCAACCGTGGCGGTACTTTCCTTGGTTCTGCGCGCTTCCCGGAATTCCGTGACGAACACATCCGTGAAGTGGCTATCGAAAACATGAAAAAACGCGGCCTGGACGCGCTGGTGGTTATCGGCGGTGACGGCTCGTACATGGGTGCAAAACGTCTGACCGAAATGGGCTTCCCGTGCATCGGCTTGCCTGGCACCATCGACAACGACATCAAAGGCACCGACTACACCATCGGTTACTTCACCGCGCTGGGTACCGTTGTGGAGGCGATTGACCGCCTGCGTGACACCTCTTCCTCTCACCAGCGTATTTCCATTGTTGAAGTCATGGGCCGTTACTGCGGTGACCTGACTCTGGCGGCGGCCATTGCCGGTGGCTGTGAGTTCGTGGTAGTGCCGGAAGTGGAATTCAGCCGTGAAGATCTGGTCGCTGAAATCAAAGCCGGTATCGCGAAAGGTAAGAAACACGCGATTGTCGCCATCACCGAGCACATCTGTGACGTTGACGAGCTGGCGAAGTACATCGAAACCGAAACCAAACGCGAAACCCGCGCGACCGTTCTGGGCCACATTCAGCGTGGCGGCTCCCCGGGTCCGTACGACCGTATCCTGGCGTCCCGCATGGGTGCGTACGCAATCGAGCTGCTGCTTCAGGGCCACGGCGGCCGCTGCGTCGGTATTCAGAACGAGAAACTGGTTCACCATGACATCATCGACGCCATTGAAAACATGAAGCGTCCGTTCAAAGGTGACTGGCTGGACTGCGCGAAAAAACTGTACTGATTGGCTCTGTTGCCCGGTGGCGCTGCGCTTACCGGGCCTACAAAAGCACGGATCGTAGGCCGGGTAAGGCGTAGCCGCCACCCGGCTTTTTTGCGCCCACACATTTTTTATTCCTCCACGTTATAGCCAATCTTTTTTTATTCTTTAATCATCGATACGCTTTCTGGCACGCTGCATTCATCAAAACACTGAATAAGAGAGCCGGGCGATGAACAAATGGGGCGTGGGGTTAATATTATTGCTGGCATCGACCAGCGTGCTGGCAAAGGACATTCAGCTACTGAACGTGTCGTACGACCCGACGCGTGAACTGTACGACCAGTACAACAAAGCTTTCGCGGCGCACTGGAAACAGGAAACCGGCGACAATGTGGTGGTTCGCCAGTCTCATGGCGGCTCCGGTAAGCAGGCGACATCGGTAATCAACGGCATTGAAGCCGATGTGGTTACCCTGGCGCTGGCCTATGACGTGGACGCGATTGCCGAACGTGGCCGTATCGATAAAAACTGGATCAAACGCCTGCCGGACAACTCCGCGCCCTACACCTCGACCATCGTCTTCCTGGTGCGTAAAGGCAACCCGAAACAGATAAAAGACTGGAACGACCTGATTAAGCCGGGCGTGTCTGTCATCACGCCGAACCCGAAAAGCTCCGGCGGCGCACGCTGGAACTACCTGGCAGCCTGGGGCTACGCGCTGCACCACAATAACGGCGATCAGGCCAAAGCCCAGGAATTCGTCAAGGCGCTGTTTAAAAACGTTGAAGTGCTCGATTCCGGCGCGCGCGGCGCAACCAACACCTTCGTTGAGCGCGGCATTGGCGACGTGCTGATCGCCTGGGAAAACGAAGCCCTGCTGGCGACCCACGAGCTGGGTAAAGACAAGTTCGAAATCGTGACCCCGAGCGAATCGATCCTCGCTGAGCCGACCGTCTCCGTGGTCGATAAGGTCGTTGATAAGAAAGGGACCAAAGCGGTGGCGGAAGCCTACCTGAAGTACCTTTACTCACCGGAAGGACAGGAAATTGCGGCGAAAAACTACTATCGCCCGCGCGATGAGGCCGTCGCGAAGAAATACGAAAACGCCTTCCCGAAACTGAAGCTGTTCACTATCGATGATGTTTTTGGCGGCTGGACCAAAGCGCAGAAAGAGCACTTCTCTAACGGCGGCACCTTCGACCAGATCAGCAAGCGCTAACCGTTTCACAAAGAACGACACGGTAACCCGGTGTGAGAAATCCGCCGGGTTTTTTATTTGGTCATCATTTTGCGTTACTCTTTTGCCTCTATTGAAAACAGGGAACGCGTTGTGAAAAAAATTATCGTACTGATCCTGATTGTTCTCGCCCTTGCCGCAGGCGGCGTGTACTGGATGAAAGCGGGTAATCCGAATGCGTTGCGTCATATCGTTCTCGACCAGTGTGTGCCCAACCAGCTGCATAACCGTAACCCGGCGCCGTGTGCGCAGGTGAAGCCGGATGCGGGCTACGTGGTGTTCAAGGACCGCAACGGGCCGCTGCAATACCTCCTGATGCCCACGTACCGGATTAACGGCACCGAAAGCCCGCTGTTGACGGAGCCTCAGACACCGAACTTCTTCTGGCTGGCATGGCAGTCACGTCATTTTATGAGCATGAAACGGGGAGCCGACGTGCCTGACAGCGCCATTTCGCTGACCATCAACTCCCCGACCGGGCGCACGCAAAACCATTTTCATATTCACATCTCCTGCCTGCGCCCGGACGTGCGCGAGAAGCTGAACGCGGCGCAGGGGCAAATCAGCACCCAGTGGCTACCGCTTCCGGGCGGGCTGGAAGGACATGAATACCTTGCCCGTCGGGTGACAGAGAACGAACTGGTACAGCGCAGCCCGTTTATGATGCTGGCGGAAGAGCTGCCGGAAGCGCGCGACCATATGGGACGCTTCGCGCTGGCGATGGCCCAGCAGTCGGATGGCTCGTTTGTATTGCTGGCGACAGAGCGTAACCTGCTGACCTTTAACCGCGCGTCGGCTGAGGAATTGCAGGATCATCAATGCGATATCCTGAAGTGACCCCACCATAAATAGCGTTTACTCGCCCTGCCTGTCGCCGTAGACTTGCTGAAAAATTCTACAGGAGACAGGTATGTCGCTCTGGTTAACGCATCCTCTGCTGCTTCCCTCGCTGATCGTTGGCGTCACCATTGTGCTGTGGGCGACATCGCTGTTGCCGGAATTTATCACTGCGCTGCTGTTTTTCACGGCAGCGATGACCGCCAGAATCGCCCCGCCGGAGGTGATCTTCGGCGGTTTTGCCTCGTCGGCTTTCTGGCTGGTGTTCAGCGGCTTTGTGCTCGGCGTGGCGATCCGTAAAACCGGGCTGGCGGACAGGGCCGCCCGGGCGCTGTCGGCAAAGCTTACCGACTCCTGGGTGATGATGGTGGCGAGCGTAGTATTGCTCAGCTACGCGCTGGCGTTTGTGATGCCATCAAATATGGGACGCATTGCGCTGCTGATGCCGATTGTCGCGGCGATGGCAAAACGCGCCGGTATTGCCGACGGCTCCCGCGCCTGGTTCGGCCTGGCGCTGGCCGTCGGGTTTGGCACCTTCCAGCTTTCGGCGACTATCCTGCCAGCAAACGTCCCTAACCTGGTGATGAGCGGCGCGGCGGAAGGCTCGTACGGCATTCATCTGAACTATGTCCCGTATCTGCTGCTGCACACGCCGGTGCTGGGTATTCTCAAGGGTCTGATTCTGATTGGCCTGATCTGCTGGCTGTTCTCTGGCAGCCCAAAACCACCGAAGGATCTGACGCCCTCTGAACCCATGGGGGGGGATGAAAAGCGTCTTGCCTGGCTGCTGGCGGTGGTGTTGATGATGTGGGTGACGGAGAGCTGGCACGGCGTGGGGCCAGCGTGGACGGGGCTGGCGGCCTCGGTCATCGTCATGCTCCCGCGCATCGGTTTTATCACCGGTGAGGAGTTCTCGGCGGGAGTGAACATGCGCACCTGTATTTACGTCGCGGGTATTCTCGGGCTGGCGATCGTGGTGACGCAAACCGGTATCGGTGCGGCCGTAGGCGAGGCGTTGCTGCGTATCATGCCGCTGGATGCAGACCGACCGTTTACCAGCTTCCTGGCGCTGACCGGGATCACCACGGCGCTCAACTTCATTATGACCGCCAACGGCGTTCCGGCACTGTACACCACGCTGGCGCAGAGCTTCGCGGACGCGACCGGCTTCCCGCTGCTGTCGGTGATCATGATTCAGGTGCTGGGCTATTCCACGCCGCTGCTGCCGTATCAGGCGTCGCCGATTGTGGTAGCGATGGGGCTAGGGAAGGTGCCTGCGAAGGCGGGGATGCTGCTCTGTCTGGCGCTGGCGATTGCAACGTATCTGGTGCTGCTGCCGCTGGATTATCTGTGGTTTAGCCTACTGGGACGGCTGTAAAAAAGCCCGGTGGCGCTGACGCTTACCGGGCCTACAGAACCGTAGGGCGGGTAAGCGCAAGCGCCACCCGCCACAAAGGCAATTACGCCTGCTTAGCCGCTTCTGCCGCTTTAACGATCACCGCGAAAGCGTCCGCTTTCAGGGATGCGCCGCCAACCAGTGCGCCATCGATGTCTGGCTGGGTGAACAGCTCAGCAGCGTTGGAGGCGTTTACAGAGCCGCCGTACTGGATGATGACCTGCTCAGCCACTTTCGCGTCTGCTTTCGCAATGTGATCACGAATGAACTTGTGCACCGCCTGTGCCTGCGCAGGGGTTGCAGATTTGCCGGTACCGATCGCCCAGACTGGCTCGTAAGCGATAACTGCACCTTCGAACGCTGCCGCGCCCTGGGTTTTCAGCACAGCGTCGATCTGACGTGCGCACACTTCTTCAGTTTTGCCCGCTTCGTTTTCCGCTTCGGTTTCACCGATGCACAGAACCGGGATCAGACCCTGCTCTTTCAGCACGGCGAATTTCTTCGCGATGAACTCGTCAGATTCTTTGTGGTA
Source organism: Enterobacter hormaechei ATCC 49162 (assembly GCF_001875655.1). Lineage (NCBI taxonomy): Bacteria > Pseudomonadati > Pseudomonadota > Gammaproteobacteria > Enterobacterales > Enterobacteriaceae > Enterobacter > Enterobacter hormaechei. The sequence continues at coordinate 3,050,501 of NZ_MKEQ01000001.1, forward strand.
GGTGCGACGCTCAGAGTGGCCGATGATGATGTATTTCGCGCCGATATCTTTCAGCATTTCAGCGGAAGTTTCACCGGTGAATGCGCCGGACAGGTTAACGTCAACGTTCTGCGCGCCCAGTACGATGTGGCTGCCGTCAGCGGCACGTTTAGCCAGATCCAGGTACATATCCGGCGGAGCGATAGCAACCGCACAGCCGGTCACGCCAGCCAGCTCTTTACGCAGGTTAGCAACCAGTTCGTTTACCATGTGGCGGCTGCCGTTCAGTTTCCAGTTACCCATCACTAAAGGATGTCGCATTTCAATTCTCCACGCTCAATAAGCGAATTAAGGAATATGGCCACCCTTAAGGGCAGCATGGTCTGTGAATCAGTATAGAGATTTTCCCTCGAAAGGCTTTGCTTTTTGTCATTAATTCGCCCCCTCGAGTGCGTCTGATAGAGCCAGCTTAATCGGTTCAACTGCGAAGGTCAGCCCCTTTTCGCCGTTATCTGCGACGACATAGCGAACGGCGCCTTCCGTATCGGCGTAATAGCGTTTGTTTTTCCCGGCGGTAAGCAGTTTTTGCAGCTTCTGCTGGCTTTGCGCTTTCGTGAAGGTGGGGGTAAAGGCGCGCAGAATTGCACTCATATACTCCAGCGCTTTCGCTTTCGCCGCTTTTTGCTCTGGCCCCTGAATCGGCAACCAGGTGATCTGCATGCTTTTGATTTTTAACGTTCCGCGCTCAAGGGCGGTAGAGGCATACAGATTTTCGTTAATTTTGCTGGCCGCGCGGGTCAGGGTCGGCGTATCGCGGGCGCTGTCAATCGCACGGAACTCGCCCAGTGGAAGCGAGGGGTTTTCTTTGTTGAAAGCTTCGCGGAACTGGCTGATAGATTGATCGAAAGAGGGGGCACCCGCCAGAAGATAGGGGGCGGTGACCGGGGAGGCCGTTTCCGCGGCGTACAGGGGAAAACTGGCGCTCAGCATCGCTAAACACAAATAAAGAGAGTGTGCCGAACTTTTCATCAACTTTGCCCCTGGCCGTCATTGCCCATGATTAAAACGATATCTGGTCGGCTTGTCAAAAGGTCACAACTCCAGGGTAAAATGCGGGCTAAACAATAATAAGGAACCTTACATGACCATACAGCAGTGGCTGTTTTCATTCAAAGGGCGTATTGGACGCCGCGACTTCTGGATCTGGATTGCAACGTGGGTTGTCGCCATGCTGCTTCTGTTTTTTGTTGCTTACAACGCATGGCTGAGCACACAAACCGCGGCATTTGCGCTGGTCTGTTTACTGTGGCCAACCGCCGCCGTGGTGGTGAAACGTCTGCACGATCGTGGCCGCTCCGGCGCATGGGCTTTTCTGATTATTCTGGCGTGGATGCTGGTGGCGGGGAACTGGTCAATGCTGCCCTCAATCCTCCCATGGGTGGTAGGCAGGCTGCTGCCGACGGTGATCTTTGTGATGATGGTTGTCGAACTGGGCGCGTTTATCGGCACCCAGAGCGAGAACAAATACGGAAAAGATACCCTTGAGGTGAAGTACCGCTGATCACCAGTAGTGTTCGGCGGTCATATGGCCCGGCCGACGGCGAAGGTGCTTCGTCATCTGCCGGGTATCCTTCAGCAACTGCTGCGTATCGCGTACCATCTGCGGGTTACCGCACAGCATCACATGGCTGGTTTCGGTGTTCATCGGTAAACCTACCGCCTCTTCCAGCGCGCCGCTTTCAATCAATGCCGGAACGCGTCCGGTTAACGAACCGGCTGCGGTTTCGCGGCTGACCACCGTCTGAATTTTTAACTTCCCGCCATACCGCTGCTCCAGCGCCTGCATTTGCGGCAAATAGCTCAGGTCTGCGGCGTAGCGCGCGGCATGAACCAGCACGATGTTTTTAAAGCGCTCCAGGTCTTTGCCGTATTGCAGAATAGAGAGATACGGGCCGATGGCCGTACCGGTCGCCAGCATCCAGAGCGTTTCGCAGTCCGGGATTTCATCCAGCACGAAGAACCCCGCCGCGTCGGAGACAATCTGCACGTCATCGCCCGGTTTCAGTGCGGCAAGGCGCGGGCTGAGCTTACCGTCCGGGACGGTGACCAGATAGAACTCGAGGTCCGGGTTATCAGGCGCATTAACGTAAGAGTAGGCGCGCTGTACGCGTTCACCGTCGATATCCAGCCCGAGCTTGGCAAACTGCCCGGCAGTAAACGGATGAACGGGAGCATGCAGCGTGAGGCTAAATAGCGCATCGGTCCAGAACTGTACCTTTGTGACTTTACCTGTTACCCAGTCCGCCATGATCTTCTCCTGTGCTGTTTCTCTCTTCTATCTTCCGTACTTGTGGAAAACATTTCCAGCCCATTCGGGCCGGAAAGCTCTATCGATCAAACGGTTTTACAGAATGTGCGTCTGTACGTCCGGATCTTTACGATCGAGATAGTGAATGGACTTAATGCGGCGAATGGTGCGGGATTTACCGCGGATCAGCAGGGTTTCAGTGGTGGCCATGTTGCCTTTGCGGGTGATGCCGTCCAGCAGATCGCCTTTGGTGATGCCGGTTGCGGAGAAGACCACGTTATCGCTGCGGGCCATCTCGTTCAGCGCGAGCACTTTATTGGCCTCGATACCCATCGCTGCACAGCGCGCCAGTTCGTCTTCACCAATGCGAAGGTTCTCGTCGCTGTCGCCTTTGACCTCATGGCGTGGCAGCAGACGCGCCTGCATATCGCCGTCCAACGCGCGGATCACTGCCGCAGAGACCACCCCTTCCGGCGCGCCGCCGATGCCGTAAAGCACGTCGACTTCGCTGTCCGGCATGCAGGTCAGAATAGACGCGGCAACGTCACCATCAGGGATAGCAAACACGCGTACGCCGAGTGCTTGCAGGTACGCGATGGTGGCGTCGTGGCGCGGTTTTGCCAGAATGGTGACGGTGAGTTCGCTGAGCGCTTTGCCCAGCGCCGCCGCGATATTGCGCAGGTTGGCGTCCAGCGGCAGGCTAAGGTCGATAGCGCCTTTTGCGCCAGGGCCGACAATCAGTTTTTCCATGTACATATCGGGCGCGTTGAGGAAGCAGCCCTTATCGCCCACTGCCAACACCGCCAGCGCGTTGGCCTGGCCCATCGCCGTCATGCGCGTGCCTTCAATCGGGTCGACCGCGATATCTACCGCATCGCCTTTGCCCGTCCCGACTTTTTCACCGATATAGAGCATCGGCGCTTCGTCGATTTCGCCTTCGCCAATGACGATAGTGCCATCGATATTGACCTGATTAAGCACAATGCGCATGGCGTGGACGGCTGCGCCGTCGGCGGTATTTTTGTCGCCACGGCCCAGCCACTTATAGCCTGCGAGGGCGGCAGCTTCGGTGACGCGGGAAAATTCGATAGCAAGTTCACGTTTCATGAGGGACTCGTACAATCAAAAGGAATTGCACGAAGTTTATCACAGAGTGGGGAGGGTGCGGTCTGTACTCCCCTCACCCTAACCCTCTCCCCAAAGGGGCGAGGGGACTAAAAACACCCTCTCCCCTTTGGGGAGAGGGCCGGGGTGAGGGGGAGGCGTTTTGTCTTACTCGTCGTGCTCTTCCCACGCCAGGGCACGTTTCACCGCTTTCTTCCAGCCGCTGTAGCGGTAGTTGCGCTCGGTGGTTTCGATGCCAGGACGGAATTCGCGTTCGATTACCGCTTTTTCCTGAAGCTCGTCGAGGTTTTGCCAGAAGCCAACCGCCAGCCCTGCCAGATACGCTGCGCCCAGCGCCGTCACTTCTCGCACCTCAGGACGCTCAACGCGGGTGCCCAGAATGTCGGACTGGAACTGCATCAGGAAGTTGTTGGCTACCGCGCCGCCGTCCACGCGCAGGGCGTGCAGACGAATACCGGAGTCAGCCTGCATCGCTTCCAGCACGTCGCGCGTCTGGTAGGCGATGGATTCCAGCGTCGCGCGAATGATGTGGTTTGAGTTTACACCGCGCGTCAGGCCGAAAATCGCGCCGCGGGCATACGGGTCCCAGTACGGTGCGCCCAGACCGGTGAACGCAGGCACCACGTACACGCCGTTGGTGTCTTTCACTTTGGTCGCGAAGTACTCGGAGTCAAACGCGTCGCTGATCAGCTTCATCTCGTCGCGCAGCCACTGAATGGAGGCACCCGCCATGAATACCGCGCCTTCCAGGGCATAGTTCACTTCGCCACGCGGGCCGCAGGCGATGGTGGTCAGCAGACCGTTTTCTGATTTCACCGCTTTCTCGCCGGTGTTCATCAGCATAAAGCAGCCGGTACCGTAGGTGTTTTTCGCCATCCCTTCTTTAACGCACAGCTGGCCGAACAGGGCCGCCTGCTGGTCACCGGCGATACCGGCGATAGGAATACGGGTGCCGCCTTTACCGCCAATGTTGGTCTGGCCGTACACTTCTGAAGACTTACGGACTTCTGGCAGCATCGCGCGCGGAATGTCCAGCGCGTCCAGCATCTTGTCATCCCACTCCAGGGTGTTGATGTTGAACAGCATGGTCCGCGAGGCGTTGGTGTAGTCGGTGACGTGGACGCGTCCCTGAGTCATCTTCCAGATAAGCCAGGTATCGACGGTGCCGAACAGCAGCTCACCGCGTCGTGCGCGCTCGCGTGAACCTTCCACGTGGTCGAGGATCCACTTCACTTTGGTGCCGGAGAAATAGGGGTCAACCACCAGGCCGGTGGCGCTGCGCACGTACTCTTCCATCCCTTCGCGCTTCAGCTGTTCGCAGATCTCTGACGTACGGCGGCACTGCCAGACAATGGCGTTGTAGATGGGCTTACCGGTTTCGCGCTCCCAGACCACGGTGGTTTCACGCTGGTTGGTGATACCGATAGCGGCAATCTGGTCAGAACTGATGTCGGCTTTCGCCAGCACTTCCACCAGAGTGGAGCTTTGTGATGCCCAGATCTCCATCGGGTCGTGTTCAACCCAGCCTGGACGCGGATAAATTTGCTCAAATTCGCGTTGAGACACGCTGACAATGTTCGCGTCATGATCCATTACGACAGCGCGGGAGCTGGTGGTGCCCTGGTCGAGCGCAACGATATATTTTTTTTCGGTCATGGTATGTGTCCCGTAGTCAGATTACAGCGAAGCTTTTTGTTGTGTGGTGGAAGTCGTCTCTTTTTCCTCTTCCACACAGGTGTCGCACGGTAAGTGGCGACCAATTAATTTGCGATAGCCGAATGCGCCCAGCGCCGCCCCTACGATTGGCCCGAACAGCGGAACCAGGAAGTAAGGAATGTCTTTGCCACCCGTGAAGGCGACATCGCCCCATCCCGCAAAGAAGGCGAAGGTTTTTGGACCCAGGTCACGCGCCGGATTCATCGCAAAGCCGGTCAGCGGACCCATGGATGCGCCGATCACCGCAATCAGAAGGCCAATCAAAAGTGGTGCCAGCGGGCCGCGTGGAATGCCGTTTCCGTCGTCGCCCAGCGCCATAATGACGCCCATCAGAATAGCGGTAATCACCATTTCAACCGCGAACGCCTGCACAAAATTGATATGTGGATTCGGATACGTTGAGAAAATGCCTGCCAGATCCAGACTTTCAACACTGCCACGCACCATATGATGCGTCTGTTCGAAGTCGATGAAAAGATTGTAATAAAGCCCGTAAACTAACGCCGCTGCGCAAAAGGCGCCGGCAAATTGCGAAATGATGAAAGGAACCACTTTGCGTCCGTCAAAGCACGCGAACAGCCACAACGCGATGGTCACCGCCGGGTTAAGATGTGCGCCGGAAACCCCTGCGGTCAGGTAGATGGCCATCGCCACGCCCAGACCCCAGATAATACTGATTTCCCACTGACCAAAACTGGCACCCGCCACTTTCAGTGCAGCGACACAGCCTACTCCGAAGAATATCAACAACCCGGTACCCAGGAACTCGGCAATGCACTGGCCTTTTAAGGTTGATGTCTGACTCATAATCGGAATCCTGCAAAAGAGTAATGTTTATTGTTTGCGTGACCGCCCGTGACAGTCACGATGTCCTGTAGACATAGTGTTAATTTATCGTTAACGAGCACAAACGAGAAATATCGAACTCAAAATGTGTGGTCTGTGTCAATAAAATGAGCGTTTTCGCGCCATAAAGCGCGTTTTTGCATCAGGTAATGATTATGTGCCGAATCATTTCTTTAACTTATGGGTTAACAACTTAGGGGTATATGCGGCGAACGCACCAGGACGAGGCCGAAAAGTGTTGCAAACCGCGATCTGCGTGGCATGCCGCTGGACAGGGGCGACGGCGCTCCATACAATCGGAACATATGTTGTGCGCGTTTACGTTAAAGCGTCGCCTTGCAATTCAGGAGAGGTAGGATCATGTCTTTAGAAGTGTTTGAGAAACTGGAATCGAAAGTACAGCAGGCGATTGACACCATCACGCTGCTGCAAATGGAAATTGAAGAGCTGAAAGAGAAGAACAACTCCCTGTCTCAGGAAGTTCAGAACGCTCAGCATGGCCGTGAAGAGCTGGAGCGCGAAAACAACCAGCTGCGCGAACAGCAGAATGGCTGGCAGGAACGCTTGCAGGCGCTGCTGGGACGTATGGAAGAGGTTTAATTCCGACTGGAGTTGCACTGAACAGGCCGGGTAAGGCGAAGCCGCCACCCGGCTTTTTTATGGATCTTACTGACCGATTAACTACTCGATGTCCAGCGCATCCTCGGAAAGGATAATCCCGGTATTGTCGGCATAAAGATGGTCACCCGAGAAGAAGGTCACGCCGCCGAAGTTAACGCGCACGTCGCTTTCGCCGATGCCTTCACCCGCCGCGCCCACCGGAATGGCGGCAATGGCCTGAATGCCGATATCCAGGTCTTCAAGATCGTCCACCTGGCGTACGGAGCCGTAGACCACAATTCCTTCCCACTCGTTTTGTACGGCAAGACGGGCGAGGTCCGCATCGATCAGTGCACGGCGTACTGAACCGCCACCGTCCACCAGCAGGACGCGGCCACGGCCGTTCTCTTCGAGCAGATCGTACAGCAACCCGTTGTCCTCGAAACATTTCACCGTGATGATTTGCCCGCCAAACGACGACCGTCCGCCAAAGTTGGAGAACAGGGGTTCAACGACGTTGACATCTTCCTGGTAGATGTCACATAGCTCGGAGGTATCGTATTTCATAGGTTTAACGCTCTGTTGCTGCGAATGTGTTCAGTATATCGTGCGAAATGCGTTGTTGGCAAAATCATCAATTGTTAATTGATATTTGTCAGCTAACTCAGTGTCTGACTTAAGACAATCCCGATGACGAACAGCAGGTTAGTCAGCAACGCGCCTTTTACCGTACGTTCCAGCATCGGCGGCATGGCGGCCGGGCTAAGTTCACGCATCACGTAGCGGGCCTGCTTAATCAGCAGCGGTGCGGCGAGCACGAACAGCCAGCCCCACAGGCTGTGCAGCGAAATCAGATTGAACAGCGCCAGGCAGACCAGCGCGCCGATGAGCAGGCAGGCATGGTAGCGGCGTGCATTCACCGGCCCCAGACGCACGGCCAGCGTGTTCTTACCGTTTTCACGGTCGCTGTCGATGTCGCGCAGGTTATTGATATTCAGCACCGCCGTCGCCAGCAGACCACAGGCGGTTGCGGGCAGGAACAGGGCAGGGATCACCGTATGCGCCTGCAAGTACCAGCTTCCCATCACGCTCAGCCAGCCGAAGAACACCAGCACGGAGATGTCGCCCAGGCCAATATACCCGTAAGGGCGCGTCCCGACGGTATAGGTAATGGCGGCAATAATGGCGAGTAAGCCCAGCACCAGGAAGCCAATGAAATCACTGGTGGTTTTCGAGGCGACCGTCACCAGCGCCAGCCCGGACAGGCAAATCAGCACCACGGTGATAATCAGCGCCCGTTTCATCTGTGCCTGGGTAATCACCCCTTTTTGCATCCCGCGCAGCGGCCCGATACGGTCAGGCTTGTCGCTGCCTTTTACCGCATCGCCGTAATCATTGGCGAGATTAGAGAGGATTTGCAGCAGCCCGGCGGTGACAAGCGCCAGACCGGCGACCAGCGGATCGAAATGACCCTGCCACCAGGCAAGCGTGGTACCGACGATAATGGCGGCAAATGCCAGAGGAAGCGTTTTAGGGCGCAGACTTTCGAGCCAGGCCTGCGTACGGCTGATATCAGTCATAGTTATTTAGCCAATAAAAATGGGGGCCATAGCCCCCATCAACAGTGATGAAAATGCATTGAACGCGATTATAGAATAAAACGGCTCAGATCTTCATCTGCCACTAACGCATCCAGGTGTTTGCCCACATAGTCTGCGTCAATGGTAATGCTTTGCCCGTTAAGGTCACTCGCATCATAAGAGATGTCTTCCATCAGGCGTTCCAGCACGGTGTGCAGACGACGCGCACCGATGTTCTCGGTACTCTCGTTGACCTGCCACGCAGCCTGGGCAATGCGCTTGATACCGTCATCGGTAAACTCAATGTTCACGCCTTCGGTTGCCATCAGCGCTTTGTACTGTACGGTCACAGACGCGTTTGGCTCGGTCAGGATACGTTCGAAATCTTCGGTGGTCAGCGCCTGCAACTCAACGCGGATTGGCAGACGACCCTGGAGTTCCGGGATCAGGTCAGACGGGCTGGCAATCTGGAACGCACCGGAGGCGATAAACAGAATGTGGTCCGTTTTCACCATGCCGTGCTTGGTGGAGACGGTGCAGCCTTCCACCAGCGGCAGCAGGTCGCGCTGAACGCCTTCGCGGGAGACATCCGGGCCGGACGCGTTGCCGCGCTTACAGATCTTGTCGATTTCGTCGATAAACACGATACCGTGCTGCTCAACCGCGTCGATAGCGTCCTGCTTCAGCTCTTCCGGGTTAACCAGCTTCGCGGCTTCTTCTTCAATCAGCAGCTTCATCGCGTCTTTGATTTTCAGCTTACGCGCTTTCTGCTTCTGGCCGCCCAGGTTCTGGAACATGGACTGCAACTGGCTGGTCATCTCTTCCATGCCCGGAGGCGCCATAATTTCCACGCCCATTGGCGCGGCAGCGAGATCGATCTCAATCTCTTTGTCGTCCAGTTCGCCTTCGCGCAGTTTTTTGCGGAATGCCTGACGTGCAGCGGAAGGTTCAGACTGCTGTTCAGCCTGTCCCCAGTTGTTTTTTGCCGGTGGGATCAGCACGTCGAGAATACGCTCTTCGGCCATCTCTTCGGCGCGATAGCGGTTTTTCTCAATCGCCTGGACGCGCACCATCTTAATCGCAGAATCGGTCAGATCGCGGATGATGGAGTCCACTTCTTTACCCACATAGCCCACTTCGGTGAACTTGGTGGCTTCAACTTTGATGAACGGCGCGTTAGCCAGTTTAGCCAGACGACGGGCGATTTCGGTTTTACCCACCCCGGTCGGGCCGATCATCAGAATATTTTTCGGCGTCACTTCATGGCGCAGCTCTTCGTCGAGCTGCATGCGACGCCAGCGGTTACGCAGGGCGATAGCCACTGAGCGCTTGGCGTTGTCCTGGCCGATAATGTGTTTGTTCAGTTCGCTGACAATTTCGCGTGGGGTCATTTCAGACATGGGCGATCCTTACGCTTTGGAGGTCAATTCTTCGATGGTGTGATTGTGGTTGGTATAAATGCAGATATCACCTGCAATATCCAACGCTTTCACCGCGATATCGCGCGCGTTCATGTCGGTATTTTCCAACAGCGCACGGGCTGCGGCCTGGGCGTATGGGCCGCCAGAGCCGATGGCAATCAGGTCGTTTTCAGGCTGAACCACGTCACCGTTACCGGTGATGATCAGCGAGGCGTTTTCGTCGGCCACGGCCAGCAGCGCTTCGAGCTTGCGCAGCATGCGGTCGGTACGCCAGTCTTTTGCCAGCTCAACGGCGGCTTTCACCAGATGACCCTGATGCATTTCCAGTTTGCGTTCAAACAGTTCAAACAGCGTGAAGGCATCCGCCGTGCCGCCTGCGAAACCGGCGATCACTTTGTCGTTATAAAGACGACGTACTTTCTTCACGTTGCCTTTCATAACGGTATTACCCAGCGTGGCCTGGCCATCACCGGCAATTACCACCTGGCCGTTACGGCGTACACTTACTATTGTTGTCACGAGCAGACCCCCTGGTTACAGATTCGGGAAACAGAAGCCCTGAGCCTGTGCTCAGGGCTGAATTAAATGATAGATGGGGGAGATTTTGGGGGTTTCAACCCCCGGAGGCGAGTCGAATGCAGTTTGTGTGGCCAGCCACTTTCAAACGGGAAATGGTGCCGTCTGCGTTTTCTTTGCCTTTGACCGGCCCAATCACCACGCGATTCCAGCCGTTGTTGGTGGTAATGCGTGAGTCAAATCCTTCAAATGCCAGCTGAGCACGCACCGTTTCGGCCTGCTCGGCGCCTTTAAACGAACCGCACTGAACCATCCAGCGGCGTTCATCTTTTTTCTCAGCCGTCTGCTTCGGTGCCTCGGTCTCTTTGGTGACCGGTGCAGCCTGCTGCGTTTTGGGCTGTTGCGCAGTGGTATGTGCAGGCGTCTGCAACAGATCCTGATACGGCTGTGCCGTTTGCTTCTGCGGCTGCGCTTTCGGCTGCTGCTGGACAGGCTGAGTTTGTACGGTACGCGTCTGCTGCTGCGGTTGCGTACGCGGCTGTTGTACCGGCTGCGTCTGCGTCCACTGCTGCTGTTGCGTTTGCTGCTGAGCCTGACGCTGGCGCTGCAACGTTTGCTGACGCTGCGCCGGGGTTTGTTCGTTCCACGGCACTTCGTTCAGCTGCGTAGGCTGCTGGCGCATGTCCGCCTGCATCTGAGCGAGCAATTGACGCTGTTCGTCCGTCAGCTGATCGGCATTCTTCACTTCACCCCCGGCAGAAGGCTCGGTAGGCGCACGTACGCCAGGCTGACGGCTTTCCAGCTCTTTAATGTAGCGCCAGCGCTCTTCAGGCTTCGGCGGCAGGCCGTTGCCGACGACCTTGTTACCCTGAAGGGCTTCAGACTCTTCTTTTTTATGATGCGTAATGAAGTAGAGGCCGCCAATAAAGGCCACCAGCACGGCCGCAGCAATGGCGACCATGGCTGGAGAGACAGCAGACAGGCTACGTTGCTTGCTTTTTGAACTACTCTTTTTGCGTCGCGAAGGTGCCGGCTGGCCGCGACGTACATAATCTCGTTGTGCCACTATCGTTTCGCTGTATTTATTCGTTCGTCAGCCCGCCATGTTACTTAAGCGACGGGGCTTTGACCAGATAAGGGTGTCGAAAGGTATTTACTTTAAGTTAATGCCTGGGTAGAGCCGCGCACAATCAGCTCACAATCCAGTAGCCGTGACCCACTGCTAACTGTCTGACCATGCAGCTGATCCAGCAAAAGCAGCATCGCTTCCCGGCCAATGTCATACCGCGGTTGTGCAACGGTCGAAAGCGGCGGATCGCAAAATTCCGAAAGCGAAATATTATCAAAACCGATAATCGACAGGTCCTGCGGCACGCGCAGGCCGTGACGTTTGGCGTAGGATAATGCGCCCAGCGCCATCACGTCGCTGTGGCAGAAGACCGCGGTAGGCGGTTCTGGCAAGGCCAGCAATTTTTCCAGCGCCTGCCCGCCCGCTTCAAAGGTGAAATCACCGCGCGCAATGTAGTGCGGATCGACGATAGCCCCGGTACGGCGCAGCGCCTGAACGTAGCCCTGCAAGCGGTAATGACACAGCGGCATCTCTTCTGGTCCGGCAATACAACCGATACGCTTATGCCCCAGTTCCTGAAGATAGTTTACGGCGTTGAACGCGGCGGTGAGGTTATCGATATGAACGGTCGGCAGCTCCAGCTCCGGCGCAAATTCGTTCGCCATGACCATCGGCGGCAAATTGCGCTGTTCTTCAATGCTGGCATCAAACGGCAGGCGTGAGCCAAGCAGCAGCATGCCATCAATCTGCTTGGTGATGATCAGGTCGATGAACGTTTTTTCCTGCTGGTTCTGGTGGGCACAATCACCAATCAGCACCAGATAGCCCTGGGCGGCGGCCGTGACCTCAATGCCGCGGATGATTTCGCTGAAGAAGGGATCGCAGATGTCCGGCACGATCACCAGGATGGTGCGGGATTCGTTGCGTTTAACGTTGCGCCCCATGGCTTGCGGGAAATAACCGACCTCAAGTGCCGCCTTTTCAACCCGGTTTCGGGTCGCCTGGGAGACTTTGTCAGGGTTCATCAATGCGCGGGACACGGTTGCTGTTGAGACTTGTGCTTTCTCGGCAACGTCTTTCATGGTCGCCGAGGCAACCTCTTTCCTGGACTTCACGTCTTCTCCTCGCCTGAACACCGAACTGCGGACAGCTCCATTTTTACAGATAGTTAATGGAATCGGTTACAGAATTTTCATAAAAAGTGTGAGGCGCATTAAATTTTTCGATCCGCCTTCAGCCTTCGATCGGATCAACGTCCAGAACCCACTTCACTTTTCGTGCTTCCGGCAGGGTATTAATCAGCGCCAGCGTACCGCTGACGATCTGCTGTAAGCGGATACGCGAAGGGTGCTGAAGTAACAGTTGCCAGCGAAAACGGCCGCCGCGTTTCGGGGCGAGCGCGGGTACTGGCCCTAAAATCCATAGCTGATTATCCACAAGCGGGCTGGCTTGCAGGAGGTTTCTCAACTGTTGCAGGAACAGCGGTGCCTGCTGGTTGTTATGATCTTCCGCACGGATGATAACGTGGCTGGTCCACGGGGGAAGCTGCATCGTCTGACGTTCGGCCAGCGCCTGTTCTGCGAAGGCGTCATAGCCTTTGTGCAACAGGGTTTGCAGCAGCGGATGTTCAGGGTGGTGCGTTTGCAGTACCACCTCGCCCTGTTTACCCGCCCGACCGGCGCGACCGGCAACCTGGGTATACAGCTGGGCGAAGCGTTCGGCGGAGCGGAAATCCGCGGAGAACAGCGCGCCGTCGACGTCCAGCAGGGCGACCAGCGTCACGTCCGGGAAGTGGTGCCCTTTCGCCAGCATCTGAGTGCCAATCAGGATGCGCGCGCCGCCGCGATGCACTTCCGCCAGCTGCTGTTCCAGCGCCCCTTTACGGCTGGTGGTATCCCTGTCGATACGGGAGATGGGCACGTCCGGGAAGAAGGGCGCAAGCGCCTGCTCAAGCTGTTCCGTGCCCAGACCGACCGGCACAATATGCGTTGAGCCGCAGGACGGGCACTGACGGGGGACCGGGCGCTGGCTGTCGCAGTGGTGGCAGCGCAAATGGCGTTGAGCCTGGTGGAAGGTGTAGTAGTGATCGCAGCGCGGGCATTCTGCAATCCAGCCGCAGTCGTGGCACAGCAGGGCGGGGGCGAAGCCGCGGCGGTTCAGGAACAGGATCACCTGGTTGCCCGCCTGCAAATGCTGGCGCATGCGGTTAATCAGCGCGGGCGCTAACCCGGCCTGTACCTGCTGGCCTTTCAGATCCAGCACATGCTGAATGGCCGGACGGGCATTCCCCGCGCGGCGCGTCAGGCGCAGCATATGGTATTTACGCTGGCGAACGTTGTGCAGCGTTTCAAGCGCGGGCGTGGCGGAGCCGAGAATAATGGGGATTTGCTCGCTGTGGGCGCGGTACACGGCTAAGTCACGGGCGTGATAGCGCCAGCCTTCCTGCTGTTTATAGGAGCTGTCATGTTCTTCATCAATTACGATAACGCCGAGATTTTTAAACGGCGTAAACAGCGAGGAACGGGTGCCGATCACAATCGCCGCTTCGCCGTTTTTCGCTTTCAGCCAGGCGCTGAGCCGCTCGCTGTCGTTCAGGCCGGAGTGCAGCACCTCAACGGGCGCATTAAAGCGTTCACGAAAACGGGCGATGGTTTGCGGCGTCAGACCGATTTCCGGCACCATCACCAGCGCCTGTTTGCCCTGCGCGAGCACGTTTTCCAGCACGCTCAGATACACTTCAGTTTTACCGGAACCGGTGACGCCCGCCAGGAGCCAGGCGGAAAAATGGTCGGCGGCGCTGTGAATCGCGCCGACGGCGGTGGCCTGCTCGGTGTTCAGACGCAGGCGATCGCCTGAGACGGAAAAGCCGTCGCGCCAGTCGTGGAGGGCAGGTGCTTCGCTGGCCAGCTCGCTTAGCCCTTTCTTCCTTAATGCCTGCAACGCAGCTTCGCTCACCTCAAGCTCGTCGACCTGATGGCGCCAGATTTTTCCCTGGCGCAGCGCGGCCAGCGCCTGCTGCTGTTTCTGCGAGCGTTTCAGGCTGTTAATGTCCACAGCCTGTCCCTGCTCGGTGGCGAACCAGTACCACATTGGCGCATGGCTGGCGCTCTTGCCCTGGCGCAGCATAATTGGCAGGGCGTGGAACAGGACGTCACCAATGGGGTGATGATAATAATCCGCCGCCCAGAGCAGCAGTCGCCAGGTGCTGGTGGAGTAAACCGGCTCGCTGTCCAGCACCTCAATGACCGATTTCAGTTCGTTAAGCGGCAGTTCGCTTTGTTCGCTGACGGAAACCACGATCCCTACGCGCTGCTGTTTGCCAAACGGCACGGTCACGCGACAGCCCGCTTTGGCGTTCATGCTGTCGGGCAGCAGGTAGTCAAAGGTGCGGGGAAGCGGAACGGGCAGGGCAACGTGAGCGACGGGCATCGAATCTTCCTGACTTGAAAAGTGGCGCGTTAGTATACACATTAGTGAAAGCGGCGTGCGGATCAGTTTGCATACGTTGGTCAAATTCTGTATGATTCGCCGCCTTTGGTGTATTTTACGCCAAAGAACTTACATTCAACATCGCGTGGTGTCTGGCGTTAGGGCTGGAAGAGCGACGCGGCCTTAACTGAGGTTCTCCCATGAAAAAAGATATTCACCCGAAATACGAAATGATTACTGCAAACTGCTCTTGCGGTAACTCTATCCAGATCCGCTCCACCGTGGGTCACGATCTGAACCTGGACGTGTGCGGCAAATGCCACCCGTTCTACACTGGTAAGCAGCGTGATGTTGCAACCGGTGGCCGTGTTGACCGCTTCAACAAGCGTTTCAGCATCCCGGGCGCTAAATAAACATCCAGAAGAAACCGCCTCCGGGCGGTTTTTTTGTGCCTGTAATATCTCTCCTGAATTAATTCTATATTTATATTCCTTCTTCAAATATATATTTTACTTTTTCCGAAAAATAATCTTCGTGTCTTAATATATTCCTATTTATACGGATAGTGAGCTTTATCTCGGTATTCTTGGCCTGTTTGCCATTTTATTGCCGGAGGTGGCAATAAATAAAAGGTTTCCCTCTGGGGGTAAAATTACACTGCGCTCGACATATATTCATATTTGCCATTTCAACAGCGATGGCTTTCAGGGTGTATTTACGTTGAGGGAAAAAGGATGAAACTGAAGCAACTTTTATTCGTGCTTCCATTACTATCGTGCGCGGCGCAGGCGGGATATGTTGATTACCGACACGAGTATTACGATGATGGACGTAACTATGACCGTGTGTACATGTCACACCGTTTTGGCACGGGCTTTGGCGTGGCGGTAGAGGCTGTCTCGCGCTCCGATGAAAAGCAGTCTAATGATGCGCTCAATAATATGGAGAGCAACAGCAACGAATATACTGCCAGCTACCAGTTTACCTGGCAGGGATTTATCTGGCAGCCGGGTGTCGCGGTTGAAATGGGCGACGATATGGCTATCTATAAACCGTATTTACGCGTGCAGTATAATATCAATGACAGCTGGTGGACGGCGTTTCGTTATCGTACGGAATATACCCGTCGTAATGCAGACGGTAAAGATGACCGAACGGTATATCGCCCGGAAATGTGGCTGGGATATAATATCGATAACTGGATGTTCGAACTGAACGGAATTTATAAGTTCGCCGACAACGAAGATCTGTATAACAACAAAAAAGAGGATTACGAATATAACTTCCGCGTGGCGTATAACATTGATTCGTGGGTGCCGTTTGTGGAAGTGGGTAACGTCTCATCCGGCTATAACACTGCTACCACTGACGACCGACAGACGCGTCTGCGTGTCGGCTTAGGCTACAACTTCTGATAAACCCTCCCGCTGAGCACCCTCAGCGGGATCGCACCGCTGTTAGTATTCCCACGTCTCCGGGTCGATGCCCAGCTCACGCATGATTACCTTCGCCTCTTCCGGGATTTCGTCACTGCGCTCTTTGCGCAGATCGTCATCGTTCGGCAACGGTTGGCCGGTAAACGCATGCAGGAACGCTTCGCACAGCAGTTCACTGTTGGTTGCGTGACGCAGGTTGTTCACCTGACGACGCGTACGTTCATCGGTGAGGATCTTCAACACCTTCAGAGGAATGGACACCGTGATTTTCTTGACTTGCTCACTCTTCTTACCGTGCTCAGCGTATGGGCTGATATATTCGCCGCTCCATTCAGCCATGAGATACCTTTAATCCTCTCAGTCATTAATCTAAAGGTGCAAAACCGATAACCGACGGTTTTGAACCGTAATCTTGCGTAGTTTACCGTAGAGACGATACCGAGGCACGGATATTGCCGCTGTAGCGTGTCCTAAAGCATATAATTTTAACGGCTATTTGCGCATTGCTCAATCTATACGCAAAGAAGTTTAGATGTCCAGATGTATTGACGTCCATACTTTCAATGTTTACTCTGGTGGCTGACTTTTCACCTCATTCGCCAGGAAGCCTCACCATGACGCGTAAACAGGCCACCATCGCAGTGCGTAGCGGATTGAATGATGACGAGCAGTACGGCTGCGTTGTCCCGCCGATTCATCTTTCCAGTACCTATAATTTCACCGGATTTAATGAACCCCGCGCGCATGACTACTCGCGTCGTGGCAACCCTACGCGTGACGTCACCCAGCGCGCGCTGGCGGAACTGGAAGGCGGCGCTGGAGCAGTATTAACCAACACGGGCATGTCTGCCATCCACCTGGTGACCACGGTGTTCCTGAAACCTGGCGATCTGCTGGTGGCGCCGCACGACTGTTACGGGGGCAGCTATCGCCTGTTTGACAGCCTGGCGAAGCGCGGCTGCTACCGCGTGCTGTTTGTCGACCAAAACGACGAGCAGGCGCTGAAACAGGCGCTGGCCGAGCAGCCGAAGCTGGTTCTGGTGGAAAGTCCAAGCAATCCATTGTTGCGCGTAGTCGACATTGCGAAAATTTGTCAGCTCGCAAGGGATGCGGGAGCGATAAGTGTAGTGGATAATACGTTCCTCAGTCCGGCCCTTCAGAACCCACTGGCACTGGGTGCCGATCTGGTGTTGCATTCATGCACTA
The DNA here is from genome assembly GCF_001875655.1 of Enterobacter hormaechei ATCC 49162. NCBI lineage: Bacteria > Pseudomonadati > Pseudomonadota > Gammaproteobacteria > Enterobacterales > Enterobacteriaceae > Enterobacter > Enterobacter hormaechei. Next base: position 3,067,732 of record NZ_MKEQ01000001.1, read on the forward strand.
AATATCTGAACGGCCATTCTGACGTGGTCGCGGGCGTGGTGATTGCAAAAGATCCCGACGTTGTCACGGAACTGGCATGGTGGGCCAATAACATTGGCGTCACCGCGGGCGCGTTCGACAGCTATCTGCTGTTGCGCGGCATCCGCACGCTGTCGCCGCGGATGGAGGTGGCTCAGCGCAATGCCCAGGCGATTGTGGACTTCCTGAAAACCCAGCCGCTGGTGAAGAAGCTATATCACCCGTCGCTGCCGGAAAACCAGGGACACGAGATTGCTGCGCGCCAGCAGAAAGGATTTGGCGCGATGTTAAGTTTTGAACTGGACGGTGACGAGCAAACGCTGCGTCGCTTCCTGAGCGGGTTGTCATTGTTTACGCTGGCGGAATCCTTAGGGGGAGTTGAAAGCTTGATCTCCCACGCCGCGACCATGACGCACGCAGGTATGGCACCTGAAGCACGTGCCGCCGCCGGGATTTCCGAGACGCTGTTGCGTATCTCGACCGGTATTGAAGATTCTGAAGATTTAATTGCCGATCTGGAAAATGGCTTCCGGGTCGCAGCCAAGGGGTAATCATGAGTGTGATAGCGCAGGCAGGGGCGAAGGGTCGTCAGCTGCACAAGTTTGGTGGTAGTAGTCTTGCTGATGTGAAATGTTACCTGCGTGTCGCAGGGATCATGACCGAGTATTCACAGCCGGGGGACATGATGGTTGTCTCCGCGGCGGGCAGCACCACCAACCAGTTGATTAGCTGGCTGAAACTGAGCCAGACCGATCGCCTCTCTGCGCATCAGGTGCAACAGTCCTTACGTCGTTACCAGAGCGAACTGATTGCCGGTTTGCTGCCTGCGGACGTGGCGGACGGGCTGATTAGCGCCTTTACGCATGACCTTGAGCGCCTGGCAGCCCTGCTGGACAGCGGCATTACCGATGCGGTGTATGCGGAAGTGGTTGGCCACGGTGAAGTGTGGTCCGCACGTCTGATGGCCGCCGTGCTGCAACATCTTGGCGTAGAAGCCGCCTGGCTCGACGCGCGTGATTTTCTGCGTGCCGAACGCGCCGCGCAGCCGCAGGTGGACGAAGGGTTGTCTTACCCGCTGCTGCAACAGCTGCTGGTGCAACATCCCGGTAAACGTATTGTCGTCACCGGCTTTATCAGCCGCAGCAACGCGGGTGAAACCGTCCTGCTGGGCCGTAACGGTTCGGACTACTCGGCAACGCAAATTGGTGCGCTGGCGGGCGTGTCCCGCGTCACCATCTGGAGCGACGTGGCCGGTGTCTACAGCGCGGACCCGCGCAAAGTGAAAGATGCCTGTCTGCTGCCGCTGCTGCGTCTCGACGAAGCGAGCGAACTGGCGCGTCTGGCGGCCCCGGTGCTGCACGCGCGCACGCTACAGCCGGTTTCCGGCAGCGACATCGACCTGCAACTACGCTGTAGCTACACGCCGGATCAGGGTTCTACCCGCATTGAACGCGTGCTGGCATCCGGCACGGGCGCGCGCATCGTTACCAGCCACGACGACATTTGCCTGATTGAGTTCCAGGTGCCTGCGGGCCAGGATTTCAAACTGGCGCACAAAGATATCGACACTATCCTGAAACGTGCCCAGGTGCGTCCGCTGGCCGTTGGCGTGCATAACGATCGCCAGCTGTTGCAGTTCTGCTATACCGCCGAAGTGGTGGACAGCGCCCTGAAAATTCTGGATGAAGCGGGCCTGCCGGGCGAGCTTCGCCTGCGTCAGGGGCTGGCGCTGGTGGCGATGGTGGGCGCGGGCGTCACCCGCAATCCGCTGCACTGCCACCGCTTCTGGCAGCAGCTGAAAGGCCAGCCGGTTGAGTTTACCTGGCAGTCGGAAGAGGGCATCAGCCTGGTTGCCGTGCTGCGCAAGGGGCCAACCGAAAGCCTGATTCAGGGTCTGCACACCTCGCTGTTCCGCGCGGAAAAACGCATCGGCCTGGTACTGTTCGGGAAAGGGAATATCGGTTCCCGCTGGCTGGAACTGTTCGCTCGCGAGCAGGTGACGCTTTCGGCGCGTACCGGGTTTGAATTCATTCTCGCAGGCGTGGTGGACAGCCGCCGCAGCCTGCTGAACTACGAAGGGCTGGACGCCAGCCGCGCGCTGGCCTTCTTCAACGATGAAGCGGTTGAGCAGGACGAAGAGTCGCTGTTCCTGTGGATGCGCGCGCACCCGTATGACGATCTGGTGGTGCTGGACGTGACCGCCAGCGAACAGCTGGCCGATCAGTATCTGGATTTCGCCAGCCACGGTTTCCACGTCATCAGCGCCAACAAACTGGCGGGAGCGAGCAGCACTGACAAATATCGCCAGATCCATGACGCATTCGAAAAAACGGGCCGTCACTGGCTGTATAACGCCACCGTTGGCGCAGGTCTGCCGGTTAACCATACCGTGCGCGACCTGATTGAAAGCGGCGACAGCATTCTGGCGCTGAGCGGCATCTTCTCCGGCACGCTCTCCTGGCTGTTTTTGCAGTTTGATGGCACCGTTCCGTTCACCGACCTGGTGGATCAGGCGTGGCAGCAGGGCTTAACCGAGCCGGATCCGCGCGTGGATCTTGCCGGTAAAGATGTGATGCGTAAGCTGGTGATCCTGGCGCGTGAAGCGGGCTACGACATTGAGCCGGGTCAGGTACGCGTTGAGTCTCTGGTGCCAGCGGGCTGTGAGGAAGGGTCTGTCGATCACTTCTTCGAGAACGGTGACGAGCTGAACGAGCAGATGGTGCAACGTCTGGAAGCGGCTAACGAGATGGGGCTGGTGCTGCGTTACGTGGCACGCTTCGAGGCGAACGGTAAAGCGCGCGTGGGCGTAGAGGCGGTGCGGCCTGAGCATCCGCTGGCGGCATTGCTGCCGTGCGATAACGTCTTCGCCATCGAGAGCCGCTGGTATCGCGATAACCCGCTGGTGATCCGTGGCCCTGGTGCCGGACGCGATGTGACCGCTGGCGCCATTCAGTCTGATATTAATCGTCTGGCTAAGCTGCTGTAATCTCTCCCCCTCACCCCAGCCCTCTCCCCAAAGGGGAGAGGGTGTAATCGTTCCCTCTCCCCTTTGGGGAGAGGGTTAGGGTGAGGGGGCCTCTTCACCCTCATCCTGAATTTCTCTCATCTTCCCTGAGCAAACCTCACCGTTATTGTGATTATTTCTGTTGACGTCACGCCGCTTTTCCGTCATTTTTACATCTGGACGTCTAAACGTATAGAAGTTCACAACACAACAAACAACGACACGCGAAAGATAGAGGTAAGGTATGAGCTTTTTTCACGCCAACCAGCGGGAAGCCCTGAATCAGAGCCTGGCTGAAGTAAACGGCCAGATTAATGTCTCTTTTGAATTTTTCCCGCCGCGCACCAGTGAAATGGAGCAAACCCTGTGGAGCTCTATCGATCGCCTGAGCAGCCTGAAGCCTAAGTTCGTCTCCGTGACCTACGGCGCTAACTCCGGTGAGCGTGACCGCACACACAGCATCATTAAGGGCATTAAAGACCGAACCGGTCTGGAAGCAGCGCCGCACCTGACCTGTATCGACGCCACCCGCGATGAACTGCGCGCCATTGCCCAGGACTACTGGAATAACGGCATTCGCCACATTGTGGCCCTGCGCGGCGACCTCCCGCCAGGCAGCGGTAAGCCAGAGATGTTTGCCGCCGATCTGGTCGGGCTGCTGAAAGACGTTGCTGACTTTGATATCTCCGTGGCCGCCTACCCTGAAGTTCACCCGGAAGCAAAAAGCGCCCAGGCGGATCTGCTCAACCTGAAGCGTAAAGTGGAAGCCGGAGCCAACCGCGCAATTACTCAGTTCTTCTTTGACGTGGAAAGCTACCTGCGCTTTCGCGACCGCTGCGTCTCGGCGGGTATTGATGTCGAAATCATCCCTGGCATTCTGCCGGTCTCGAACTTCAAACAGGCGAAGAAATTTGCAGATATGACCAACGTGCGCATTCCGCTGTGGATGTCCAAAATGTACGAGGGGCTGGACGACGATGCGGAAACCCGCAAGCTGGTGGGTGCCAATATCGCGATGGATATGGTGAAGATTTTAAGCCGCGAAGGGGTGAAAGATTTCCACTTCTACACGCTAAACCGCGCGGAAATGAGTTACGCGATTTGCCATACGCTCGGTGTTCGCCCGGCGCTGTAAAGCAAAGACCCTCATAAAGTGAGGGTTTTTTAATCGAACAGAAAATTAAAAGGTATTGGCTATCGAATCTGTGGATTAATTCAACTATCTCTTATCGCTAGTGGTGTATATCGTAACGGTAACACTGTAAAGGGAGCATAGCGATGAGCACGTCAGACGAGACCAATAACGCGGCATCCGCCGGCAAATGTCCGTTCCACCAGGGCGGCGTCGATCATAGCGCGGGTGCAGGTACCGGCAGCAAAGAGTGGTGGCCTAAACAACTTCGCATCGATCTTCTGAACCAACATTCCAACCGTTCGAACCCTCTGGGTGAAGACTTCGACTACCGCAAAGAATTCAGCAAGCTCGACTATTCCGCCCTTAAAGGCGATCTCAAAGCCCTTTTAACCGATTCTCAACCATGGTGGCCTGCCGACTGGGGCAGCTATGCGGGCCTGTTTATCCGTATGGCCTGGCACGGCGCCGGTACTTACCGCTCCGTTGACGGACGCGGCGGCGCCGGACGCGGTCAGCAACGCTTTGCGCCGCTGAACTCCTGGCCGGATAACGTCAGCCTGGATAAGGCTCGCCGTCTGCTGTGGCCAATTAAGCAAAAATACGGACAAAAAATTTCCTGGGCCGACCTGTTTATCCTCGCGGGTAACGTGGCGCTGGAAAACTCCGGCTTCCGCACCTTTGGTTTTGGTGCTGGGCGTGAAGACGTCTGGGAACCGGATCTGGACGTGAACTGGGGCGATGAAAAAGCCTGGCTGACCCACCGTGACCCGGAAGCGCTGGCGAAGCGCCCGCTGGCGGCCACCGAAATGGGCCTGATTTACGTTAACCCGGAAGGGCCAAACGCCAGCGGTGAACCGCTGTCTGCGGCGGCGGCGATCCGCGCTACCTTTGGCAATATGGGCATGAACGACGAAGAGACCGTCGCGCTGATTGCAGGCGGCCATACGCTCGGTAAAACGCACGGCGCAGGCGAAGCCACGCACGTTGGCACTGACCCGGAAGCGTCGCCGATTGAAGCGCAGGGCTTAGGCTGGGCCAGCACGCACGGCACCGGTATTGGCGCTGACGCCATCACCTCCGGGCTGGAAGTCATCTGGTCACAAACCCCGACCCAGTGGAGCAACTACTTCTTCGAGAACCTGTTCAAATACGAATGGGTGCAGACCCGCAGCCCGGCAGGCGCAATTCAGTTTGAAGCCGTGGATGCGCCGGAAATTATGCCTGACCCGTTCGACCCGTCGAAAAAACGCAAGCCAACCATGCTGGTCACCGACCTGACGCTGCGTTTTGACCCGGAATTCGAGAAAATTTCCCGTCGCTTCCTGAACGATCCGCAGGCCTTCAACGAAGCCTTTGCGCGCGCGTGGTTTAAGCTGACCCACCGCGATATGGGGCCGAAATCCCGTTATATTGGTCCGGAAGTGCCGAAAGAAGATCTGATTTGGCAGGATCCGCTGCCTCAGCCGGTGTTCCATCCGACGCAGGAAGATATTGAAAGCCTGAAAGCGGAAATCGTGGCCTCTGGTCTCTCCGTGAGCGAGCTGGTTTCCGTGGCCTGGGCGTCGGCATCGACCTTCCGCGGCGGCGACAAGCGTGGCGGCGCTAACGGCGCACGTCTGGCGCTGGCGCCTCAGCGCGACTGGGATGTGAACGCCGCGGCAGTGCGGGCGTTACCGGCTCTGGAAGCAATCCAGCGCACCACGAATAAAGCTTCACTGGCCGATATCATCGTGCTGGCAGGCGTTGTGGGCGTCGAACAGGCGGCGAAAGCGGCGGGCGTTTACGTCAACGTTCCGTTTACCCCAGGCCGCGTGGATGCGCGTCAGGACCAGACGGATATCGAGATGTTTAACCTGCTCGAACCGATTGCCGACGGCTTCCGCAACTACCGTGCGCAGGTGGATGTGTCCACCACCGAGTCACTGTTGATTGATAAAGCCCAACAGCTGACCCTGACCGCGCCGGAACTGACGGTGCTGATCGGCGGTCTGCGCGTACTGGGCGCAAACTTCGATGGCAGCAAAAATGGCGTGTTCACCAACCGCGAGGGCGTGCTGAGCAACGACTTCTTCGTGAATCTGCTGGATATGAACACCCAGTGGAAAGCGGCTGACGACTCAAACGAGCTGTTTACCGGTAGCGATCGCGCCAGCGGCGAAGTTAAATACACCGCCACCCGCGCCGACCTGGTCTTCGGCTCCAACGCCGTCCTGCGTGCGCTGGCCGAAGTTTACGCCAGCAGCGATGCACACGAGAAGTTCGTCCGCGACTTCGTTGCCGCCTGGGCGCGAGTGATGGATTTGGATCGGTTTGACGTGAAGTAACCATTGTGCCGGGTGGCGGCTACGCCTTACCCGGCCTACAAATGAAAGTGCCATTGTGCCGGGTAGGCGTAGCCGCCACCCGGCTTTTTCGTTACTCCCACTCCTGCAAGAACCGCTGTCCGTACTGGTCCGCCACCAGCAGCGCCGCATACACCTGATCCGGCGTTACGCCGCCAGGCATGTTGTGAATGGTTTCCCCTTCGGCACAGGACGCTTCCGCGATCAGCCGCATTTTGGCCGGGATATCCTCTTTGATGTTCAGCTGTGCCAGGGTGATCGGCAGCCCAACGCTGTGGCAGAGCGCGGCGACGGTCTCAATTTCTTCAACCGGTGCGTTCTCCAGTACCAGCTGCGTCAGCGTGCCGAACGCGACCTTTTCACCATGATAGAAATGGTGCGCATCCGGTACCGCCGTCATGCCGTTGTGAATGGCGTGAGCCGCCGCCAGCCCGCCGCTTTCAAAGCCCACACCGCTCAGATAAGTGTTGGCTTCGATAATGCGTTCCAGAGCAGGCGTGACCACGTGCTGTTCCGCCGCGAGCATCGCCTTCTCACCTTCTTCAACCAGCGTGTTGTAGCACAGTTCAGCCAGCGCTAACGCCGCCTGCGTGCACTTGCCGCCTGCCATGGTGGTAGCACCGCTGCGTGAGCAGGCGCGCGCTTCAAACCAGGTTGCGAGGGCATCGCCTATCCCGGCGGCCAGCAGGCGCGCAGGTGCGCCTGCCACCACTTTGGTGTCGACTATTACCATGTTCGGGTTGTGCGGCAGCATCAGGTAGCGATCAAACTCGCCGCTGTCGGTATAAATTACGGAGAGGGCGCTGCACGGCGCATCGGTGGAGGCAATGGTCGGGGCAATGGCCACCGGCACGTCCATAAAGTGGGCCAGCGCTTTGGCGGTATCCAGCGTTTTACCGCCGCCGATCCCCAGCACCGCCAGGCAGTCGGCGCTGTCTGCCAGCTTTTTCAGACGATCGATTTCATTTTGCGAACATTCGCCGCCAAACGGTGCGATTTCGGCATGGAGTCCGGCATTTTTAAAACTCTGCCGCAGGGTTTCTTCAGCAAAACCCAGAACAAATTTATCGCCCACCACCAGCCAGCGATTCGCCAGCGGCTTCAGGTAGTCGCCGAGACGGGTGAGAACATCTGCGCCCTGGATGTATTTCCCCGGCGATTGAATGATACGGTCCATAACATTACTCCCTTAGTGTTTGAGGTAAATCCTGTCCTGTTCGAACTGCACTAAGAGTGACTCTACTCCCGGCGTGCCGGACTTTTGTTGCGCTACGTCTAAGGGAAACGTGATTGCCTGACAGGTGGCAAAAAATGAGAGGGATATCAGGGAAGGGGAGAGATCGAGATGTGCCCGGCAAGCGTAACGCTGCCGGGCACCGAGCATTAACCGGTGTTGCGCATACCCGCCGCAACGCCTGCAATTGTTACCATCAGCGCCTGTTCAACGCGCGGATCCGGCTCTTTACCTTCCTCTTCCGCCAGGCGGGAACGGTGCAGCAGTTCAGCCTGTAAAACGTTCAGCGGGTCGGTGTAAATATTACGCAACTGGATAGACTCGGCGATCCACGGCAGGTCTTCCATCAGGTGGGAGTCGTTGGCAATATCCAGCACCACTTTAATGTCGCCTTCCAGCAGCTCGCGCAGCTCTTTACCCAGCGCCCACAACTCTGGTTTCACCAGACGCTGATCGTAGTATTCCGCCAGCCACAGGTCGGCTTTCGAGAAGACCATCTCCAGCATCCCCAGACGGGTTGAGAAGAACGGCCAGTCGCGGCACATGGTTTCCAGTTCGCTCTGCTTACCGTCTTCCACCACTTTTTGCAGCGCGGCACCGGCACCCAGCCAGGCGGGCAACATCAGGCGGTTCTGCGTCCAGGCGAAGATCCACGGTATGGCGCGCAGGGATTCGACACCGCCGGTCGGGCGACGCTTGGCCGGACGCGAACCCAGCGGCAGTTTACCCAGCTCCTGTTCAGGCGTGGCTGAACGGAAGTAAGGGACGAAATCTTTGTTTTCACGCACGTAGCCGCGGTACAGATCGCAGGAGATGTCTGACAGCTCGTCCATAATCCGGCACCAGGACTCTTTTGGCTCCGGCGGCGGCAGCAGGTTGGCTTCCAGGATCGCACTGGTATAGAGCGACAGGCTGCTGATGGTCACTTCCGGCAGGCCGTACTTGAAGCGGATCATCTCGCCCTGCTCGGTCACGCGCAGGCCGCCTCTCAGGCTTCCCGGTGGTTGAGAGAGCAGCGCTGCGTGTGCAGGCGCACCGCCACGGCCAATGGATCCGCCGCGTCCGTGGAACAGGGTCAGTTCAATACCGGCTTTCTCGCAGGTTTTGATTAGCGCGTCCTGCGCCTGATACTGTGCCCAGGAAGCCGCCATCACGCCCGCATCTTTCGCGGAGTCGGAATAGCCAATCATCACCATCTGTTTGCCCTGAATAAAGCCGCGATACCAGTCGATGTTCAGCAGCTGGGTCATGACGTCGTTGGCGTTGTTCAGGTCATCGAGGGTCTCAAACAGCGGAGCGACCGGCAGGGCGTAGTCAATGCCCGCTTCTTTCAGCAGCAGGTGAACGCCCAGCACGTCGGACGGAGTCTTCGCCATGGAGATCACATAGGCGGCCACCGATCCTTTCGGCGCATCCACGATCGCTTTACAGGTGTTGAGCACTTCGCGGGTGTCGTTGCTTGGCTCCCAGTTGCGCGGCAGCAGCGGGCGCTTGGAGTTCAGCTCGCGGATCAGGAACGCCTGTTTGTCGGCTTCTGACCAGCTTTCATAGTCGCCGATGCCGAGATAGCGAGTCAGCTCGCCCAGCGCTTCCGTATGACGGGTGCTTTCCTGACGCACATCGATACGCACCAGCGGCACGCCGAAACACTTCACGCGGCGCAAGGTATCGAGCAGTTCGCCGTTGGCGATGATGCCCATCCCACAGGCCTGGAGAGATTTATAGCAGGCGTACAGCGGCTCCCAGAGCTGTTCGTTCTGGCTCAGCAGACCTTCCGGCTTCGGCAGGCGCTGGCCTTTCAGACGCGCTTCCAGCCAGGCCTGAGTCGCCATCAGCTGACCGCGCAGTTTTTTCATCAGGAAACGGTACGGCTCGCTGGCGCCTTCTTCACCCGCCAGCGCGCGCAGTTCCGGCGTCGCTTCTACCATCGACAGTTCGGAGATCAGCACCTGAATATCTTTCAGGAACAGATCGGTCGCTTTCCAGCGGCTCAGCAGCAGGACGTGGCGGGTGATCTCCGCGGTCACGTTCGGGTTACCGTCGCGGTCGCCGCCCATCCAGGAGGTGAAGCGTACCGGCACAAAGTCGACCGGCAGACGGTAGCCGAGGTTCTCTTCCAGCTGTTCGTTCAGCTCGCGCAGATAGTTAGGTACACCTTCCCACAGGCTGTTTTCCACCACCGCAAAGCCCCATTTGGCTTCGTCGACCGGGCTTGGGCGGTGCTTACGAATTTCATCCGTGTGCCAGGACTGGGCAATCAGCTGGCGCAGACGACGCATCAGCTGGTTACGTTCATAGTCGGCGATGTCTTTGTTATCCAGTTGCTTCAGACAGTTGTTCACTTCCACCATTTTGTGGATCAGCGTACGACGGGTGATTTCAGTTGGGTGTGCGGTCAGCACCAGCTCCAGCGAAAGGGATTCCACCGCTTTTTTGATGGTGGCTTCGTTGAGGTCGGGCTGGTCTTTGAGTTTGCGCAGGGTGCGGGCAATGACTTCCGGGTTGCTGGCCGCTTCGCCTTTCGGCGAAATGCTGTGGTATTGCTCAGCGGTGTTTGCCAGATTCAGGAACTGGCTGAAGGCGCGGGCAACGGGCAGCAGCTCATCGTTGGAGAGGTTCTGCAAGGTGGTGAGCAGCTCCTGACGATTGGCCTCGTTACCGGCGCGGGAAGATTTGGACAGCTTGCGGATGGTTTCAACGCGGTCGAGGATATTTTCCCCCAGTGCGTCTTTGATGGTATCTCCAAGCACTTTGCCGAGCATACTGACATTACTACGCAACGCGGAATATTGTTCGTTCATAAAAACCCAGTCACCCCATCATTTTTGTTTATGCCCATGCGAAAATCTTCTGGACATTATTTTGTCATCTCCCTTTATAAAGCCACGTAAAACCCCCGTCGTCAATTGCTGCGAAAACGGTTCAGCAAACGAATAAATGCGGGCAATTTACGAAATTTAATTCGCATTGCGTCAGATAAGAGATGCTTATGGGAATGTGACGGAGATCGCGGGATTTACTCCCTCACCCTGCCCTCTCCCCAAAGGGGAGAGGGAACTTGAACACCCTCTCCCCTTTGGGGAGAGGGCAGGGTGAGGGGGCTGTTTATTAATGCCAGCAGAAGTGATGCACAACCTGGGTAATCAACTCGCGGGTGGGCTTGATGAAGCGGGTTTCCAGATATTCATCCGGCTGATGGGCCTGGTTAATGGAGCCTGGACCCAGAACCAGCGTCGGGCACAGCGTCTGAATAAACGGTGCTTCGGTGCAGTAGTTCACCACGTCGGTTTTCTCACCGAGAAGCTTTTCCACCACTTCGACCAGCTGGTGGTCCGGCGGACATTCATAGCCTGGAATCGGTGGATGCAGTTCAGAAACCGTCAGACGTCCCGGCCAGCGCTCGCTCACTGGTGCCAGCGCTTCGTTCAGTAAGCCATCCAGATCGCTCAGGGTCATGCCCGGCAGCGGACGGATATCCATATGCAGCTCGCAGCAGGCGCAGATGCGGTTGGACGCATCACCGCCGTGCAGGCTGCCGAGGTTAAGCGTTGGGTAAGGCACGGTGAACGCCTCGTAGTGATAGCGCTCTTTCAGGTCGTCGCGCAGGGCCATGATGCGGCCAATGGCGTCATGCATCAGCTCGATGGCGTTCACGCCGCGCGCCGGATCGCTGGAGTGGCCGGACTGACCCAGTACGCGCACCGCGGTTGAAATATGGCCTTTGTGCGCACGAATCGGTTGCAGAGAGGTGGGTTCACCGATGATCGCGCAGTCCGGGCGAATCGACGTATTTTCAGAGAAATAACGTGCGCCCGCCATGCTGGTCTCTTCATCGGCGGTCGCCAGAATGTAGAGCGGCTTTTTCAGGGTTGTCACGTCCACGTCACGCAGCGCGTCGAGGATAAAGGCGAAGAAGCCCTTCATGTCGGCGGTGCCCAGACCATAAAGCTTGTTGTCATGCTCGGTCAGGGTGAACGGATCGCGCGTCCAGCGGCCATCGTCAAACGGTACGGTGTCGGTGTGGCCAGCCAGCAGCAGGCCGCCAGCGCCATGTCCGGTACTGGCGAGCAGGTTAAATTTGTGGCGTGTTCCGGGGACGGGCTGAACCTCAACGTTAAACCCAAGATCGCTAAACCAACCCGCCAGCAGATTGATTAAAGACTCATTGCTCTGATCCAGTGCTTCTTCCGTCGCGCTGATGGAGGGTGTGGCAATCAGGGCGCGGTAAATCTCGATAAATGGCGGTAAGTTCATTTTCATTGTTGACACACCTTAGGTCGTGATAGTATCAATATTCATGCAATAAATGTGAATAAAAATACATTAACGTTGAGCATAAAGGAACCCGATGTTGAATACGCTGATTGTAGGCGCTAGCGGTTATGCGGGCGCAGAGCTTGTAAGCTACGTGAATCGCCACCCTCATATGACCATAACCGCTTTGACCGTGTCTGCGCAAAGCAATGATGCCGGAAAGTTAATTTCCGATTTGCATCCGCAGCTTAAGGGCGTGGTTGATTTGCCTTTGCAGCCCATGTCTGACATCAGCGAGTTCACCGACGGCGTTGACGTGGTGTTTTTAGCCACGGCGCATGAAGTCAGCCACGACCTGGCACCGCAGTTTTTAGCGGCTGGCTGCGTGGTCTTTGACCTCTCCGGCGCGTTTCGCGTTAACGACAGCGCGTTCTACGAAAAATATTACGGTTTCACCCATCAGCACCCGGAACTGCTCGAAAAAGCGGTGTATGGCCTGGCGGAGTGGAGCGCAGATAAACTGAAAGAAGCGAACCTGATTGCCGTGCCGGGCTGCTACCCGACGGCGGCGCAGCTTTCCCTGAAGCCGCTGATCGACGCGGGTCTGCTGGATCTGAGCCAGTGGCCAGTGATCAACGCCACCAGCGGCGTGAGCGGCGCCGGGCGCAAAGCGGCGATCTCCAACAGCTTCTGCGAAGTGAGCCTTCAGCCGTATGGCGTGTTTAATCACCGTCATCACCCTGAAATCACCACCCATCTGGGGGCGGAGGTGATCTTCACCCCGCACCTCGGCAGCTTCCCGCGTGGGATCCTCGAAACCATTACCTGCCGCCTGAAGCCGGGCGTGACCAAAGAGCAGGTGAGCGAGGTCTTCACGCAGGCGTATGCGGATAAACCGCTGGTGCGCCTGTATGACAAAGGCGTGCCGGCGTTGAAAAACGTGGTTGGCCTGCCGTTCTGCGACATCGGCTTCGCCGTGCAGGACGAGCATCTGATTGTGGTCGCCGCAGAAGACAACTTACTCAAAGGCGCTGCCGCACAGGCAATGCAGTGTGCAAATATTCGTTTCGGCTTCCCTGAAACGCAGGCTCTTATTTAAGGTGTGATGATGAACCCATTAATTATCAAACTCGGTGGTGTACTGCTGGACAGCGAAGAAGCGCTGGAGCGTCTGTTTACCGCGCTGGTGAACTATCGCGAATCACATCAACGTCCGCTGGTGATTGTGCACGGCGGCGGCTGCGTGGTGGATGAGCTGATGAAAGGGCTCAACCTGCCGGTGAAAAAGAAGAACGGCCTGCGCGTCACCCCTGCTGACCAGATTGACATCATCACCGGTGCGCTGGCGGGTACGGCGAATAAAACGCTGCTGGCGTGGGCAAAGAAACACCACATTGCGTCCGTTGGCCTCTACCTGGGCGACGGCGACAGCGTAAAAGTGACCCAGCTCGACGAAGAGCTTGGTCATGTTGGACTGGCGCAGCCAGGTTCGCCTAAGCTGATTAACACCCTGCTGGAAGGCGGTTTCCTGCCGGTAGTTAGTTCTATCGGCGTGACCGAAGAGGGCGAGCTGATGAACGTCAACGCGGACCAGGCGGCAACCGCGCTGGCGGCTACGCTGGGCGCAGACCTGATCCTGCTCTCCGACGTGAGCGGCATTCTGGACGGCAAAGGCCAGCGCATTGCGGAAATGACCGCCGCGAAAGCCGAGCAGCTGATCGATCAGGGCATTATTACCGACGGCATGATCGTTAAAGTGAACGCCGCGCTGGATGCGGCCCGCACGCTGGGTCGCCCGGTGGATATCGCCTCCTGGCGCCACGCGGAGCAGCTTCCGGCGTTGTTTAACGGCACGCCGATTGGCACGCGTATTTTAGCGTAATCGATTTAATGTTTTGTAGGCCCGGTAAGCGCAGCGCCACCGGGCAATGAAATTCAAAGATATTAAGGAAGCATGTTATGGCACTTTGGGGTGGGCGTTTTACACAGGCAGCGGATCAGCGGTTCAAACAGTTCAACGACTCTTTGCGCTTTGACTACCGCCTGGCCGAACAGGATATTGTCGGCTCTGTGGCCTGGTCCAAAGCGCTGGTGACCGTTGGCGTGCTGACCGCAGATGAACAGCAGCAGCTGGAAGAGGCGCTGAACAATCTGCTGGAAGAGGTGCGTCTGGATCCGGAGCAAATCCTCCAGAGCGATGCCGAAGATATTCACAGCTGGGTGGAAGGCAAACTCATCGACAAAGTCGGCCAGCTGGGTAAAAAGCTGCATACCGGGCGTAGCCGTAATGACCAGGTTGCGACCGACCTGAAGCTGTGGTGTAAAGAGACCGTCGGTGAGCTGCTGGCGGCGAATCGTCAGTTGCAGAGCGCGCTGGTGGACACCGCGCAGAACAATCAGGACGCGGTGATGCCGGGTTATACCCACCTGCAACGCGCGCAGCCGGTGACGTTCGCGCACTGGTGTCTGGCCTATGTTGAGATGCTGGCGCGTGATGAAAGCCGTTTACAGGATACCTTAAAGCGTCTGGACGTCAGTCCGCTGGGCAGCGGCGCGCTGGCCGGAACGGCATATGAGATCGATCGCGAGCAGCTGGCAGGCTGGCTGGGCTTTGCCTCCGCCACCCGCAACAGTCTGGACAGCGTCTCTGACCGCGACCACGTGCTGGAGCTGCTCTCGAATGCCTCTATCGGGATGGTGCACCTGTCGCGCTTTGCCGAAGATCTGATCTTCTTTAACTCTGGCGAAGCCGGGTTTGTGGAGCTATCCGACCGTGTGACGTCCGGCTCATCCCTGATGCCGCAGAAGAAAAACCCGGATGCGCTGGAACTGATCCGCGGTAAATGTGGCCGCGTGCAGGGCGCGCTGACCGGTATGATGATGACCCTGAAAGGGCTGCCGCTGGCGTATAACAAAGATATGCAGGAAGACAAAGAAGGGCTGTTCGACGCGCTCGACACCTGGCTGGACTGTCTGCATATGGGGGCGCTGGTGCTGGACGGCATTCAGGTGAAACGTCCGCGCTGCCAGGAAGCGGCGCAGCAGGGGTATGCTAACTCTACCGAGCTGGCGGACTACCTGGTGGCGAAAGGCGTACCGTTCCGCGAGGCGCACCATATTGTGGGTGAAGCGGTGGTGGAAGCGATTCGTCAGGGTAAAGCCCTTGAAGAGCTGGCGCTTGCCGACCTGCAAAAATTCAGCGCAGTTATCGCGGAGGATGTCTACCCGATTCTGGCATTGCAGTCGTGCCTGGATAAGCGTGCAGCGAAAGGCGGCGTATCGCCGAAGCAGGTAGCGCAGGCGATTGCGGAGGCGAAAAACCGGTTGGTTTGAATAGTGCGGGCTGGTGCCCTCACCCCGGCCCTCTCCCACAGGGAGAGGGAGAAATACGGAGCCTGGCTTAGTGCTGGGCTTTATTTTTTGCAAAAAAAAGCGGACCACGGGGTCCGCAAAAGTTCACGTTGGCTTTAGTTTTTCGAGTTTTGAGAGAAACTCGATGACGGTGCGGGGTCTTTTTGGGTCAAACACGGGCCGCCTCGTCTATGTGGTGTATTATTCAACAGAAAGCTTGATAGGGATAATCGTTCGTTGCTATGCTATCTATCGCCATGAACTATCGTGGCGACGGAGGATGAATAATGAATATTCGTGATCTTGAATACCTGGTAGCGTTAGCCGAGCACCGCCATTTTCGCCGCGCGGCAGACTCCTGCCACGTCAGCCAGCCGACGCTGAGCGGTCAGATCCGCAAGCTGGAAGATGAGCTGGGCGTGATGCTGCTGGAGCGCACCAGCCGTAAGGTACTGTTCACGCAGGCAGGTCTGCTGCTGGTGGATCAGGCGCGCACCGTACTGCGCGAGGTCAAAGTGCTCAAGGAAATGGCAAGCCAGCAGGGGGAGGCGATGTCCGGCCCGCTGCATATTGGCCTGATCCCAACCGTTGGCCCGTACCTGTTGCCGCAAATCATTCCGATGCTGCACCAGACGTTCCCGAAACTTGAAATGTACCTGCATGAAGCGCAAACCCATCAGCTGCTGGCCCAGTTAGACAGCGGCAAGCTCGACTGTGCGATTCTGGCGCTGGTCAAAGAGAGTGAAGCGTTTATTGAAGTACCGCTGTTCGATGAGCCGATGATGCTGGCGATCTATGAAGATCACCCGTGGGCGAACCGCGATCGCGTGCCGATGGCCGATCTGGCCGGTGAAAAGCTGCTGATGCTGGAAGATGGTCACTGCCTGCGCGATCAGGCGATGGGCTTCTGCTTCGAAGCGGGTGCCGATGAAGATACCCATTTCCGCGCAACTAGCCTGGAAACGCTGCGTAATATGGTCGCGGCGGGAAGCGGTATTACGCTGCTGCCTGCGCTGGCGGTGCCGCACGAGCGTAAACGTGATGGCGTGGTCTATCTGCCGTGCATTAAGCCAGAACCGCGTCGCACCATTGGTCTGGTTTATCGTCCCGGGTCACCGCTGCGCAGCCGCTATGAGCAGCTGGCAGAGGCCATCCGCGGTGCGATGGATGGCCATTTCGACAACGCGTTAAAACAGGCGGTTTAAGCCATTCAGCGCGGCTACCCGATAGGCTTCCGCCATGGTCGGGTAGTTAAAGGTGGTGTTAACGAAGTACTCAATGGTGTTGCCACCACCTTTTTGCTCCATGATCGCCTGGCCGATGTGAATGATTTCCGCCGCGCGTTCACCGAAGCAGTGAATACCGAGGATCTCTTTCGTCTCGCGGTGGAACAGGATCTTCAGCGTACCCACGCTCATTCCCACGATTTGCGCCCGTGCCAGATGTTTAAACTGGGCACGACCCACCTCGTAAGGCACCTTCATGGCCGTCAGCTGCTGCTCGGTTTTGCCGACAGAACTGATTTCCGGAATGGTGTAGATCCCCGTCGGGATATCTTCAATAAGATGCGCCGTCGCCTCACCTTTCACCAGCGCCTGTGCGGCGATGCGGCCCTGATCGTAAGCGGCGGAGGCCAGGCTTGGATAACCAATCACGTCGCCCACCGCGTAAACATGCGGCAGCGCAGTCTGGTACATGCTGTTGACCTTGAGCTGACCGCGGCTGTCGGTTTCAAGCCCGATATTCTCCAGATGCAATGAGTCCGTGTTGCCGGTACGGCCGTTGGCGTACAGCAGGCAGTCCGCTTTCAGCTTCTTACCGGATTTCAGGTGCATGATCACACCGTCGTCGCAGCCTTCGATTTTCTCGTACTCTTCGTTGTGGCGAATCACTACCCCGCTGTTCCAGAAGTGGTAGGAGAGGGAATCTGACATCTCCTGATCGAGGAACGCCAGCAGCCGGTCGCGGGTGTTGATCAGATCAACTTTGACCTCCATTCCCCGGAAGATCGACGCATATTCACAGCCAATTACGCCCGCGCCATAGATGATTACATGGCGTGGCTCGTGGTGCAGGCTGAGGATAGAGTCGCTGTCGTAAATGCGCGGGTGCGAGAAGTCCACGTCTGCCGGATGGTACGGACGGGAACCGCAGGCAATCACAAACTTTTCAGCGGTGAGCGTCTCGACCGAACCGTCGTGGCACTCCAGCGCCAGGGTGTGTTCATCCACAAAATGCGCGTTCCCTTGCAGAATTTCACAGTGGTTACGCTCATAGAAACCCTGACGCATGCGCGTCTGCTGGTTAATGACCGTGTCTGCGTGATTCAGGATATCGGCAAAGGAAGAACGAAGAAGTCGGGAGTGGTCGCTGTAAAGAGGGTTTTGGTTAAATTCGATAATGCGGCTAACGGCGTGGCGGAGGGCTTTCGAAGGGATAGTGCCCCAGTGGGTGCAACCGCCGCCGACATTATGGTAGCGCTCAATAACCGCTACTCTGGCTCCCTGTTTTACCAGACCCATAGCAGCACCTTCGCCGCCGGGGCCGGAACCAATAACTATTGCGTCGTAATCGTAGGAATGTGGCATGGCAAGGCTTACCTGTTCTTATACATAAAAGCAACAGAATCATAACATCATTGCCAGGGTAACCCAATTATCGTTGTGCTTTTTTCGGGCAGTGGAGCACAAACCGCCCGTAAACAATCATTCACAAAGCCAGGTAAACAGATTAATTTTATTCTCTGGTATAGTGCCAACGGGCCTTTGGAAGGATTCAACTATCGTGATGGGCGTAAGAGCACAACAAAAAGAGAAAACCCGGCGTTCGCTGGTGGAAGCCGCATTCAGTCAACTGAGTGCTGAGCGGAGTTTTGCCAGTTTAAGCCTGCGTGAAGTGGCGCGCGAGGCCGGGATTGCGCCAACGTCCTTCTATCGTCATTTCCGTGATGTGGATGAACTGGGCCTGACCATGGTCGACGAGAGCGGTTTGATGCTGCGCCAGCTTATGCGTCAGGCGCGTCAGCGTATCGCCAAAGGCGGCAGCGTGATCCGCACCTCCGTCTCGACGTTTATGGAATTTATCGGCAATAACCCGAACGCGTTCCGCCTGCTGTTGCGCGAACGTTCCGGCACGTCAGCCGCGTTTCGTGCCGCCGTCGCGCGTGAAATTCAGCATTTCATCGCGGAACTTGCCGACTATCTTGAACTCGAAAACCATATGCCGCGTGCGTTTACTGAAGCACAGGCCGAGGCAATGGTGACGATTGTTTTCAGCGCGGGTGCCGAAGCGCTGGATGTCAGCATTGAACAACGTAAGCAACTCGAAGAGCGACTGGTATTGCAGCTGCGGATGATTTCTAAAGGTGCGTACTACTGGTATCGCCGTGAACAAGAGAAGTTGGCACATCAAAACGATGAGTGAAGGTGAGTAATGAAACAGTCAGGTCAGGATAAAGGAACGTTGTTGCTGGCATTGATCGCTGGCTTATCCATTAATGGTACGTTTGCGGCGGTGTTCAGCTCAATTGTACCGTTCTCGATTTTCCCCATTATTGCGCTGGTGCTGACGGTGTACTGCCTGCATCAACGTTATTTGAACCGCACTATGCCTGTCGGATTACCGGGGCTGGCCGCAGCCAGTTTTATTCTGGGTGTACTGTTGTACAGCACCGTGGTGCGTGCAGAGTATCCGGATATTGGTTCTAACTTCCTGCCTGCGGTGCTGTCCGTGGCGCTGGTGTTCTGGATTGGCTCTCGCATGCGTAGCCGCAAGAGCCAGTTGCCAGAGTAAAGGGTTTTGTCATTGTAGGCCGGATAAGCGAAGCGCCATCCGGCTTTTTTGGCAGGTGGCGCTTCGCTGACCTGCCCTACAAGGCCCACATTACTTCGCCGTGAGCAGTACGCCGCACTCCATATGGTGCGTATACGGGAACTGATCGAACAACGCCAGACGTTCAACCTTGTGCGTCTGGCTCAATGTTTCCAGATTCTTGCACAGCGTCTCCGGGTTACAGGAGATGTACAAAATACGCGGGTACGCCTGCACCATCTTCTCGGTTTCACTGTCCAGGCCACTGCGCGGCGGATCGACAAAAATTGTCTCACACTGGTAGCTTTTCAAATCAATCCCTTGCAGGCGGTTAAACTCACGTACCCCGTTCATCGCCTGGGTAAACTCTTCTGCCGCCATACGAATGATTTGCACGTTATCAATATGGTTAGCGGCGATGTTGTACTGCGCGGCTGCCACCGACGGTTTGGCGATTTCCGTCGCCAGCACGCGCTCGAAGTTACGCGCCAGCGCCAGCGAGAAGTTGCCATTACCACAGTAGAGTTCCAGCAGATCGCCCGTCGATCCTTCCGTCGCGTTCAGCGCCCACTCCAGCATCTGTACGTTCATGGCGGCGTTCGGCTGGGTGAAGCTGTTCTCCACCTGACGGTAAACCATCTCTTTACCTGCCACCGGCAGACGCTCGTCGATGTAATCCTGATCGAGCATGATTTTGGTTTTAGTCGCGCGGCCAATCAGGTGCACGTTAATGTTCTGCGCCCGCAGCGCATCACGCAGGGCTTCTGCCTGTTCGCGCCACTCGTCGGTCAGCGCTTTGTGATAGAGCAGAGAGACAATGGCCTGATTGCTTTGGGTGGTCAGGTAGTCGATCTGGAACAGCTTGTTGCGCAGCACCGGATTGTTGCGCACACCGTCGATCATCAGCGTCATCAACTGGTTAATCAGTTCGCTCGCCGCCGGAAAACTGTCTACGCGAATACGGGATTTCGTCTGCTGATCGAAAATGATGTGGTACAGGTCATCGCCGTCGTGCCAGATGCGGAATTCGGCGCGCATACGGTAGTGGCTGACCGGAGAACGAAACACCTCGGGAACGGGCGCGTTGAAAGGCGTCATCATACTTTGCAGGCGGACAACTTTTTCTGCCAGCTGTGCGTCGTACTGTTCTGTCGGGAGGTGTTCGGGGGTCATGATGCGTCCTGAGTGATAAAGAATTACGCGGGGATTGTAGGGATTGTGCAGTGGATGTCCAGATTTAATGGCTAATAGCTGTCTGGACATCTATACGTGTCTAATTGTAGCATTCTGTTTCCGGTCTCCTGAGAGTGAAAAGGGAATCCAGTGTAAATCTGGAGCTGACGCGCAGCGGTAAAGACTGGCGGGATGAGAGTTGTAGACACTGTGAAAACGGGAAGTCTTCATCCGTATAACGCCACCCAGCCCGAAGACCTGCCGGGATCACGTCGCATTTGGTTTCATCATCGCGTGCTATCGATGAGGCCTGCGGCATCCTTCTTATATTGTGGATGCTTTAACAATGATTAAAAAAGTATCGCTGTTGACGGCGTTGTCCGTCACGGCATTTTCGGGCTGGGCGCAGGAAAGCGCTGACTCGTTGGTGGTGACAGCAAACCGTTTTGAACAACCTGAAAAATCTGTTCTGGCTGCAACGTCTGTCGTGACGCGGGCCGATATCGATCGCTGGCAATCCACCACGGTTCTGGATGTCATGCGTCGCCTGCCCGGCGTAGATACGGCGCAAAATGGCGGGATGGGGCAGCTCTCTTCTCTCTTTATACGCGGTACGAACTCCAGCCACGTCCTGATTCTCGTCGATGGCATCCGCCTTAACCAGGCGGGCGTTACGGGGTCGTCCGATCTCAGCCAGTTTCCGATCTCCCTGGTGCAACGCATCGAATACATTCGTGGACCGCGTTCGGCAGTGTACGGCTCGGATGCGATTGGTGGCGTAGTCAACATTATCACTACGCGTGCGAAGGATGGCACAACGCTGAATGCTGGCGTTGGGACGCACGGCTTCCAGAATTATGGTGGCAGCACCCAGCAAACGTTGGGTGACAGTACGCGCGTTACGCTGGCAGGGGATTACACCTACACAAAAGGTTTTGACGTCGTTGCGGACGGTAATAATGGCGGCCTTGCCCAGACCGATCGCGACGGTTTTATGAATAAAACGCTCTACGGCGCACTGGAGCATGCTTTCTCTGAACAATGGAGTGGTTTCGTTCGCGGCTATGGTTACAGCAACCGTACCGCCTATGACGGCTATTACAGTTCATTTTCCCCTGATGTACTGGTCGATACCCGCCAGCTCTATAGCCAGACCTGGGATGCCGGATTGCGGTTTAACCAGGATATTTTCCATTCACAGTTGCTCTCCAGCTACAGTCACAGCAAAGACTACAATTACGATCCGCACCTTGGACGCTATGACTCCACGGCTACCCTGGATGAAATCAAACAGTACAATGTTCAGTGGACCAACTCTGTTGACGTGGGGCATGGCAACATCGGCGCGGGCGTTGACTGGCAGAAGCAGAGCACCGAGCCGGGTACCAACTACGTAACTAACGCCTACGACCTGCGTAACACCGGCGTCTACCTGACCGGGTTGCAGCAGTTTGGAGATTTCACTCTGGAGGCGGCGGCCCGCAGCGATGACAACTCTCAGTTTGGTCGCCATGGTACGTGGCAAAGTAGCGCAGCCTGGGAGTTCGTTGACGGTTACCGCTTCATAGCCTCTTATGGCACGGCCTATAAAGCGCCGAATCTGGGTCAGCTCTATGGCTTCTACGGCAATGCCCATCTTGATCCTGAAGAGAGCAAGCAGTGGGAAGGGGCGTTTGAAGGCCTGACGGCGGGCGTGAGCTGGCGCGTATCCGGCTATCGTAATGACGTTGATAATCTCATCGACTTCAATAATAACCTTCAGCAATATTACAACGTCGGCAAAGCACGCATTAAAGGTGTAGAAGCGACAGCGTCGTTTGATACGGGTCCGTTGACGCATACCGTGGGCTACGACTATGTGGATGCCCGCAATGCGGCAACCAACCAACTTCTGGATCGTCGTGCTAAGCAGCAGGTGAAGTATCAGCTCGATACAGAGATCTATGATGTTGACTGGAGCCTGACGTATCACTATCTCGGCACACGCTACGACACCGACTTTGGAACCTATCCGTCAGAGAAAGTTAAAATGGGCGGCGTCAGCCTCTGGGATGTCGCGGTTTCATATCCTGTCACCTCTCATCTCACAGTTCGTGGTAAAATAGCCAACCTGTTCGATAAAGATTACGAGACAGTTTATGGCTACCAAACTGCAGGACGGGAATACACCTTGTCTGGCAGCTACACCTTCTGATCCGCGTCCCACCGTGCTGGTGTTCGATTCCGGCGTCGGTGGGCTTTCGGTCTATGATGAGATTCGGCAGCTCCTGCCGAATCTCCATTACATCTACGCCTTCGATAACGTCGCGTTCCCGTATGGGGAAAAGAGTGAAGACTTTATTGTTGAGCGTGTGGTTGAAATCGTCACCGCGGTACAAAAGCGTTATCCCCTGGCGCTGGCAGTCATTGCCTGTAATACGGCAAGCACGGTCTCTCTTCCTGCCCTGCGCGAAAAATTCCCGTTCCCGGTTGTGGGCGTTGTCCCGGCAATCAAACCTGCGGCGCGTCTGACGGCGAACGGCATTGTGGGGTTGCTGGCTACGCGCGGTACGGTAAAACGTCCTTATACGCGTGAGCTTATTGAGCGCTTTGCCAACGAATGCCAGATCGCCATGCTCGGCTCTGCGGAGCTGGTGGAAATGGCGGAAGCGAAACTGCACGGCGAGACGGTATCGCTTGAAGAGCTGCGCCGCATTCTGCGTCCGTGGCTGCGGATGCAGGAACCACCGGATACGGTTGTTCTTGGCTGCACCCATTTCCCGCTATTACAGGAGGAGCTGTTAAAGGTCCTGCCTGAAGGGACCCGGCTGGTGGATTCCGGTGCGGCGATTGCGCGTCGGACGGCCTGGCTGCTGGAACACGAGGCGCCGGATGCGAAATCAGCGGATGCAAACATCGCGTTCTGTATGGCGATAACAAAAGAAACCGAACAACTTTTGCCCGTTTTGCGGCGTTATGGCTTCGAAACGCTCGAAAAACTGGCGCTGTAGCACGGTTTTGAGCAAAAAAGAGACGGTTGAACGTTTTTTTTCAAAGAGGGGTTGTCAACGCCTGAGAACTCCCTATAATGCGCCTCCACTGACACGGAACAACGGCTTACAAGCCGCCGGAACAGCGGGGTTCAGAGATGAACGCCAACAGAGAAAAGTGAAAATAATTGCTTGACTCTGAATGAGGAAAACGTAATATACGGGACCTCGCAACGATGAGCTGAAAGCCGCGTTGCAACTGCTCTTTAACAATTTATCAGACAATCTGTGTGGGCACTCAAAGTGACATGGATTCTTAATGTCCTCGGACACTAAATGAATACCAAGTCTCAACGAGTGAACACGTAATTCATTACGAAGTTTAATTCATTGAGCATCAAACTTTTAAATTGAAGAGTTTGATCATGGCTCAGATTGAACGCTGGCGGCAGGCCTAACACATGCAAGTCGAACGGTAACAGGAAGCAGCTTGCTGCTTCGCTGACGAGTGGCGGACGGGTGAGTAATGTCTGGGAAACTGCCTGATGGAGGGGGATAACTACTGGAAACGGTAGCTAATACCGCATAACGTCGCAAGACCAAAGAGGGGGACCTTCGGGCCTCTTGCCATCGGATGTGCCCAGATGGGATTAGCTAGTAGGTGGGGTAACGGCTCACCTAGGCGACGATCCCTAGCTGGTCTGAGAGGATGACCAGCCACACTGGAACTGAGACACGGTCCAGACTCCTACGGGAGGCAGCAGTGGGGAATATTGCACAATGGGCGCAAGCCTGATGCAGCCATGCCGCGTGTATGAAGAAGGCCTTCGGGTTGTAAAGTACTTTCAGCGGGGAGGAAGGTGTTGAGGTTAATAACCTCAGCAATTGACGTTACCCGCAGAAGAAGCACCGGCTAACTCCGTGCCAGCAGCCGCGGTAATACGGAGGGTGCAAGCGTTAATCGGAATTACTGGGCGTAAAGCGCACGCAGGCGGTCTGTCAAGTCGGATGTGAAATCCCCGGGCTCAACCTGGGAACTGCATTCGAAACTGGCAGGCTAGAGTCTTGTAGAGGGGGGTAGAATTCCAGGTGTAGCGGTGAAATGCGTAGAGATCTGGAGGAATACCGGTGGCGAAGGCGGCCCCCTGGACAAAGACTGACGCTCAGGTGCGAAAGCGTGGGGAGCAAACAGGATTAGATACCCTGGTAGTCCACGCCGTAAACGATGTCGACTTGGAGGTTGTGCCCTTGAGGCGTGGCTTCCGGAGCTAACGCGTTAAGTCGACCGCCTGGGGAGTACGGCCGCAAGGTTAAAACTCAAATGAATTGACGGGGGCCCGCACAAGCGGTGGAGCATGTGGTTTAATTCGATGCAACGCGAAGAACCTTACCTACTCTTGACATCCAGAGAACTTAGCAGAGATGCTTTGGTGCCTTCGGGAACTCTGAGACAGGTGCTGCATGGCTGTCGTCAGCTCGTGTTGTGAAATGTTGGGTTAAGTCCCGCAACGAGCGCAACCCTTATCCTTTGTTGCCAGCGATTCGGTCGGGAACTCAAAGGAGACTGCCAGTGATAAACTGGAGGAAGGTGGGGATGACGTCAAGTCATCATGGCCCTTACGAGTAGGGCTACACACGTGCTACAATGGCGCATACAAAGAGAAGCGACCTCGCGAGAGCAAGCGGACCTCATAAAGTGCGTCGTAGTCCGGATTGGAGTCTGCAACTCGACTCCATGAAGTCGGAATCGCTAGTAATCGTGGATCAGAATGCCACGGTGAATACGTTCCCGGGCCTTGTACACACCGCCCGTCACACCATGGGAGTGGGTTGCAAAAGAAGTAGGTAGCTTAACCTTCGGGAGGGCGCTTACCACTTTGTGATTCATGACTGGGGTGAAGTCGTAACAAGGTAACCGTAGGGGAACCTGCGGTTGGATCACCTCCTTACCTTAAAGAACCTGCCTTTGCAGTGCTCACACAGATTGTCTGATGAAAAACAGCAGTAAAAAACCTCTACAGGCTTGTAGCTCAGGTGGTTAGAGCGCACCCCTGATAAGGGTGAGGTCGGTGGTTCAAGTCCACTCAGGCCTACCAAATTCTCCCTGAATACTGCGTTGCGAAATAACTCACATACTGAAGTATGCTTCGTTATTCCACGCCTTGTCTCAGGAAGAATTACCGGTACAGAGGTGACTACGATGGGGCTATAGCTCAGCTGGGAGAGCGCCTGCCTTGCACGCAGGAGGTCTGCGGTTCGATCCCGCATAGCTCCACCATCTTTTACTGCGAACACAAGAAAACTTCAGAGTGAACCTGAAAAGGTGCACTGCGAAGTTTTGCTCTTTAAAAATCTGGATCAAGCTGAAAATTGAAACGACACACAGCTCATGTGTGTTCGAGTCTCTCAAATTTTCGCAATCAGAAGTGAAACATCTTCGGGTTGTGAGGTTAAGCGACTAAGCGTACACGGTGGATGCCCTGGCAGTCAGAGGCGATGAAGGACGTGCTAATCTGCGAAAAGCGCCGGCGAGGTGATATGAACCTTTGACCCGGCGATGTCCGAATGGGGAAACCCAGTGCAATTCGTTGCACTATCGTTAACTGAATACATAGGTTAACGAGGCGAACCGGGGGAACTGAAACATCTAAGTACCCCGAGGAAAAGAAATCAACCGAGATTCCCCCAGTAGCGGCGAGCGAACGGGGAGCAGCCCGGAGTCTGAATCAGTTTGTGTGTTAGTGGAACGGTCTGGAAAGTCCGACGGTACAGGGTGATAGTCCCGTACACGAAAATGCACATGCTGTGAACTCGAAGAGTAGGGCGGGACACGTGGTATCCTGTCTGAATATGGGGGGACCATCCTCCAAGGCTAAATACTCCTGACTGACCGATAGTGAACCAGTACCGTGAGGGAAAGGCGAAAAGAACCCCGGCGAGGGGAGTGAAAAAGAACCTGAAACCGTGTACGTACAAGCAGTGGGAGCCTCTTTATGGGGTGACTGCGTACCTTTTGTATAATGGGTCAGCGACTTATATTCTGTAGCAAGGTTAACCGTATAGGGGAGCCGAAGGGAAACCGAGTCTTAACTGGGCGTTAAGTTGCAGGGTATAGACCCGAAACCCGGTGATCTAGCCATGGGCAGGTTGAAGGTTGGGTAACACTAACTGGAGGACCGAACCGACTAATGTTGAAAAATTAGCGGATGACCTGTGGCTGGGGGTGAAAGGCCAATCAAACCGGGAGATAGCTGGTTCTCCCCGAAAGCTATTTAGGTAGCGCCTCGTGAACTCATCTTCGGGGGTAGAGCACTGTTTCGGCTAGGGGGCCATCCCGGCTTACCAACCCGATGCAAACTACGAATACCGAAGAATGTTATCACGGGAGACACACGGCGGGTGCTAACGTCCGTCGTGAAGAGGGAAACAACCCAGACCGCCAGCTAAGGTCCCAAAGTCATGGTTAAGTGGGAAACGATGTGGGAAGGCACAGACAGCCAGGATGTTGGCTTAGAAGCAGCCATCATTTAAAGAAAGCGTAATAGCTCACTGGTCGAGTCGGCCTGCGCGGAAGATGTAACGGGGCTAAACCATGCACCGAAGCTGCGGCAGCGACGCTTATGCGTTGTTGGGTAGGGGAGCGTTCTGTAAGCCGTTGAAGGTGGCCTGTGAGGGTTGCTGGAGGTATCAGAAGTGCGAATGCTGACATAAGTAACGATAAAGCGGGTGAAAAGCCCGCTCGCCGGAAGACCAAGGGTTCCTGTCCAACGTTAATCGGGGCAGGGTGAGTCGACCCCTAAGGCGAGGCCGAAAGGCGTAGTCGATGGGAAACAGGTTAATATTCCTGTACTTGGTGTTACTGCGAAGGGGGGACGGAGAAGGCTATGTCAGCCGGGCGACGGTTGTCCCGGTTTAAGCATGTAGGCGGAGGTTCCAGGTAAATCCGGTACCTTGTTAACGCTGAGGTGTGATGACGAGGCACTACGGTGCTGAAGTGATAAATGCCCTGCTTCCAGGAAAAGCCTCTAAGCATCAGGTAACACGAAATCGTACCCCAAACCGACACAGGTGGTCAGGTAGAGAATACCAAGGCGCTTGAGAGAACTCGGGTGAAGGAACTAGGCAAAATGGTGCCGTAACTTCGGGAGAAGGCACGCTGATATGTAGGTGAAGCCCCTGCGGGCGGAGCTGAAATCAGTCGAAGATACCAGCTGGCTGCAACTGTTTATTAAAAACACAGCACTGTGCAAACACGAAAGTGGACGTATACGGTGTGACGCCTGCCCGGTGCCGGAAGGTTAATTGATGGGGTTAGCGGCAACGCGAAGCTCTTGATCGAAGCCCCGGTAAACGGCGGCCGTAACTATAACGGTCCTAAGGTAGCGAAATTCCTTGTCGGGTAAGTTCCGACCTGCACGAATGGCGTAATGATGGCCAGGCTGTCTCCACCCGAGACTCAGTGAAATTGAACTCGCTGTGAAGATGCAGTGTACCCGCGGCAAGACGGAAAGACCCCGTGAACCTTTACTATAGCTTGACACTGAACACTGGTCCTTGATGTGTAGGATAGGTGGGAGGCTTTGAAGCGTGGACGCCAGTCTGCGTGGAGCCGCCCTTGAAATACCACCCTTTAATGGCTGGTGTTCTAACGTAGACCCGTAATCCGGGTTGCGGACAGTGTCTGGTGGGTAGTTTGACTGGGGCGGTCTCCTCCCAAAGAGTAACGGAGGAGCACGAAGGTTGGCTAATCCTGGTCGGACATCAGGAGGTTAGTGCAATGGCATAAGCCAGCTTGACTGCGAGCGTGACGGCGCGAGCAGGTGCGAAAGCAGGTCATAGTGATCCGGTGGTTCTGAATGGAAGGGCCATCGCTCAACGGATAAAAGGTACTCCGGGGATAACAGGCTGATACCGCCCAAGAGTTCATATCGACGGCGGTGTTTGGCACCTCGATGTCGGCTCATCACATCCTGGGGCTGAAGTAGGTCCCAAGGGTATGGCTGTTCGCCATTTAAAGTGGTACGCGAGCTGGGTTTAGAACGTCGTGAGACAGTTCGGTCCCTATCTGCCGTGGGCGCTGGAGAATTGAGGGGGGCTGCTCCTAGTACGAGAGGACCGGAGTGGACGCATCACTGGTGTTCGGGTTGTCATGCCAATGGCACTGCCCGGTAGCTAAATGCGGAAGAGATAAGTGCTGAAAGCATCTAAGCACGAAACTTGCCCCGAGATGAGTTCTCCCTGAGACTTTAAGTCTCCTGAAGGAACGTTAAAGACGATGACGTTGATAGGTCGGGTGTGTAAGCGCAGCGATGCGTTGAGCTAACCGATACTAATGAACCGTGAGGCTTAACCTTACAACGCCGAAGATGTTTTGGCGAAGAGACAGACAATCAAATTTCAGCTTTGATACAGATTAACAGAATTTGCCTGGCGGCTTTAGCGCGGTGGTCCCACCTGACCCCATGCCGAACTCAGAAGTGAAACGCCGTAGCGCCGATGGTAGTGTGGGGTCTCCCCATGTGAGAGTAGGGAACTGCCAGGCATCAAATTAAGTAGTAAGCCGGTGCATTAATCCGGTGGTTACAGAAGTATTCGGTGGAGCGGTAGTTCAGTCGGTTAGAATACCTGCCTGTCACGCAGGGGGTCGCGGGTTCGAGTCCCGTCCGTTCCGCCACTTATTAAGACATTAAGCCTGCCCTTTCGGCAGGCTTAATGGCAAAAACTTTAGGGGCGTAGCTCAGTTGGTAGAGCACCGGTCTCCAAAACCGGGTGTCGCGAGTTCGAGTCTCTCCGCCCCTGCCATATAGAATCCTTTGCTTCGGCAAAGGATTTTTTTTTGCCTGCAAAACAGCTCAACACCTTCCTGAAGAATAATCAGCCTGCGCTCCCGCAGGCTTTTGCGTTAATCCAGTATGCTGGTTTTTAACAGATCTTTTATCTGCGACTGCTTATCGCTGTTTTGCAGCCAAATGGCATACAGCGGCCTGGAGAGAGTTGTCGAATCGGTGACAACATGAAGTGCAGGTTTATTATCCGCCCAGCGAACAGGTAACCAGGTACAACCTTTCAATGCGGGAAGATGCTGGCAGGCGATTTCCGCAGAGCTTGTCGTGAGTTGCGGGATATCATCGCTGGCGATTAACCCCGTCTCGTGCTGCTGAAAATCAGGCCCCCACTCCAGGCGTAAATAGTTAAGGTCGGCCTTCATCATTGCAGGCTCCGATGCATAGAGCGCCAGACTAAACTGTCCAACAATCTGGCTGCTAAATTCGTCCATCTTGGGGGCTTCTGTGGTGATCAGCAGATCAAGCTGCCGTTCGTGGAGTTGCTTAACCAATGACTGACGTTGTGCAATCCTCGCCTCAAATTGCAGATGGTTGTGTGTGCGATATAGCCGCATAAGCCACTGGCTGAGCATACATTCCCATAGTGATGCGCTGGCACCGATCGAGAATTCATTATGCCGGGAGGTGTGCGCAACCTCCTTTCGCGCTGCCTGCCAGGTATTCATCAGGGTTTCTGCATACGGCAACAGTTTTTCACCGGCCGGTGTTAAACGAATATTGTTGCGATGGCGAGTAAAAAGGTTCACACCCAGTTGATTTTCCAGCTGTCGAATACGAAAACTGACTGCTGACTGCGTCAGGTAAAGGGCTTCAGCTGCTCGCCCAAAGTGCCGCGTTCTGCTCACTTCGAGGAAAGTTTTTAGCAATTCCGTATCCACATCTTTCTCCACAAAATTATTTGTCGTTATGATTTAAATGTTTTGTTTTACACTCTGTCAAGCGTAACTAATACTCCGCGCCATAAATAGCTCGGCCAAAGAATTAGGAGCGTGTAGGATGGCGGAAAGCTTTACGACGACTAATCGTTTTTTCGACAATAAACATTATCCGCGCGGGTTCTCTCGTCACGGCGATTTCACGATCAAAGAAGCTCAACTTCTTGAGCGCCATGGTTATGCCTTTAACGAGCTGGATCTGGGTAAACGTGAACCGGCAACCGAAGATGAAAAACAGTTTGTCTCTGTTTGCCGTGGTGAGCGTGAGCCGCAATCTGATGCAGAACGTGTATGGATCAAGTATATGGCTCGCATTAAGCGTCCTAAGCGTTTCCATACGCTGTCTGGCGGTAAGCCGCAGATGGAAGGTGCAGAAGACTACACCGAGTCTGACGATTAAAAAGAGAAGGGGCTACGGCCCCTTTTTTTTACGCCAGCATTTTTTGCAGATGCAACAGCAGCCGATCGATCGCACGGTAACTCAAGGCCTCCTGCAAATGGCGCCTCTCAATGCCGGGGCAGCCTTCCACGTCAGCGACCGTGCGGGCTACTTTCAACAAACGCTGCCACGCGCGAATGGATAGCCCAAACCGCGTCAGTGTCTCTTCCAGCCAGCCTGCATCTTCAGCGTTGAGAGAACAAAACTGTCGGATCCCGGCGTTATCCAGCCGGGCATTCAGCCTGTTCTGACGAGCATACTGCCGCGCCTGCGCCGCAATAACCCGTTCGCGCACCGCTGCTGAACTTTCCCCTTTCATACCGGCTTGTCTCAGCAGACCGGGCGGTGGCAGGGGGATCTCGAGAGATAAATCAAAACGGTCGAGGAAGGGGCCAGACAGCTTACTCAGATAGCGCAGGGTCTGCTCCGGCGTACAGCGGTTATGGTTGCCCTGATAATGTCCCGTAGGGCTAGGGTTCATCGCAGCGACCAGCTGAAACTGCGCAGGGTAGCTTATTTTGGCGCGTGTACGAGACAGATGGATTTCGCCGGATTCAATCGGCTCCCGCAACGCATCCAGGACGCGGCGTTCAAACTCTGGCAATTCATCCAGAAACAGAATGCCGTTGTGCGCCAGTGAAATTTCACCCGGTCCGGGGATCGACCCTCCGCCTACCATCGCGGTAAGAGACGCGCTGTGGTGTGGAGAGCGGAAAGGACGGCGGCGCCACTGTTTATGCAGCGACGTTGAACTGACTAGGCTAAATATCGCGGCGCTTTCCAGCGCTTCGTGATTATTGAGGGGTGGCAGCAGGCCGTTCAACCTGCTCGCCAGCATCGTTTTCCCCGTGCCTGGCGGACCTATCAGTAACAGGTTATGCCCACCCGCGGCCGTTATCTCTAACGCCCGCTTACCCTGATCCTGGCCCATAATATCGCTGAGGTCATCGGGAGAATCTGGCGCCACCTCGTCATTCTCCTGCGGTTCGGCAAGCTCATGTCGGCCTTCCAGCCAGGCGCAAACCTCCTGCAAATGTCCCGCGACAAGACATCCCTTTTCGGCGATAAGGCTGACTTCAGAGGCATTTTCATTGGCCACAATGATTTGTCTTCCCGCGCGTATGGCTTCAAGCGCACCCGAGATTGCTCCGGGAACGCCTCTTAACGCGCCTGTAAGCGCTAATTCGCCCACGAACTCGCACGAGCTTAGCCCTGGCGTCTTGAGCTGTTCAGAAGCCGCGAGAAGCGCTATAGCAATAGGTAAATCATATCGCCCACCCTCCTTAGGCAAATCTGCTGGCGCAAGATTGATGGTGATCTTCTTCGCCGGAAAAGCATAACCGCTATTAATAATTGCGCTGCGTACGCGATCCCTCGCCTCTTTAACGGTCGTTTCTGGCAAGCCGACCAGCGTCAATCCGGGCAGTCCATTGCTTAAATGAACCTCCACAGAGATAAGCGGTGCCTTCACGCCGATAGCCGCGCGTGTATAAACAACTGACAGTGACATAAGCCCCTCCTTGGCGGCGACTATGCCAGTATCATTTATTCCTGTTGAGTGTTGATTCACTGATTTACGGTGCTCGTTCAAGACTTTTGGCGGCAAAATGTAACCATTACACGTTGGCGGAAGCGGCCTCGCAGAAAAGCAATCACGTGCGCCTTGCCTCTCGGAAGAGGGCAAAAAAATGAAAAATCTTCATTTCTATTTTTTCCCTATATAAAACAACGATTTTGAAAGAAATAGTTCGCATGCTACAGAAATGGGTCATAAAAAAATCTTGTGCCACATGAAATATCTGTGGTAACTCTTTAGGTATTCCTTCGAACAAGATGCAAAAAGAACTGAAAATGACAGCCCTTCTACGAGTGATTAGCCTGGTCGTGATTAGCGTGGTGGTGATTATTATCCCACCGTGCGGGGCTGCACTTGGACGAGGAAAGGCTTAAGAATCAAGCCTTAACGAACTAAGACCCCCGCACCGAAAGGTCCGGGGGTTTTTTTATGACTAAAAAACTTAAATGAGGAGCAGAGAATGACGACTAGCACAAAATTCTGTTTCTCCAGATTTATGACGGGGAACTAACTATGAATGGGGCACAATGGGTAGTACATGCGTTGCGCGCGCAGGGAGTCGAAACCGTATTCGGTTATCCGGGTGGCGCAATTATGCCGATTTACGATGCACTGTATGACGGCGGCGTGGAACACCTGTTGTGCCGACATGAGCAGGGCGCAGCGATGGCCGCCATCGGATATGCCCGTGCGACCGGTAAAACCGGCGTCTGTATGGCCACCTCCGGTCCGGGCGCAACGAACCTGATCACCGGCCTGGCTGACGCGCTGCTCGATTCCGTTCCCGTGGTGGCGATCACGGGCCAGGTTGCTTCTCCGTTCATCGGTACCGATGCCTTCCAGGAAGTGGACGTCCTCGGTTTATCGCTGGCCTGCACCAAACACAGTTTCCTCGTTCAGTCCCTCGAAGAGCTGCCGCGCGTGATGGCCGAAGCGTTCGAGGTTGCCAGCTCTGGCCGTCCTGGCCCGGTTCTGGTGGATATCCCGAAAGATATCCAGGTTGCACTCGGCGATCTGGAGCCGCATTTCTCTACCGTGGAAAGCGACGATGCGTTCCCGCATGCCGAGGTTGAAGAGGCGCGTCAGATGATCGCGCAGGCGAAACAACCGATGCTGTACGTAGGCGGTGGCGTGGGTATGGCGCAGGCTGTTCCGGCGCTTCGCGCGTTCATTGCAACCACGCAAATGCCCGCCACCTGCACGCTGAAAGGCCTGGGCGCGGTAGAAGCGGATTACCCGTACTACCTCGGCATGCTGGGGATGCATGGCACCAAAGCGGCAAACCTGGCGGTGCAGGCATGCGACTTGCTCATCGCCGTAGGCGCCCGTTTTGACGACCGCGTCACCGGCAAGCTGAATACCTTCGCGCCGAATGCCAAAGTGATCCATATGGATATCGACCCGGCGGAGATGAACAAACTGCGTCAGGCGCATGTCGCGTTGCAGGGCGATCTTAACGCGCTGTTACCGGCGCTGGAGCAGCCGCTGGATATCAGTGCATGGCGCCAGCACACCGCAGACATGCGCGCCGAGCATGCCTGGCGTTACGATCATCCCGGCGAGGCCATCTACGCGCCGCTGCTGTTGAAGCAGTTGTCCGACCGCAAACCCGCAGACAGCGTGGTGACGACGGATGTCGGCCAGCACCAGATGTGGTCAGCCCAGCACATGACCTACACCCGCCCGGAGAACTTCATCACCTCCAGCGGCTTAGGCACGATGGGCTTTGGCCTGCCCGCTGCCGTAGGGGCACAGGTTGCCCGCCCGAACGATACCGTTATCTGTATCTCCGGTGACGGCTCCTTCATGATGAACGTTCAGGAGTTGGGCACCGTGAAGCGTAAGCAGTTACCGCTGAAGATCGTCTTGCTCGATAACCAGCGTTTAGGGATGGTTCGCCAGTGGCAGCAGCTGTTCTTCCAGGAGCGTTACAGCGAAACAACGCTGACCGACAACCCCGATTTCCTCACTCTGGCCAGCGCCTTCGGCATTCCTGGTCAGCACATCACCCGTAAAGACCAGGTTGAAGCGGCACTCGACACCATGCTGTCAAGCGAAGGGCCATACCTGCTTCATGTCTCAATCGACGAGCTTGAGAACGTCTGGCCGTTGGTACCGCCAGGTGCCAGTAACTCACAAATGCTGGAGAAATTATCATGATGCAACATCAGGTCGCCGTGCAGGCTCGCTTCAACCCGGAAACCTTAGAACGCGTTTTGCGCGTGGTCCGTCACCGTGGCTTTCAGATTTGCTCGATGAATATGGAAACGGCCACCGACGCGCAGAACATCAGTATCGAATTAACCGTTGCCAGCCCGCGGCCGGTCGACTTACTGTTTAGTCAGTTATCAAAACTGGTAGACGTTGCCCATGTTGCCATCTGCCAGAGCACAACCACATCACAACAAATCCGCGCTTAAGCGTGACAGGACGAAAAAATGACGACAAAAAAAGCTGATTACATTTGGTTCAATGGCGAGATGGTTCGCTGGGAAGACGCGAAAGTTCACGTGATGTCCCACGCGCTGCACTACGGTACCTCTGTGTTTGAAGGGATCCGTTGCTACGATTCTCACAAAGGGCCAGTGGTGTTCCGCCATCGCGAACACATGCAGCGTCTGCATGACTCAGCCAAAATTTATCGTTTCCCGGTCTCTCAAAGCGTTGATGAGCTGATGGAAGCCTGCCGCGACGTGATCCGTAAGAACAACCTGACCAGCGCCTATATTCGTCCGCTGGTCTTCGTGGGCGACGTCGGCATGGGCGTAAACCCGCCAGAAGGTTACACCACCGATGTGATCATTGCTGCGTTCCCGTGGGGCGCCTACCTGGGCGCGGAAGCACTGGATCAGGGGATCGACGCAATGGTTTCTTCCTGGAACCGCGTGGCGCCTAACACTATCCCGACTGCGGCTAAAGCGGGCGGTAACTACCTCTCCTCACTG
The DNA here is from genome assembly GCF_001875655.1 of Enterobacter hormaechei ATCC 49162. NCBI lineage: Bacteria > Pseudomonadati > Pseudomonadota > Gammaproteobacteria > Enterobacterales > Enterobacteriaceae > Enterobacter > Enterobacter hormaechei. The sequence continues at coordinate 3,102,763 of NZ_MKEQ01000001.1, forward strand.
CTGGTCGGCAGCGAAGCACGTCGCCACGGCTACCAGGAAGGTATCGCGCTTGACGTGAACGGCTACATCTCCGAAGGCGCGGGCGAAAACCTGTTTGAAGTGAAAGACGGCATTCTGTTCACGCCGCCGTTCACCTCTTCCGCGCTGCCGGGCATCACCCGCGACGCCATCATCAAGCTGGCAAAAGATCTGGGTATCGAAGTGCGCGAGCAGGTACTGTCCCGCGAATCCCTGTATCTGGCCGATGAAGTATTCATGTCCGGTACCGCGGCTGAAATCACGCCGGTGCGCAGCGTCGACGGCATTCAGGTGGGCGAAGGCCGCTGTGGTCCGGTGACCAAACGCATTCAGCAAGCCTTCTTCGGCCTCTTCACCGGCGAAACAGAAGACAAATACGGCTGGTTGGATCAGGTTAATCACTAAATATAAATTTGGGACGGCACGCACCGTCCCATTTAATCGTCAGACGGGAGTCAATAAAGCATGCCTAAGTATCGTTCAGCCACCACCACCCACGGCCGTAACATGGCGGGTGCCCGCGCGCTGTGGCGCGCCACCGGAATGACCGACGCCGATTTCGGCAAGCCGATTATCGCCGTGGTGAACTCCTTCACCCAGTTCGTACCGGGCCACGTGCACCTGCGCGATCTCGGTAAACTGGTTGCCGAGCAAATCGAAGCCTCCGGCGGCGTGGCGAAAGAGTTCAACACCATTGCGGTGGATGACGGTATCGCGATGGGCCACGGGGGGATGCTCTATTCACTGCCGTCGCGCGAGCTGATCGCCGACTCGGTGGAGTACATGGTTAACGCCCACTGCGCCGATGCGATGGTCTGTATCTCCAACTGCGACAAAATCACCCCGGGGATGCTGATGGCCTCCCTGCGCCTGAACATTCCGGTGATCTTCGTCTCCGGCGGCCCGATGGAAGCGGGGAAAACCAAGCTGTCCGACAAAATCATCAAGCTCGACCTGGTCGATGCGATGATCCAGGGCGCGGACCCGAAAGTCTCTGACGAGCAGAGCGACCAGGTGGAACGCTCTGCGTGTCCGACCTGCGGCTCCTGTTCCGGGATGTTCACCGCCAACTCCATGAACTGTCTGACCGAAGCGCTGGGCCTCTCGCAGCCGGGCAACGGCTCGCTGCTGGCGACCCACGCCGACCGTAAGCAACTGTTCCTGAACGCCGGTAAGCGCATCGTTGAGCTGACCAAACGCTACTACGAGCAGGACGATGCCAGCGCGCTGCCGCGCAACATCGCCAGCAAAGCGGCGTTCGAAAACGCCATGACGCTGGATATCGCCATGGGTGGCTCCACCAACACCGTTCTGCACCTGCTGGCCGCCGCGCAGGAAGCTGAAATCGACTTCACCATGAGCGACATCGACAAGCTCTCCCGCAAAGTGCCGCAGCTGTGTAAAGTCGCACCGAGTACCCAGAAGTACCACATGGAAGACGTGCACCGTGCTGGTGGTGTCATCGGTATCCTCGGTGAGCTGGATCGCGCCGGGCTGCTGAACCGCGACGTGAAAAACGTGCTCGGCCTGACGCTGCCGGAGTCGCTGGATCAATACGACGTGATGCTGACCAAAGACGACGCGGTGAAAAAGATGTTCCGCGCTGGCCCTGCCGGTATTCGTACCACCCAGGCGTTCTCGCAGGATTGCCGCTGGGACACGCTGGACGATGACCGTGCCGAAGGCTGTATCCGCTCGCTGGAGCATGCCTACAGCAAAGACGGCGGTCTGGCCGTGCTGTACGGTAACTTCGCGGAAAACGGCTGCATCGTGAAAACCGCAGGCGTGGACGACAGCATCCTGAAATTCACCGGTCCGGCGAAAGTGTACGAAAGCCAGGATGAAGCGGTAGACGCGATCCTCGGCGGCAAAGTGGTGGAAGGTGACGTGGTTGTCATTCGCTACGAAGGGCCGAAAGGCGGCCCGGGCATGCAGGAAATGCTTTACCCAACCACCTTCCTGAAATCGATGGGCCTCGGCAAAGCCTGTGCGCTGATCACCGACGGGCGTTTCTCCGGCGGCACCTCCGGCCTCTCCATCGGCCACGTTTCCCCGGAAGCGGCAAGCGGCGGCAACATCGCGATCATTGAAGATGGCGACCTGATCGAAATCGATATTCCTAACCGTGGCATTCAGCTGAAGCTGAGCGACCAGGAAATTGCGGCCCGTCGTGAAGCGCAGGAGACCCGCGGCGACAAAGCCTGGACGCCGAAAGATCGCCAGCGTGAAGTCTCCTTCGCCCTGCGCGCGTACGCGAGCCTTGCCACCAGTGCAGATAAAGGCGCGGTGCGCGATAAATCTAAACTTGGGGGCTAATGATGGCCGAGTCACAACCCTTATCCGCCGCCCCCGAGGGGGCGGAATACCTGAGAGCGGTGCTACGCGCGCCGGTCTATGAGGCGGTGCAGGTCACGCCCCTGCAAAAAATGGACAAACTCTCTTCACGCCTGGATAACGTCATTCTGGTGAAGCGCGAAGACCGCCAGCCGGTGCACAGCTTCAAGCTGCGCGGTGCCTACGCAATGATGGCCGGGCTGACGGACGAGCAGAAAGCGCGCGGGGTGATTACCGCGTCGGCGGGAAATCACGCGCAGGGTGTGGCGTTCTCGTCTGCTCGTCTGGGGCTGAAAGCGCTGATTGTGATGCCGGTTGCCACCGCAGACATCAAAGTCGACGCGGTGCGCGGGTTCGGCGGAGAAGTGCTGCTTCACGGCGCTAACTTTGATGAAGCCAAAGCCAAAGCGATTGAGCTGGCGCAGCAGCAGGGTTTCACCTGGGTGCCGCCGTTCGATCACCCGATGGTGATTGCCGGGCAGGGTACGCTGGCGCTGGAGCTGTTGCAGCAGGACGCGCATCTCGACCGCGTTTTCGTCCCGGTGGGCGGCGGTGGCTTAGCCGCAGGTGTGGCGGTGCTGATTAAACAGCTGATGCCGCAGATCAAAGTGATTGCGGTTGAAGCGGAAGACTCTGCCTGCCTGAAGGCGGCGCTGGACGCCGGACATCCGGTGGATCTGCCGCGCGTCGGGCTGTTTGCCGAGGGCGTGGCGGTGAAGCGCATTGGCGATGAAACGTTCCGTCTTTGCCAGGAGTATCTCGACGATATCGTCACCGTCGACAGCGATGCGATCTGCGCGGCGATGAAAGATCTGTTCGAGGATGTACGGGCGGTGGCGGAACCGTCCGGCGCGCTGGCGCTGGCGGGAATGAAAAAATATATCGCCCAGCACAACATTCGCGGCGAACGTCTGGCGCACGTGCTGTCTGGTGCGAACGTGAACTTCCACGGTCTGCGCTACGTTTCCGAACGCTGCGAACTGGGTGAACAGCGTGAAGCGCTGCTGGCGGTGACCATCCCGGAAGAGAAGGGCAGTTTCCTGAAGTTCTGCCAGCTGCTGGGCGGCCGTTCGGTGACGGAATTCAACTACCGCTTTGCCGATGCCAAAGACGCCTGCATTTTTGTCGGCGTGCGTCTGAGCCGTGGCGTGGAGGAGCGCAAAGAGATCCTCAGTCTGCTGCATGACGGCGGCTACAGCGTGGTCGATCTCTCCGATGACGAAATGGCGAAGCTGCACGTGCGCTACATGGTCGGCGGCCGTCCGTCGAAGCCGCTCAGGGAACGCCTGTTCAGCTTCGAGTTCCCGGAATCACCGGGCGCATTGCTCAAGTTCCTGCATACGCTGGGTACCCACTGGAACATCTCTCTGTTCCACTATCGCAGCCACGGCACCGACTACGGCCGCGTGCTGGCAGCGTTCGAACTGGGCGAGCACGAGCCGGATTTCGAAACGCGGCTGAACGAGCTGGGCTATGAGTGCCACGACGAAACCCACAACCCGGCGTTCCGTTTCTTCCTGGCGGGCTAAGGGTTGAACTGCGTGTAGGCCGGGTAAGCGCAGCGCCACCCGGCTTTAGTGGTTGGGCAGAATCTTCCAGAACGCATCAATAAGCGGCTCATGCAGCCGCTTTTTTTGTGCACACACGCCAAGTTCGAACGGCGTTTTCTCGTCGCTGCGTTCTAATATCATCACGCGGTTGCGCACCGGTTCCGGGCTGTTTTCCAGCACCACTTCCGGCAGTAGCGCCACGCCGCAGCCGAGCGCCACCATCGACACCATTGCCTCATGGCCGCCGACCGTGGCGTAAATTGACGGGTTGCTGATCTTCTGGCGGCGGAACCACAGCTCGATGCGGCGACGCACTGGCCCTTGATCGGCCATGATAAACGGCACCGTTGACCAGTCTGGTTTTTCCACCGAGATCTGGTTGCGCACCGGGCAGGGCAGCGCCGGGGCAATCAGCACCACCGCCAGATTCTCCAGCATCGAGAACGCCACCGCACCCGGAAGGGTTTCAGGTTTCCCGGCAATCGCCAGATCCGCTTCGCCCGTGACCACTTTTTCCATCGCGTCGGCGGCATCGCCGGTGGTGAGTTTAATTTCGACCGACGGATGTTCCGCGCGGAAGCGATCGAGAATGGGAGGAAGATGGCTGTAGGCGGCGGTTACGGAGCAGAAAATATGCAGTTCGCCGGAAAGCGACGGCCCCTGCTGGTCAATGGTGTGCCGCAGCTGCTGATACTGCAACAGCGTCTGCTGGGCAAAAATGCGCAGTTCTTCCCCGGCTTCCGTGAGGGTGACGGTGCGGTTATCGCGCACGAACAGCGGCTGGCCGAGGTCTTCCTCAAGGCGCTGGATCTGGCGCGACAGCGTGGAGGGGCTGACGTGCATCGCCCGGGCGCTACGGCCAAAGTGGCGGCTTTCCGCCAGATGCAGGAACATTTTCAGATCGCGTAAATCCACCGATTCCACTCCCTCTTTTTACATTGCATAAATTGCAATGTGACGTTGTGAATATATCAATTTCCGCAATAAATTTCCTGTTGTAATGTGGGTACATTCTCGCTGAAACGCGAACCGAACAATAAGACACACAACATCACGAGGTATCACCCATGGCTAACTACTTTAATACACTGAACTTGCGCCAGCAGCTGGCGCAGCTGGGCAAATGCCGCTTCATGGCGCGCGACGAATTTGCCGATGGCGCGAGCTACCTTCAGGGTAAAAAAGTGGTCATCGTCGGCTGTGGCGCACAGGGTCTGAACCAGGGCCTTAACATGCGTGACTCCGGGCTGGATATCTCTTACGCCCTGCGTAAAGAAGCGATCGCTGAGAAGCGCGCGTCCTGGCGTAAAGCGACCGAAAACGGCTTTAAGGTGGGTACCTACGAAGAGCTGATCCCGCAGGCGGATCTGGTGGTTAACCTGACGCCAGACAAGCAGCACTCTGACGTTGTGCGTTCCGTACAGCCGCTGATGAAAGACGGCGCCGCGCTGGGTTACTCCCACGGCTTCAACATTGTTGAAGTGGGCGAGCAGATCCGTAAAGACATCACCGTCGTGATGGTGGCACCGAAGTGCCCGGGTACAGAAGTACGCGAAGAGTACAAACGTGGCTTCGGCGTGCCGACGCTTATCGCCGTTCACCCGGAAAACGATCCGAAAGGCGAAGGCATGGCGATTGCCAAAGCCTGGGCAGCGGCGACCGGCGGTCACCGTGCGGGCGTTCTGGAATCTTCCTTCGTTGCGGAAGTGAAATCTGACCTGATGGGCGAGCAGACCATCCTGTGCGGTATGCTCCAGGCTGGCTCTCTGCTGTGCTTCGACAAGCTGGTGGAAGAAGGCACCGATCCGGCATATGCGGAAAAACTGATTCAGTTCGGCTGGGAAACCATCACCGAAGCGCTGAAGCAGGGCGGCATTACGCTGATGATGGACCGTCTGTCCAACCCGGCAAAACTGCGCGCGTTCGCACTCTCTGAACAGCTGAAAACCATCATGGCGCCGCTGTTCCAGAAACACATGGACGATATCATCTCCGGCGAGTTCTCTTCCGGCATGATGGCGGACTGGGCGAATGACGATAAGAAACTGCTGACCTGGCGCGAAGAGACCGGTAAAACCGCGTTCGAAACCGCACCACAGTACGACGGCAAGATCACCGAGCAGGAGTACTTCGATAAAGGCGTCCTGATGATCGCGATGGTGAAAGCAGGCGTTGAGCTGGCGTTCGAAACCATGGTGGATTCCGGCATCATCGAAGAGTCTGCGTACTACGAATCTCTGCACGAGCTGCCGCTGATTGCGAACACCATCGCCCGTAAGCGTCTGTATGAGATGAACGTGGTGATCTCCGATACCGCCGAGTACGGTAACTACCTGTTCTCTTACGCCTGCGTACCGCTGCTGAAAGAGTTTATGACCACCCTGCAAGCAGGCGATCTGGGCCAGGCGATTGCGGAAGGTGCGGTTGATAACGCGCAACTGCGTGACGTAAACGAAGCGATTCGCAGCCACGAAATCGAGAAAGTGGGACAGAAGCTGCGTGGCTACATGACCGATATGAAACGTATCGCGGTAGCAGGCTAAATACGACGAATCGGGTGGCGCAAGCCACCCGAATTGTTTTAACTACGCAGTATCGCGCCGGGATATCCCAGCTGGCGCCACGCCTCATACACCACTACCGACACCGCATTCGACAGGTTCATGCTGCGGCTGTCCGGCATCATCGGAATACGAATTTTCTGCTCCGCGGGCAGGGCATCCAGAATCGTGGCGGGCAGGCCGCGGGTTTCCGGGCCAAACATCAGATAATCCCCGTCCTGATAGCTTACGGCGCTGTGCGCTGGCGTACCTTTGGTGGTCAGGGCGAACATGCGCTGCGGTTTTTCGGCTTCCAGAAACGCGGCGTAATCGTGGTGGCGAACGACGGCAGTAAATTCATGATAATCCAGCCCCGCGCGACGCAGGCGCTTGTCGTCCCACGTAAAGCCCATCGGCTCGATGATGTGCAGGCGAAAACCGGTGTTGGCACACAGGCGGATGATATTACCGGTATTGGGTGGGATTTCTGGTTCAAATAAGACGATGTTAAGCATGCTGCCCCCTTAATTGCGGGGGGCAGAATAGCAGAAAAGAGAGGGATTACGCGACGCCCGGCTCCTGCGAGCGGCTATACAGCATTTTGTAGACGGTAGCCGCCGCAGCCACCAGAGCAGGCACGCTGAGGATCATTAAAATACTGTCGGCCTGCCACTGCATGGCAAGAAGCTGGGCGCTGGTCATGGTGCCTGCTACGCCGCCGAAGCGGCCGATCCCCTGCATCCAGGCGATACCTGTCGCGCGGCATTCGGTAGGGTAAAAGGTGGCGGCCAGGGTCTGCATGCCCGACTGCGCCCCGTTCATTGCGATCCCCATCAGGAAAATTAACCCGCCAAACAGGGCGATATGGTTATGCTCAATCCCCAGTAAAAGAATGAGGCCCATCGTCAGCACGAAACCACACGCGACCACCTTGTGCGCTTCCCAGCGATCCATCATCCAGCCAGCGAGCAAAATGCCCGCGGTGCCGCCGAAGGTGAATAGCGAGGTGAGCCAGGCGGATTCCGCCAGCGCATAACCCATCCCCTGCATCAGCGTCGGCATCCAGCTCAGCAGGACGTAGTAAATGACCAGCCCCATAAAGTAGGTCACCCACAGCATCAGGGTGCCGGGCAGCCAGGGCATGGAAAACAGCTGCGCCACGCTCCCTTTTTTAGACGCCACCTTGTCTTCCACCAGGAAAAAGCCCGTGACGCTATCGAGCGTGCTGCGGGCGAACCGGCTGGCGATGCGACGAACCTGGGCGAGATCTTTCCCGCGCTGCACCAGAAACTTCACCGACTCCGGCAACAGCAGTGCCAGCAGCACTGTTAAAATCAGCGGTGCAATCGCGCCGGTCAGCAGCACGCTTCGCCAGCCATGGTGAGGAATAAGCCAGGACGAGATCGCCCCGCCGCCCGCTGCACCCAGCGGAAAGCCGCAGTACATGGTGTTAATCGCCATGGCGCGGCAGCGCTGGGGCGCAAACTCTGAGATCAGCGTGATGGCGTTAGGCATCGCGGCGCCCAGCCCGAGACCGGTCAGAAAGCGCCACAGCGTCAGGGTATTCAGACTTTGCGCCCAGGCCGTGCCCAGACTCGCCAGGCCGAAGAACAGGCACGAAAAGACCAGCACACGCTTGCGTCCCATCCGGTCCGATACCGGACCGGCAATAAGGGCTCCCAGCGACAGCCCGAGCAGCGCCGCACTTAGCACCGGCCCCAGATCCTGTTTATGTATTCCCCACTCCGCCGACAGCGTAGGCGCAATGTAACCCATCGCTGCGGTATCGAACCCATCGATCGCCAGCACCAGAAAGCCCAGCACGATAAGAAGCCAGTGAAACCCTGAAAAAGGACTCTCATCGATCACCTGCTGAATATCCACCCGACCTGAATACGCCATACGTTCCTCTCCGATGTGATGTTGTTTTTGTGTTCTTGTATTTGCTTGTCTATACAATTGCGGAGGGGCGGGTTGTGTCAAATTTTCTTATCCAGAATGTTACGTAGGTGTTATTTTCGGCAAAAAAAAGCGCCCGATGGAAAGTCGGGCGCAGAAGAAGGGGAGGCTAACCAGAGGAGATCAGGCCGCGTTTCCCTGTGACAACGGTGCCAGCGCCGCAGGCAGCTTGCTCAGCTCCTGCACCAGCGAATCTTTGCTGATTTCACTTATCGATTTTGCCCCGGTCAGGGTCATCGCCACCTTCATCTCTTTCTCGATCAGGTTCAGCAGGTTCGCCACGCCCGCCTGACCGCTGGTGGCCAGCGCGTACAGGTAAGCACGGCCCAGCAGCACGCTGTCTGCTCCCAGCGCAATCATGCGCACCACGTCCAGGCCATTACGGATGCCGCTGTCGGCCAGGATCGCTATATCGCCCTTCACCGCATCGGCAATGGCTGGCAGCGCGCGGGCTGAAGAGAGCACGCCGTCGAGCTGGCGTCCGCCATGGTTAGAGACCACGATCCCATCGGCGCCAAAACGCACCGCGTCGCGCGCATCTTCCGGATCGAGGATCCCTTTGATCACCATCGGGCCGTCCCAGAATTCGCGGATCCACTCCAGGTCCTTCCACGAGATCGACGGATCGAAGTTGTTCGCCAGCCAGCCGATGTAATCTTCCAGCCCGGTCGGTTTACCGAGGTAGGCCGAAATGTTCCCCAGATCGTGCGGACGACCGTTCAGCCCGACATCCCACGCCCACTGCGGGTGCGTCACCGCCTGCCAGTAGCGGCGCAGGGCGGCGTTAGGGCCGCTCATGCCGGAGTGGGCATCACGGTAGCGCGCGCCAGGGGTCGGCATATCGACGGTAAAGACCAGCGTTGAACAGCCCGCCGCTTTGGCGCGCTCCAGCGCGTTGCGCATAAAACCGCGATCGCGCAGGACGTACAGCTGGAACCACATCGGGCGCTTGATGGTCGGGGCGACTTCTTCAATCGGGCAGACGGATACGGTGGACAGGGTAAACGGAATGCCTTTGGCATCCGCGGCGGCGGCGGCCTGCACTTCGCCCCGGCGGGCGTACATGCCGCATAAGCCGACAGGTGCGAGCGCTACCGGCATGGAGAGCGTTTCGTTAAACAGCTTCGTCTCAAGGCTCAGGTCAGACATATTCTTCAGCACACGCTGGCGCAGGGCCACTTCCGACAGATCCTCCACGTTGCGGCGCAGGGTATATTCGGCATACGCCCCACCGTCAATGTAGTGGAACAGGAACGGCGGCAAAATGCGCTGCGCCGCGGCGCGATAGTCACTGGCTGCTGAAATAATCATGCTTTGTTCTCCCTGGAAATATCACTCTCGCCAGGCAGACGGGTAATACGCGCCTGTCGGGCCTGATCTTCATCGAATCGTTTAATGGTGGTATGGACGAAGCCCAGATGCGCCATCATCGCTTTGCGCGCGGCCTCGGCATCACCGGCCAGAATGGCGTTGAGCACCGCCTCGTGCTGTTCGGTCAGTTGAGCAAACACCGGCGGGACCAGATACATGCGCTGGCGGCTCTGCTTCACGGAAGATTGCAGCAGGTCGAAGAACCCGCGCATGGTTTGCAGCAGCACCACGTTGTGCGAGGCCTCGGCAATGGCCAGATGGAACCGCACGTCGGCCTGAGAGGCGATGTCCGGGTCGCTGCTTTGCGTGGCTTCGAAGCAGGCTTTGAGCTTCTCTTTGTCGGCGTCGGTTGCCCGCATCGCCGCGTGCCACGCGGTACTGGTTTCGATGGCGTGACGCGCTTCGAGGATGTCGAAGCTGTAGTCCGGGTCGTTTTCCATCAGCGTCTTTAACGGCTGCACGATGTTTTGTTCGGACCAGTCATCATGCTGCCAGCGTACAAAGGTGCCGCCGCCGCGACGGCTCAGCAGCACCCCTTCGCTGACCAGCGTCGCCAGCGCTTCGCGCAGTGAATTGCGCGACACGCCAAGCTGGGCGGCAAGCTGACGCTCGGCGGGCAATCTCATGCCCGCTTCCAGCTGTTGTTCTTCTATCAGCGCTCGTACGCGAGTGGCAATCTCGTCGGACAGGCGTCTGGGCATCACTATCATGGAATCATCCAGGTTAAGACATAGGCCTGCAATGTGGTGATCACGCCTACCATGCAGGTAAATATCAGGCTGTGTTTCACGGTAAAACGGAACAGATCCGACTCTTTACCCACCAGTCCTACCGCGGCACAGGCAATGGCGATGGACTGCGGCGAGATCATCTTCCCGGTCACGCCGCCGGTGGTGTTCGCAGCGACCAGCAGCACGTCCGAGACGCCAATCTGCTGCGCGGCCGTTGCCTGGAGGGCGGCAAACAGGGCGTTAGATGACGTATCTGAACCGGTCAGGAAGACCCCCAGCCAGCCGAGGAACGGCGAGAAGAAGGTAAACGCGTGGCCGGTGTGCGCCAGCGCTAACGCCAGCGTCGACGACAGGCCGGAGTAGTTCGAAATAAACGCGAACGCCAGCACCATCCCGATGGAGTAGATCGGCAGCATCAGCTCTTTAATCGTCGCCGCAAAAGTCTGTACCGCGACGGCAGGCTTCATGCGCAGCCACACTACGGAAAGGATAGCGGCAAACAGGATGGCTGTGCCGGTGGCAGAGAACCAGTCGAACTTAAACACCGCCGCATACGGCGTGGCGTCGTGCACCACCGGCGGCATACGGGCGACCATCTTGTCGAGGAACGGCACGGAGATATTAATCACCATGTCGTACAGCGCGCCGCCCGGGGCGAACAGCGCCTTAAACGGCGGAATGCTCCACAGCGTCACGGTTGCGGTCAGGAACAGGAACGGCGACCATGCGCGCACAATCTGTCCGGCGGTATAGCCGGTGCGCGCCAGCGTCTGATCCACGTGCGATGCGCCCATGTCAGCAAAGCGGAAGATACGTACCGGCTGCCAGCGTTTCAGGAATAATGTCAGACAGACCAGCGACACCAGGGAAGAGATGATGTCCGGCAGTTCCGGGCCGAGGAAGTTGGAGCTGAGATACTGGGCAATGGCGAACGAACCGCCCGCCACCATCACCGCAGGCCAGGTCTCCTTCACGCCGCGCCAGCCGTCCATAATCGCCATGATCCAGAACAGCACGATAATGGTCAGGAACGGCAGCTGGCGGCCCACCATCTGGCCGATCTCGAAGCTGTCCAGTCCGGTCACCTGGCCCGCCACCAGAATCGGAATGCCCATCGCGCCAAAGGCCACCGGCGCGGTGTTCACAATCAGGCACAGGCCCGCGGCATACAGGGGATTAAAGCCCAGCCCGACCAGCAGGGCGGCGGTGATCGCCACCGGCGCGCCGAATCCTGCTGCCCCTTCAAGGAACGCCCCGAAGGAGAAACCGACAATCAGCATCTGCAAACGCTGGTCCGGTGTGATAGAGAGAATCGACGAGCGAATAATGTCGAACTGCCCGGTTTTGACCGAGATTTTGTAGACAAAGACGGCGGCGATGATGATCCACGCAATCGGCCACAGGCCGTAGAAGAAACCATACACCACGGAGGCCAGCGCGCGATCGACCGGCATTTTATAGAAGAACAGCGCCACCAGCAGGGCGATGGCAACGGTATACGTCGCGGCAAGGTAGCCCTTCAGCTTGAGCTTAATCAGCGCAAAGAAGAAGAACAGAATGGGTAGCGATGCGATCAGGCTCGACAGCCAGATGTTCCCGGCGGGATCGTAGTTTTGTTGCCAGAGGCTCATGCAGGTCTCCTGGGGACCACACAGCCTGCACTGCGGGTGAGTCTCCGCTCATCTCTGCATCACAGTCTGTGTAAAAGTGGTCCATCCAATAATGTGTTGTAGGGGTAATGGCAATAAATGGTTAACTAAGTGTTGCTATTCGGCAATGGTTTTGTGAAGTGAAGCATTGGAAGTGTGAACGGTGGTTCGCTTTAAAGACGATTGGTAGGACCAAACTGTCTCCACGTGTAATCCGCCCCGGGTACTGACCGTGATGGCCAGTAGCGCATTATGTGTCAGACAGGAGCGCGCACGGTGCGTTAAATATGATGGGCAAAATACAGTGTTGATACGTGTTCGTTAATAAAGGGATTTGTTTTTGTCTTATTTGTGTTTGCAAGTAATAAGTTCAGTGTGAGCGAAATGGCTTATTTCAGATAAATAAAAATTTTTTTTAGTTAAAAATGCGGAATCTAATATGTAGCAAAAAATTTTAATTAAGGTAAATTTAACATATAGATTTTAACAGCCTATTACAAACGATCAATTGCTGATCAACAAGGATATGTCCCGAAAATACGTATTTTTTCAGGATAATGTCAAAGCGCATCGCGTAAAACACAATAATTTATTCTAATAATATTCTGAAATAAATTGATCAAACATTGATCAGTCGAATCTATTTTTAATTGAGGGGCGGTATTAGAAGCGGGTTAATAATTTTTTGTGCAATGAAAAAGGGTTAAATTTGTTGCGGAGCTGTTAATTTTAAAATGTTTATAAAACGTTCCTGACCTTTTTCAATGCGTAGACGTAATAAGGTATTTCATTTACTATTTATTCAGAAGCAGCGTTACAGAAGAATCTGTAATTGTTTTAAACCTTAAAGCATTCATGGTTATTTTCGAGCTGACATATTTTTCTGACAGGGAATATGCAAACAGGGCTTAATGAAAATATATGGATTATCACACTGGGATGGACCCCGCTTTATTCTATGAGGTCGCGTCACCAACTCTACTGGCACCCTTTAGTGACGTTTTCAAATTCTTACAGGAATGATTGCACCTGGTACAACAAGTCTGGATCTGTTTAATCTACAGAGGGTAATACTTTCAAATGAAAATCAAAAATGTGGCGCTGGCAATTGCCGCAGCGGGGATACTGTTATCTTCTCAATCAGTGCTGGCAAGTAGTGATTCAGGGGTAAATACGTCCCTGGACGCTGGCGCCGGCTCGCAAAGCACTGGCGGGGTAATCAATTTTACCGGGAAAATTACCCTTATTTCCTGTGATATTACGCCTGCGTCAAAAAACAAAACGGTAGACCTTGGTGCATGGGCGAAAAACTACTTTGATGAGCACGTCGAAACGACGCCGCGTGAGTTTAAAATCAATGTGGAGAATTGTCCCCCGGCGGTTGAATCTGTTGCGGTGCTGTTCGACGGGAATAAAGATTCGGACGATGCCACGCTGTTGCAGGTTACGCCAGGCACGGGGATGGCGACGGGCGTCGGGGTGAAGCTCTATAACAGCGATCGCAGCACGGCGATTAAACCGGGCACGGTTTCTAAAACAACCGCACCGGATGAAGAAGGCAATGCTGAATTAACTTTCTATGCCGCACTTGACAAAGATGGCACGGAAATCAACGCGGGTGATGTCAACGCCGTATCCAACTTCCTGATGGTTTATAACTGATTTCACAGTCAGCCACCTCCAGAGATAATAATGATGAAACGTTTATCGTATATTATGCTCACTGCATTAATGGTTAGTTCTGCGTCAGTTTCCGCTGGCGTTGTAATGGGGGGGAACACGGATCGTATACCCACAACACAGCAAGGAGGTGGCATTTTCTGTTTCTAATATGGAAAGTGCGGTTCCCTACCTTATTCAGTCATGGGTTGAAGGCGATGGGCAGGATAAAAATAACGCTGCGCCATTTATTGTCACGCCACCCCTGTTCAGACTTGATCCGGAGCAGACCAACACGCTGCGTATCCAATATACCGGCACACCGCTGCCCACCGATCGTGAATCTGTATTCTGGCTTGATATTAAAGCGATTGCGCCAAAGCCAAAAGAGAGCACTAACGAATTACAGGTTAACGTAAAATCTAAATTTAAAATTTTCTACCGCCCGGACAATCTGAAAGGGGACGCTGCCACTGCCTGGCAGAAAATAACGTTTTCGCGGACGGGAAAAAGGCTTAAGGCCGCCAACCCGACGCCATACTACGTCTCTTTTTATCGGCTGACCGTTGGCGGGCATAAAATTGAGCAACCGGGCATGATCGGCCCAGGGGAAACCCGCGAATGGCCTGTGTCCGCCTCCGGGGGCGTAAGCTGGTCGGCTATTAATGATTTTGGTGCCATCACCGCCACCCACTCCCAGCCTCTGTAACACCATGCTTTTTCGCCTGTTTCGTTACGCGCCGCTTTCGGTGTTGCTGCTTAGCTTCAGCCGCGCGGGGATAGCCGAGGATTATTTTGATCCCGCCGCGCTGGAGCTTTCCTCTACCGAACAGAAAACGGCGGATCTGCACTATTTCTCTGAAAAGGGCGGGCAAATGCCAGGCACCTGGCTCGTGACGCTGGAGATTAACGGACGCGAGGAGCGGCATCAGGAGATCACCTTCGTCAATGAGAAAGGCAGCCTGCAACCCGTTTTTAGCGTATCGCTGCTGGAAACGCTTGGGGTGAATGTCAGGGCCATTCCTGCATTCTCCCGATTGCAGGAGGGGGAAACGTTCACGCACCTCGCGGATTTTATTCCGGCAGCGCGGACCTCCTATGACTTCAGCCAGCAGCGCCTTTTTCTCAGCCTGCCACAGGCGGCGATGAAACACCGCAGCCGTGGCTACGTGCCGCAGTCACGGTGGGATGATGGTATCCCGGCGGCATTTACTGATTACAGTCTGTCGGGCGGCCAGGCACGTCATCAGAGTGGCGTCACGACATCCAGCTATCTGAGCCTGCGTAACGGTATCAATCTGGGGGCGTGGCGGTTGCGCAACACCTCCGCCTGGAGCCACAGCGACGCGGGTGGCGACCATTTTCAGTCGCAAAGTAGCTGGCTGACCCGGGATATTCGCCGTCTTAACAGCCAGCTGCGGCTCGGCGATGCCTGGACCGCAGGCGATGTCTTCGATAGCGTGGCGTTTCGCGGGGTACAGCTCTCATCAAGCGAAAGCATGTTACCCGACAGCCAGCGCGGTTTTGCACCAACCATCCGCGGTGTCGCACACAGTTTCGCTAAAGTCTCCGTTTCGCAAAATGGCTATGTGATCTATGAAACCTGGGTGGCCGCCGGGCCATTTATCATTAACGATCTGTTCCCCGGCGCACAAAGTGGCGATCTACAGGTTACGGTCACGGAAAGTGACGGCTCAACGCGCGTCTTTACCCAACCCTATTCTGCGGTGCCGTTTATGCGACGCCAGGGCAGCCTGAAATACAGCCTCAATGCCGGACGATTTCACTCCGGCTCCGGCGATGCACGTTCGCCCGAGTTTGTTGAAGGCGCTTTCTTCTACGGTCTGCTCTCCAGGATGACGGTGTATGGCGGCTTTCGCACGGCGAACAACTATCAGGCCGGTGCGATTGGCGTAGGCAGAGGATTTGGCGCATTCGGCTCGCTGGGCATTGACGATACGCTGGCAAAAAGCCGTTTACCCAACGGCAAAAGCGCGATGGGGCAGGCGTGGCGCATTCAGTACCAGAAAGATTTTAGCGCGACCGGCACCGCCTTCAGTCTTGCCAGTTATCGCTATGCCTCGCGTAATTACTATGAATTTGGCGAACTGAATCAGTCTGACAGCCAACAGTTGCAACTTAATAATCGCCGTAGCCGCTCGCAGGTCACCTTCTCACAGACGCTGGGTCAGTTCGGCAGCCTCAGCGTCTCGGCATGGATGCAGGATTACTGGCATACCTCCGGGCAGGATAAAACTATCCATATTGGCTGGTACACCAGCTGGCGGGGCATTTCCTGGGGCGCGGGGTATGACTACACCGACTCAGCGCTTGAGCAGCATCCCGATCGCACCGTGTCGTTTAACGTCAATGTTCCGCTTGGTCACTGGTTACCGGACAGCTCGGTCAGTTACTTCATCAACCATAACAATCGCGGGATGACCACGCAGCAGGTGTCACTCAACGGCAGCGCGCTGGCGAACCGCAACCTTATTTACAGCGTTCAGCAGAGTCAGGCCAGCGAGGGACAAGCCGACAGCACCAGCCTGGCGCTGCAATACAACGGTGGTTATGGCAACGTCAGCCTCGGTTATGACCACAGCCGAAGCGGTAGCAACGCGAGCCTCGGACTCGCCGGAGGCGTTATCGCCACGCAGTATGGCATCACGCTTAGCCAGCCGCTGGGCGATACCGTTGCCCTGATACGCGTGCCCGGTGCGGCAAACGTTGAGCCGGAGGGCTACAACGGGATCCATACCAACAGCCGCGGCTATGCGGTCATGCCAACGCTCTCGGCGTATCGCAAAAATACCGTCAGTCTTGATACGGCGACGCTGGGTGAGAACGTCGACGTTGAGCAGAGCGGTCTGACGCTCATTCCTACCAGCGGCGCGGTGGTGCTGGCCAATTACAAAACCCACATTGGTTATCGCGTTCTGTTTTCCCTGCGCTACCACGGCGAACCGTTGCCGTTTGGCGCGCAGGCTGAAGTGGTGGAGCAGAACCGCCGTTCTGCAAACCGAAGCATGGTCGCTGACGGCGGTCAGGCCTACCTGAGCGGCGTACCAGAGCGCGGCACCCTGCGCGTCACCTGGTATGAAGACGGGGAGCAGCAGCAATGCCAGACACCTTTCAGACTGGGGAAAGCGCATATGGCCCCCGGTATCGCCACGCTGTCCGTTGAGTGCCATTAGAGGAATATCATGCGTCGTTTTATTCACTGGTTTTTCTATCTGAGCCTTCTTTCGCTGTTTGGCATGCTGAGTTTTCATGTCCATGCCCAGACCTCGCCTTGCCACACCACGCGCGATCAGTGGGTCGTTCAGGTGCCTTACGCCATTGGGTATGCACCCGGCACGGCGGACTGGACGCCGATATCTGCGCCGATACAGTCTACCGGGGCGGATTTCTACAGCTGTGATGGCGGGAATGACGCCTGGCGGAGTATCGGCTTTGTCGACATGGATAACCCCGTCGGCACCGTAGTAGGTGAGGACGGCGCGTCACGTCACGTCTATAAAACCCAGATTGACGGCATTGGCTACGCGCTGGGGTTCCGGGAGCAGCAGTACTGCGGCGCCGATGCGATACGCTATATTGACGGCACAAGTCAGATGAATGGCAATGAGTCCCGGCGCATTTGCGACGCATCGCAAAACCCCGCCTTTGCCAGCGCCTCAACGTACAAAATGCAGTTCTGGGTGGTGTTTTATAAAATTCCAACGACCAGCGCCATGCCTGACGATAACGCCAATTCCCAGGAGCAAAATGTGGGATCGCTGATATTGCAGGCGGGAGAAAATCAAGCCAGCGCCACCAATGTGGCGACACCGGTACAGATCCATCTCGCCAGCTTCACCGTCAGGCGTACCAGCTGTTCAGTAGGCTCTCGCAGCATTCTTGTTCCCATGGGGAGCGTGAGCCAGCGTGAATTTCACGGCACAGGTTCACGGGCCGGAGGCGGACGCTTCAGCATTCCGGTGACCTGCGAAAATAACACGGCGGTTAAGATGGGGTTCTTTGGCGATACCACGCCGGCCAACGATCGGGCACTGGCATTGACGAAGCAGGAGGATAGCGCCAGCGGTGTCGGGATCGAACTGCTCTACGGTGACAATACCGGTTCGGTTCAGGGGCAGGTGGTACAGTGGAACACCCCGCAGGTATCAGCGCTTGGGCAAGTGGGGGATAACCAGACGCAGACCTTCTGGTTTGATGCGCATTATATTCAGACAGAAGAGAACGTGACGGCGGGAAAAGCGGATGCGATGGCGACGTTTAACCTGATTTACAACTGAGTTTCCCCTGCCGCAGCGGCAGGGGAGAGCGATCAAAATTCGGTCTTACAAAAGCCCGTCATCTCTTTCAGGCCCATTTCGCGGCGCTCACCTAGTAATGGTGAGCCTCCAGGAAAGGGTTAAATACATAAGGATGAATTAAACAACATTTCTGATGCTATCAACGTGAGGCTCATCAATCAAAATAAGACCATCATGTTGCTTGAGGTGCTTATCTTTAATCTGTTGCTCAATAGTATCGGAGATGACTCTCTTCAGAACACTGCTGGTTGATTTAAAACCAAGCATTCTCGACACAGCTGTAATGATTTCATCCTCTGTTGCGCCCAAGCTAGCCCTGACAATTTGCATTGCTCCAGAAGCGATTTCTTTAGGTGCAATCAATTCAGGTTTACGTAAACCCGTAGATATCACGTTCTGCCTGTTTCGAAGTTGAATCATTACTTCCTTATGATAGAAAAATCCATTTTCTTCGTAAATTTTACCTTTCTTACAAGCAATTTGAGCGGCCTGGCTGACAACGCTTTCTATCCTTGCTCCAGCCCGTTGTAATCCCCATGCTGAAGTGGTTTACTGAATTTGGCCACCTGAACAGAGGTGATATGCTCACCTCAGAACAACACAGGTGTCATAATGAAAAAAAGAAATTTCAGCGCAGAGTTTAAACGCGAATCCGCTCAACTGGTCGTTGACCAGAACTACACCGTGGCAGATGCAGCCAGCGCTATGGATGTCGGCCTTTCCACAATGACGCGATGGGTGAAACAATTACGTGATGAACGGCAGGGCAAAACACCAAAAGCCTCCCCCATTACCCCGGAACAAATTGAAATCCGTGAGCTCAGGAAAAAGCTACAACGTATTGAAATGGAAAATGAAATATTAAAAAAGGCTACCGCGCTCTTGATGTCAGACTCCCTGAACAGTTCTCGATAATCGGGAAACTCAGGGCGCGTTATCCTGTGGCCACTCTCTGCCATGTGTTCGGGGTTCATCGCAGCAGCTACAAATACTGGAAAAACCGTCCTGAAAAGCCAGACGGCAGACGGGCTGTATTACGCAGTCAGGTACTTGAACTGCATGGCATCAGCCACGGCTCTGCCGGAGCAAGAAGCATCGCCACAATGGCAACCCAGAGAGGTTACCAAATGGGGCGCTGGCTTGCTGGCAGACTCATGAAAGAGCTGGGGCTGGTCAGTTGCCAGCAGCCGACTCACCGGTATAAGCGTGGCGGTCATGAGCACGTTGCTATCCCGAATCATCTTGAGCGACAGTTCGCCGTAACGGAACCAAATCAGGTGTGGTGCGGTGATGTGACCTATATCTGGACGGGTAAGCGCTGGGCGTACCTCGCCGTTGTTCTCGACCTGTTCGCAAGAAAGCCAGTGGGCTGGGCCATGTCGTTCTCGCCGGACAGCAGGCTCACCATGAAAGCACTGGAAATGGCATGGGAAACCCGTGGTAAGCCCGTCGGGGTGATGTTCCACAGCGATCAAGGCAGCCATTATACGAGCAGGCAGTTCCGGCAGTTACTGTGGCGATACCGGATCAGGCAGAGTATGAGTCGGCGTGGAAACTGCTGGGATAACAGCCCAATGGAGCGCTTCTTCAGGAGTCTGAAGAACGAATGGGTGCCGGCGACGGGCTATGTAAGCTTCAGCGATGCAGCTCACGCAATAACGGACTATATCGTTGGATATTACAGCGCACTAAGACCGCACGAATATAATGGTGGGTTAACGCCAAACGAATCAGAAAACCGATACTGGAAAAACTCTAACGCGGTGGCCAGTTTTTGTTGACCACTTCAATACATCAAAAATTTAGAAAATGAGAACAAACCAAGGATAATGTCGTTGGGTATAACTTCCCAATCTGATTTCAATGCTATTGCTTGCTGTACAGAGTCAAAGTAACCACTTATGTTAATTTCATCATCGTCAGATTGCATTACAGGTAATGTGATCTGGTGCACGCGTTCAAGGAAGGCTTCCAGAGAAAGGTTAGGGATTATGTCTTCTGAACGCGCTTTTAGTTTAAATCTTTCTCCAGCACTACCGCGTTCCAGACTGACTGGCACCAGAATCAACGGGGCATAACGGATATTCTCTTTATTCGCGGGATCCACCCACTTCAACGTGCCCAATGCCAGGAAAAGAATGTTTGCTCCTTGCTCTTCTTCAAGCGTTTTGGCGTCGTGATACAAATCGAGTAATCGGGTCTGCAACCCTTTAGGTGTCAAACGAGTCTGTAGTTTGGTATCAAGATGCTGCGATTTTATTTCGGTGTCTGTCTCATCGAATTGATAAATAAAATATTTTTCCTCTGAAAGACTATCTTCACTCTCCAGGCCGTCTTCTTTTCCTGATTTACCATGTAAAAATGTGAACGTCTTTTTTTCATTAAACAGAAGTTTGTAAACCAGTTCGGAACGCTCATCAATCACTTCCAAGAAACGCGTATTCTTCGATCGTGGAATGTTGAGTAAGCGGTTCCTTGCCCCTAAGTCCAGAAGTTCAGCCCTGGCTTTTTCAAGTTTTTGTTCTAAAGAAAGGGCGCTGTTTTGAAAGGTTGAGCTCTCAGTAGAATTCATAAAATTTATAACCTAATGCAATGACATACCATCAAGCCAAAGAAAATATATTATATTTCAATGGCGTGCCGTGTGTATTAGTTAGATCGAAAGAAATGAATGTCCACTTTACTCTTAACAATGACAATTGTGAACCCGCAGAGTTTACTATTACTTCTTTACATTTTCGGGCAGCAGTCCGGTACTTTTAGGTAATAAGAAAACCCAATACATTCCCTTGGTGAATATATTGGGCTGGTTTGTATTTAATTTAACTTAAATTAAGTATCAGAACGCGGTCTTACAAAAGCCCGTCATCTCTTTCAGGCCCATTTCGCGGCCAAGCTCGGTCATCGGGTGCACCACCACCAGGCCACGGACGCTCTTCTTCAGCTTGCCCATGTCGGCCTGCTCTTTTTTGGTGATCGCGCGGCGATGCGGCATGTTCATCAGCTTCTGCGCTTCTTTACTCAGCTTCTGGCCTTTCACGTCGCGCAGGCGCTCAATTTCCGCCTCCAGCTTCACGGACTCTTTTTCCAGCTCGGCATATTTCTCGGCGGAATCGACCAGGGAGAGGCCAGCCATCTGATGGCGGATCAGATCCAGGCGGTCGCTCAGGCGTTTAATTTCGTTCTTTTCGACTTCTTTCATGACAAATAACTCTGAAAACGGGGAATTTACAGGGAAGGATACACCAATGTGTGCGGGCTTACTTCTGAAACGCTTTTTTTAAGCTGATTTTAGAAATCAGCTCAGTCAGGGAAAGCACCATGGTGGAGCGAACAACCTGTTGATAACGCAGCTTTTGCATCGCGTACAGCTCAGGGTCGCTGTTATCAAACGTCGGTGCGGGAGGAAGCGCGGATACGCAGTGCAGTTCGCCGAAGGGGCCCAGAATCTCATCATCGGTAAAGGTGTACTCGTTACCGTCATGATTAAGCTCTTCGCGCAGCGCCATTAACAGCTCGGCGTCTTCATACTCCTGGCGGTTCAGCACGCCAAGACCGTAAATCAGCTTCAGCCGTACCGATAAATCGCCCAGCGGTCCGTCTCCGTCCAGTAACGGTTCTACAGCATACTTTACCGCGTAGTCGTCTTTGCGAAACACCTGAAGCACCAGAATGTTCACCGCCTCGGTTAACAGCTCAACGGCGGCAATCAGGAAACTTCGTACGGTTTTGCCAGCATTCAGACGCTCAAGCACACGATTTTCAAAGGCCTGGGTTTGTTCCATTATTGCCTGCATATCTGACAATCTGTTATTCGGGCGCAGGCTAACCTGCGCCGGACTCTGCATCATTTGGTTGCGTTGTATGCGCTGACCGCCTCCGCAACTACGTCACTGTTGGCATCCAGACCGGAGATCTGCGCCAGCGCAGCCTGCGCGCCTTTGTCATCAATCAGCTGAGCCAGCTCAATCGCCTGCGGGTCCTGCTCGCTGCGGTAGTGCATAGCGGCAGCGATGCCCTTCACCAGGTTAGCGTGCGGCAGGCCGTATTCCAGCGTGCCCAGCAGCGGTTTAATCAGGCGGTCGCCCGCGCTTAGTTTACGCAGCGGCTGACGACCCACGCGCTCAACGTCATCTTTCAGATACGGGTTTTCAAAACGACCGAGGATTTTCTGGATGTATGCTGCGTGTTTATCAGCATCAAAACCGTAGCGTTTGATCAGCACCGCGCCGCTCTCTTCCATTGCCCCTTTGACCACCGCACGGATGTTCTCATCGAGGATCGCGTCACGAATCGTCTGATGACCGGCCAATTTTCCGAGGTACGCGGTTATAGCATGCCCGGTGTTCAGCGTGAAGAGTTTACGTTCGACAAATGCCATCAGGTTATCGGTTAATTCCATTCCCGGAATGGTCGGCAGCGCGCCCTTAAACTGGGTTTTATCAACGATCCACTCGCTGAAGGTTTCCACGGTCACTTCCAGCGGATCGTTGGTGGCGGATTCGGATGGCGGAACGATGCGGTCAACGGCGGAATCTACAAACCCGACGTGCGCTTCAACCCAGGCTTTATCTTCGTCTGCAACGGCCGCAAGAACGTGGCCTTTCAACTGCGTGGTGCCGCGCACCATGTTTTCACAGGCGATGATGTTCAGCGGAGCGTCAACGCCCTGCGCTTTACGTTTCGCCAGGCCTTTCGCAACCGCCGGGGCGATACGCTCAAGTACTACCGGACCCACGGCAGTGGTGACGAGGTCAACGTTCGCGATGAGGTCGATCACGTCGTCGCCAATGCTGCTCACCGCATTGACGCCAGAGACCGTTTCAACCTGCTCGTTTTCACCCACCACGTGAACCTGATAGCTATGACGGGCATTCAGGGCATCCAGAACCACCTGATTCACATCGGCGAATGTCAGGGTAATGCCCGCGTCTGCCAGCAGTTTACCGATAAAGCCACGACCGATATTACCTGCGCCAAAATGTAATGCTTTCATAGTGTTAACCTTCATCAATGTTTTTACCCGAGAGGGCTGGGGTGAGGAACGTTTTCCCCTCACCCTAGCCCTCTCCCCAAAGGGGAGAGGGAAGAGGCGCTGCTATTTGTTGAGCAGGGCCAGAACTTCTTCCACGCTGGTGGTGTTGGCCAGGCGCTCGATGACGGTTTCGTCGTCCAGCGCGTTGGTCAGGCTGGTAATCACCTGGATATGCTCGTTGTTGCGAGCGGCGATACCAATCACCAGACGGGCGATGTCGTCCTCTTCTTCACCGAAGCGTACGCCGTCAGGATACTGACAGAACACCACGCCGGTTTTCAGCACGCGATCTTTCGCTTCCACCGTACCGTGTGGAACCGCGATGGATTCACCCAGGTAGGTTGGGGTCAGTTTTTCGCGTTCCAGCATCGCGTCAACGTATTCTGGCTGAACGTAGCCGCCTTTCACCAGCTGCTCACCAGCGAAGCGAATGGCCTCTTCTTTATTGGTCGCCGTGCGGCCGAGGAAGATGTTTTCTGCGCCCAGTTTGAACAGATGCGCGTTGCTCTCGTCGAAGCTGTCTTGCAGGCTGGTGCGCACTTTCACTTCGTTATCTTCATGGCGCTGCGCCGCTACCAGACGTTCAGTCAGGCTGGAGTACAGGCCGCTGTCGAGGAAGTTGGTCAGGGAAATGTGCTGCGCCTGCGGCACCTGACGCATTGCGCGTTCGGTCAGATCGCGGTGCGTGATCACCAGGTCAACGTCCGGTGGCAGGCTGTTAATCGCGCTGTTGGTGACGGAGATGTTGGTCAGACCCGCATCCTGCACTTTCTTACGCAGCACGCCCGCACCCATGGCGCTGGAGCCCATACCGGCATCACAGGCCACGATGATTTTACGCACGTGGCTCAGGTCGTTAGAGACATCACCCGCCGCCAGCGGGGTCGCGCCTTTGGATTCGGCTTTCATGTCATGCATACGACGGGTTGCCGCTTCGATATCGTCGTCTTCTTTCACCTTGCTGGTTTTCAGCAGGATAGCGGAGACCACGAAGGAGACCGCCATGGCCGCACAGATCGCCGCGATGTTCGCGAAGTAGGCGCCTTTCGGGGTCATCGCCAGCACCGCCAGGATAGAGCCTGGAGAAGCAGGAGACACCAGACCACCGCCCAGCACGCTCAGGGTGAACACGCCGGTCATACCGCCGAGGATAACGGCCAGGATCAGACGAGGGTTCATCAGCACATACGGGAAGTAAATTTCGTGAATACCGCCCAGGAAGTGAATGATCGCCGCACCGCCAGCAGACTGTTTTGCGCTGCCGCGACCAAAGAACATATAGGCCAGCAGAACGCCCATACCGGGACCCGGGTTCGCTTCAATCAGGAAGAAGATGGACTTGCCGAGATCGTGTGACTGCTGAATACCCAGCGGTGAGAAGATACCGTGGTTGATGGCGTTGTTGAGGAACAGGATTTTCGCCGGTTCAACGAAGATAGACGCCAGCGGCAGCATGTCATGCGCCACCATGAAGTTAACGCCCGCCGCCAGCAGCTTGGACAGCACTTCAACCGCCGGACCAATGCCGAGGAACGCCAGAATCGCGAGGATCATCCCGATGATGCCCGCGGAGAAGTTATTCACCAGCATTTCGAAGCCGGATTTGATCTTGCCATCAACCCAGACGTCGAATTTCTTAATTGCCCAGCCGCCCAGAGGACCGGCAATCATCGCACCGAGGAACATCGGCATATCCGCGCCGACGATAACCCCCATGGTTGTGATGGCACCCACGACGCCACCACGGTCTCCGCCCACCAGACGACCACCGGTATAACCGATAAGCAGCGGCAGCAGGTATGTAATCATTGGGCCAACAAGTTTCGCCAGCGTTTCGTTAGGCAACCACCCTGTCGGAATAAATAATGCGGTGATAATACCCCACGCGATGAACGCGCCGATATTTGGCATCACCATGTTGCTGAGGAAACGACCAAAGCTTTGCACTTTGATCTTGAAATCGGATGACATAAAACACCCCTTCTTATGTTTACGCTTAGGCTTGCGGCCCGAGGTTTATCGTTAATGTGCGGCGGCAGAGGTAGCCGGGCCCTGTTCTGATGCTGTGAAATCTGGCACTGAATCGTTCAACTGTCCAGACAGCGGAATTTTGTGTGATCTGAATCACGTAAATGTAGGGGGTGAGGATATTAATGAAGTGATCGCGATCACATAATGCGTGTGTAAAAAAAATACATCGCTCAGAATTACGCCAAAACGGGCGGTGTTTTGTGATTTATATCACAATGTTAAGTTGGCTGTTTGTTTCCAGATTGTGATTTGATTCACAAAATATTTTTATTCCGATTTCTCCCGCTGCGAGCGCAGTCATTTTCTGCGTGTAGCAGTGCGGCACCCTGTAAAAAAGCAACATTAATCGCTAAGCCAAATGCGCCAAAATGTTGTATGGCGAAAAGCGAAAACCTGGATTACGCTCATATCGTAAGCGTAAATATATTTTTATTCAGGTTATATTTTGACACGTTTATAAACTTGCATGCAGTTATTATAAGAAACGATACTTCCCGGCTCTGAAATAATAGCCGCAGCCTGTTTGTTTAAAAATAAATAAATTAATCAGGTTGCGCACCAATTTATTCAATTAATAAGTTGACGTTGTGTAAGCGAGGAGACTATGTTTCTCAACTATTTCGCGCTGGGCATATTAATTTTCGTGTTCCTGGTTCTGTTCTACGGGATCATCGCTATTCATGATATTCCCTATAATATGGCGAAAAAACGCAATCATCCCCATGCGGATGCTATCCATACGGCAGGCTGGATCAGCCTGTTTACGCTCCATGCCATCTGGCCCTTCCTGTGGATTTGGGCCACGCTGTACCGGGAAGATCGCGGCTGGGGTATGCAAAACCACATTCAGCCGTCAGACCGACCCTATGACGTTGATGCCCTTGCGAAACGCGTCACCGAGCTTGAGCAAAAGCTCGCCGCCGTGCAGCCCGTGGTCGATAAAAACACGCTGGAGCGATAATCATGGATCTGTTGATTATTCTGACCTATGTGGCCTTCGCCTGGGCTATTTTTAAAATATTCCGTATTCCGGTAAATCAGTGGACGCTCGCCACCGCGTCATTAGGCGGAATATTTATTGTGGCGGGGCTGATTCTGCTAATGAACTATAACCATCCCTATACCTTTACGGCGCAAAAAGCGGTTATTTCAATCCCCATTACGCCGCAGGTCACTGGCGTGGTCAGTGAAGTGACCCATAAAAATAACCAGCTTATTAAAAAGGGCGAAGTGTTATTTAAACTCGATCCGGGTAAGTATCAGGCGCGCGTCGACAGGCTGAAAGCCGATCTGGTTACCGCCACGCACAATATTGATGTACTGAAAGCCCAGCTCTCTGAAGCGCAGGCCAACACGACCCGCGTGTCTGCTGAACGCGACCGGCTGTATAAAGATTATCAGCGCTACGTCAAAGGCAGCCGGGCGAAGGTCAATCCGTTCTCTGAAAGCGATATCGATAACGCACGGCAGAACTATCTGGCGCAGGATGCGCTGGTAAAAGGCTCGGTTGCTGAACAGACCCAGATCCAGAGTCAGTTAGACAGTATGGTCAACGGCGAGCAGTCGCAAATTGCTTCGCTTCGTGCGCAACTGGCCGAGGCCACCTATAACCTGGAACAGACGGTGGTCCGCGCGCCAGGCAACGGCTACGTCACGCAGGTGCTGATCCGCCCGGGAACCTACGCTGCGGCGCTGCCGCTGCGTCCGGTGATGGTGTTTATTCCTGAACAGAAACGCCAGATTATCGCTCAGTTCCGCCAGAACTCATTACTGCGTCTGAAGCCTGGCGACGAAGCGGAAGTGGTGTTCAACGCGCTGCCGGGCCGGGTGTTCTCCGGCAAGCTCACCAGCATCCTGCCGGTGGTGCCGGGAGGAACCTATCAGGCACAGGGGGTGTTACAGTCGCTGACGGTGGCGCCGGGTACGGATGGGGTGCAGGCGCTTATCGAACTGGAACCGAACGCGGATGTTGATGCGCTGCCTGACGGCATCTATGCCCAGGTGGCCGTCTATTCCGACCACTTCGCCCACGTCTCGGTGATGCGTAAGGTATTGCTGCGTATGACCAGCTGGATGCACTACCTTTACCTCGACCATTAAGCGTTGGAGGGCAGGAATGCGAGATGCATACCTGCCTTTTTTCACGGCTTGATCCATACTGACCTCTTTGTGGGCATTAAGGATAAGCAATGAAACTCATCGGCAGTTACACCAGTCCTTTCGTGCGTAAGATTTCGATTCTCCTGCTGGAGAAAGGAATTGAATTTGAATTCGTGAATGAACAGCCCTACAACGCAGAGAACGGCGTTGCGCAGTACAACCCGCTGGGGAAAGTCCCGGCGCTGGTAACGGACGAGGGCGACTACTGGTTTGATTCCCCGATCATTGCGGAGTACATCGAGCTGCTTGGCGTTGCGCCAGCCATGCTGCCGACGGAGCCAAAAGCGGCGCTGGCGATGAAGCAAATTGAAGCCCTGACGGATGGCATTATGGATGCGGCGCTGACGTCCGTGCGCGAGCAGGCAAGGCCCGCCGCCCAGCAGTCAGAAAATGAACTGCTGCGCCAGCGTGAAAAAATCAGCCGCAGCCTGGACAGGTGCGAACAGCTGATCCGCGACGGTAAAATTCAGAGCGATAGCCTGAATCTGGCGACGATCGCCATCGCCTGCGCCATTGGCTACCTCAATTTCCGCCGCGTCTCCCCGGGCTGGTGCGTGGATCGTCCGCTGCTGGTCAAACTGGCGGAGACGCTCTTCCAGCGCGAAAGTTTTGCCCGGACGGAACCACCAAAGGCTTGATGCGGGTTATAACACTTCCTGGCGGGAGGCGGTACAATCCCCCCACATGTTAACTCCCTCTCCCGTCGGGAGGGGGGAAGATATTTACTCGCCAGGCGCATTCATGACTACTCATCATTCCCTCTACAGCCAGATCCCCGCTACCGATCGTCTGCTTCGTGACCCGCGCATTACGGCGGTGCTGGAGCAGTTTGGCCATACTGCAACGGTCGATATGCTACGCCAGCTTCAGGACGACGCGCGTCGCCATATTCAGGCTGAGAATGCGATACCCGGCTGGTGCGTGGCGTGGGCGCAGGAAGCTGAACGGAGGCTGAGCAAGCATGCGCAAAGCGCGTTGCGTCCGGTCATTAACCTGACGGGCACGGTGCTGCACACCAATCTGGGGCGGGCACAGCAGGCAGAAGAGGCAATAGAGGCTGTCACCCAGGCCATGCGCTCGCCGGTGACGCTGGAGTACGATCTGGACGGCGCCGGACGTGGGCATCGCGACCGCGCGCTGGCAGATCTTCTCTGCCAGATCACCGGTGCGGAAGATGCCTGCATCGTGAATAACAACGCGGCGGCGGTGCTGTTAATGCTGGCGGCCACCGCGAGCGGAAAAGAGGTTGTCGTCTCTCGCGGCGAGCTGGTGGAGATCGGCGGAGCGTTTCGTATTCCGGACGTCATGCGCCAGGCGGGCTGCACGCTGCATGAGGTGGGCACAACCAACCGTACCCATGCAAAAGATTATCGCGCGGCGGTGAATGAAAACACCGCGCTGCTGATGAAAGTGCATACCAGCAATTACCATATCGAAGGGTTTACCAAAACGGTGGAAGAGGCCGACCTGGCCGCCATCGGGCGCGAGCTAAACGTGCCGGTGATTGCCGATCTCGGCAGCGGGTCGCTGGTGGATATGCGCCAGTTCGGGCTGCCGAAAGAGCCGATGGTGCAGGAGATGATCGCCGCGGGCGTCAGCCTGGTCAGTTTCTCCGGTGATAAACTGCTGGGCGGGCCGCAGGCGGGGATTATCGTCGGCAGGCGCGAGCTGATTGCGCAGCTACAGCAGCATCCGCTGAAGCGTGCTCTGCGTGCCGATAAAATGACGCTGGCCGCGCTGGAAGCCACGCTGCGGCTCTATCTCCACCCGGAGAAACTGGCTGACCGCCTGCCCACGTTGCGTTTGCTGAGCCGTGATGCGGCCTCCATTCGCGCGCAGGCGGAAGCGCTACTGCCGCAGGTTGCTCCTCATTACCCTGAGTTTGACGTTCGTATCGAGCCTTGCCTGTCGCAAATTGGCAGTGGCTCGCTGCCCGTGGACAGGTTACCGAGCGAAGCGCTGACGTTCACCCCGCGCGACGGACGCGGAAGCCAGCTTGAGGCGCTGTCGGCGCGCTGGCGCGCATTACCGACGCCGGTGATAGGCCGTATCGGTGACGGGCGCATGTGGCTGGATTTACGCTGTCTGGAAGATGAAATGCGGTTTCTGGAGATGATGTTGAAATGATTATTGCCACCGCCGGTCACGTTGACCACGGCAAAACCACGTTATTGCAGGCCATTACGGGCGTGAATGCCGATCGCCTGCCGGAAGAGAAAAAGCGCGGCATGACCATTGACCTGGGTTATGCCTACTGGCCGCAGCCCGATGGTCGCGTGCTGGGTTTTATCGACGTGCCCGGTCACGAGAAGTTTCTTTCCAATATGCTCGCGGGCGTGGGCGGTATCGATCACGCGCTGCTGGTGGTTGCATGCGATGACGGGGTGATGGCGCAAACGCGCGAGCATCTGGCGATCCTCCAGCTGACGGGAAACCCGCAGTTGACCGTCGCCCTCACCAAAGCGGACCGTGTGGACGAGGCGCGTATCAACGAGGTGCGCGCTGAGGTGCTGGCGGCACTGGCTGAATACGGTTTCGAGGATGCCGCGCTGTTTGTCACCGTGGCGACAGAAGGCCGCGGTATCGACGCCCTTCGCGAACATTTGCAGCAGATCCCGTCTCGTGAACAGGCCAGCCATCACCGGTTCCGTCTGGCGATCGACAGGGCATTCACCGTGAAAGGGGCTGGGCTGGTGGTGACCGGCACCGCGCTGAGCGGCGAAGTGAACGTGGGCGATACCCTGTGGCTGACGGGGGTGAACACATCGATGCGCGTGCGTGGGCTTCATGCGCAAAACCAGCCGGTAGAGCGGGCCTACGCCGGGCAGCGTATCGCGCTGAATATTGTCGGTGATGCCGAAAAAGACCAGCTTAACCGCGGCGACTGGCTGCTGGCTGACGCGCCGCCGGAGCCTTCTGAACGGATCATCGTTTCACTCCAGACCCACACGCCGCTGACCCAGTGGCAGCCGCTGCACATCCACCACGCGGCCAGCCACATCACCGGGCGCGTGTCGCTGCTGGAAAACGATCTCGCCGAGCTGGTGTTCGACTCCCCGCTCTGGCTGGCGGATAACGATCGCCTGGTTCTGCGTGATATTTCGGCGCGGGAAACGCTGGCGGGGGCGCGCGTGGTCATGCTGGATCCGCCCCGTCGCGGCAAGCGTAAGCCCGAGTATTTACAGTGGCTGGCCGCGCTGGCGAAGGCAAGCGACGATAGGTCTGCGTTAGATATCCACCTTGAGCGTGGTGCGGTGGATCTGGCGGCGTTCGCCTGGGCGCGCCAGCTTAGCGGCGAAGGATTGCGTCTTCTGACGCAGGAGCCAGGGTTTATTCAGGCCGGTAACCGCCTGCTGAACGCGCCGGTAGCGGCGCGCTGGCAGCGTAAAGTGCTGAGCACGCTGGCGACCTACCATGAACAGCATCAGGATGAGCCAGGCCCGGGCCGCGAGCGTTTGCGGCGCATGGCGTTGCCCATGGAAGATGATGCGCTGGTGCTGTTGCTGATTGAAAACATGCGTGAAAGCGGCGTGATTAACAGTCACCACGGCTGGCTACACCTGCCGGAACACAAGGCCGGTTTTACCGCTGAGCAGGACGCGGTCTGGCAAAAAGTCGCGGCGCTGTTTGGCGATGAACCGTGGTGGGTGCGCGATCTGGCGCGTGAAACCCATACCGACGAGCAGCTGATGCGTCAGGTACTGCGCCATGCGGCACAGCAGGGGATGATAGTGGCGATCGTGAAAGATCGTTATTACCGCAACGATCGGATCGTCGCGTTTGCGAACCTGATCCGGGAGCTGGATCAGGCGCGCGGATCAACCTGCGCCGCAGATTTTCGCGATCGGCTGAACGTGGGACGCAAACTGGCGATTCAGATCCTGGAGTATTTCAACCGCATCGGGTTTACGCGTCGTCGCGGCAATGACCATGTGCTACGCGACGCGCAGTTATTTCCGTAAGCGTTAAGCGCTGCGCGCCTGCTTCTGCTTAGCCAGCCAGACCGCGCCCAGCCTTCCCGCCTGGTTACCCAGCTCGCAGGGAAGGATGGGCACCCGGAGCGCCTCCCACTCTTCGAATCGCTGTAGGTATTTATCCAGCAGGAGATAGATTTTCTCCTGCTCGCTAATGCCGCCGCCAATCAGCACCGCCTGTGGATCAAACATAGATATCACGCTGTAAATGCCGCGCGAGAGGAAATGTGCCCACTCTTCTATGGCCTCACGCAGATGCACGTCGCTGTCCATGCGTTTAAACAGCTCTTCCCCGTCAGGCATCTCCTCTTCCGACACGGCCAGCGCGCGGCGGCAGGCTTTCATCAGGCCGCTGGCTGACGCCACTTCGTGCATCGGTTCGCCGTTGTTACCCACGGGCAGCACGCCAAATTCGCCCGCCCGGTAGTGCGACCCACGGTAGAGATCGCCCTCCATGACGATACCGCCGCCGATACCGGTGCCGATGGTGATGCAGACAAAATGCTCATAGTCCTTACCGGCGCCCTGCCAGCGTTCGCCCAGCGCCGCGCAGTTGGCGTCATTCTCGGCTGTGACGGGGAGATCGGTCAGCTGTGCGAAAAGCTCGCACAGGTTTTCGCCGTCAAGATAATCCAGCGCCCCGGCTTTGGCCGCTTCGCCGGTATGGTGATTAATATGGCCCGGGAAACTCACGCCGATGCCGACGATCTCATACTCCTGGCGGTACTTATCCACCACCGTTTTCCACTTCTGTTTGAAGGTGCTTTCATCGTCAGGCGTATCATATTCATCGGATGTCAGTTCTTCGCCGTTTTCATTAATCACGCCGTGTTTGATGTGGGTTCCGCCCACGTCAAAGCCGATAAATAGCTGCATTGCATCGTTCCTCATGAGCCCCTGAGCTATTAAGTATGGCTCCGGCGGCAGAAACGAAACGTAAAGTACGGTAATCCGTGATACGGCTCGTAAACCCGTTACCGGCTGGCGAGAAAATCACCAGCCGGAACTACCCTTGTTGTACACCTACTGCAAGGAGACGATCATGACAAACAATCCTCCCTCATCGCGTATCCAGCCTGGCGAGTATGGTTTTCCCCTTAAGCTCAAGCCCCGTTATGACAACTTTATCGGTGGCGACTGGGTGGCACCCGTCGACGGTGAATACTATTCCAACCTGACGCCCGTCACCGGCCAGCCGCTGTGTGAAATTGCCAGTTCGGGCAAGCGGGATATTGATTTAGCGCTGGATGCGGCGCATAAGGCGAAAGATAAATGGGGACAAACGTCCGTTCAGGACAGAGCGGCCATTTTGTTCAAAATCGCCGATCGGATGGAGCAGAATCTGGAGCTGCTGGCGACCGCTGAAACGTGGGACAACGGCAAGCCGATCCGGGAAACCATGGCGGCGGACGTGCCGCTGGCGATTGACCATTTCCGTTATTTTGCCTCCTGCATTCGTGCCCAGGAGGGGGGAATCAGTGAAGTTGACAAAGATACCGTGGCGTATCACTTCCACGAGCCGCTCGGCGTGGTAGGGCAAATTATTCCCTGGAACTTCCCGCTGCTGATGGCAAGCTGGAAAATGGCGCCCGCGCTGGCGGCAGGTAACTGCGTTGTGCTGAAACCCGCACGCCTGACGCCGCTTTCGGTACTGCTGCTGATGGAGGTGATTGGCGACCTGTTGCCGCCGGGGGTGATTAACGTGGTCAACGGGGCTGGAGGCGAGATTGGCGAATATCTGGCTACTTCAAAGCGTATTGCCAAAGTGGCGTTTACCGGCTCAACGGAAGTGGGTCAGCAGATCATGCAGTACGCGACCCAGAACATCATTCCGGTCACGCTGGAGCTGGGCGGGAAATCGCCGAACATTTTCTTTGCCGACGTGATGGATGAAGAGGACGCCTTCTTCGACAAAGCGCTGGAAGGGTTTGCGTTGTTCGCGTTTAACCAGGGTGAAGTCTGTACCTGTCCGAGCCGCGCGCTGGTGCAGGAATCAATCTATGAGCGCTTTATGGAGCGGGCGATCCGGCGCGTGGAGTCGATTCGCAGCGGTAATCCGCTGGATAACGTCACCCAGATGGGGGCGCAGGTATCGCATGGTCAGCTGGAAACCATCCTCAACTATATTGATATCGGCAAAAAAGAGGGGGCCGATGTGTTGACCGGCGGTCGTCGTAAGGTGCTGGGCGGCGATTTGCAGGAGGGTTACTACCTTGAGCCGACCATCCTGTTCGGTAAGAACAACATGCGCGTTTTCCAGGAGGAAATTTTTGGACCGGTGCTGGCCGTCACCACGTTTAAAACCATGGACGAAGCGCTGGAACTCGCCAACGACACGCAGTATGGCCTGGGGGCTGGCGTCTGGAGCCGTAACGGCAATCTGGCCTATAAAATGGGGCGCGGCATTCAGGCCGGACGCGTATGGACCAACTGCTATCACGCCTATCCGGCTCATGCGGCGTTTGGCGGCTACAAGCAGTCGGGCATCGGGCGTGAAACCCATAAGATGATGCTGGAGCACTACCAGCAAACGAAATGTCTGCTGGTCAGCTACTCCGATAAACCGCTGGGGCTGTTTTAAACTTCCTGCGCAGGCCGCCTCGGGCGGCCTGAGCCAGCCTACGTTTTACTCCCTCTCCCGTGGGAGAGGGCTGGGGTGAGGGCAACAGACCGCCGCTATTCAGCCCTCATCCACCCATATCCGCATTTCCCCTTCTCCCCGGTTTGCCCAGCTAAACCATGGAATAAAGGTCAGCGTCCGGGGCTGACGTTCTACCGGCGAGCGATCGTACTGCCACAGGGCATTAGTGTCCTTCGCCTGATACCCGATCCCCTCTGCCTGTATCAGCATTTTATGCGCGAAAATGCCTTTGCCTTCAAATACCCGAAACGCGCTGTCTTGTGGCAAAGAAAGGTTATGCAGATTTGCGCCGTTATCGGCCTCTTCCAGGCAGTAAACCAGCGGCCCGCGCTGGAGCGCGACTTTCCCCGCCTGCTGGCGCACCTGCGGGTTGCCATACACGCGGCGAACCGGCATCGGTAACGTCAGCGACAGCGTATCGCCTTCCTGCCAGCTGCGGTTGAGGTATAGGTATCCCCGGGAGACCTCGCCGGTAATGGCTTCGCCATTCAGCGAAACCGCCGGTTCAGCGCACCAGTCCGGCAGCCTCAGGGCCAGCGTGTGAGTCACCGGAACTGGCGAGGTTATCTCGATTTTCACCTGCTCATGCCACGGATAGTTGCCGCTAATCCGCAGCTGGAGGATGTTATCCCCAACCGGAATGGCGACGTCGTTCCCCACGTACAGATTGATCAACAGCGCGTCCGGGCGAACGGTATAAATGTAGTGCCCCAGCGAAGTCAGGACGCGCGCAATATTCGGCGGGCAACAGGCGCAGCCGAACCAGCGCTGACGCACCGGTTTCACGTGGTCATAGATATGGTTGAAGGCCAGCGTTTTCGGGTGTACTTCCAGCGGATTCACATAAAAGAAATGCTTACCGTCGAGCGCCATGCCGCCCAGCACCGTGTTGTACAGTGCACGCTCCATCACGTCGGCGTAGTGGCCGTCTGCCTCCATCTCCAGCATCCGGCGGGCAAACATCATCAGGCCAATGGAGGCGCAGCTTTCCGCATATACCGTATCGTTGGGCAGATCGTAATCGCTGCTGAACGCCTCGCCGCTGCTTTGCGAGCCAATCCCGCCGGTAATGTACAGCTGGCGCTGCGCCATGTTGTTCCACAGCCGCAGACAGTCCTGGCGTTTGCCTTCGTCATTGCTCAGGCGCGCCAGGTGCGCCATGCCCGCCATCAGGTAGACGAAACGCACCGCATGGCCGATAGCCGTTTGCTGTTCGGCAAGGGTCTGATGCGCCTGGCTGTAGGCTTTGTCCTTGACCATCCACGCCGGGCCATAGGTATTCCAGTAGGACGTTTTGCCGCGCTTCTCGTATTCAATGTCGTAGAAGTGAGGCTGTGCGCCGCGTTCCTCAATGAAATATTTCACCATGTTGAGATAGCGTGGCTCCTGCGTGACGTCGTACAGCCGCATCAGCGCCAGCTCGATTTCCGGGTGTCCCGGATAGCAGTGCAACTGCGTCTCGCCTGGGCCAAACACGCCGTCGATATGGTCCGCCAGCCTG
This sequence comes from Enterobacter hormaechei ATCC 49162, assembly GCF_001875655.1. Lineage (NCBI taxonomy): Bacteria > Pseudomonadati > Pseudomonadota > Gammaproteobacteria > Enterobacterales > Enterobacteriaceae > Enterobacter > Enterobacter hormaechei. Next base: position 3,138,235 of record NZ_MKEQ01000001.1, read on the forward strand.
CACACCACGTCCAGCAGGCGGCGCTTTCCGGTTCCCTGGAAATACGCCACGCCCGCTTCAATCATATGTCCGGCGCAGTACAGTTCGTGGCATTCCGCCAGATTGGTCCAGCGCTCCTCGGGGGCTTTCACCGTGAAATAGGTATTGAGATAACCATCTTCGCACTGCGCCGCCGCGACCAGTTCGATCACCTCGTCGGCGGTTTTTTCCAGTTCAGCATCCAGCTTCTGGCACAGGGACCACGCCACGGCTTCGAGCCATTTCGCCACGTCACTGTCCTGAAATACCATCCCGTAAAACTCCCCCTGTTCCAGACCGGCCGCGATGCGAAAGTTGGCGATGGCGTGGCTGGGTTCGGCCTCTGCCACGCGGTCGTTAAGCGCCTCCCACTGGTAGGGGATCACCACATCGCGGACCAGCCGTTGGTACTGACCAAGAAACGGGTCGTTGATTTTCAACTGGTGAAGGTCGGCTTCCATTATGGTCATATCGTTCTCCTCAGGACTGTACATGACGCTGGCGCAAATCGGTGGCAATGCGCGACATCACGGGATTGTTAAGCCTGCACCAGCGGATAGCGACCGCCAGCAGCAGGTGGAAAAGGGCAGGGAGTAGCGTCTCCATGGCGGTGATGCCCTGCAATGAGGCGGGTGTCTGGTTACCCGCGCCTGGCTGATAGGCCACGGCAATAAACACCAGGCTGATGATCCCGGCGCTGGATGCCCACGCGAGCTTGATGAAAAACAGGTTGAAAGCGAAGTTCATGCCCGATGAGCGCACGCCGGTTTTCCATTCGCCGTAATCATCGGCAAAGGCCATCAGCGAGAAGTGCAGCGGCAGAGTGAAGCCCAGGATCACGCCGTTGCTTAAAATGACGATCAGCCAGAGCGTCTGGTGCGCCGGGCCACCCGGCAGAAACCACATGCCCACCGCAAGTGCTGCGAGCACCAGGTTGGTGTAGTAGTAGAGTTTGACGGTATCCATTCGGCGCGACAGCGGGTTGACGATCACCGCACCCAGAATGGCGGCAAAGGTCACCATGGTGAAAAACAGCGAGGTGTACGCCGCGCTGCCCTGAAGCACGTAGGTGATGAAGTACATGTATCCGCCGCCGCGAATGTTGAATACGTTAATCAGCAGGAACGACATCACCAGCATCAGCAGCAGCTGATCGTTTTTACGCAGGCCCGCCAGATGCTCGCGCAGGGTGAATTTGCCCATCAGCGCCAGCGGGACGCGCTCGCGTACCCAGAAGAAGCAGCACAGGAACATCACCACGGCGATGGCACACAGCACGCCGACGCCCAGTTGATAACCCCGGGCGGCATTGCCCTGGCCCAGCGCCGCCACCAGCCACGGCAGGCCAACGGAGACCAGAAAGCCCGCCACGCCGCACAGTACGAAGCGCCAGGACTGGCAGGATATGACCTCGTTGTGGCGGGTGGTCATGGTATTGATCAGCGCACAATACGGCACGTTGATGGCGGTATAGCCCACGGACAACAGCAAATAGGTGCCGAACGCCCAGGCGATTTTCACGCCCATGCTGGCGTCCGGGACGGTAAAGGTCAGCACGCCGATGATGCCGATGGGAAGCGCGACCCACAGCTGCCAGGGACGAAAACGTCCCCAGCGGCTCTGCGTGCGGTCAGCAATCACGCCCATCACCGGATCGGAAACTGCGTCAAATACCCGCAGGGCTATGAACAGCGTGCCGACGAGCGCGGGCGTCAGGCCAAACACATCGGTATAGAAAAAGGTCAGAAAATTCATGATCAGACAGGTGATTACCGTGCCGCCCGCGTCACCCAGGCCGTAGCCAATTTTTTCGCGGACCGACAGCCGGTCATCGGCTACCTGTTTTGCAACTTCAGCGTCTGTAATCGGTGTGGAAGTCATGGGGTAACTCCTCGATAAACGATTTTTATCATATTTGTGCAAGGTACCCCATTTATTCTGCATTCAACGGGCAGACCAACAAGGGAAGGGAAAAGTATAAAAAGGTGACGATTCCGACCTGATGATAAAAGTGTGAGTTTGATCGAGCGGTTATGCTGATATTTATTAATAATCAAAGAATAAAGGCAATATTCGCCACCATAAAAGCGGAAAAATGAATATCCATGCTTGAATTATCCATAGCACTTCCGATTAAGGTTCAAAATGGCGGGTTATTTATCTCCCGGGGCGTGGGCCGTCATCCCGCACGAAAATTATCATCGTGGGAGATTATTTTTGTCGAAAAAGGGACATTAACGATCCAGGAGGAAAATACGCTTTTTGAGGTAAACGCTGGTGAGAGTTTATTACTTTGGCCGAAGCGGCGGCATGTCGGGGTGGACGATTTTCCGGGCGATCTGAAATTTTACTGGCTGCATTTTGAGGTGGATGAACGCTTGCCTGCGTTGCCAGGCGCGTCGCCGCTGTCGATTGAGCAACACTGTAGCGTTCGGGATCCGCAATATGTTATTGCGTTATTCCGACAGTTTTTAAGCGAGCAGGAAAAATTACAGCGTAGCCAGGCGCTGGAGATCATTTTGCTGTTAATTTTGCAGCAAATATCGCTCTCGCCGGGATATGAAGATAAAGCGGATGATGCGGGCGCGGCAATGGCGTGGAAGGCCAAACAGCTTATCCGTACGCATTTTCATTTGCCCATATCCACTTCGCAACTGGCGAAAGAGCTGCACTGCAACGCTGATTACCTTGGGCGAGTATTTCGCCGGACGTTTCATTTAACCCTGACGGAGGCAATTCATCGCCAGCGCGTCAGGGCCGCTGAAAAACTGTTGCTGAACGATGCGGCCTCGTTAACTGAAGTGGCCGCCCGGTGCGGTTTTAATGACGTGGGTTATTTCCGGCAGATATTTTCGAAACATACCGGGTTAACGCCCGCCGTGTGGAAACGGCGGTACTGTAAAGAGCATATTAATTCCGGCTAAGCGCCGCCTCTTTGACTCATCACACCTTCGCTGCCTGAAACGTTATGTATGATGTGCCCGGAACCGGGTTTTAACGTGCACGAGGCGTAACACATGAACCAATTTATCATGGCGGATTCGGAAAAATGTATCGGGTGTCGCACCTGTGAGGTGGCGTGCATATTGTCGCATCAGAATGATGCTACGCCAGGTGCTGTTACGTCCCGTATTCGGGTGGTTAAGGGCGATACGTTCACCACGACCGTGGGCTGTCACCAGTGTGAAGACGCACCCTGCGCGAATGTCTGCCCGACGCAGGCAATTCACCGCACTGCCGGGGCCTGGCTGGTGGAGCAGGCGCGCTGTATCGGCTGCAAAAGCTGTATGGTGGCGTGCCCGTTCGGGGCAATGCAGGTTCGGCTCGTGGAAGATCGCGTTCAGGCGTTGAAATGTGATTTGTGCGTGCATCGCGAAGGGGGTCCCGCCTGCGTCGAAGCCTGTCCCACCCACGCGCTGCGCTGCATAGACCCCGCCAGATTACGCGCGGAACGGCTGCGTAATCTGGCCTGAGGTCGTTTTAACCGGCTTCGCGCCAGGCGTTCTCAATCTCTTCGGCGAGAATTTTCACCCCCGCTTCGATTTTTTCCGGGTCCGGGACGTAGTTCATGCGCATGCACTGGTGCGTGTGCGGCCATGGCTTATCCAGCCCCGGGAAGAAGTAATCTCCTGGCACCATCAGCACGCCACGTTTTTTCAGACGCTGATAAAGCAGCTCTGTCGTAACAGGCAGATCCTTAAACCACAGCCACAGGAAAATGGCCCCTTCCGGTTTATGGATCAGGCAGCGTTCTTCCGGTAAATAGCGGCGAAGGATGGCGATGGTTTCCTGAACGCGCTGAGAGTAAAACGGCTTGATCACCTCATTCGACAGGCGCAGCAGGTCGTTACGCCTGATCATCTCGCACATCATCGCCGGGCCGATGCCGCCTGGCGAAAGGCTGATAATGCCGTTCATGTTGGTAATGGCGGTGATGATTTTCTCGTTAGCAATGATAATGCCGCAGCGGCTGCCCGGCAGGCCCAGCTTGGAGAGGCTCATGCACAGCACAATATTCGGGTTCCACAGCGGGCGCGCTTCGCTGAAGATGATCCCCGGGAACGGTACGCCATAGGCGTTGTCGATCACCAGCGGGATGTCGTGCTGATTCGCCAGCGCATCCAGCTTCATCAGCTCGTCGTCGGTGATCACGTTGCCCGTCGGGTTGGTGGGACGGGATACGCAGATCATGCCCGTCTCTTCACCGATATGCAGATGTTCAAAATCGACGTGATATTTGAACTGACCCTCTGGCAACAACTCGATATTCGGACGCGCGGACACAAACAGGTCTTCTTCGAGGCCGGCATCGGCATAGCCGATATACTCCGGTGCCAGCGGGAACAGCACTTTTTTTGTGGTGCCGTCGGCGCGGCGTCCGGCGAAGAGATTGAACAAGTAGAAAAACGCGCTCTGACTGCCGTTTGTCAGTGCAATATTCTGTGGTTCGATATCCCAACCCAGCGCTTCCCGCAGCATTGCCGCCAGAAGCGTCAGTAGTTCGGTTTTACCCTGTGGGCCGTCGTAATTACACAGCGCATCGGTTGCTTTACCGTTTTCCAGCATGTCTGCCAGCAGCGTCTGGAAGTAGGTGTTCATCTCCGGAATTTGAGCCGGGTTTCCGCCGCCAAGCATGATAGCGCCTGGGGTGCGCAGCCCGTCGTTGAGGTCCTCCATCAGGCGGGTAATGCCTGAATGGCGGGTAAATTTGTCGCCGAATTGTGAAAACGTCATAGCAGGTGATCTGTCGGGCTTAATATGAAAGGCAGTAACCATAACGCCAGCACCGTGTTGGTGCAAATCGGCGAATGTGGTCGGATTTGTTGTTTTATGTGGCGGGTTTGTATTTGTGTGGTGAATTGTTCTGGTGAATGCCCCTCACCCCGGCCCTCTCCCCAAAGGGGCGAGGGAGAAAAAACGCACCGTGCCATCCCCTCTCCCCCCCTGGGGAGAGGGTTAGGGTGAGGGGGTCTATTGATTACCCGCCCACACCACCATCACCTTATCGCCTTTGTGCTCGCGCACAAAGCCGTAGCCTTCTTTCATCGACAGCGTGGTTTGCTTGCCTTCACCTACCGCCGGATGACGGGCGCGGAACTGCCCCAGAAGCTGCCAGTGGGCGACAGTTAACGCCTGTTTACCCGTGACGTCCTGCCAGTTCATATCCGAACGGGTTCCCTGTAGCGGATCGGAGCCCGTCGGGCCGAATGGACGCTCTGATTCATCGCCGTAATAGATCTGCACGCTTCCCGGTGCCAGCAGCATTAATTCAGCGGCGCGCTGGCCCCCTTCACGGAACAGACGCGTATCGTGGGAGGAGAGATAGCTCAGCACATTGAAACTTTGCAGCTTTTCTGCCATCTGCTGCCAGGTCAAATCCATATCCGCCAGACAATCCACCGCTTTCGCCGCCTGCTCCTGATAGTCAAAGTTGATCATCGCATCGAAGCCGTGGCGGTAATAATCGCTCTGCATCACGCCATGGCCCCAGGATTCACCGGTCATCCAGAATGGCGCATCGTCGAGTTTTTTGTCCGGGTTGGCGGCTTTCCACGCGGCCAGCGCCTGGCTGGCCTGGTTTTTCAGTTGCTGCCAGGCTTCAGGCTCAACGTGTTTAGCGGTATCGACCCGAAAACCGTCGATGCCGTAGTCACGTACCCACTGACTGAGCCAGTGGGTCAGATAATCCCGGGGGGTGAAATTCGTCATCACCTTCGCGTTGGTGTCGGGCTTATGTTGATAAAAGTTTGGCAAACCTGACGGGATCTTAGATTCCGTTTTCAGATCCGGCAGGAAGGCCAGCGACATGGTCAGATCGTCAAAGCCCGGGTTGTCGTAATCACCGATATCGGTACGGATCCATTTTTTACCCCACCACTTTTCCCATGCGGCTTTATCACTGAAGTTGATGTAATCGTTGAAGCTGTGCCAGCTTTGGCCCGCGCCTGGCTTCCAGTCAGTCCAGCGCTCACCGAGGATTTTTTTCAGTTCATCTCCCTGCAAATACAACGCGCCAAACTGATACTCCTGCATATCGGCAAGCGTCGCATAGCCCGCGTGATTCATGACAACGTCAAACAGGACGCGGATACCGCGCCGGTGCGCTTCATCGACAAGCTGGCGCAAATCTTCTTCGTTGCCCATGTTGGCGTCGAGTTTCGTCCAGTCCTGGGTGTAATAGCCGTGATAGGCGTAGTGGGGGAAATCCCCTTTCGTGCCGCCGCCAACCCAGCCGTGGATCTGCTCCAGCGGAGAGCTTATCCAGAGCGCATTCACGCCCAGCTGCTGAAGATAATCCAGTTTGCTGGTAAGCCCTTTAAGATCGCCGCCGTGGAAAGTACCAATCTCCTGCATACCGTCTTTATGGCGGCCATAGCTGTTGTCGTTGGTGGGGTCGCCATTCACAAAGCGATCGGTCAGCACGAAATAGACGGTGGCGTTTTGCCAGCTGAACGGCGCGGGTTTGTCCGTCTCGGCGCGCTCAAGCAGCAGCAGGCCGTTGCTGTTGGCGGCTGGCTGAAGCGTGACTTTGCCATTTTGAACGGTCGCGGTCTGTTTGCTGTAAAAATCACGCACCACCGTGCCTTCCGGGAAGGTGTTAACGACGTCGATCGTGAGCGGTTGGCCGTCCCACTTCGGGCACTGGCGGGTAACGTTAGCGACAGGCTGTGGCGCCGCACTGTTCACCGTCAGCATCAGCGTCGGCGTTCCCGAGCGCGTATCAATACGCATCTGATAAACGCCGTCACGGAATAACCGCCACTGCGGCGGGGTGCCTTCGCACGGTTTGAGCGACAGCATCTCGTTGAGCTTAATGGCATCTGTCGGCTGCCAGCACGCGTTGTCAAGACTCAGCGTCAGCGGGCGGGTACCCTTCGCAAGCCTTGCCTGGCTGGTAAAAACGCCGGTACCTTCAGCGTTAAACGCGTCAAATCCTGGCGATGACCAGTCGGCATGCGCGAGTGCGGGTAACATCAGAACAGCTAATGCAGTGCGTTTCATTCCATTTTCCTGTCGCGGCATTTTTGACCAGTGTGCCATTCGGTTCAGGGGAAAAACTCCTCCTCTGAGGCTTTCTGCCAGGAGGACGCGAAGGGATGAGTGATCCCGCGCAAAATTAGGCAGTTATCTGCGATATCGCGCACATTTTTCCAGTGTTGATGCTTTAATGAGCACGTTCCGGATGACATAGTTTCGGAATTGGACTATTTGTATACGTGCTCTTGAGGACTATTTTTGGTATGATTTGAGATTCCGCTCTCAAATTTTTGAAGAAAATAAGGTGTTGGAATGCTTATATCCGACCAGGAGACCTAATGATATCGACTCCCATTCGACGATATGGGGCCGCGATACTCATGTTACTCACCATGGCATTTTCAGGTGAGGTGCTTGCAAAGACGCACACGGATACAACGAGTAAGAAAGCCCACGTAATAAAGACGACAAGCAGTAAGGTTAGCAGTAAACAAGAGTATTCTCGCAATAGTGCAAAGAGTAGTTCACTTCCTGATTTGCGAAAATACCCTTCCGGAACACCAAGAAAAAAAGCGTTTCTCCGGACGGTAATGCCTTACATTAAAAGTCAAAATGCCGCGATTACTGCGGATCGTAACTGGCTGATCTCCAAACAGTACGATAGCCGCTGGTCGCCGTCTGAGCGCACTCGCCTGAAAGACATTGCCAAACGCTATAAAGTGAAGTGGAGCGGGAACACGCGTCGCGTGCCGTGGAATTCACTGTTAGAGCGTGTGGACATCATTCCAGGCAGTATGGTCGCGACAATGGCTGCCGCCGAAAGCGGTTGGGGCACCTCGAAGCTGGCGCGCAACAACAACAATCTGTTTGGCATGAAATGCGCAAAAGGTCGTTGTACCAATGCACCCGGCAAGGTGAAGGGCTATTCACAGTTTGAATCGGTGAAAGATTCCGTGAATGCCTATGTGGTGAACCTGAACACCCATCCGGCCTACTCCTCGTTCCGTAAGTCACGCGCACAGTTGCGTAAGGCGGATCAGGAAGTAACGGCCACGGCGATGATCCACAAGCTGAAAGGTTATTCCACTCAGGGACAGCGTTATAACAATTACCTGTTCTCCATGTACCAGGATAACCAGCGTCTGATTGCCGCGCATATGTAATGAAAAACGCCTTCCACTGGAAGGCGTTCTCTTTTCTAGAGCAGGACTTCACTGTACCGTTCCCGGTACTCCTTCGGCGTGGTGTCGTACTCTTTCCTGAACACCGAATAGAAATACTGTAGCGACGGGTAACCGCACATCTGTGAAATCTCGTTGATCGACAGCGAGGTGGAGATCAGCAAACTGCGCGCTTTCTCCAGCTTTTCCGCATGGATCACGGCGTGAATGGTCTCACCGACTTCCTCTTTGAACCGTTTTTCCAGATTCGAACGTGAAATACCGACCGAATCCAGCACCTGATCGACCTTAATCCCTTTGCAGGCATGATTGCGAATGTAGTGCATTGCCTGAATCACGGCCGGATCGTTTAAGGAACGGTAGTCAGTTGAGCGACGCTCGACCACGCGAACGGGCGGAACCAGCAGACGCTGGAGCGGCAGGGATTCTTTGTCTAACAGCCTGTGCAGCAGCTTCGCGGCCTGATAGCCCATCTGACGGGTACCCTGAGCCACGGATGAGAGCGCCACGCGTGACAGATAGCGCGTAAGCTCTTCGTTATCAATACCAATCACGCACAGCTTTTCCGGCACCGGAATATGCAAATGTTCGCACACCTGTAATACGTGGCGGGCGCGGGCGTCCGTCACGGCGATGATCCCGGTCTGTGGCGGCAGCGTTTGCAGCCAGTCAGCCAGGCGATTCTGTGCGTGCTGCCAGTTTTCTGGCGCGGTTTCCAGCCCTTGATAAACGACGCCGCGATACTTCTCCTGAGCGACCAGCTGGCAGAAGGCATATTCACGCTCCATCGCCCAGCGCTTTCCGCTGGTGGCGGGCAATCCGTAAAACGCAAAACGATGTACGCCTTTCTCCTTTAAATGGAGAAAGGCGGTCTCGACCAGGGCATGGTTATCCGTGGCGATGTAGTGAACGGGGGGATAATGTTCCGGTGAATGGTAAGAGCCGCCAACGCCCACGATAGGCACGTCGACGCCACTCAGCAGCTGTTCAATCACGGGGTCGTCAAAGTCGGCGATGACCCCGTCTCCCAGCCAGTCTTTGATGTTCTCCAGACGGGTACGGAAATCTTCTTCGATGAAAATATCCCATTCCGATTGCGACGCCTGCAAATATTCACCAACCCCTTCAACCACCTGCCGGTCATAGGCTTTGTTGGCATTGAATAACAACGTAATGCGGTGACGCTTTTCAAACATGGCTCATTTTCCCAGATTAGTCACGATACTGTTATCAGGCGCGCCGCTTGGTGGCAGAGTCCATCCAGACTGCCAGCAAAAGAATGGCACCCTTGACGATATACTGCCAAAACGTCGGCACGTCCATCATACTCATCCCGTTATCCAGCGAAGCCATAATAAATGCGCCCATCACCGCACCCGCCACGCTGCCAATGCCCCCGGCGAGGCTGGTCCCGCCAATCACGCAGGCGGCGATGGCGTCCAGTTCGGCAATGTTACCGGCGGAGGGGGAGCCTGCCCCCAGACGCGAGCTGAGGATCAGCCCCGCGATGGCCACCATCAGACCGTTGATGGCAAAGACGGCGAGTTTCGTTCGCTCGACGTTGATCCCGGATAAACGCGCGGCCTCCAGGTTGCCGCCGATGGCATAAATACGGCGGCCAAAAGCGGTACGTGTGGCCATAAACATCCCACCTAACAGCAGCAGGGCCAGCAGCAGAACGGGCGTTGGGACGCCGCGATAATCGTTTAGCAGCCAGATGGCGCCCAGCACAATCACCGCAGTAAGCGCCTGACGACCGACAACCGAGGTTGAAGCAGGCGAGGCCAGACCCAGCGCCTGGCGACGCATACGTCCCCGCCATTGCCACGCCACAAACGCCATCAGCCCAACCACGCCGATCGTAAAACCGACGCCATCAGAGAGGTAGCTTTGGCCAATCTGGGACATAGAGGCGCTGGTAGGGGAGACGGTGGTGCCGTTGGTGATCCCAATCAGAATACCGCGGAAGGCCAGCATCCCCGCTAAGGTGACGATAAACGACGGAACTTTCCGGTAGGCTACCCACCAGCCATTCCACGCCCCCAGCAGCAGACCCAGTACCAGCGTGACCGCAATTGTCAGCGGCAGCGGCCAGCCGAGCCAGACGTCAAAAATTGCCGCCACGCCGCCGAGGAGACCCATCATCGACCCTACCGACAGGTCAATTTCCGCTGAGATAATCACGAAGACCATCCCCACCGCCAGGATGCCGGTGATGGCGGTCTGACGCAGCAGGTTAGAGACGTTGCGGGCGCTCAAATAGGAGCCATCGGTCATCCAGGTAAAGAACAACATGATGACGATAATGGCGGCAATCATCACAAAAACTTGCAGATTCAGCGATTTAAGTCCTGCGAACGCACCGGGCGTCGGAACAGCGACTTTGATATCAGACGGGTTGCTTTTCGACATGGCGTTCGCTCCTTAAGGCAGCTTCCATCACCTGCTCTTGCGTCAGGTTCTGGTTGTTCAGATTGGCTTTGAGCTTCCCTTCATGCATAACCAGCACGCGGTCGCTCAGGCCCAGCACTTCAGGCAATTCGGACGAGATAACAATGACGGCAATGCCTTGCTGCACAAGCTGGTTGATCAGCTTGTAGATTTCATACTTCGCGCCGATATCGATCCCGCGGGTGGGTTCGTCCAGAATTAAAATGCGCGGATTAAGCAGCAGGCAGCGCGCCAGAATCGCTTTTTGCTGGTTGCCGCCGCTCAGGCGTCCTATCGCCAGCTCCGGCGAGGATGTTTTTACCTTGAGTCTGGCAAGGGACTGAAGAATACACTGCTGCTCTGCGGCATCATCCAGGCTGCTCAGCGCACCGGAAAACTGGCTGAGCGCCGCCAGCGTGATATTTTTTCCTACCGCCATTACCGGCACGATACCGTCTTTTTTACGATCTTCTGGCACCATGGCAATGCCTTTGGCAATGGCCTGCTGGCAGTTGTCGATTTTTACCGGCTGACCGTCGATATAAATTTTGCCTTCCCAGCGCCCCGGCCAGACGCCAAAGAGACACTGTACGGCCTCGGTTCTTCCGGCCCCCACTAAACCGGCAATGCCGAGAATTTCGCCGCGATGTAGTGAGAAAGAGAGGTTATCCACGCGCTTGATATGGCGGTTAACGGGGTGCCACGCCGTCAGGTTTTCCACGCGCAGGAGTTCTTCGCCAATCGCGTGCGGTTCGCTGGGGTACAGCGCGGTGAGTTCACGGCCCACCATCATGGTGATGATGTCATCCTCGCTCATGCCTTCTGCTTCACGCGTACCGATGTGCTGCCCGTCGCGGATGACACAGATGGTGTCAGAAATGGCTTTGACCTCATTGAGCTTGTGCGAAATATAGATGCAGGCGATGCCGTGGTTTTGCAGGTCGCGGATGATATTGAGCAGAACGGCCGTTTCCTGTTCGGTGAGTGAAGCGGTTGGCTCGTCGAGGATCAGCAGGCGTACCTGTTTGTTCAGCGCCTTGGCGATCTCCACCAGCTGCTGCTGGCCCAAACCTAAGTCGCCCACACGCGTATCCGGTGAGATAGCCAGGCTCACCTGAGCCAGCAGTTTTTCGCAGCGCAGCGTCATGGTGTCGTAATCCAGCACGCCGTGGCGTGAGAGTTCGGCCCCGAGGAAGATATTTTCCAGCACGGTGAGGTGCTTCACCAGCGCCAGCTCCTGGTGAATGATCGCGATGCCTTTACGCTCGGTATCACGAATGTGCGTGGCCTGGAGCACCTCTCCGGCAAAGACGATTTCGCCCTCGTAGCTGCCGTGCGGGTAGATCCCACACAACACTTTCATCAGCGTGGATTTTCCCGAGCCATTTTCGCCACACAGCGACATCACTTCGCCGGGATTCAGCCGCAGGCTCACGTTGTCGACCGCTTTCACCGCCCCGAAGGCTTTAGTGATGCTTTTCATTTCAAGTAAATAAGACATAACTGCTCCGCATAGCCCGACAGATGAACAGGGCAGAACGATGCGCCCCTGCCGGGCAGGGGCTGCGCTGGATTACAGTTCACTCTTCTTATGGAAACCGTCTTTCACCACCGTGGCGTCAATATTCTCTTTGTTGACCTCGATAGGGGTAAGCAGGCGAGCAGGTACGTCTTTCAGGCCATTATTTAACGTCGCGTCTGCTTTAGGTTGTTGACCATTGCCCAGCTCAACGGCAATTTCAGCGGCCGTATTGGCAAGCTCGGTAATGGGCTTATAGACCGTCATGGTCTGAGTCCCCGCGATAATGCGTTTGACACCCGCAAGGTCGGCGTCCTGACCGGAAATAGCGACTTTTCCGGCCAGACCTTGCGCGCTTAGCGCCTGAATGGCGCCACCCGCAGTAGCATCGTTAGAGGCCACCACCGCATCGATTTTGTTGTTATTTGCGGTCAACGCGTTTTCCATAATTTTCAGCGCGTTTTCCGGTAACCAGCCATCAGCCCATTGGTCGCCGACGACTTTAATTTTGCCCTCATCGATATAGGGCTTAAGCACTTTCATTTGCCCCTGGCGGAACAGCTTGGCGTTGTTATCCACAGGCGAGCCGCCCATCAGGAAATAATTCCCTTGAGGCACTTTTGCGACCAGGCTTTTAGCCTGTAATTCACCCACCTTTTCATTGTCGAAAGAAATATAATAATCAATGTCCGCATTATTAATCATGCGGTCATAAGCCAGGACTTTTATGCCTTCCTGTTTTGCTTCTTTCACCACGTTGCTTAATACCTGGCCGTTATACGGGATAATGACCAGCACATCGACGCCACGGTTGATCATATTCTCGATTTGCGACATTTGCGTCTCTTCGTTGCCGTTAGCGGATTGCACGAACACCTCCGCGCCGAGAGATTCCGCTTTTTTAACAAAGATATCGCGATCTTTTTGCCAGCGCTCCAGGCGCAGGTCATCGATTGCCATGCCAATTTTGACCTCTTTGGCGTGGCCAGCAAAGCTTGCAAGCAGGAGAGTGGTGCAGAGCGTTAGGGTCAGGTTCTTTATCTTCATAATTATTAGGCCTTTTGTAGGGGTATGTGTCGCTGAGATAAAAGAAACATTCACTGCTGAGACGCAGCAAATTTTTAACGTGGAAAGTCCTGCTGGCAATTACAGATTTTTATCTTCTCATTACGATATTTGGTTTATTTCTGAATTTATGACCGCGATCGGATTTTAAAAAGCGTAACCTATTAATTACATTTGATTCTGGAATACGCGCCGAAAAATAGTTTGTCTGCACATTATTTTGCGAGTCAGCGCACAATTGCGCATTCTCTCAATAGCAGTGTGAAATAACGTAATTGAGCAACCCCCAATGTCTATTCACTATTACTCCAGAAGCAAGACCACGCCGCATACCCTGATTATGGAGCTCAATATGCAAGCTTATTTCGACCAACTCGATCGCGTTCGTTTCGAAGGCACGAAAACGACCAATCCTTTAGCATTTCGTCACTACAACCCGGATGAGCTGGTGCTGGGTAAGCGCATGGAAGATCACTTGCGCTTTGCCGCCTGCTACTGGCACACCTTCTGCTGGAACGGTGCCGATATGTTCGGCGTGGGCTCTTTTGACCGTCCATGGCAGCAGCCGGGCGAGGCCATCGAGCTGGCGAAGCGTAAAGCCGACGTCGCGTTCGAGTTCTTCCATAAACTGAACGTGCCGTACTACTGTTTCCACGATGTGGACGTGTCGCCGGAAGGGGCATCGCTGAAAGAGTATCTGAACAATTTCGCGCAGATGGTCGACGTACTGGCTGAAAAACAGCAGCAAAGCGGCGTCAAGCTGCTTTGGGGTACGGCTAACTGCTTTACCAATCCTCGCTATGGCGCGGGCGCGGCAACCAACCCGGACCCGGAAGTCTTCAGCTGGGCGGCAACCCAGGTTGTGACCGCGATGAACGCCACGCATCAGCTGGGCGGTGAGAACTATGTGCTCTGGGGCGGTCGTGAAGGCTATGAAACGCTGCTGAATACCGATCTGCGCCAGGAGCGTGAGCAGATTGGCCGCTTTATGCAGATGGTGGTGGACCACAAACACAAAATCGGCTTCCGCGGTACGCTGCTGATTGAGCCAAAACCACAGGAGCCAACCAAGCATCAGTATGATTATGATGTCGCCACCGTGTATGGCTTCCTGAAGCAGTTTGGTCTGGAAAAAGAGATCAAAGTGAACATTGAGGCTAACCACGCCACCCTGGCGGGCCACTCATTCCATCACGAAATTGCCTCTGCGATTGCGCTGGGCATCTTCGGTTCGGTGGATGCGAACCGCGGCGATCCGCAGCTGGGCTGGGATACCGACCAGTTCCCGAACAGCGTCGAAGAAAATGCACTGGTGATGTACGAAATCATCAAAGCGGGTGGTTTCACCACCGGCGGCCTGAACTTCGATGCCAAAGTACGTCGCCAGAGCACCGATAAATACGATCTGTTCTATGGTCATATTGGCGCGATGGACACCATGGCGCTGGCGCTGAAAGTGGCGGCCCGTATGATTGAAGACGGCGAGCTGGATAAGCGCGTGGCGAAGCGCTACAGCGGCTGGAACAGTGAGCTGGGCCAGCAAATTTTGAAAGGTCAGTTATCCCTTGCGGAGATCGCGAAGTACGCTGAACAGCATCAGCTGGCGCCGCAGCACCAGAGCGGCCATCAGGAGTTGCTGGAAAACCTGGTCAATCACTACCTGTTCGATAAATAACAGCATCCAGGCCCGGTAAGCGCAGCGCCACCGGGCATTTCTGTTAAAGGAGTCACCACAATGTACATCGGGATCGATCTTGGCACGTCGGGGGTGAAAGCCATCCTGTTAAGCGAGCAGGGCGATGTGTTAGCCACGCAGACTGAAAAGTTGCAGGTTTCACGTCCGCATCCGCTTTGGTCGGAACAAGATCCGGAGCAGTGGTGGCAGGCGACGGACCGCGCGATGAAAGCCTTAGGCGAGCAGCACAGCCTGCGCGACGTGAAAGCGCTGGGCATTGCCGGGCAAATGCATGGCGCAACGTTGCTGGATAGCCAGCATCGTGTTCTGCGCCCGGCTATTCTCTGGAATGATGGCCGCTGTGCAGAAGAGTGTGCGATCCTTGAAGAGCGTGTGCCCACGTCCCGCGAGATTACGGGCAACCTGATGATGCCCGGTTTTACCGCGCCAAAACTGCTGTGGGTGCAGCGCCATGAGTCCGAAATTTTCCGTCAGGTAGCGAAGGTTCTTTTGCCTAAAGACTACCTGCGTTTTCGCATGACGGGGGATTTTGCCAGCGACATGTCTGACGCCGCGGGCACGATGTGGCTCGACGTGGCGAAACGGGACTGGAGCGAGGCGATGCTGGATGCCTGCCAACTGACGCGCGACCATATGCCTGCGCTGTTTGAAGGCAGTGAAATCACGGGCGCTTTGCAGCCTTCCATTGCTGAACGCTGGAATATGCCAGCCGTACCTGTTGTCGCTGGCGGCGGCGATAATGCGGCGGGGGCGGTCGGCGTAGGCATGGTCGAGGCTGGGCAGGCCATGCTCTCGCTCGGCACCTCCGGCGTCTATTTTGCCGTCAGTGACGGGTATCGTAGTAACCCTGAAAGCGCCGTACACAGCTTCTGCCACGCGTTGCCGGGTAAATGGCATTTGATGTCGGTGATGCTGAGTGCGGCTTCCTGCCTCGACTGGGCGGCAAAGCTTACCGGAATGGCGGACGTCCCGGCGCTTATCACCGCGGCACAGCAGGCGGATGATAATGCCGGTGCGGTCTGGTTTTTACCGTACCTTTCCGGCGAGCGAACGCCGCATAACAACCCGGAAGCGAAAGGCGTGTTCTTCGGTCTTACCCATCAGCACGGCCCGGCAGAGCTGGCGCGCGCGGTGCTTGAAGGCGTTGGCTATGCTCTGGCGGACGGAATGGATGTCGTGCATGACTGTGGACTGACGCCATCCAGCATTACGTTAATTGGCGGCGGTGCGCGAAGCAGCTACTGGCGGCAAATGCTTTCCGATATTAGCGGGTTGCAGCTGGACTATCGTACCGGGGGGGATGTCGGCCCGGCGCTCGGTGCGGCACGGCTGGCGCAAATTGCGCTGAACCCGGATAAACCACTGCACCTGCTTTTGCCCCAGTTGCCGCTTGAACAGGAGCATCGTCCTGATGCGAGAAATCATGCTCGCTACGCCGAAAGACGAGACGTGTTCCGCAAAATCTATCAGCAGCTTTTGCCGCTAATGTCATAAACAGGAGCCGGGTGGCGCTAACGCTTACCCGGCCTACCAGCCTTCAACCGGGTTAGCTCACAAACCTGCGCGTATCGATTCTTTGCAGCAACATTGACAGCAGCAGGCTGACAACCAGCGTAGCGGTGAATATCCAGACGATATCCAGCACCGGCCAGCTTTTCAGCTCAACGCCGCGGGTGCGCAGGGCGTGGATCACCAGCGCGTGAAAACCGTAAATGCCCAACGAGTGGCGAGAGATAAACCCCAGCACCGGAAGCGGGCGGGCATTAAGGGTGTTTTTAACCAGCGTCAGCAGAGAAATCGCGCAGATAAAGACCATTGGGCCGCAGTACAGATACCAGGTATCGGCAAAGTTGCCGCGCCATTGCAGTTCGTGCAGCGTCCCGCGAGAGATAATAAACACACCGGCGATAAATGCTGCCGCACAAAGCCAGTTTACTCCTCGCTTTTGCGTCTCCATCATGCCGATGGCGCGCCCCAGCATGCCGTACAGCACGTAATAAAACGTATCGCCGTTGATATAGAGGTTAACGGGCAGCCATTCAAAGCCGTCAATTTTTTGCGAGATGGTATTCGGATTGGCCACGATCCCGATGACCACCATCAGCGCCAGCAGCATTTTACCGCTGACGTTTTTAACCTGAATTAACGGTGACACCAGATAAATAACGATTATCGCGAAGAAAAACCACAGATGATAGAACACCGGTTTTTGCAACAAATTGAGCAGGGAACGTTCAGCGTTAATTGAAGTGAACAGGACGATATAGAGCAGCGAAATGGCGCTGTAAAACAGCAGACAGGAGACAATACGGATGAAATGTCTCGGCTGTGCGCTACGCTCGCCAAAAAAGAGAAAACCGGAAATCATAAAGAACAGTGGGACGCTCACGCGGGAGGCCGAGTTCAGAATATTGGCGACATCCCAGTTAACAGGGCTGATACTGTGCGCGTTCGTGACATACCAGGTCGTTGTGTGGATCATCACCACCATCAGACAGGCTATTCCCCGCAGGTTATCAATCCAGTTAATTTTTGACTGCATCAGTTCCTCTGTATTCCTGATAAAGAAAGTGTGACTGCGATTGTGTAAAACTTTTCCCTTGGAAAATTCTGAGTTTAGCCAGGCTAACTTGTAGGGAGCAGGCGAGATTCGCAGAATGACGGACTTTAATCTATAAACGTGTTGCTACTAAAAATAACAGCCACTGACCAGGGCGGTAATAAAAATGATGATGAAGCGTGGGGCGTCACTCTTTCTGCTGCTCTTATTAACAGGATGCACTGCTTCTGAGGAGATGCCTGCCCAAAAAGCGCAGCAGGGGAAAATGAGCCCGGAGCGTTCCCTGAATATGGAACAGCTGTGCAGGGATCAGGCCGCTCACCGCTATAATTCCGAAGCACAGAAAATTCATATAAACGGCTTCGAGCGCTTTCAGGGCAGCTATGAGCTGAAAGGCTATACGGCACGTAAAGAGGGCTTTGTCTGTTCATTTGATGCAGACGGCCAGTTTTTACATCTCTCAATGCGTTAAATTGCTCGTATAAGCAGCAACCAGAGCCTTCGCAGGTTCTGGCTGTAGGGCTTATTCCCCAATTTTCCCTAAACAACCCCGTTTCGTACTGTATATCTTGCAGCCAGCGGGTATACTGATCCCTTCCATTTAAAACCACACGTATCCAGCACGAAATACTATGCAAAAGTTTGATACCAAGACCTTCCAGGGCCTGATCCTGACCTTACAGGATTACTGGGCTCGTCAGGGCTGCACCATTGTTCAACCTTTGGACATGGAAGTTGGCGCAGGCACCTCACACCCGATGACCAGCTTGCGCGCGTTAGGGCCAGAGCCAATGGCGACCGCCTATGTGCAGCCATCCCGTCGTCCGACCGATGGCCGTTACGGCGAAAACCCGAACCGTTTGCAGCACTACTATCAGTTCCAGGTGGTGATTAAGCCATCACCCGACAACATTCAGGAACTGTACCTCGGGTCACTGAAAGAGCTGGGTATGGATCCGACCATTCACGACATTCGTTTCGTGGAAGATAACTGGGAAAACCCAACGCTGGGTGCCTGGGGTCTGGGTTGGGAAGTGTGGCTGAACGGCATGGAAGTGACCCAGTTCACTTACTTCCAGCAGGTTGGCGGTCTGGAGTGTAAGCCGATCACCGGTGAAATCACCTACGGTCTGGAACGTCTGGCCATGTACATTCAGGGCGTAGACAGCGTTTACGACCTGGTCTGGAGCGACGGCCCGCTGGGTAAAACCACCTACGGCGACGTGTTCCATCAGAACGAAGTGGAGCAATCCACCTATAACTTCGAATACGCGGACGTGGACTTCCTGTTCACCTGCTTCGAGCAGTACGAGAAAGAGGCCCAGCAGCTGCTGGCGCTGGAGACTCCGCTGCCGCTGCCTGCCTACGAGCGTATTCTGAAGGCTGCCCACAGCTTCAACCTGCTGGATGCCCGCAAAGCCATCTCCGTGACTGAACGTCAGCGCTACATTCTGCGTATTCGTACCCTGACCAAAGCCGTTGCAGAAGCTTACTACGCGTCCCGTGAAGCCCTTGGCTTCCCGATGTGCAACCGAAACAAATAAGAGGCGGCCATGTCTGAGAAAACTTTCCTGGTGGAAATTGGCACCGAAGAGCTGCCACCAAAAGCCCTGCGCAGCCTGGCTGAATCTTTCGCTGCGAACGTCACTGCCGAGCTGGATAACGCTGGCCTGGCACACGGTAAAATTGAGTGGTTTGCGGCCCCGCGTCGTCTGGCGCTGAAAGTGGCAAACCTGGCGGCGTCCCAGCCGGATCGTGAAGTTGAAAAACGTGGCCCGGCGATTGCCCAGGCGTTCGACGCGGAAGGCAAGCCGAGCAAAGCGGCAGAAGGCTGGGCGCGCGGCTGCGGTATCACCGTTGACCAGGCCGAGCGTCTGACCACCGACAAAGGTGAATGGCTGCTGTATCGTGCCCATGTGAAAGGCGAAAGCGCAGAAGCGCTGCTGCCAGATATGATCGCGACCTCGCTGGCTAAGCTGCCCATTCCTAAGCTGATGCGCTGGGGCGCGTCCGACGTACACTTTGTGCGTCCGGTTCACACCGTGACCCTGCTGCTGGGCGATACCGTTATCCCGGCGACCATTCTGGGCGTGGCGTCCGATCGCGTGATCCGCGGCCATCGCTTTATGGGCGAGCCGGAGTTCACCATCGACAATGCTGACCAGTACCCGCAGATCCTGCTGGAGCGCGGCAAGGTCATTGCTGACTACGAACAGCGTAAAGCCAAAATCAAAGCGGACGCAGAAGACGCGGCGCGCAAAATTGGCGGCAACGCTGACCTGAGCGACAGCCTGCTGGAAGAGGTGACTTCTCTGGTGGAATGGCCGGTTGTGTTGACCGCGAAATTCGAAGAGAAATTCCTGGCCGTTCCGGCAGAAGCGCTGGTGTACACCATGAAGGGTGACCAGAAGTACTTCCCGGTTTACGCCAACGACGGCAAGCTGCTGCCAAACTTCATCTTCGTGGCGAACATCGAATCGAAAGATCCGAGCCAGATTATCTCTGGTAACGAGAAAGTGGTGCGTCCGCGTCTGGCGGATGCCGAGTTCTTCTTCAATACCGACCGTAAAAAACGTCTGGAAGATAACCTGCCGCGTCTGCAAACCGTGCTGTTCCAGCAGCAACTGGGTACGCTGCGCGACAAGACCGACCGTATCGCGGAGCTGTCCGGCTGGATTGCCCGTGAAATTGGCGCCGACGTTAACCATGCCACCCGCGCGGGTCTGCTCTCCAAGTGCGACCTGATGACCAACATGGTGTTCGAATTTACCGACACCCAGGGCGTAATGGGTATGCACTACGCGCGTCACGACGGCGAAGCGGAAGATGTGGCGGTAGCCCTGAACGAGCAGTATCAGCCGCGCTTTGCCGGTGACGATCTGCCGTCCAACCCGGTGGCCTGCGCCGTGGCGATTGCCGATAAGATGGACACCCTGGCGGGTATCTTCGGTATCGGTCAGCATCCGAAAGGCGACAAAGACCCGTTCGCGCTGCGTCGTGCTGCGCTGGGCGTGCTGCGAATCATCGTAGAGAAGAACCTGAATCTCGATCTGCAAACGCTGACCGAAGAAGCGGTGCGTCTATACGGCGACAAGCTGACTAACGCGAAGGTCGTGGACGATGTGATCGACTTTATGCTCGGTCGTTTCCGCGCGTGGTATCAGGACGAAGGTTACTCCGTTGATACCATTCAGGCGGTGCTGGCGCGTCGTCCGACTCGTCCGGCAGATTTCGATGCGCGTATGAAAGCGGTATCCCACTTCCGTACGCTGGAAGCGGCGTCTGCGCTGGCCGCGGCCAACAAGCGTGTATCCAACATCCTCGCAAAATCCGACGAGACGCTGAACGAGCGCGTAAACGCTGCGACGCTGAAAGAGCCGGAAGAGATTTCCCTGGCGATGCAGGTTGTGGTGCTGCGCGACAAGCTCGAGCCGTACTTTGCGGAAGGGCGCTACCAGGAAGCGCTGGTGGAGCTGGCGGAGCTGCGTGACGTCATCGACGCCTTCTTCGAGAAGGTGATGGTGAACGTGGAAGATAAAGAGCTGCGTATTAACCGTCTCTCGATGCTTGAGAAACTGCGTGAGCTGTTCCTGCGTGTGGCGGATATTTCGCTGCTGCAATAACGTAAAAAACCCGCCCCTGACAGGCGGGAAGAACGGCAACTAAACTGTCTCTCTTCGCCAATGGCGCCATAACTGCGTTGGCTGCGCTCGTTCACCCGAATCACTTACTCATGTAAGCTCATCGGGATTCGCTCGCTTGCCGCCTTGTTCTGACGTCATTGGCTTTGAGATACTTTTCCTTATTTACACTCTCTCAATTAATTTAAACCCTCTCAAACACCGTCGCGATCCCCTGACCCAACCCGATACACATCGTTGCCAGCCCGAACTGGGCATCTTTGCGTTCCATCAGGTTAATCAGCGTGGTACTGATACGCGCCCCGGAGCAGCCCAGCGGGTGACCGAGGGCGATCGCGCCGCCGTTGAGGTTAATCTTCTCGTCGATCTGATCCATCAGTCCCAGATCTTTAATGCACGGCAGGATCTGCGCGGCGAAGGCTTCGTTCATCTCGAACAGGTCGATATCACTGGCGCTCAGCCCCGCTTTTTTCAGCGCCAGTTTTGACGCCGGAACCGGGCCGTAACCCATGATGGAAGGATCGCAGCCCACGACCGCCATCGAACGCACGCGGGCGCGTGGCGTCAGGCCTAATTCGCGGGCGCGGCTTTCGCTCATCACCAGCATCGCGGCGGCACCGTCGGACAGAGCAGACGAGGTGCCCGCCGTTACCGTGCCGGTGACCGGATCGAATGCCGGACGCAGGGTAGAAAGCGCTTCGACCGTGGTTTCCGGGCGGATAACTTCGTCGTAGCTGAACTGCTTCAGTACGCCGTCTGCATCGTGACCACCGGTTGGGATGATCTCATTCTTAAAGGCACCGGACTGCGTGGCGGCCCAGGCGCGGGCATGCGAACGCGCGGCAAAGGTATCCTGCATCTCACGGCTGATGCCGTGCAGACGGGAGAGCATCTCGGCGGTCAGGCCCATCATACCGGCGGCTTTCGCCACGTTGCGGCTCATGCCCGGGTGGAAATCGACCCCGTGGCTCATCGGCACGTGGCCCATGTGCTCAACGCCGCCCACCAGGCAGGCCTGCGCATCGCCGGTCATGATCATGCGGGCTGCGTCGTGCAGCGCCTGCATTGACGAACCGCACAGGCGGTTGACGGTGACCGCCGGAACCGAATGCGGGATCTCCGCCAGCAGGGACGCGTTACGGGCGATGTTGAAGCCCTGCTCCAGCGTCTGCTGGACGCAGCCCCAGTAAATATCATCCAGCGCAGCGGGATCCAGCGCCGGGTTACGTGCCAGCAGGCTACGCATCAGGTGCGCAGAGAGATCTTCCGCTCGCACGTTACGGAACGCGCCGCCTTTTGAACGGCCCATTGGGGTGCGAATCGCATCAACAATGACAACCTTTTCCATTGTGACTCCTTAAGCCGTTTTCAGCGCGCCAACCGGACGGGCTGGCTCAACTGCGGGATAGTAGGGTTCGTTATGGCGCGCTTTGTTGCGCAGACCTTCCGGCACCTCATAAAGCGGGCCGAGGTGCTGGTACTGCTGAGCCATATCGAGATAGCGGGCGCTGCCAAGCGTATCCAGCCAGCGGAACGCGCCGCCGTGGAACGGAGGGAAGCCCAGGCCGTACACCAGCGCCATATCCGCTTCTGCCGGGCTGGCGATAATGCCCTCTTCGAGGCAGCGCACCACTTCGTTTATCATTGGAATCATCATGCGGGCGATGATCTCATCGTCGGTGAAGTCGCGTTTCGGCTGACTGACGTCGGCCAGTAGGCCATCCACCGCGGCATCTTCTTCTTTCTTCGGTTTACCTTTGCTGTCTTCTTTATAGCGCCAGAAGCCCAGACCGTTTTTCTGCCCGAAGCGGTTGGCGTCGAACAGCGCATCAATGGCGTCGCGATAATCTTTCTGCATCCGCTGCGGGAAGCCCGCCGCCATCACCGCCTGGGCGTGATGGGCCGTATCGATGCCGACAACGTCCAGCAGATACGCCGGGCCCATCGGCCAGCCGAACTGTTTTTCCATCACTTTGTCGATTTTGCGGAAGTCTGCACCGTCGCGCAGCAGCTGGCTGAAACCAGCGAAGTACGGGAACAGCACGCGGTTAACGAAGAAGCCCGGGCAGTCGTTAACAACGATCGGTGTTTTGCCCATCTTGCTCGCCCACGCCACCACTTTGGCGATGGTTTCGTCGGAGGTTTTTTCCCCGCGAATGACTTCAACCAGCGGCATGCGGTGCACCGGGTTAAAGAAGTGCATCCCGCAGAAGTTTTCCGGGCGCTTCAGTACGCTCGCCAGTTCGCTGATAGGAATGGTGGAGGTGTTAGAGGCCAGCACGGTTTCCGGACGCACCTTGTCTTCGGTTTCGGCCAGCACCGCTTTTTTCACTTTCGGGTTCTCAACGACTGCTTCAACCACCACGTCCACACGGTCGAAACCGCTGTACTCCAGCACTGGCTGAATGGTTGAGATCACGCCGGAGAGTTTCAGACCGTCAATTTTGCCGCGCTCAAGCTGTTTATTCAGCAGCTTGGCCGCTTCGGTCATGCCCAGCGTCAGGGATTTCTCATTGATGTCTTTCATCACCACCGGCACGCCTTTCCAGGCCGACTGGTAAGCGATGCCGCCACCCATGATACCGGCGCCGAGTACCGCCGCGTGTTTTGGCGTCTCAACGCTTTTGGTCAGCTGTTTGGCTTTGCCCTTCACGAACTGATCGTTGAGGAAGATACCAACCAGCGCGCGGGCTTCGTTGGTGTGCGCCAGCGGAACAAAGCTCTGGTTTTCCAGCTTCAGGGCTTCATCACGGCCCAGACGGGCAGCCGCTTCAATGGTTTTCACCGCCGTGATCGGCGCCGGGTAGTGTTTACCCGCCGTCTGCATCACCATGCCTTTGGCGATGGTGAAGCTCATGGTGGCTTCAATTTTGCTGAGCTTTAACGGCTCCAGCTTCGGCTGACGTTTGGCTTTCCAGTCGAGATCGCCGTTAATCGCCTGACGCAGAATGGCGACGGCGCCTTCAACAAGCTTCTCAGGTTTGACGACGCCGTCCACCAGGCCAATTTTCTGCGCCTGGTCAGCTCCCACATCTTTACCTGCGGCAATGATTTCCAGCGCGCTATCGGCACCCAGCATACGTGGCATACGCACCGAGCCGCCAAAGCCCGGCATAATGCCCAGTTTGGTTTCCGGCAGGCCGATGCGCAGATCCGGCGTCGCCAGACGATAATCGGTTGCGAGTACGCACTCACAGCCGCCGCCCAGCGCATAGCCATTTACGGCAGAGATCGTTGGAACAGGCAGATCTTCCAGACGATTAAAGACGCTGTTGGCGAAGTGCAGCCACTGGCTTAGCTGTTCTTCGGGTACCAGGAACAGCGACAGGAATTCGGTGATATCCGCGCCAACGATAAAGGCCGCTTTGTTGGAGCGCAGCAGCAGCCCTTTCAAATCTGATTGCTTTTCAAGTACATCCAGCGCCTGGCCAAGACTGGCCACCGTCGCGGTATCAAGCTTGTTCACTGAGCCGGGGGCATCGAACACCAGTTCGGCAATGCCATCTTCCAGCCAGTCTACGTACAGGGTGTCGCCTTTGTAGAGCATGTCGGTCTCCTGAATCCAGCAATTGGATCTGGTCATACCAGATGAAACGGAGTGTGGAATTTATGTTAATAAAATGCAAATTAGTCATTAAGAAATTGCTGCGCTGATCACGGTCGGTGGAAATCACGCAGCCGGAGTGAGGTGTGCTAAGATGCGATGACTTGAGGTCAAAAAAACGAAAGGAAGAATGATGGACTCACTGGCTTCGCTTTATAAAAATCATATCGTTACCCTACAGGAACGTACCCGCGATGTACTGGCCCGCTTCAAGCTGGATGCCCTGCTGATCCACTCCGGCGAGCTGATGAATACTTTTCTTGATGACCATGCTTATCCCTTCAAGGTTAACCCGCAGTTTAAAGCCTGGGTGCCTGTCACGCAGGTTCCAAATTGCTGGCTGCTGGTGGATGGCGTGAACAAGCCGAAACTGTGGTTCTACCTGCCGGTCGATTACTGGCACAACGTGGAACCGCTGCCGACCTCATTCTGGACCGAAGAAATTGACGTGATTGCGCTGCCAAAAGCGGACGGCATTGGCAGCCAGCTGCCAGCGGCGCGCGGCAACATCGGCTACATTGGTCCGGCTCCTGAGCGCGCGCTGGGTCTGGATATTCCGGCAGATAAACTCAACCCGAAAGGCGTACTGGATTATCTGCACTACTATCGCGCCTACAAGACGGACTATGAACTTTACTGCATGCGTGAAGCGCAAAAAACGGCGGTGAATGGTCACCGTGCGGCGCATGAAGCGTTCCAGTCCGGCATGAGCGAGTTCGATATTAATCAGGCCTACCTGACGGCGACCGGCCACCGCGATACCGATGTGCCGTACAGCAACATCGTAGCGCTGAATGAACATGCCTCGGTTCTGCACTACACCAAACTGGATCATCAGGTTCCGGCTGAGATGCGCAGCTTCCTGCTGGATGCAGGCGCAGAGTACAACGGCTACGCGGCAGACCTGACCCGTACCTGGGCGGCGAATGCAGATACCGATTTTGCGCAATTAATTAAAGATGTGAACGATGAACAGCTGGCGCTGATTGGCACCATGAAGGCCGGAACCAGCTACGTGGATTATCACATTCAGTTCCATCAGCGTATCGCTAAACTGCTGCGTAAGCACCAGATTGTCAAAGACATGAGCGAAGAAGCGATGGTTGAGAACGATCTGACCGGGCCATTTATGCCGCACGGTATCGGCCACCCGCTGGGTCTACAGGTTCATGACGTTGCGGGCTTTATGCAGGATGATACCGGTACGCACCTGGCGGCACCGTCTAAATATCCTTATCTGCGCTGCACCCGCGTTCTGGCGCCGCGTATGGTATTAACCATTGAGCCGGGCATCTACTTTATTGAATCCCTGCTGGCGCCGTGGCGTGAAGGGCAATTCAGCAAGCACTTCAACTGGGAGAAAATTGAAGCGCTGAAGCCGTTTGGCGGCATTCGTATCGAGGATAACGTGGTTATCCATGAAAACAGCATCGAGAACATGACGCGAGATCTGAAGCTGGCCTGATGGAAAGCTGGCTGATACCGGCTGAGCCGGTCACCTTTGTTGAGGAAATCAAGAAAAGCCGCTTTATCACGCTGTTGGCGCATACCGACGGCGTGGAGGCGGCGAAGGCGTTCGTCGAGTCCGTCCGCGCGCAGCATCCTGACGCACGTCACCACTGCGTGGCGTGGGTCGCAGGGCCGCCAGACGACTCACAGCAGCTCGGGTTTTCTGATGACGGTGAACCGGCGGGCACGGCCGGTAAACCCATGCTCTCCCAGTTGATGGGCAGCGGCGTGGGTGAAATCACCGCCGTCGTTGTTCGCTACTACGGGGGCATTTTGTTAGGCACCGGAGGTCTGGTTAAAGCCTACGGTGGTGGTGTCCAGCAGGCGCTTAATCAGCTGATAACGACCCGCAAAACGCCACTTACCGAATATACTTTGTTATGCGATTACGCCCAGCTTTCGGGTATCGAAGCACTGCTTAAACAGTTTAACGGTGTCATCGCACACAGTGATTATCAGGCAATGGTGCAATTACGCGTGGCGCTTCCTCAGGCGGAACTGGCTGCTTTTTCAGCAAAACTCGCTGATTTTAGTCGCGGTTCATTGCAATTACTGCCGATTGAAGAATAATCCCCAACCTCACAATATTGAATACCTAAGGAAGCGGCAGAGATGCATTTTCGTGCCATTACCCGAATCGTTGGATTGCTGGTCATACTTTTCTCCGGGACGATGATCATTCCCGGACTGGTGGCGCTCATCTACCGGGACGGTGCGGGGCGTGCATTTACGCAAACCTTTTTTGTCGCGCTGACGATTGGCTCTCTGCTGTGGTGGCCAAACCGTCGTGAGAAAGGTGAACTGAAATCCCGGGAGGGTTTTCTGATTGTGGTCCTGTTCTGGACGGTACTGGGAAGCGTGGGTGCGCTGCCGTTTATCTTCTCTGAACAACCGAATCTCACCGTCACGGATGCGTTTTTTGAATCGTTCTCCGGATTAACGACCACCGGGGCCACCACGCTTGTAGGGCTGGATTCGCTCCCACATGCGATTCTCTTTTACCGGCAAATGCTCCAGTGGTTCGGCGGGATGGGGATCATCGTCCTGGCGGTGGCTATTCTGCCGATTCTGGGCGTCGGGGGGATGCAGCTTTACCGGGCAGAGATGCCCGGCCCGTTGAAAGATAACAAGATGCGCCCGCGTATTGCGGAAACGGCGAAAACCCTGTGGCTTATTTATGTCCTGCTGACGGTGGCCTGCGCGCTGGCGCTGTGGTTTGCCGGGATGCCTGCGTTTGATGCTATCGGACACAGCTTTGCGACTATCGCTATCGGCGGGTTCTCCACCCACGATGCCAGCGTTGGTTACTTCGACAGCCCGACAATCAATACCATCATTGCCATCTTCCTGCTGATCTCAGGTTGTAACTACGGTCTACACTTCTCGTTGCTTAGCGGACGTAGCCTGAAGGTGTACTGGCGCGACCCGGAATTCCGGATGTTTATTGGTGTCCAGCTGACCCTGGTGGTTATCTGCACCCTGGTCCTGTGGTTCCATGACGTCTATAACTCGGCGGTCACGACCCTGAACCAGGCCTTCTTCCAGGTGGTATCGATGGCGACAACCGCCGGTTTTACCACGGACAGTATTGCGCGTTGGCCGCTGTTCCTGCCGGTGCTGCTGTTGTGCTCTGCGTTTATCGGCGGGTGCGCCGGGTCGACGGGCGGGGGGCTGAAGGTTATTCGTATTCTGCTGCTGTTCAAGCAAGGGAACCGTGAGTTGAAACGTCTGGTCCACCCGAATGCGGTTTACAGTATCAAGCTGGGGAACCGTGCGCTGCCGGAACGTATCCTCGAAGCGGTATGGGGATTCTTCTCCGCTTATGCGCTGGTTTTTATTGTCAGTATGCTGGCGATTATCGCCACGGGCGTGGATGATTTCTCTGCCTTCGCCTCTGTGGTGGCAACGTTAAACAACCTGGGACCGGGGCTGGGCGTCGTGGCGGATAACTTTGCCAGTATGAACCCGGTGGCGAAGTGGATCTTAATCGCCAATATGTTGTTTGGGCGTCTTGAGGTCTTTACGTTGCTGGTGCTGTTTACCCCAACATTCTGGCGTGAGTAAGGAGACATTGGTGAAAACGTTAATTCTTTTCTCAACGCGTGACGGGCAAACGCGTGAGATTGCTTCATATCTGGCTTCTGAACTCACAGAGCTGGGCATTTATTCTGATGTGGTGAACCTGAATCGCACAGAGCAGATTGCCTGGCAGGATTACGACCGCGTGGTGATTGGCGCGTCGATTCGTTATGGCCATTTCCATCCTGCGCTTGATCGCTTTGTGAAAAAGCATACGGCGGAGCTCGCTAAGCTGCCTGGCGCGTTTTACTCGGTCAACCTGGTTGCCCGTAAAGCGGAGAAGCGTACCCCGCAGACCAACAGCTATACGCGCAAGTTTTTGCTAAGTTCGCCATGGCAGCCCGATATCTGTTCTGTCTTTGCTGGCGCGCTGCGTTACCCGCGTTACCGCTGGTATGACCGCTTTATGATCCGCCTGATCATGAAGATGACGGGCGGCGAAACGGATACGCGTAAAGAGGTGGTTTATACCGACTGGGCTCAGGTCGCCAGTTTTGCCCGTGAAATTGCGCGTTTAACGGACGATTCGCGGGTTAAATAAGCGTTGAGTTTGAAAAGTGAGCGAACAAAAAGTTTTTTGTATTTAGTGCTTGTCACTTCAGAAGAACTCCCTATAATGCGCCTCCACTGACACGGAACAACGGCACGCAAGCCGCCGGGTCAGCAGAGAAAAGCAAAATAAACGCTTGACTCTGAAGCGGGAAAGCGTAATATGCACACCCCGCGCCGCAGCGAAAACGAAGCGGCACTGCTCTTTAACAATTTATCAGACAATCTGTGTGGGCACTCAAAGTGACATGGATTCTTAAATGTCCTCGGACACTAAATGAATACCAAGTCTCAACGAGTGAACACGTAATTCATTACGAAGTTTAATTCATTGAGCATCAAACTTTTAAATTGAAGAGTTTGATCATGGCTCAGATTGAACGCTGGCGGCAGGCCTAACACATGCAAGTCGAACGGTAACAGGAAGCAGCTTGCTGCTTTGCTGACGAGTGGCGGACGGGTGAGTAATGTCTGGGAAACTGCCTGATGGAGGGGGATAACTACTGGAAACGGTAGCTAATACCGCATAACGTCGCAAGACCAAAGAGGGGGACCTTCGGGCCTCTTGCCATCGGATGTGCCCAGATGGGATTAGCTAGTAGGTGGGGTAACGGCTCACCTAGGCGACGATCCCTAGCTGGTCTGAGAGGATGACCAGCCACACTGGAACTGAGACACGGTCCAGACTCCTACGGGAGGCAGCAGTGGGGAATATTGCACAATGGGCGCAAGCCTGATGCAGCCATGCCGCGTGTATGAAGAAGGCCTTCGGGTTGTAAAGTACTTTCAGCGGGGAGGAAGGCGATAAGGTTAATAACCTTGTCGATTGACGTTACCCGCAGAAGAAGCACCGGCTAACTCCGTGCCAGCAGCCGCGGTAATACGGAGGGTGCAAGCGTTAATCGGAATTACTGGGCGTAAAGCGCACGCAGGCGGTCTGTCAAGTCGGATGTGAAATCCCCGGGCTCAACCTGGGAACTGCATTCGAAACTGGCAGGCTAGAGTCTTGTAGAGGGGGGTAGAATTCCAGGTGTAGCGGTGAAATGCGTAGAGATCTGGAGGAATACCGGTGGCGAAGGCGGCCCCCTGGACAAAGACTGACGCTCAGGTGCGAAAGCGTGGGGAGCAAACAGGATTAGATACCCTGGTAGTCCACGCCGTAAACGATGTCGACTTGGAGGTTGTGCCCTTGAGGCGTGGCTTCCGGAGCTAACGCGTTAAGTCGACCGCCTGGGGAGTACGGCCGCAAGGTTAAAACTCAAATGAATTGACGGGGGCCCGCACAAGCGGTGGAGCATGTGGTTTAATTCGATGCAACGCGAAGAACCTTACCTACTCTTGACATCCAGAGAACTTAGCAGAGATGCTTTGGTGCCTTCGGGAACTCTGAGACAGGTGCTGCATGGCTGTCGTCAGCTCGTGTTGTGAAATGTTGGGTTAAGTCCCGCAACGAGCGCAACCCTTATCCTTTGTTGCCAGCGATTCGGTCGGGAACTCAAAGGAGACTGCCAGTGATAAACTGGAGGAAGGTGGGGATGACGTCAAGTCATCATGGCCCTTACGAGTAGGGCTACACACGTGCTACAATGGCGCATACAAAGAGAAGCGACCTCGCGAGAGCAAGCGGACCTCATAAAGTGCGTCGTAGTCCGGATTGGAGTCTGCAACTCGACTCCATGAAGTCGGAATCGCTAGTAATCGTGGATCAGAATGCCACGGTGAATACGTTCCCGGGCCTTGTACACACCGCCCGTCACACCATGGGAGTGGGTTGCAAAAGAAGTAGGTAGCTTAACCTTCGGGAGGGCGCTTACCACTTTGTGATTCATGACTGGGGTGAAGTCGTAACAAGGTAACCGTAGGGGAACCTGCGGTTGGATCACCTCCTTACCTTAAAGAACCTGCCTTTGCAGTGCTCACACAGATTGTCTGATGAAAAACAGCAGTAAAAAACCTCTACAGGCTTGTAGCTCAGGTGGTTAGAGCGCACCCCTGATAAGGGTGAGGTCGGTGGTTCAAGTCCACTCAGGCCTACCAAATTCTCCCTGAATACTGCGTTGCGAAATAACTCACATACTGAAGTATGCTTCGTTATTCCACGCCTTGTCTCAGGAAGAATTACCGGTACAGAGGTGACTACGATGGGGCTATAGCTCAGCTGGGAGAGCGCCTGCCTTGCACGCAGGAGGTCTGCGGTTCGATCCCGCATAGCTCCACCATCTTTTACTGCGAACACAAGAAAACTTCAGAGTGAACCTGAAAAGGTGCACTGCGAAGTTTTGCTCTTTAAAAATCTGGATCAAGCTGAAAATTGAAACGACACACAGCTCATGTGTGTTCGAGTCTCTCAAATTTTCGCAATCAGAAGTGAAACATCTTCGGGTTGTGAGGTTAAGCGACTAAGCGTACACGGTGGATGCCCTGGCAGTCAGAGGCGATGAAGGACGTGCTAATCTGCGAAAAGCGCCGGCGAGGTGATATGAACCTTTGACCCGGCGATGTCCGAATGGGGAAACCCAGTGTGATTCGTCACACTATCGTTAACTGAATACATAGGTTAACGAGGCGAACCGGGGGAACTGAAACATCTAAGTACCCCGAGGAAAAGAAATCAACCGAGATTCCCCCAGTAGCGGCGAGCGAACGGGGAGCAGCCCGGAGTCTGAATCAGCGTGTGTGTTAGTGGAACGGTCTGGAAAGTCCGACGGTACAGGGTGATAGTCCCGTACACGAAAATGCACATGCTGTGAACTCGAAGAGTAGGGCGGGACACGTGGTATCCTGTCTGAATATGGGGGGACCATCCTCCAAGGCTAAATACTCCTGACTGACCGATAGTGAACCAGTACCGTGAGGGAAAGGCGAAAAGAACCCCGGCGAGGGGAGTGAAAAAGAACCTGAAACCGTGTACGTACAAGCAGTGGGAGCCTCTTTATGGGGTGACTGCGTACCTTTTGTATAATGGGTCAGCGACTTATATTCTGTAGCAAGGTTAACCGTATAGGGGAGCCGAAGGGAAACCGAGTCTTAACTGGGCGTTAAGTTGCAGGGTATAGACCCGAAACCCGGTGATCTAGCCATGGGCAGGTTGAAGGTTGGGTAACACTAACTGGAGGACCGAACCGACTAATGTTGAAAAATTAGCGGATGACCTGTGGCTGGGGGTGAAAGGCCAATCAAACCGGGAGATAGCTGGTTCTCCCCGAAAGCTATTTAGGTAGCGCCTCGTGAACTCATCTTCGGGGGTAGAGCACTGTTTCGGCTAGGGGGCCATCCCGGCTTACCAACCCGATGCAAACTACGAATACCGAAGAATGTTATCACGGGAGACACACGGCGGGTGCTAACGTCCGTCGTGAAGAGGGAAACAACCCAGACCGCCAGCTAAGGTCCCAAAGTCATGGTTAAGTGGGAAACGATGTGGGAAGGCACAGACAGCCAGGATGTTGGCTTAGAAGCAGCCATCATTTAAAGAAAGCGTAATAGCTCACTGGTCGAGTCGGCCTGCGCGGAAGATGTAACGGGGCTAAACCATGCACCGAAGCTGCGGCAGCGACGCTTATGCGTTGTTGGGTAGGGGAGCGTTCTGTAAGCCGTTGAAGGTGGCCTGTGAGGGTTGCTGGAGGTATCAGAAGTGCGAATGCTGACATAAGTAACGATAAAGCGGGTGAAAAGCCCGCTCGCCGGAAGACCAAGGGTTCCTGTCCAACGTTAATCGGGGCAGGGTGAGTCGACCCCTAAGGCGAGGCCGAAAGGCGTAGTCGATGGGAAACAGGTTAATATTCCTGTACTTGGTGTTACTGCGAAGGGGGGACGGAGAAGGCTATGTCAGCCGGGCGACGGTTGTCCCGGTTTAAGCATGTAGGCGGAGGTTCCAGGTAAATCCGGTACCTTGTTAACGCTGAGGTGTGATGACGAGGCACTACGGTGCTGAAGTGATAAATGCCCTGCTTCCAGGAAAAGCCTCTAAGCATCAGGTAACACGAAATCGTACCCCAAACCGACACAGGTGGTCAGGTAGAGAATACCAAGGCGCTTGAGAGAACTCGGGTGAAGGAACTAGGCAAAATGGTGCCGTAACTTCGGGAGAAGGCACGCTGATATGTAGGTGAAGCCCCTGCGGGCGGAGCTGAAATCAGTCGAAGATACCAGCTGGCTGCAACTGTTTATTAAAAACACAGCACTGTGCAAACACGAAAGTGGACGTATACGGTGTGACGCCTGCCCGGTGCCGGAAGGTTAATTGATGGGGTTAGCGGCAACGCGAAGCTCTTGATCGAAGCCCCGGTAAACGGCGGCCGTAACTATAACGGTCCTAAGGTAGCGAAATTCCTTGTCGGGTAAGTTCCGACCTGCACGAATGGCGTAATGATGGCCAGGCTGTCTCCACCCGAGACTCAGTGAAATTGAACTCGCTGTGAAGATGCAGTGTACCCGCGGCAAGACGGAAAGACCCCGTGAACCTTTACTATAGCTTGACACTGAACACTGGTCCTTGATGTGTAGGATAGGTGGGAGGCTTTGAAGCGTGGACGCCAGTCTGCGTGGAGCCGCCCTTGAAATACCACCCTTTAATGGCTGGTGTTCTAACGTAGACCCGTGATCCGGGTTGCGGACAGTGTCTGGTGGGTAGTTTGACTGGGGCGGTCTCCTCCCAAAGAGTAACGGAGGAGCACGAAGGTTGGCTAATCCTGGTCGGACATCAGGAGGTTAGTGCAATGGCATAAGCCAGCTTGACTGCGAGCGTGACGGCGCGAGCAGGTGCGAAAGCAGGTCATAGTGATCCGGTGGTTCTGAATGGAAGGGCCATCGCTCAACGGATAAAAGGTACTCCGGGGATAACAGGCTGATACCGCCCAAGAGTTCATATCGACGGCGGTGTTTGGCACCTCGATGTCGGCTCATCACATCCTGGGGCTGAAGTAGGTCCCAAGGGTATGGCTGTTCGCCATTTAAAGTGGTACGCGAGCTGGGTTTAGAACGTCGTGAGACAGTTCGGTCCCTATCTGCCGTGGGCGCTGGAGAATTGAGGGGGGCTGCTCCTAGTACGAGAGGACCGGAGTGGACGCATCACTGGTGTTCGGGTTGTCATGCCAATGGCACTGCCCGGTAGCTAAATGCGGAAGAGATAAGTGCTGAAAGCATCTAAGCACGAAACTTGCCCCGAGATGAGTTCTCCCTGAGACTTTAAGTCTCCTGAAGGAACGTTAAAGACGATGACGTTGATAGGTCGGGTGTGTAAGCGCAGCGATGCGTTGAGCTAACCGATACTAATGAACCGTGAGGCTTAACCTTACAACGCCGAAGATGTTTTGGCGAAGAGACAGATTTTCAGCTTAGATTCAGAGTCCGAAGGATTTTGCGCTGAGACAAGGCGGCAGACGAAGGAAAGGAAGGAGCATACTGAGGTATGTGACTGACTTTACGAGAGCAGCCAACGCAGTATCAGTGCGAAAGACACAGGACAGAGCACAGGAATTTGCCTGGCGGCTTTAGCGCGGTGGTCCCACCTGACCCCATGCCGAACTCAGAAGTGAAACGCCGTAGCGCCGATGGTAGTGTGGGGTCTCCCCATGTGAGAGTAGGGAACTGCCAGGCATCAATTAGAAGAACCCCGTACCGAAAGGTGCGGGGTTTTTTGCTTTGTGCGCGCAAAACATGCCGGATAGCGGCTTCCCCTTATCCGGCCTACAATTGTTAAAACAATTTTAACAATGGTGCCGCTTTGACTCGTCCTTTTGATTATCAACAAGATTTTGCCAATATAAATTTTCGCGAACATCCCGAACGGTACCAGGTTGGCCGGGGTGAGCAGGGCGTATTGATGGTCGAGCCTTATAAAAGCGAAATCCTGCCGCACTGGCGTTATAAAAATGCTGAAGTCGCAGCGCGTTCGGCAGAAGAGATCTACGCCCTCTTTGAAGAGTACCGCAGGAATAACGATTTTGTAGGTATGGATATGGCGCGTAAATTCATACAGATGGGATACACTCGTGCCCGGCGATACGCCAATCATAAAGGCGGAAAAAAGTATGATGAGAAGCGCCAGGTCAAACCCCTCGATCACGATCCAGTGAAAGCAGAAGCCGCTGCGGTATTCAAAACGTGGTGGGATAAAATTCGTGCTGATGAAGATTATTTGCAGCGAAAAAAGGCGCACCAGCAAGCGTGGGGATAGTTACTACGTCCGCTAATAATTTGATACCTGATCGAGTTCACAAAATTTAATGAAACATCTTGGAAACATTTTATTTACCTAACGATTCGTTTTAAATCCGGTTTTACTGGTTGTGGGCAATGGCCCGCAATGTGAGACAGGGGATTTTAAAATGACAGAAACCGTAGCCAGTGCAGATACGGATAATACCAGTTTAGCAGGCAAGGATACTCGCCGTCGGGTTTGGGCAATCGTTGGGGCTTCATCGGGGAACCTTGTAGAGTGGTTTGATTTTTACGTCTATTCATTCTGTTCACTCTACTTTGCGCATATCTTTTTCCCGTCAGGGAACACCACAACTCAGCTTCTGCAAACCGCAGGCGTTTTTGCCGCCGGGTTCCTGATGCGTCCCATTGGCGGATGGCTGTTCGGCAGGATTGCGGACAGGAAAGGACGTAAGACATCCATGCTCATCTCCGTTTGCATGATGTGCGTCGGCTCGCTGGTGATTGCCTGCCTGCCCGGATATGACACTATCGGAACATGGGCACCCGCGTTGTTGCTGCTGGCACGTCTTTTCCAGGGGCTGTCAGTAGGCGGCGAATACGGCACCAGTGCGACATACATGAGCGAAGTGGCTGTTGAAGGGCGCAAAGGTTTCTATGCATCATTCCAGTATGTGACGCTCATTGGTGGGCAACTGCTGGCGTTACTGGTTGTGGTGATACTTCAACAGATCCTTAGCGATGAAGATTTACGCGCCTGGGGCTGGCGCATCCCGTTTGCCATGGGGGCAGCCCTGGCGGTTGTGGCGCTGTGGTTACGCCGTCAGCTTGATGAAACCTCCCAACAGGAGGTCAGGGCGTTGAAAGAAGCCGGTTCGATGAAAGGACTGTGGCGAAACCGCAAAGCATTTTTGATGGTATTAGGCTTTACCGCCGCAGGCTCACTAAGCTTCTATACCTTCACCACCTATATGCAAAAATATCTGGTCAATACCACGGGCATGCATGCTAACGTTGCGAGTGTCGTCATGACGGTAGCGTTACTGGTCTTTATGCTCATCCAGCCGATCGTCGGCGCACTGTCGGACAAAATAGGTCGCCGCACTTCCATGCTGATCTTTGGCGGCATGCTCACCCTGGGTACCGTTCCGCTTTTGACCGCGCTACAGCATACAACCTCTCCGTATGCCGCTTTTGCTTTGATCATGGTGGCGCTCATTATTATCAGCTTTTACACGGCAATCAGTGGCATTTTGAAAGCGGAAATGTTTCCCGCACAGGTGAGGGCGCTGGGCGTAGGTCTCTCTTATGCGGTCGCTAACGCCCTGTTCGGTGGTTCGGCAGAGTATGTCGCGCTATCGCTTAAGTCATGGGGGAGTGAAACGACCTTCTTCTGGTATGTCACCGTTATGGGCGCGCTGGCGTTCATTGTCTCGCTGATGCTGCATCGCAAAGGAAAAGGTATTCGTCTTTAATAATGCGCCATCTGCCAGACAGCGTAGCCGGTTGTTGCTCCGGCTACGTCCCAGGCAAAATCTTTCCAGCTCCAGCCGCTTCCTGAGGGGCGGCTATCCCAAAGTTCTTTTGATGCTCCCAGGCTGAGGGAGAACATCAGGCCGATTGTGGCACTTCGATCCCGGCTATACCCCTGATGCAGCGCATATTCATTACCCGCAGCGGACAACATTGCAGATGCGAGAAAGTGTTGAGCTTTATCCTGACCGGACCAGTTATCATTTGCCATATGACTGCAACCGGTCAGGAAAAGAGGGATTACCAGGAAAGGCGTACGCATTTACAGGCTCCATAAAAAAGCCCCGTCAATGACAGGGCCGTGTATTACAGAATGCGGCTGATGAGGCGATCGATACGGATCCGGCGTAGACGGCGAATCAGCTTGCGGACTTTCACCGGATAGTCAGCGATGCTTTGCAGATCGCGATAATGACGAACCACGGTAGTATGGGTGCGTATCAGCTCCAGTTCACGATCGCGTTTCGCAGCTAATGCATGCTGAGGATCGTGAATAAGAATGGCGTTTTCTAAATCCAGGCGCCAGGCGCGTGGGTTCAGGTTATTACCGGTCAGCAGCATCCACTCATCATCCACCCACATCCCTTTGAGGTGATAGCTGTTGTCTTCATCTTTCCAGAGACGCACCACCAGCTGGTCAGTGTTCACATAGTACTGTAAACGGCTCAGGAAGCGACGCAGGTTAATCTCATAGAGATAAGGCAGTGCGCCGATGATCTTGAAAGGCTGATCTTCCGGAATGAAAAAGTCGTTTGCCGTTTTATCTCCGACAATGATTTCCACCTTTTTACCATCACGCAGCAGCTGAATGATATTACGCACCAGGACGGCGGGAAGGTTAAAATATGGGGTGCAGATGGTGAGCTTATGCTCTGCGCACGGCATCAAATGGAAGATTGTCTTGTTCAGGAGGCTCGATTTACCCAGACCTACCAGAGGCGTAACGGACAACTCTTCATTGTTGGCATCACCCTGAAAACGATAAACCGCATCGCGCAGTTCCTGGCGGAAGGAGCGAACGTCGTTTTTGATTTCCGGGCTTTTCGGGCGATGAGGATCGTCAAGACGGTGCACACCCCGGCCATGTACCAGGTTTTTATCAACCCAGTTGAACATGATGTCGGCCATCTGCGGATTACGGATCAGATGGTAGCGATCGTAACGGTATTTATCGAGCTGATGGAGATAAACATCATTCAGGCTGGCGCCGCTATAAAGGACGCTGTCATCAATGATAAATCCTTTAAAATGAAGAACGCCAAGCGCTTCACGGGTATTCACAGGTACGCCATAAACCGGAATATCAATACCCGGATTTTCCTGGGCCGTGCGGCAATACCAGTCAGCATTGGTATTCGAGGCAGCCGCACCAATACGGCCACGCTGAGCACGGTGCCAGTCAACCAGCACGCGAACATCCAGTTCCGGACGCTGACGTTTCGCTTCATAGAGCGCGTTCAGGATCGCACGCCCACCTTCATCTTGTTCAAGATAAAGCGCCACGATGCAAATACGTCGCGTCGCGCTGGCAATCTTTTCCAGAAGCGTCTCCCGGAAATGAGCGGGAGCATAAAAGAACTCTACATCATCAACTGACTGAGAAATCTTCGGTAGTTGAGCAAGGTGTTGTTGATGTTTGTTACGCTTAAATTTTGACAACATCACAGTGCGTTTCTTCTCTGTTCATTGAAGGGTTGTCTGTACCAGGCAAACAACATAAGCGGACAATGATACCCCAGTGCCGGGAAAAGTGGGTAACATTTCCAGCAGCTTACTCTTGTTTCTCCGTTGATGTCAGGCTGAGGGACAGGGAGACAATGCCTTCATCCAGCTGGATATCTACGTCAAAACCGAGCTTCCGCGCCAGGGTCACCATACCCCGATTGTTTGGCATAGTAATGCCATTCAGGCGTGACAATCCGTGATCCCGCGTATAACCAATGAGTTTTTCGAGCAGCCGTCTGCCCAACCCCAAACCCTTAAGATCGGAACGCACCAGTACGGCAAACTCCGCATCCACGTTATCCGGGTCGGAAATGGCACGCGTCACGCCGAGGATCTCCTCGCCCTCTCCGGCACGGCGGACCGCCACAATCGCCATTTCTCGATCGTAGTCGATCTGGGTCATATTGGCTAAATCGTCGTGGGTAAATTCATTGATTTCGCTGAAATAGCGATAGTACAAATCTTCCTTCGTCACCTGCGAGATGAACGCCCGCAGCAGCGGCTCGTCTTCCGGCAGGATAGGGCGAAACAGCGCCCGCTCCCCATTTTTCATCTCCACCCACTCTTCC
This sequence comes from Enterobacter hormaechei ATCC 49162, assembly GCF_001875655.1. Taxonomy (NCBI): domain Bacteria; kingdom Pseudomonadati; phylum Pseudomonadota; class Gammaproteobacteria; order Enterobacterales; family Enterobacteriaceae; genus Enterobacter; species Enterobacter hormaechei. Next base: position 3,177,053 of record NZ_MKEQ01000001.1, read on the forward strand.
AGATGAAGAGGATAAGGACGAATGGCGAGACGGCTTTCCCGGTCACCGACAAAGGGCGCAATATCCAGCGTCACGTCCAGCGCGGTAAATTCATTTCCGGAGGCAAGGAGGGGGTGGATATCCAGGCGCTGGATCTCCGCGCAGTCAACGATGAGGTTGGAGACCTTCACCAGGAACTGGCTTAACCCGGCGATATCAAGCGGCCTCAGAGCGCTTCTCCCGCGAATTTTTTTACTTTTGATGGCCTGAATAATCAAATAACGCGCCAGGTTCATGTTTAAAGGGGGAAGCGCGACAACCGCCTGTTCTTCTGGCCGCCATTCAACGCCGCCTTCACCCAGCATAATGAGCGGACCAAAAACCGGATCATGTTCGACAACTACGCGCAGCTCCTGCGCGCCCGCACGGTTAGCCATGCTCTGCACCAGCAGACCGTGGATCCGGGCCTGTGGCCACGTCATTTTAACGCGATCGATAATGGCATCTGCGGCCTGTTGCACTTCTGTCGCGGTGCGCAGATACAGCATGACGCCCTGAACATCCGATTTGTGCGGAATATCGGGAGAGCGCAGTTTCAGCGCGACCGGGTAGCCAATCTGCTCAGCGATATGTACCGCTTCCGCGCTGTCGCCGGCAATCCAGGTGGGCAGGGTTTGCATCCCATAGCTGCCAAGAATGGGTTGTACCTCATGTGTATCAAGAGAAGTGGCGCCCTCTTCGATGGCCTGCTGCAAAAGCCTGTGCACGTCCACTGAATTTGCGGTGAGATTGCCCGGCAGGGCAGGCGTTTCACGCAGCTGCTTCTGGTTACGGCGGTATTCCACCATATGCATAAAGGCGGTAATCGTGCCCTCCGGGGTACGGTAGGTTGGCAACCCGGCTTCACTAAACAGACGCCGTGCCTCCTGCGAGGAGAACTCGCCGCACCAGTTGGTCAACAAGGTGACGTATTTGCCGCGCGGATGGTTTCGGACAGCCTCAATCAGCGCCCGCGCACTTTCGCTGCCTGGCGCAACCGCGCTGGGCGAATGGATAACCATCAGCGCATCAAAGTCCTGGCTATCCAGTAAAATCGTGATCGCTTTAATGTAACGATCGCTGCTGGCATCATCGCGCAAATCGAGGGGATTATCGGGAACAACGCTTCCCGGTAACGCGTCCCGCAGGCGCTTGAGCGTCTCTTCACCCAGCGTTGCCAGCTTGCCGTTGCGTAGCCAGAGTTCGTCCAGCGCCAGGGCGGCGGGAGCGGCACCGTTGCTGACAATCATCAGCTTTTCACCGCGCAGGGGGCGCATGTGGCTTAATGTTTCGACGGCAGAAAAAAGCTCGTGTGTGTCCTGTACCCGCAGTAAACCGGCGCGCTGGATCGCTGCATCCCATGCGGGATCCATCCCGGAACGGGAATGCAGCAGGCGCTGAGCCGCGGGGCTGCGCCCGCTTTTGATGACCAGAATCGGTTTATTACGCGATGCGCTACGCGACGCCGACACAAAACGACGGGCGTCGCTCAGGTGTTCAAGGTAGAGCAGGATAGCGCTGGTTTTGCTGTCACGCGCCAGGAAATCCAGCAGCTCATCGACCTCAATGTCCAGGCTGTCGCCCAGGGCGATGAAATAGGAAAAACCCATCTCACGCTGTTGCGCCCAGTCGAGGATGGTATTGGATACCGCAGCCGACTGTGAAATAAAGGCCAGTTTGCCTTTGCGGATCGGAACCGGGGAAAAACTGGCATTCAGCCCTTGCCAGGGCGCAAGCAGGCCGAGGCTGTTCGGACCAAGAATGCGCATCTGGTAGCGGCTGGCGCAGGCCAGCAGTTCAGGCTGCTGTTCAGGAGGCGAGGAAAGAATAATACAGGTTTTACAGCCTTTCTGGCCGAGGGACTCAAGCAGCTCGAGGTTTCGTTTCGCATGCGTACAGAGCACGGCGAGGTCGGGAACAAACGGCAAATGCTGCACATCCGGCCACGCCAGCACCCCCTGTACCGCTTTATAAGCGGGCGTAACAGGCATTACCGGGCCGTTAAACCCGCCAGCCAGCAGGTTACGCATCATCAGATACCCTGCGCGGTCCGGTTTCATCGAGGCGCCAATAACGGCAATGGATTTCGGACGGAGTAGCGCTTCTAACCCTCTCTGGCTCATGCAGGCCTCCTGTGAATGCAAGCGACCTGATGATTTTAAACGCTTTCTGCCTCTGTTGCTGTGACACTCCCCTTATGAACGGTTTTTCCCGCCAGATAACGTTCGCGGAAGCAGGAGAAGTGGGAGCCCAGCGCGCCAGCCGCCTGGGTATCGCCAGCCAGATCCAGTAGCGCAATGGCAACTTCAGCGGTGCAATATTGACCGTCAGCATGCGCTTCACGTAAGCGATAGGCCGAAACGCGCGACAGATCGACGGAAATCACCGGCAGCGCATCGAGATACGGACTTTTGCGAAACATCTTTCTCGCTTCGGTCCAGGTGCCGTCGAGCATAATAAACAGCGGCGGCTTACCGGATGGCGGCACCGTAAGCACCTGACGCTGTTCGCCTGCATAGGATGCCGGGAATACGACCATGGGCTGATAGTCCGGGTTTGCCACCAGGTCGAGCAGAGCCTGAGGAGGTTCAGTGCGCGACCACTGAAACGCTGCGGTGTCTGGCAGAATATCGGCGATCAGACGCCCCGTGTTGCTGGGCTTCATCGGTTCGGTATCGAACATGACCAGACAAAAGCGGCTTTTCGCCTCGCTCGGCGCAAGCGTTTCACACAGGCACACTTTCAGCGGTAAAAGGCAGCGCTGGCAGCGTCGAATACGATTACCTCGGGCCAGAAACGGGCGAGTGGCGCGCGCAAGACGCTCGGCGCGTAATTGAAGTACAGCGTTATCAGTCATGGGCGAAAGGCAGGAAAAACCCCATTTTCGCAGAGGAGAGAACGGGGCACAAGATGTGCCCCGTGAATGTTACAGGGATTCGTTTAACCAGCTGTCGAAAGGCGCTTTCGGAACTGCGCCGTTGAGCATGTCGATCACTTCACCATTTTTGAAAATCATAATGGTTGGAATGCTGCGAATACGAAAACGGGCGCTGAGCTCACGTTCCGCTTCGGTATTCACTTTAACAAAACGCATTTTCCCGCTGCGCTCTTCAGCCACGTCCTCGAAGACGGGCGCAAAGTTACGGCAAGGGCCACACCACGGTGCCCAGAAATCGACCACAACAGGCAGATCGTCCTTGAGGAGTTTGTCCAGCGTAGCACCCGTCGCGTTAATGACATCGCCATCAAATAATTCATGGCCACAACGCCCGCATTTCGCACCATCATCCATCCGATCGTCCGGAATGCGGTTTAAAGCCTGACAGTTGGCACATACGGTATTCATAACTAACCTCTGATAGAGCCGGGGAACAACGGCAGAGCGCCGATAATGTTTCTGATATGTTACACATTATCAGTGAGCCTGTATCAAAGGACAACGCGTTTTATTCAATGGGAACAATAGTCACAGGCTTTTGTACGAAATTATGGCTATGAGCTTGCACATCGGGTAATCTGCGCGCTTCGCGCAGCGCTGGTGGAGAAAAGCATGAACGACGAAATGAAAAACAAAAGCGGCAAGGTCAAAGTGATGTATGTCCGCAGTGATGATGACTCTGATAAACGCACCCAAAATCCGCGTACCGGAAAAGGTGGCGGGCGTCCGGCGTCTTCTCGTGCAGACGGTGGCCGTCGCCCCGCCCGCGATGACAGAAATAACCGCGGCGATGACCGCAAACGTGATGACCGTAAGCGTGACGATCGCAAACGCGATGATGTTGTCCGCGACGGTGGATCGCCATGGCGTACCGTATCTCGTGCGCCGGGTGAAGAGGCGGCTGAAAAAGCCGATCACGGCGGTATCAGCGGGAAAAGCTTTATCGATCCGGAAGTGCTGCGTCGTCAGCGTGCCGAAGAGACCCGTGTATACGGCGAGAATGCCTGTCAGGCCCTGTTCCAGAGCCGCCCGGAGTGTATCGTTCGCGCATGGTTTATCCAGAGCGTGACCCCGCGCTTTAAAGAAGCGCTGCGCTGGATGGCAGCGAATCGCAAAGCCTACCATGTGGTGGATGATGCCGAGCTGACAAAAGCGTCCGGGACTGAACACCACGGTGGCGTCTGCTTCCTGATCAAAAAACGTAACGGCACCACCGTGCAGCAGTGGGTCAGCCAGGCGGATGCCGATGACTGCGTGCTGGCGCTGGAAGATGTGGGTAACCCGCATAATCTGGGTGCTATGATGCGTAGCTGTGCGCACTTTGGCGTGAAAGGCGTGCTGTTGCAGGATGCCGCGCTGCTGGAGTCCGGTGCGGCAATTCGTACTGCGGAAGGCGGTGCTGAGCATGTTCAGCCGATCACCGGCGACAGCGTGCTGGATGCCCTCGAGCAGTTCCGTAAAGCGGGCTACACCATTGTCACCACTTCAAGCCGTGCCGCGACGCCGCTGTTTAAAGCGACGCTGCCACGCAAAATGGTGCTGGTGTTAGGTCAGGAGCGTGATGGTCTGTCTGATGCGGCGCTCTCCAGCGCGGATCTGAGCGTCTCTATCGACGGCACTGGCAACGTTGAAAGCCTGAACGTATCCGTTGCGACCGGCGTGCTGCTGGCCGAGTGGTGGCGTCAGAACAAAGCATAAGACTTTTATGTGCCGGGTCTGACCCGGCACATTCAAACCTACTCGCTCTCTGCCGGTAACACAGGCATCCAGTCAATCGGTTTTTCGCCGCGTTTTTCCAGCCACTCATTCGTCAGAACAAAATGGTTACAGCCAAAGAAACCGCGATGCGCAGACAGCGGCGACGGGTGTGGCGCTTTCAACACATGATGGCGTTGACGGTCAATAATCGCCCCTTTTTTTTGTGCATGCGAACCCCAGAGTAAAAACACGACCCCTTCACGATGCTCATTGATCAGGCTGATGACCTTATCGGTAAAGGTTTCCCATCCCAGGCTGGCGTGAGAGTGCGCCTGTCCCGCCCGGACAGTTAATACGGTATTCAGCAACAGCACACCCTGACGCGCCCAGCTTTCGAGATAGCCGTGATGAGGGCGGGTAAAACCGGGTATCGTTCCTTCAAGCTCTTTATACATATTCAGCAGAGAAGGGGGGATGGCAACGCCCGGACGCACGGAGAAAGCCAGTCCGTGAGCCTGCCCGGGGCCGTGGTACGGATCCTGCCCCAGAATAACCACCTTAACATCGCTCAGTTCGGTGTAGCGAAAGGCGTTAAACACATCTTTCTGCGGCGGATAAATTGTCTGCCCGGCCTGCCGTTCAGCTGCAACGGTGCTGAGGGTATTAATAAAATAGGGCTGCTGCTTCTCTTCTGCCAGCACATCATGCCAGGTTAAAGGTGTTGTCATCTCGCTCTCCTGCGAATTTCAATCTGTGTCTAGCTTACCTGCTAAACCCCAATGAGCAAAATTACCCGCGGAAAAGCAGGCTAAGTATCTCAATTTGCGTTGGAAACTACACCCGTTAAGCCGAATTGGTAAGTCTCTGGAATTGATCTGAAACAAAAAATGCAGACCACACTCTTTGTGTGGTTAGTGATTTTGTTGATTTAAATCAATAAATGACCCGGGTCTGAATGTTATATATACACACAACAAACAATGGTTTTACCAATTGGCCGCACAAGGCCAGCATCAGTTAATGTAGCCTAAGGGAGGCAACACATGATTACAGGTATCCAGATTACTAAAGCGGCAAATGACGATCTGCTGAACTCTTTCTGGCTGCTGGACAGCGAGAAAAACGAAGCGCGCTGTGTAGTAGCGAAAGCAGGTTTTGCGGAAGACGAAATCGTTCCGGTTAACAAACTGGGCGAAATTGAATACCGTGAAATTCCAATGGAAGTGCAGCCAGAAGTGCGCGTGGAAGGTGGTCAGCACCTGAACGTTAACGTCCTGCGTCGTGAAACGCTGATGGATGCCGTTGAGCACCCGGAAAAATACCCACAGCTGACCATCCGTGTGTCTGGCTATGCGGTGCGTTTCAACTCTCTGACCCCGGAACAGCAGCGCGACGTTATTGCGCGTACCTTTACTGAAAGCCTGTAAGGTTTCAGCCACGGGGGTGGAATAAAAAAGCCGGGAGATTCCCGGCTTTTTTTACTCTTCCGTTTTCGTCTCTGGCGCAGCAGAGCTTGGCTTACGGCGCTTACCAATATTCTTGGTATCGCGGTGGCGCTGCTTAACGCGCGGCTTCTCTTTTTCTTTCTCTTTTCTCTCAGCACGTTTCGCGAGCGCTTTCTTGGACGGTTTACCCGTCATTTTTTCACTCGGCGCACGTGTGGTCGGACGAAGCCCGTCAATCACGCGAGCTTTAAGCGGCTCATCAACGTAGCGGCCAATTTTCTGAAGCAGCAAATGATCGTGTGCTTCTACCAGAGAGATAGCAATACCCTTCCGGCCCGCACGACCAGTACGACCAATACGGTGCAGGTAAGTATCTCCGCTGCGCGGCATATCAAAGTTGATCACGTGGCTCACGTCCGGGATATCGATTCCGCGCGCGGCAACGTCGGTGGCAACCAGCACATTCACGCGACCATCGGTCAGGCGCTTAATCCCTTCGGTACGCTTAACCTGCGCCATTTCACCTTCGAGATAGCAGTTGTTGATGCCAGCGTTGCGCAGCATTTCCGCCAGCTCATGCACGCGCTCACGTTTGCGAACGAAGACGATGGTGCGGGTTGCCTCTTCCTGCTTCAGCAGATGTTTCAGCAACTCAACCTTATGCTCAAGGTTATCTGCGCGGTAGTACCACTGGTGGATCTTCTTCCGCTCACGCGTCGATGGCGTAGCGGACACTTCCACCGGATCTTCCAGCAGACGTTCGGCGAAATCTTTGATGGCATCCCCTTCAAGGGTTGCCGAGAACAGCATAGTCTGGTTACGCCAGCGCGTTTCGCCCGCGATGTGCTCGATATCCTGGGCAAAGCCCATGTCAAGCATGCGGTCAGCTTCATCGAGAATCAGCGTTTCCACCGCGCGGCAGTCGAAATTCTCTTCTTTTATGTATTGCAGCAGACGGCCTGTCGTCGCGACAACGATATCCTGGTTTTCGCTGAACACTTCGGCGTGGTTCATATACGCTACGCCGCCGGTGATGGTCGCGATATCCAGATGGGTGTTCGCTGCCAGCTCACGCGCGTGTTCGGCAACCTGCATCGCCAGTTCACGGGTCGGGGTCAGGATCAAAATGCGCGGCGGGCCTGATTTTTTACGCGGAAAATCGAGCAAATGCTGCAACACAGGCAGCAAGTAGGCTGCTGTCTTCCCCGTGCCGGTTGGCGCAGAACCGAGCACATCGCGGCCCTCAAGCGCAGGCGGAATGGCCGCGGCCTGAATGGCGGTCGGGCGTGTAAAGCCTTTGCTCTCAAGGGCATTGAGCAGGCTTTCATCGAGTTCAAGTTCGGAAAAAGTCGTTACAGTCATGTTCTACCTCTGTGTGGGGCGCTGATTATAGACGTTACGGCTGTAATCTTCATCTGTTTGTATGGATATCGCTTTTCGACCACTTCGCTTTCCCCTATGCTACTCCAGTTTCACTCAGAAGGTTGCCCCGACATGTCTCAACTCAAAGCGCAGTTGCGCCGCGATGGTTTTACGTTTAAACAGTTTTTTGTGGCGCACGATCGTTGTGCGATGAAAGTCGGTACAGACGGTATTTTACTGGGTGCATGGGCGCCTGTCGCAGGTGTCAAACGCATTCTGGATATTGGTACGGGCAGCGGGCTTCAGGCGCTGATGCTGGCGCAGCGTACAGAAGAACACGTCACGATCGACGCCGTTGAGCTTGATCCTCAGGCGGCCCGGCAGGCAAGTGAAAACGCTGCCGACTCTCCGTGGGCAGAACGCATCAGGGTTGAATGTGCCGATGTGCTGACCTGGGCGCCGGAGCAGACCGCGCGTTACGATTTGATTGTCAGCAATCCGCCGTATTATGCGCCAGGCGTGGAATGTGGAACGCCGGAACGCGAGCAGGCACGCTACACCGGCTCGCTCGATCACAAGGCGCTACTAACCAGTGCGGCGGAGCTCATCTCGGAAGAGGGATTTTTCTGCGTAGTCTTGCCTGAAAGCACAGGCAATACCTTCATTGCGATTGCACGGGAGATCGGCTGGAATTTGCGTCTTCGTACTGATATTTCGGATACGGAAGGGCGCTTACCGCACCGCGTGTTGCTGGCGCTCTCGCCGAAAGAGGGGGAGTGCTTTATCGACAGGATGGTCATTCGTGGGCCAGACCAGCGTTATTCCGAAGATTACACTGCTCTGACCCAGGCCTTTTATCTGTTTATGTGAGCCTGCGGGGACAACACCGACGGGCCGGAAACCTCCAGCGTGTCGGGATAGTCCAGCGTATAATGCAGCCCTCGACTCTCCTTGCGCATCATCGCACAGCGCACAATCAGCTCGGCTACCTGCACAAGGTTACGCAGCTCCAGCAGATTATTGGAAACACGGAAGTTGGCGTAATATTCATCAATTTCCTGCTGCAACATCATGATGCGGCGTAACGCGCGCTCCAGACGCTTCGTTGTGCGTACAATGCCGACATAATCCCACATGAAAAGCCGCAGCTCGTGCCAGTTATGCTGGATAACCACCAGTTCGTCCGGGTTCTCTACCCGGCTTTCATCCCAGGCTGGCAGGTGCGTTGTCGGACGTGCATAGGGCATGCGTTTGGTAATATCTTCCGCAGCCGACCACCCGTACACCAGACACTCCAGCAGCGAGTTTGATGCCATGCGATTCGCCCCATGCAGGCCGGTGTAACTGATCTCGCCGATCGCATACAAGCCATCTACGTCCGTACGACCATGATCGTCAACCATTACCCCGCCACAGGTATAGTGGGCGGCAGGCACAATTGGCACCGGATCGCGGGTTAAATCGATACCCAGGCCCAGCAGCTTTTCGTAAATCATCGGGAAGTGCTGGCGAATAAAATCTGCCGGTTTGTGGCTGATGTCCAGATACATACAGTCCACGCCAAGCCGCTTCATCTCATGGTCAATGGCGCGGGCCACGATATCCCGCGGTGCCAGCTCACCTCTCGGGTCGAAGTCCGGCATAAACCTGGAACCGTCCGGGCGCTTCAGATACGCGCCTTCGCCGCGCAATGCTTCCGTCAGCAGGAAGTTACGCGCCTGCGGGTGGAACAGGGCGGTAGGATGGAACTGATTAAACTCCAGATTCGCCACGCGGCAGCCAGCGCGCCAGGCCATGGCGATACCGTCTCCGGAGGCGATATCCGGGTTAGTCGTATACTGGTAAACCTTGGAAGCGCCACCGGTCGCCAGCACTACGGCTTTTGCCTGGCAGGTTTCCACTTTTTCTTTATTACGATTCCATACCCATGCACCGACAACGCGGCGCGTACCAGGCAGGCCAATCTTATCGGAAATAATCAGGTCGACGGCGTTGCTGCGCTCCAGCACCCGGATATTGGGATGGCTGAGGGCTTTGCTGACCAGCGTGGTTTCAACCGCTTTTCCGGTTGCATCAGCAGCGTGCAGAATACGGCGGTGGCTGTGGCCGCCTTCACGGGTCAGATGATAGCTCTCTTCACCATTAGGCTGAACCTGCGTATCAAACAGCACGCCCTGGTCGATAAGCCATTGCACGCAGTGACGGGCATTGCTGGCGACAAACTCTGCGGCATGCTCATCCACGATCCCGGCACCGGCAATCAGGGTGTCTTCGACGTGCGAGGCAATGCTGTCCGTTTCATCAAACACGGCGGCAATCCCGCCTTGTGCATAGAAAGTGGAACCTTCGCTCATCGGCCCTTTACTCAGCACGATTACGTTCTGATGTTCCGCCAGGCGCAGCGCGAGGGAAAGTCCGGCAGCACCGCTACCGATGATCAGTACATCACAATGAAGTTCAGGCGTCGTGTTCATGATGTTTGTTTAATTTACTAAACATGGTGCAGGGAGAATAGCATTGTGATGCGAGATATCGCACGTTTTTTTTGATGCGTGTTGCAATGACTAAACGAAAGGTCGGAAGTGAAATCTGCGCTAAACGGCTGGAAATATTTTGCGAAGCAGATCGTTAGCTTCAGATTTTGTGGTGAAATAAAGCCTGTGTTGCGTTACTCTTCTGACGATAAAGTTGATGATTCTTGTCAGAAAGCGGGTGCGTATCGTGAACAGACTTATAATGAGAGAAAATGAACAGTCTGCGGCGCGATGAACAAAAACAAAGGCGTTACGGAACTTATTGAAGAACAGACACTCTAATTCGGTGCTTGCTCAAAGTGCAATGTTGTTAGAGTGGCGTTTCGATAACGCGTGGAATTTGGTTTGGGGAGACATTACCTCGGATGAGCGAGCAGTTAACGGACCAGGTCCTGGTTGAACGGGTCCAGAAGGGAGATCAGAAAGCTTTTAACCTACTGGTGGTGCGCTACCAGCATAAGGTAGCGAGTCTGGTTTCCCGCTATGTACCGTCAGGCGATGTGCCTGATGTGGTACAAGAGTCTTTTATTAAGGCCTATCGCGCGCTGGATTCATTCCGGGGGGATAGTGCTTTTTATACCTGGCTGTATCGCATTGCAGTCAATACGGCTAAGAATTATTTGGTTGCTCAGGGTCGTCGTCCGCCTTCAAGTGATGTTGACGCTATCGACGCAGAAAACTTCGAAAGTGGCGGTGCGCTGAAAGAAATTTCGAACCCTGAGAACTTAATGTTGTCAGAAGAACTGAGACAAATCGTTTTTCGCACGATCGAGTCGCTCCCGGAAGATTTACGCATGGCAATTACGTTACGGGAGCTGGATGGCCTAAGCTATGAAGAGATAGCTGCCATCATGGATTGTCCGGTCGGCACGGTTCGTTCACGAATTTTCCGTGCGCGAGAAGCCATTGATAATAAAGTTCAACCGCTTATCAGGCGTTGACGATAGCGGGATACTGGAAAAGGTATTAGGCATGCAGAAAGAAAAACTTTCCGCTTTAATGGATGGTGAAACGCTGGATAATGAGCTGCTCAATGAGTTGTCTCATTCTCCCGAAATGCAACAGACCTGGGAGAGCTATCATCTTATCCGCGACACTCTGCGCGGTGATACCAGTGAGGTTCTCCATTTCGATATCTCAGCACGCGTTATGGCGGCCATTGAGAACGAACCTGTTCATCAGACCACGCCGCTGATTCCTGAAGCGCAGCCTGCACCTCACCAGTGGCAGAAAATGCCGTTCTGGCACAAGGTGCGTCCATGGGCCAGCCAGCTCACCCAGATGGGGGTCGCTGCGTGCGTATCGCTTGCAGTTATCGTTGGGGTCCAGCACTATAATACTCAGTCTGAAGCCAATCAGCAGCCTGAAGCGCCAGTGTTCAATACGCTGCCGATGATGGGTAAAGCCAGCCCGGTTAGCCTGGGCGTACCGGCAGATGCCTCCGCAAGCGGCGGACAGCAACAGCAGGTACAGGAGCAGCGTCGTCGCATTAATGCGATGTTGCAGGATTACGAGTTGCAGCGTCGTCTGCACTCCGAGCAGCTTCAGTTTGAGCAGGCCCAAACCCAGCAGGCTGCTGTGCAGGTGCCAGGAAACCAAACTTTAGGAACGCAATCGCAGTAATGAAGCAACTTTGGTTCGCCATGTCTTTGATGGCGGGTAGCCTGTTCTTCTCTGCTAACGCCTCGGCTGATGTTTCATCCGGGGCGTTGTTGCAGCAAATGAATCTGGCCAGCCAGTCACTCAACTACGAGTTGGCATTTATCAGCATCAATAAGCAGGGTGTCGAATCGTTGCGCTATCGCCACGCCCGCCTTGATAATCAGCCGCTCGCCCAGCTTTTGCAGATGGATGGCCCGCGTCGGGAAGTGGTCCAGCGTGGGAATGAAATCAGCTATTTCGAGCCAGGCCTTGAGCCATTTACGCTCAATGGCGACTACATCGTTGATTCCCTGCCGTCGCTCATTTATACCGATTTTAAACGTCTCGCCCCCTACTATGATTTTATCTCGGTGGGGCGAACGCGTATTGCCGACAGGCTGTGCGAGGTGATCCGCGTTGTCGCGCGGGATGGCACACGTTACAGCTATATCGTCTGGATCGACGCCGAGACGAAGCTGCCAATGCGGGTTGATCTGCTCGATCGCGACGGTGAAACGCTGGAACAGTTCCGCGTGATCTCCTTTGACGTGAACAGTCAGGTTGGCAACAGCATGCAGAATCTGGCCAAAGCCAGCCTGCCGCCTTTACTTTCCGTACCTGCTGGCGATTCTGTCAATTTCAACTGGGTACCTTCCTGGATCCCACAAGGGTTTAGCGAAGTTTCCAGCAGCCGTCGTCAGCTGCCGACCATTGAAACACCGGTTGAGTCGCGACTCTATTCCGATGGTCTGTTTAGCTTCTCGGTGAATATCAACCGTGCTACGGCGAACAGTTCCGAACAGATGCTCCGTACCGGTCGCCGGACGGTCAGCACGACGGTGCGCGATAATGCGGAAATTACCATAGTGGGTGAATTACCGCCGCCAACGGCAAAACGTATTTCAGACAGCATTAAATTTAGGGCCGCACAATGATTAAAGAGTGGGCCACGGTCGTATCCTGGCAGGATGGCGTAGCGCTTGTCAGCTGTGATGTGAAAGCCTCATGCAGCAGTTGCGCTTCGCGAGCCGGTTGCGGCAGCCGCGTGTTGAATAAGCTGGGGCCGCAGACGTCGCACACTATTGCTGTGCCGAGCGACCAACCGCTGGTGGCTGGGCAAAAAGTGGAGCTGGGCATCGCTGAAGGCAGCCTGCTCACTTCCGCCATGCTGGTTTACCTTTCTCCGCTGGCAGGCCTGTTCGTAATGGGCGGGGTTTTCCAGATGCTGTTCGGCACCGATTTGGCCGCCATGTGCGGGGCCGCTTTGGGCGGCGTGGGCGGATTTTGGCTTGCTAAAGGCGTTTCCCCAAGGCTTGCCGCCCGGGAAGCCTGGCAGCCTGTCATCCTCAGCGTTGCACTGGCACCCGACCAGCTTCGTGTTGAGACGCTCTCGTCTGAGGCCCGGTGATCGCCGGGCTTTATTATTATTTACACCCCGATAAAGAAAACCTCATCTCTGCGCGCTATACCTGGCTCTAAGTGCATTTCCAGCGGACGAGGATGTAGTGTAGAATGCTGCGTTTTCGCACTGAAAAACGTCAGGCTAAGAACAGCGGCCTCCAGGAATTCGTAAGGCATAATTATTTAACTATATGAAGAACATACGTAACTTTTCGATCATTGCTCACATCGATAATTGATACCCCGCCAGCCTCCGCAAACCTCCGACAAAAACGCCTCAAGATCCCCATCAAATCAGCCTTTCCAAAAATTATACTGTTTGCATGTACAGTCAACCTACGACATCATAAGTCATGGTTTTTGTGTCCACCAGTGCGTCCATATCCTATGATGGACACATAACCCCCCGTTCTGATGGACACACGCAGGGACAAATCATGGCTATTTCAGATAGTTATCTAAAGTCGTGCCTTGGGCGCGAACGAGACAAAGTTGAAGAAAAGGCAGACCGTGATGGTCTGTGGGTACGTATCTCCAAAAAGGGGGCCGTTACTTTTTTCTACCGATTCCGCTTCCTGGGTAAACAGGACAAGATGACGATCGGCAGCTATCCGGAGTTCGGTTTAAAGGCTGCGCGCGATGAAGTGGCTAAGTGGGCCGCTATTCTTGCCCGTGGCGAAAACCCAAGGATCAGGCAAAGCCTCGACAAAGCCAAGATTAATAGCCAGTACACCTTCGAAGAGCTGTTCCGTGAATGGCACTCAATGGTCTGCATTCAGAAAGAATCAGCCGGGCAGGTCCTCCGCTCGTTTGAACTGCACGTTTTCCCCAAGCTCGGGAAATACCCTGCGCATCAGCTCACGTTACACAACTGGCTCACTGTCCTGGACAGATTGGCCCAGGGTTACAGCGAGATCACCCGGCGCGTGATCAGCAACGGCCGACAGTGTTATTCCTGGGCAGTGAAACGGCAGCTGCTGGAAGTTAACCCGCTGTCAGAAATGTCTGGGCGTGATTTCGGCATCCAGAAACAAATGGGTGAGCGAACCCTGGACCGTAAAGAACTGGCGATTGTCTGGCGAGCCATTGAGGATTCCCGACTCATTGAGCGAAACAAGATCCTCTATAAATTGTCACTGATATGGGCGTGCAGGGTCGGCGAACTCCGGCAGGCTGAAGTCGCACACTTTGATTTTGAAGAAGGGATCTGGACTGTTCCATGGGAAAACCACAAGACAGGGCGGAAGACAAAGAAACCGATAATTCGACCTATCATCCCGGAAATGCTCCCGCTGATAAAACGGGCCATTGAGCTGGCGCCTGGACGCTTTGTTTTTTCAAAATATGAAGACAAGCCGATGAGTGAAGGCTTCCATATGAGCATCAGCAGCAACCTGGTTAAGTTCATGCTCAAGGCTTATAACGAGCAGGTCCCACACTTTACTATTCATGACCTACGCCGAACTGCGCGAACGAATTTCTCAGAGCTAACCGAGCCGCATATCGCCGAGATAATGCTCGGGCACAAACTGCCTGGGGTGTGGTCGGTATACGACAAGCACACCTATGTTGAGGAAATGAGAGTGGCATATGGTAAGTGGTGGGCCCGACTTATGAGCATCGTCGAGCCCGACATTCTGGAGTTCACGCCGCGTCAGGTCGGGTGAGGCGGCCTTTATCATCACGCGTGAGGTTTAAGTGGGACATAGGCTTGCGGGTGGTCCTGGACATCTCTCTGATTTGCCAGGCTGTAACTTTGGTTTTTAACCATTTATTGGGGCCGCCCATGTAAGCGCAATCGGGCTCAGGGAAAGGGTTCTCGTTTGGGGCTCTTTTCCTGTAGCGTTCGAGCGTACGTGAGGAAATACACAGCTGCCCGCAGATGTCTTTAGTGCTCATCAGCTCAAATTTATTCGTTGCTTTGCTCATCTTTATTCTCCAAGGGCCCCTACCGGGGCCGTTTGATAATTCTTTATCAGGACACCTGGCCGGGAAGGGCACGCAGGCGGCGCATACCTGTCATTGCCGTGGCCACATAGCTCGTCTTGCGGTTCACCACCTCAACCCAGACCTTCACGCCTTCAACTCTCACCGTGTAGGTCTCTTTCATCTTGCTGCGCCCATAGTCGCCGTATCTTTGCTGGTGGGCAGCCAGCGCGATTTCGCATGCCTGACGCGCTAACGGGGATTGCTGGTTACCTCGGTTAATCAGTCGCATGGCCATCTCCTTCGATACGCTTAAACTCGATCACCCAGACCCATGGGTTAGCGCGCCAGCTGTCAGAACCGTAGATGGATTCCCACAGGTACTTAAATGCGCCTGTTGCCGTTGGTCTTCCGGTCATGTTGTGGCCTGCAATGCAGTCGTAACAGTCCTGTGAGTCAGCAAGTGCATCCATGTCGATGCCTTCCGCTTCTGCATCCGCTTCACTGATGCCATTCAAGCGCTCAATCCGCACCCCGGTAATCTCCAACGTGATGCGGCTCGCCCAGCGCGGCATGTGGATGCTTGGACGCCAGCGGCCTTCTTCTGGCCAGTCTGCTGGAGTTGTGGCGCGGTACGCTATGTCGTGGCTGTTCTGGTCGATGTTGTAGCGCGCCCACGTCTCGCGCACCCAGATGCGGTCGCCTGGCTTGCCAAATGCGCTGTTCAGATAGTTCCCTGCCGACAGCTCCCCTGCCAGTTCATTGCCAGCCAGCTCGCACCCAAGATTTCTATCCAATATCGGAAACTTTACCGGGCGCCGTGTCTGCGTCTTCCTGCCGTCGAGGATGGCGCGCACCATCTCGCTGTTAAAAATCATCCCGCGTTCGATAATTTTCGTCATGTTGTTACTGGGAGGGCGGACCCTCCCGCCTCCCTTAGTCCACGTATTCCGGTTTCATATCCGCCAGGGTGATGCTGAACTGATCGTGCAACTCGTCGCCCAAGTGACGCTTTGAAGATGCGAGCACACGCTCGGCTTCCGCGAACCGCTCTGTCGCGTCCGGTTCTTCCGGAGAAGGTAGGGAGTTGATAGCCGCCTCAACCTTGTTACGTGCATCGACCAGGTAGTACCGCTTAACGGCTTTGTTTTTCAGCTCGGTGAACAGTGCGGATCCAAGCGTCGCTTTAGCCGTTTCGATGTCGGCACGGACTGCTTTGGCGCTATCCACATCCTGAGCGGCCTCAATGCG